>JBAPYW010000094.1:0-90982 GCA_049284935.1 Xanthobacteraceae bacterium
GCGTTTGAAGATCGAATAGTAGCCTTCAACCGTATTTGTGTGGATCACATACTCGGCGCCGTCCTTGTCGCGCTCGTAGCGGGCGTATTCGTCTAGGCCGTGATTGACCGTATCGTGGCGGGCGAAGTCGCGTCCGAGATGCATGTAATGCGACGCTTCATCGGTCACGACTTTGGCTTCGCGGGCAACGTTGGCGCGCACAACGGGCACTACGTCTGCGGCGCGAGTGCTATCGACATGGAAGCTACGGGCTTTGCCGCCACGTTCAACCAGCGTCAGCACGACGTTCTTATGGCCGAAACCGGATTTTGGTTTGCGGACGCCGACCTTGCGGCCAATGAAAGTTTCATCGCTCTCGACCACCTTGCCGCCGCTACCGAGCGGGGAGAAGCCGCCAGTGCGGAGCGCTTCGCGCAAGCGGTGCATCATGAACCATGCCGACTTGTACGAAATGCCGAGCGAGCGATGCACTTGATGTGCCGATACGCCCTTCTTTGAGGCCGTGAGAAGGAACAGTGCCGCCAGCCATTTCGACAACGGGATTTTGGAACGTTCGAAAACCGTCTTGACCGTGACCGTGAATTGCTCGCGGCAAACCGCGCACTGGTAGAGGCCGGGACGGTGGGCCTTACCGTCCAGCTTGGTCACGTCGTCGTCTGTGGAGCCGCAATGCGGGCATACAGGGCCATTCGGCCAAACCCGTGCCTCCAGCCACTCGCGCGCCTTGGTTTCGTCAGTGAAGATAGGGTTTTGCAGGTTCGCAGACATGGTCAAATCTCAATTCTTTGAAGGCGGTATTCGGAGAAATCCCTCTGCAATCGTCAATTGACGCCGAAGCGCATCAATTGCGGTCTGGCTCACTTCAAAGGCAATCGACCCCATTTCTTTTGTCTGCAGATGGATCGCTGCGCGCCCATCTGGTCGGGCAAGCACTTGTGAGCCGATTACCGTCACGGTCGTGTAGTCACCCGTTGCGTGCTGGGCCATTGGGGATTGTCCTTCAGTTATCCCCATACTACTTATCGGGGCTGCTTTGTCAAGGTTATAATGCCCCCTAGAAAGGACATGGACCGCACGGCACAGCCCGGTGTGACCAGAGGCAAGTCGTCCAGAGGCAAGACGCGATGACTCCCGCAAATGGACATCAACCTGAAGCCTCGGACACCCCTGACACCGCGCTTTACATTGCCTCGATGGCCGATGAACTGGCGCGGCTCGCCAAGAGCCACAATCTCGAGGCTCTCGCTTACATTCTCGATATGGCGCGGCTTGAGGCCGATCAGATCTCCAAGCGCTGGGTCGGGGAAAAGCCCCCCGTCGCCGCCGGCTCAGACTGAAAGCCTGGATCGCTCGCTGCCGCCGCCGACGAGGCCTCCGTTGTGACGAGTCCGGTGAAGGACTGTCGGTCTCGTATTTCGCCTGCGTACTAATATCGACGTAGTATGATGGACCGTTCGAGTGCGAACGGGCCGGTCAGTTCATCGATGCGCCCGGGAGTCATGCATGCACAGCGTCGTGATAACGGGAACGTCCAGCGGCATCGGCTGGGGCACGGCCAAAGTCCTCATCGCCCACGGCTTCCGCGTTTTCGGCAGCGTGCGCAAAACCTCCGATGCGGAACGTCTCGCGGCGGAGTTCGGCGAACGCTTCGTGCCGTTACTCTTCGACGTGACCGATGAGGCGGCGGTGAAGGCGGCGGCAGCCGATGTGCGCAGTGCGCTTGCCGGCCAGCGGCTGACCGGCCTTGTCAACAATGCGGGCGTGGCCGTCGCCGGGCCGCTGTTGGAGCTGCCCACCGAAGAGTTCCGGCGTCAGATCGACATCAATCTGATCGGGGTGGTGATCGCTACCAAGGCCTTCGCGCCGCTGATCGGCACCGATCCGAAGCTCACGGGCCCTCCCGGCCGTATCGTCAACATCGGTTCGGTCGGCGGGCAGATCGGCAATCCCTTCGTCGCGCCCTACAACGCCTCGAAATTCGCGCTCGAAGGACTCTCCGAGAGCCTGCGACGGGAGCTGCTGTTGTTCGGGATCGACGTCATCGTTGTTGCGCCCGGCGCCGTGGCGACGCCGATCTGGAGCAAAGCCGAGCAGGTCGACACAGCGCCCTATCTCGGCACGCCGTATGCTCCGGCGCTGGAGCGCTTGCGAAGCTACATGCTGGCACTCGGCGAGAAGGGTTTGCCGCCGGAAAAGATCGGCGAAGCGGTGTTGCACGCACTTACCGCTGCGAAGCCGAGGGTGCGCTACAACGTGTCGCCGACGCCGCTGCAACACTGGCTCGCGCGGAATCTGCCCAAGCGCGTTGTCGATCGCATGATCGGCAAGCGGCTTGGATTGCTGCCCGCGCGACACTAAGCGCGCAGCCCGCGGCTACACCAGGGACACCAAGCTGCCGCCGTGGCGTTCCAGCCGTCCGGCGATTTCCAGTTCGAGCAGCACCATCCGCACCACCGCCGGCGAGCTGTTCGACAAGCGTACCAGATCATCGATCTGCATCGGCGACGGCCCGAGCAGTGAAACGATGCGCGCCCGCTCGTCGGGCGCCGGTTCGGCCTCCTCGCCGGCAGCGGCTTCCGACGGTTGCAGCTCCGGCTCCCGCGCCGGAATTTCTTTTTGCTCCATGATCGGCCGCAGCACGGAAACGATATCGCCGGTCTCGGTCACCGGCGTCGCCCCTTGTTTGATCAGCCCGTTGGTCCCCTCGGCGCGCGGATCGAGCGGCGAGCCGGGAACGGCGAACACTTCGCGGCCCTGCTCGAGCGCGAAGCGCGCAGTGATCAGCGAGCCCGAGCGTTTGGCGGCTTCGACGATGACGACACCCAGCGACAGCCCGGAAATCAGCCGGTTACGGCGCGGAAAATCGCGGCCGCGCGGCTCCCACCCGAGCGGCATTTCGGACAGCGCCGCCCCGGCCGGCAGGATGGCGTCGAGCAGATCGGCGTGCTCGGCCGGATAGACCCGGTCCTGGCCACCGGCCAGTACCGCGATGGTCCCGCTTTCGAGACTGGCGCGATGCGCCGCTGCGTCGATGCCGCGCGCCAGCCCGGAGACGATGGCGAGGCCGGCCTCGCCGAGCTCGTGCGCGATCCGCTGGGTGAATTTCAGCCCCGCACCCGAAGCGTTGCGCGAGCCGACGATCGCCACCATCGGCAGCGACAGCGCGCGCGCATTCCCGCGGACGGCGACCAGCGGCGGCGCATCGTCGATCATCTGCAGGCGCGGCGGATAGTTGGATTCGTCCAACGCCACCAGGGTGACGCCGAGCTTCTTTGTGGCGGCAAGCTCGCGTTCGGCGTCGGCGCGCGAGCAAATCTCCACGGCACCACTGGCGCCGCCCCGGCGGGCCAGTGAAGGCAGCGCCTGGAGCGCCGCCCGCGCGCCGCCGAAATGATTGACCAGCATGCGAAAGGTGCGCGGACCGACGTTCGGACTGCGGATCAGCCGCAGCCAGTCGATCCGTTGCTCGTCCGTCAGTTGGACGCCCTCGCTACCTTCGTTCACGTCGCCCCCGCGGCCTGGCAATCAGGCCGTGAGCATAACGCTAAAAGACGCGACCGGGAGGGCGAAAACGACTGCGGCATCGCGAGGCGCGACTGCGAAGCAACCAGCGTTCAAGTGCCGCCTGCGGCCTTTGAACCGGCTCCGATTTTTCCTTCCATGCCGCGGAAAAGTCGCACGATGTTGGCGCGGTGCATGATCCATAGCAGCACCGACAACAGCAGAAATAACTGGGCGTCCGGCGCGTCGTCGTACCAGCACAGGAACACCGGCGTGGCGGCGCTGGCGATCAGCGCCGCCAGCGACGAGTAGCGGGTCAGCGCGGCGATCGCGAGCCAGATCGCGCAGAATACGATGGCTGCGGGCCAAGCGAGACCGAGAAGGACTCCGATATAAGTCGCCACACCCTTACCGCCGCGAAAGCCGAGCCAGACCGGAAAAAGGTGCCCGAGGAATGCGCCGACCGCCGCAATCATCGCGAAGTCATGGTCCAGGACATAGGCCGTCAGCAGGACGGCCACGGTCCCCTTGAGCATGTCGCCAAGGAGAGTTGCCGCGGCGAGCCCCTTGCGGCCGGTGCGCAACACGTTGGTGGCACCGATATTGCCGGAGCCGATGGCGCGAACGTCGGGAACGCCGGCGAGCCGGGTCAGCAGCACGCCGAACGGGATCGAGCCGCAGAGATAGCCGAAAGCGAGGGCCGCGGCGTAAGCGGGCAGCGCCGACGACCAGTTGATCGGATGCAGCATGGCCGCAACCTACTTGCCCGCCCGGTCAGGCGAAAGCCAAAACCGGGACCTGTCACCAAGGATAGAAATTCGGACTGCTCTAGCCGGCGCGGACTTTCGTCCCGCTCTCGCGTGGATGAAAGCCTGCCGCTTGCGCGGCGGCTCCGCTCTCGTAGATGACGAGGTGTTTGAGCTTTTCGGGCGGCGCCCGAAGCAGCGAGGCCAAATCCGGCGAATACGTTTTCCGCGTGCTATCGCCGACCACGAAATGCACAGCGGCATCCGCCTCGATGTCGGTCTCGCAATAAAGGCAGCGCAGCATGCATCGCTGCGGCGAATTATCTTCCACGACGTAAAACTTGTTGGCAGCGTATTGGCGTTCGGCGGGATCGCAAGTAATGCAATTTGAGTTGGCGCAATGGATGCCCGTTCCGATCGGTTGCACATAAAGCGGATGCTCGGGCTGGGCGAAACCGCTAGCGAATCTGTGCAGCGACTTGTTCTTGTGCAGGTGCAGCAGTAGCGAGATCAGCGCCATGCGCACGGGAACGCCGTAGGCGGCTTGGCGGAAATAAACGGCACGGCGATCGCTGTCGAACGAGGCGTCGAGCTCGTTGACGCGCGGCAGCGGGTGCATGACGCTGGCCTCGGAGTATTTCGGCTCGCCGAGGAATTTGGTGTCGATCTTCGGATAGGGCTGCTCTTTCCCGGTCCAGCGCTCCTTCTGGAAGCGGGTGACGTAAACGGCGTCGATCTTCTGCCGCAGAATGAGCCCGTAATCGAGTTCCGGCTCAGCATAGAGCGAGAGCTGATGCGGTTGATCGGCAGTGACATAGAGCGCGTCGATCGGGACGCCGTCGGGTTGTCCGGGCGCCTTGGAGATGATCCGGCAGTGAAATTCCTCGCGCAGCCGGCGGTCGACGTGCGGTGGCAGCTCCATCCCGGGCGCGGGCAAAGGATCGATGATGGCGCCGAACCGCGCCAGTGCATAGACGAACGAATGAATGGTGCGGCTGCCCTTGAGGTCGCCCGAGATCGCAACCTTCATGTTCTTGAGGTTTTTGTTCTTTGACCGGAGGGTGAAGAGGTCGCAGAGGGTTTGCGTCGGATGCTCGTGGCTACCGTCGCCGCCGTTGATCACCGGGATCGGCGAGTATTCCGCGGCAAGCCGCGCGGCACCGTTGCGCGGGTGGCGGATGACGATGATGTCGGCATAGTTGGCAGTGACCTTGATCGTGTCGGCGAGGCTTTCGCCCTTGGCCGCCGAACTGGTGGCCGGATCGGCACTGGTAATTTTGTCGCCGCCGAGCCGCAGCATGGCGCTCTCGAACGACAACCGCGTCCGCGTCGATGGCTCGTAGAACAGGCTGGCCAGGATGAATTTGGACGCGATGCTGGTGCCGCGCCCGATCCGGTAGGGGACATTTTCGTCCGCGAGGTCTTTCAAAAACCCCTGTGCGACCTCGAAAATCGTCTCGATCTCCTTATTGGTGAGATCATTGATCGAAACGATGTGGCGCGTGAGCGGCTGGGGTTTCGTCATCAAAGCGGTCCTATAGGCCCAATCCGAGCGGTCCGGCAAGCCCGCTGTTGGTCGTAGGCGGCCGCACCGGGCAGTGATGCACCGGAATTTGCCGGCTGGACCGTGCTACGATGTGGGAAGCCGAAAGAGGTATCGCCATGACCACCGCCTTGCGCCTCGACACCCACGAGGTTTTCAATCAGTCACCGCCCTACGAAAACGTCGATCTGTTTTGGAGTGATCGGCCGTTGATCGAGGCCGTCGAGGCCAACGGCGCCGGGGGTGAAGCCGCCGCGCTCTCTACCTTCGGTCGGCAATGGGGAACGGCGGAAATGTTCGCGCGGGCGCGGCGCGCCAACGAGAACCCGCCGAAGCTTTACAGCTTTGACCCGAAGGGCTTTCGCCGCGATACCGTCGAGTTCCACCCGGCCTATCACGAGTTGATGCGGGCAAGCGTCGCGTCCGGGCTGCACGCCTTGACCTGGACCCCATCCGGCAAGCGCGCCGCGCCGCCGGCGGAAGTGGCGCGCGCGGCGCGCTATTACATGGCGGCGCAAGTCGAGAGTGGCCACTTGTGCCCGATCACCATGACCCGCGCGGCGCTGGCGCCGCTCGCGGCTGAGCCGGCGCTACTCGCCAAGATCGCCGCGAAAGTCGCCACCACGAGCTACGACCCGGCTTTCCGGCCATGGTGGGAAAAATCGGGCATGACGCTCGGCATGGGCATGACGGAGAAGCAGGGCGGTACCGACGTGCGCGCCAATTCCAGCGTGGCCACGCCCACCGGAGATTCCTATACCATCACCGGCCACAAATGGTTTCTCTCCGCGCCGATGTGCGACGCCTTTTTGGTCTTGGCGCAGGCACCCGGCGGTCTCACCTGTTTTCTCATGCCGCGCTTTCGGCCCGACGGCTCGGTCAACGCGCTCCACCTGCAGCGGCTGAAGGACAAACTCGGCAACCGTTCCAATGCCTCGAGCGAGATCGAATTCGCCGAGGCGTTCGCCTGGCGCGTCGGCGGAGAGGGCGCCGGCGTGCGCACCATCATCCAGATGGTGCAGTTGACGCGGCTCGATTGCGCGCTCGCTTCGGCCGGCTTCATGCGGATGGCGGTGGCGCAAGCCGTGTATCATTGCCGCTATCGCTCGGTTTTCCAAAAGCACCTGTACGACCAGCCGATGATGCGCGCGGTGCTGGCCGACCTGGCGCTGGAGGTGGAAGGCGCGGTGGCGCTGGTCATGCGGCTGGCGCGTGCCTTCGATCTCGCCGACACGGATCCGCATGAGGCGGCCTACGCGCGGCTGGTCACGCCCGCGGCAAAGTATTGGGTCTGCAAAACCGCGCCGAGCTTCATCTACGAGGCCATGGAATGCCTCGGCGGCAACGGCTACGTCGAGGAAAGCGTGCTGCCGCGGCTCTATCGCGAGGCGCCGGTCAATGCGATCTGGGAAGGCTCCGGCAATGTCATGTGCCTGGACGTGCTGCGCGCGCTCAAGCGCGACAAGGAAGCCGCCGACCTTTTTGCGCAATTGGGGCGCGAGGCGTCGGATTTGACCGGCGACGGCGTGGCGCCGTTCGCGCCGATGAACGAGTTCGCCAGCGAAGCCACAGCTCGCGTTACTGTCGGCAAGCTCGCAGTGCTGGCGGCCGCGGCGGCACTGCGGGCGACCGCGCCGCCGGCTTTGGTCGTGGCGTTTGTGCAAACGCGGCTTGTCCAGCCGCACAGCGCGCTTTACGGGGCCGACGCCATCGACGCGCCAACCGCCGAGCTTCTTTTGCAGCGGGCGCTGCCGGAGGAGTGATGTCTTAGCCTGGCGCCCGGATGTCTCGCGCCAACCGGTCGAGCGCGCCCTGCAGGATATAGGCGGCTGCATGCTGGTCGATCACGGCTTTGCGCTTGGCGCGGCTGGCATCGGCGGCGATCAACGCGCGCTCCACCGCCGCCGTCGATAGCCGCTCGTCCCACAGCGCGATCGGCAGCTTAGTGAGTTTCGCGAGATTGCGCGCGAAGGCGCGCGTCGATTGCGCGCGCGGGCCTTCGCTGCCGTCCATGTTGACCGGCAGCCCAAGCACGAAGCCTACGGCGCGCCGCTCGCCGGCCAGCGCGAACAGGCGCTCGGCATCGAGGTTGAACTGTTTGCGGACAATCGTCTCGACCGGGGCGGCGAGGCGCCGGTCCGGGTCGCTGACCGCGACCCCGATCGTCTTGCTGCCGAGATCAAGACCGATCAGCGCCCCGCGTGCCGGCAGGAGCGAAGCGGCGTCCGTGAGCGCAAGAACGGGCATGACAGTTCGTTAGCATGCACGGCCGACGGTGCAAAAAAGGCCACGCCCGCGCAAGGCGGGCGTGGCCTAAGCAGATATTAGGCGTCGCGCGCTCAGGCGCCGTGGGCATGCTGCCAAGCGAGCCGCTGGATCTCCGAGCGGTTAACGCCGATATCGGCCAGTTCGCGGTCGCTGAGATAAGAAAGCTCCCGCATGGCGTCTCCATAACGCTTCCAAGCCTGGAAGAGGCGGATGATGGATGCAAGCATTGGTAGTTCCTTTCCTCGACAGCCGCCGGAATTTTCCTAGCAAAAATAAGACGCCGGGTGCGCTGCACAAAGCGATTTTGTTGCAGTGCAGCTAAGCTTGGCATGCATGTCGTCAACATTGAATCCTTAAGGTTTTTTATGGCGCTTCCCGATTGCCTATGCACATGTAGTGATCGAGAACTGCTATTTTGCATGGCTTGCCCATGCCCGTTTCCGCCACCTGACGATCGTTTCCCCGCCGCACTTGGCGGCTGATATCCGCGTGTTGCGTCAGCCGGGGAGCGTGCGATGGGGACCCCTCAGGATCATCGAAAGCGTGCGGAATAATGTGTCGCCATGGCACAGGTCGCGCAGGACCGGCAGGACAAAGCCATGTGGCTGACACTGGCGCAATCGTGGGTTCGGCTGGCCGAGCATGTGGCGCGCTCAAGGACTGCGGACCCCGATGCCGATAACGGCGACGACGTTCTCGCCGTCCACTCTTCCGATTGAACCGGGTGCCGGGCGACGCGAGCGTCGCGCCCTCACGCGCTCGCTCACTGCGGGTGATTGTCGAGCACTTCGCGGCAGGCGGCGCTGATTTTCGCCCGATTGGTGATCAGGCAACCCTGGATCTCGAAGACGTCCGGTGGGGCGTTATCCTTGATAAATTCTCCGCAATACTTGACCACATCGGGGGCGCACGCCTTGCGTTCTTTATCGGTTCCCAGCCCGAGCGGATTGGCTGGCGGCGGTGGCGGCGACTGCGCCGCTGCTGCGGTGAGTAAAAGAGCGATCATGCAGAACGTCCGAAGCATCAGTCCCTCTTTGGGTATTCCCGGCACGCGGCGGGCCACTATCTCACATTGACTGCCCCGCGGATCACCTGGGCCCGCGAGGCAGCGCAGGACGCACGATGCGTGTGACGTCGTCAAGGCATGGCCGAGAACAACGGCGTCACCCGAACCTCCCAGCGCGCCCTTGCGCGCCATCGTCTCGGAGAGATAAATCTTGCCGCAGGGCGGTTAGCTCAGCTGGTAGAGCGTCTGCTTTACACGCAGGATGTCGGCGGTTCGAATCCGTCACCGCCCACCAATGATTCCACGGCTTCCCGGTGAGCTCGTAAGCATTACCCGCCGGGGACATTCCGCTGTGAAACTGTGCCGGGGCTCGATATCCGTGCCGACAAGCCGGAAGCGATTGAGGGTCGTGAAGCCCTTTTTGGGGGACAGGACCACTTGATTAAGATCAAGTTTGAGCGGCAGGATTATTTGATTAACATCAAGGCGATTTGAGTTCAGGGGCTTACGGGTATGTTTGGTTCAGATGGAATCCCGATTGGGGGGATTGCATTGAGCCGGGCGGCTTTGACCGAGCCCTTGAGTCCTTTGGTGGCTCCGGTCCTGGCCGCCTTCGTTATGTAGGCCTCGAGTCCGAGCCTCGCGGCGGTGGTCGAACAATCCCGTCGGGAGTTCCCGATGAGCAGGAGAGAATCGGATGAGCATCTCAGAAGATTTCTTGAAGAGGGAAGACCTTCGTTCGCATCTCTTTCGAGAAACCTGGCGGAACCTGATCCCTGAAGTTTTTCGGGATGTTCCGACCTATTACGACAGAGGCAACGCGGTCGCATCGCTGGGGAATTGCGCGCGGTGGAGCAACAAGTTTGCCTCGGCCATCCAAAAACATCTGCCGCCCGGCGCCAGCGTCCTCGACGTATGTTCGGGCACCCATGATATTCCGCTGCGGCTCTTGGCGCTCGATCCGACGCTGCAGATCCATGCCGTGGACGGAAGCGCACATATGTT
Source organism: Xanthobacteraceae bacterium (assembly GCA_049284935.1). Taxonomy (GTDB): domain Bacteria; phylum Pseudomonadota; class Alphaproteobacteria; order Rhizobiales; family Xanthobacteraceae; genus BOG-931. Next base: position 10,070 of record JBAPYW010000094.1, read on the forward strand.
AGCCGAGGGACAGCGCCGCGCCGGCGAACGCAATCTGACGATCGATGCTCACGTCTGTGACGCCCATGGGCTGCCGTTTCCCGACAACTCGTTCGACGCCGTGACGCTACAATTCGCTTCGCGCCATCTCGAGATCATCAAGGCGTTTAAGGAGATCTATCGGGTTCTCAAGCCCGGCGGCATCTTCTGTCACAACGACATGCTGCGCCCGGCATCAAGGATCGTCGAAATCCCATACCTGGTGTACTTGCGCTTCTCGGTATGGTTCACGGCAATGATTTTCGGCAGCTCCGCACAGAGCAAGAAGTGTGTTGGTTATTTTGCCAACGCGATACGACACTTCTATACACCGCGTGAGTTGGAACTGCTTCTTGACGAGGTTGGTTTCGCCGGCATCGAGAGCTGCGATTTTCTCACGGGCGCTCTGACCTACCACATCTCGCGCAAGCCGAAATCTTGACGCTCTCTTGGGCGCTGGTCGGAACGAGCATTTTATAGGACCGCACGTTGTTCGCTCTGAATGGCGGTGAGAGTCGCCAGCTTTGCTGGCGGCTCTGGCCGTTCGGGCGGCGCGGCAAGCGGCCATGCGGCGGGCCGCTTCTTACCTCACACGGATTCTTGCTTTACACAGATGAGGTGGGCGCGCCGAAGCCCCTTGCGCGAACACGGACGTGGCCTGCCCGGCAAGCCACTCCGGAAACAAAAAATCGAAGACAGATGACGGAGGACGGACTGTTCGTCTGTCCTCCACACTCCGTCATCCGCTGTTCGCCATTGTGCCTCAAATGGCTTCCTTCAACTCCTTGGAAGCGCGGAACGCCACCTTCTTGCTTGCCTTGATTTGAATGGCTTCGCCGGTGGCCGGATTGCGGCCCATGCGCGCGGCGCGCTTTCGGACTTGCAGAATGCCGAGGCCGCCGATGCGGATGCGCTCGCCCTTTTTGAGGTGCTTGACGATATTGCCGACCAGGCCGGCGAGTATGGCTTCCGCCTGCTTTTTTGAAAGTTCGTTGTCTTCGGCAACGCTTGCCGCGAGATGCTTCAATGTAACGGTTGTGGCTGGTTTAGTCGCCATGAGACCCTCCTCGATGAAGCGGTGGCGGGCCAAAAGTGCCCGTCACAGCGATGCGTTAGACGATTCGGCGGCGACTGACCACGCTTGTTTTGCCGATTCCACCGATGTTTTCGCGTTGCCCCGCCATCCGGGCGCCGTCCATGGCGCATACAAAGCAAGCCAAAAAGGCCCATTTTGGGCCGGAATCCTTGACTTGCGGGCGGGCGGGCTTTAACTGCGCAGCGCGTCCGCGGGGGCGTAGCTCAGTTGGTTAGAGCGTCGGCCTGTCACGCCGAAGGTCGCGGGTTCGAGTCCCGTCGCTCCCGCCATGATTTCCGCCATTTGGGCATCCTCACAATACTCCGGGCACGCCAGCGCCGCGCGCATGGCTTAACCCACAAGCCCGCCTTGCGCCTTTTTGTGCGCTGCGCTAAGGGTCACCGGCGTTCGCTTATTCCAACGCGACTCCGCAAAGATTTGGGGCAAATCGGCGCGGTCCGCCCTCCGTGTTGGATCGTGACGCGAGGAAGACGATGGCTGTCCACTGAGGGCGGTCTAGAGGGTTCCCGGTGACCCAGTCGCTCAATCAATTGCTACTCGGCTATCTGCCGCTCATCGTTTTCATCGCGGTGGCGGCGGTGATCGGACTGGCGCTCCTCGTCTCCGCTTTTCTCGTCGCCTACAAGCAACCCGATCCGGAGAAGCTTTCGGCCTACGAGTGCGGCTTCAACGCCTTCGACGATGCGCGCATGAAATTCGACGTGCGCTTTTACCTGGTCGCCATTCTTTTCATCATTTTCGATCTGGAAGTCAGCTTTCTGTTTCCCTGGGCGGTGGCCTTCGGCAAGCTCGGCCTGTTCGGCTACTGCTCGATGATGCTGTTCCTTGCAGTGCTGACGATCGGATTTATCTATGAATGGATGAAGGGAGCGCTCGAATGGAACTGAGCGAACCCGGGATTGTTGCGCCGCGCGAGGGACCGGTGGCCGCGCGCACCGGACAGCTGGTGAACGCTAACGATCCGTTTTTTGCCGATCTCAACAGCGAGCTTGCCGACAGGGGGTTTCTCGTCGCTGCAGTAGACGACCTCATCGGCTGGGCGCGCACCGGCTCGCTGATGTGGATGACGTTCGGGCTTGCCTGCTGCGCGGTTGAGATGATTCAGATGTCGATGCCGCGCTACGACGCCGAGCGTTTTGGTATGGCGCCGCGCGCCTCACCGCGCCAATCGGACGTGATGATCGTCGCCGGCACGCTTACCAACAAGATGGCGCCGGCGCTGCGCAAGGTCTACGATCAGATGCCGGAGCCGCGCTACGTGGTCTCGATGGGATCGTGCGCCAATGCCGGCGGCTATTACCATTACTCCTATTCGGTGGTGCGCGGCTGCGACCGCATCGTGCCGGTCGACATCTATGTGCCGGGCTGCCCGCCGACGGCCGAGGCCCTGCTGTATGGCCTGCTGCTGCTGCAAAAGAAAATCCGCCGCACCGCGACGATCGAACGCTGATCATGGATGACAAGCTCGACACGCTCGGCCGAACGATCGCTGGTGCGCTTGGTCCGTCGGTGACGGGCTATGCGGTCGCCTATCACGAACTGACCGTCACCGCCAACGCGCGCGACATCGTATTGGTCATGCGGTTCTTGCGCGATGACCCGCGCTGCCAGTTTTGGAATATCACCGACGTGACCGCGGTCGACTGGCCCGGCCGCGAGCGGCGCTTCGACGTGGTCTATCATCTGCTTTCGCCCAAGCACAATGTGCGCCTGCGCGTGAAGGTCGAGACCGACGAAACCACGCCGGTCGATTCGATCATCGAGGTGTTTCCCGGCGCCAATTGGTTTGAACGCGAGACCTACGATCTGTATGGCGTTATCTTCACCGGCCATCCGGACATGCGGCGGATTCTCACCGACTACGGTTTCGAAGGCCATCCGCTGCGCAAGGACTTTCCACTCACCGGCTTTGTCGAAGTGCACTACGACGACGAGCTCAAGCGCGTCGTCTACGCGCCGGTGCGGCTGGCCCAGGAATTCCGCAACTTCGATTTCCTCTCGCCCTGGGAAGGCGCGGATTACGTGCCGCCGGGTGAGGCGCGAAAAACAGACGGCGGCGGGCAAGGGTCGTGAAATGGGTTGCGGCGAAAGCCGCGAATGTCGCTCAGGTTGCATGATGGCTGATCCGGGACAACGCAATTTCACGATCAACTTCGGGCCGCAGCATCCCTCGGCGCACGGCGTATTGCGCCTTGTCCTTGAACTCGACGGCGAGGTGGTAGAGCGCGTCGACCCGCATATCGGGCTTCTGCATCGCGGCACCGAGAAGCTGATCGAGCACAAGACATACTTACAGGCGATCCCGTATTTCGATCGGCTCGACTATGTCCCGCCGATGAACCAGGAGCATGCGTTCTGCTTGGCGGCGGAAAAGCTGCTCGGCATCGAGGCTCCCAGACGCGGGCAGCTCATCCGCGTGCTGTACTGCGAAATTGGCCGTCTATTGTCGCATCTTCTCAATATCACCACCCAAGCACTCGACATCGGCGCGCTGACGCCGCCGCTGTGGGGTTTTGAGGAGCGCGAGAAGCTCATGGGCTTCTACGAGCGCGCCTCTGGCGCGCGCTTGCACGCGGCCTACTTCCGCGTCGGCGGCGTTCACCAGGATTTGCCGCCGAAACTGATCGACGACATCGAGGCCTTTTGCGATCCGTTCCTTAAAGCTTGCGACGACCTCGAGGTACTGCTCACCGAAAACCGCATCTTCAAGCAGCGCAATGTCGATATCGGCGTGGTGACGCTGGAAGAGGCCTGGGCGCGGGGATTTTCCGGCGTCATGGTGCGCGGCTCCGGCGCGGCGTGGGATTTGCGCAAGGCGCAGCCCTACGAGTGCTATTCCGAGTTCGACTTCGACATTCCGATAGGCAGGCACGGCGACAATTACGATCGCTATTGCGTGCGCATGGAAGAGATGCGCCAGTCGGTCCGCATCATGCGGCAGTGCATCGCAAAGCTGCGGGCCGCGGACGGCCAGGGCCCGGTCCTCATCGACGACCAAAAGATCGCACCGCCCCGCCGCGCGGTGATGAAGCGTTCGATGGAAGCGCTCATTCATCATTTCAAGCTTTATACCGAGGGCTTTCACGTGCCGGCGGGCGAAGTCTACGCCGCCGTCGAGGCGCCCAAGGGCGAATTCGGCGTTTATCTGGTCGCCGATGGCAGCAACAAACCCTACAAGTGCAAAATTCGCGCACCCGGCTTTGTGCACCTGCAGGCCATGGATTTCCTATGCCGCGGACACATGCTCGCCGACGTGTCGGCGGTCATCGGTAGCCTCGACATTGTGTTTGGGGAGGTCGACCGATGAGTGTGCGCCGCCTCGCCGAAAAGCAGCCGTCAAGCTTTGCGTTCACGCCACAGAATCTGGAGTGGGCCAAGGCGCAGATCGCAAAATATCCCCCGGGCCGTCAGCAATCCGCGGTGATCCCGCTCTTGTGGCGAGCGCAGCAGCAGGCTGGCGGCTGGCTGCCGCAGAAGGCAATCGAAGCGGTCGCCGAGATGCTCGGCATGGCGAAGATTCGCGTGCTCGAAGTGGCGACCTTCTACACGATGTTCAATCTTTCGCCCGTTGGCCGCTTCCACGTGCAGTTCTGCGGCACGACGCCGTGCATGCTGCGCGGCGCCGATCAGCTCAAGAAGGTCCTGCATCACAAGATCGGCCATGAGAACGACGTCACCGCCGACGGCACGTTCTCCTGGACCGAGGTCGAATGCCTGGGCGCCTGCGTCAACGCGCCGATGGTGCAGATCAATGCCGATTATTACGAGGATCTGACGCCGGAAACGCTGAACCGCATCCTCGACGACCTGGCGGCCGGCAAGCAGCCGCAGCCGGGTCCGCAGATTGATCGGCAGCTCTCGGCGCCGATCGGCGGCGAGACGACGCTGACCGATCCGTCGCTCTACGGCGGTAACGGCAAGTCGACGCCGGCCGGCACGCCGTTGCGCGAGAGCGCGCAACCGACCCAAGACGTGGATAGTGCAAGTCGCGGATAAGCAAATGCTCGCCGACAAGGACCGCATCTTTCGCAATCTCTACGGCCGCCACGATTGGGGCCTCGACGGCGCGCGCGCCCGCGGCGCCTGGGACGGCACCAAAGCGATCGTGGAAAAGGGTCGCGACACCATCGTCAACGAGGTCAAGGCATCCGGACAGCGCGGCCGCGGCGGCGCGGGGTTCGCGACCGGCCTGAAATGGTCGTTCATGCCCAAGCAAGTCGACCCCGCGCGTCCGCATTATCTCGTCGTCAACGCCGACGAATCGGAGCCCGGCACCTGCAAGGATCGCGAGGTGATGCGGAACGATCCGCATCTGTTGATCGAGGGGTGCCTGATCGCCGGCAGCGCCATGGCGGCGCACACCGGTTACATTTATATTCGCGGCGAGTTTATTCGCGAACGCGAGCGCCTCCAGGCCGCGATCGATCAGGCTTACGACGCCAAGCTTATCGGCAAGAACAACATCCACGGTTACGACTTCGATCTCCTCGTGCATCACGGCGCCGGCGCCTACATCTGCGGCGAGGAGACGGCGCTCTTGGAGAGCCTCGAAGGCAAGAAGGGGCAGCCGCGGCTAAAGCCGCCGTTCCCCGCCAATATGGGGCTCTACGGCTGTCCGACCACCGTCAACAATGTCGAGACCATCGCGCAAGTGCCCGACATCATGCGGCGCGGCGCCGCCTGGTTCGCCGGCATCGGCCGGCAGAACAACACCGGGACCAAGCTGTTTTGCATTTCCGGCCACGTCGAGCGGCCGTGCAACGTCGAAGAGGCGATGGGTATTCCGCTGCGCGAACTGATCGAGCGGCATGCCGGCGGCGTGCGCGGTGGCTGGAACAACCTGCTCGCGGTCATTCCGGGCGGCTCGTCGATGCCGCTGGTGCCCGCCGGACCCGATCAGGCCGACTCGCTGTTGATGGATTTCGACGGCTGTATCCAGAAGAAATCGGCGCTGGGAACGGCCGCGGTCATCGTGATGGACAAGTCGGCGGACATCGTGAAGGCGATGGCGCGGATCTCCTACTTCTACAAGCACGAGAGCTGCGGCCAGTGCACGCCGTGCCGCGAGGGCATGGGCTGGATGTGGCGCCTGCTCACCCGCATGGCGGAAGGGCGCGCGCAAAAGCGCGAGATCGACACCCTTTGGGACGTGACCAAGCAGATCGAAGGCCACACCATCTGCGCCTTCGGCGATGGCGCGGCTTGGCCGGTGCAGGGTCTGCTGCGGCATTTCCGGCCCGAGATCGAGCGGCGCATCGACGAATATACCGCCAATGCCGATAGGGTGGGCGTGCTTGATCCGCCGGTATCCGAGGCGGCGGAGTGAGAAGCTAGATGACCAAGCTCATCATCGACGGCAAAGAGGTCGACGTCCCGCCGGAGTACACGCTGCTTCAGGCCTGCGAGGCCGCGGGCGCGGAAATTCCGCGGTTCTGCTTTCATGAGCGGCTGTCGATCGCCGGCAATTGCCGCATGTGCCTGATCGAGGTCGTCGGCATACCGAAACCGCAGGCGTCGTGCGCCATGGGCGTCAAGGATTTGATGCCGAACAAGGACGGCTCGCCCAAGGTGCTGAGCACGCGCTCGCCGATGGTGCGCAAGGCGCGCGAAGGCGTGATGGAATTTTTGCTCATCAACCATCCGCTCGACTGTCCGATCTGCGACCAAGGCGGCGAATGCGACCTGCAGGACCAATCCATGGCCTACGGCGTCGACGCCAGCCGTTTCCGCGAGAACAAGCGCGCGGTCGAGGACAAATATCTCGGCGCGCTGGTCAAGACCGCGATGAACCGCTGCATCCAATGCACGCGCTGCATCCGCTTCGTCACCGAGGTCGCCGGCGTTCCCGAGCTCGGCGCCATCGGGCGCGGCGAGGACATGGAGATAACGACCTATCTCGAAGAGGCGATGGTCTCCGAACTGCAGGGCAACGTGGTCGACCTCTGTCCGGTCGGTGCGCTGACCTCGAAACCCTACGCCTTCGCGGCGCGGCCGTGGGAGCTCAACAAGACCGAGTCGGTCGACGTCATGGATGCGCTCGGCTCTGCCATCCGCATCGACACGCGCGGCCGCGAGGTGATGCGCATCCTGCCGCGCGGCAACGACGACATCAACGAGGAATGGATCTCCGACAAGACCCGGCACGTGGTCGACGGCCTGCGTACGCAGCGCCTTGATCAGCCCTATGTGCGCGACAACGGCCGCTTGCGCCCGGCAACCTGGAGCGAAGCCTTCGCCGCGATCGCCGCCAAGATTAATCGGGCCAATCCCAAGCGGGTCGGCGCGCTGGTCGGCGACCTCGCCGCGGTCGAGGAGGTTTTCGCGCTCAAGGGTCTGATGACGCGGCTCGGCGTCGGCAATCTCGACTGCCGGCAGGACGGTTCGGCGCTCGATCCGAAATGGGGCCGCGCCAGCTACCTGTTCAACGCCTCCATCGCCGGGATCGAGCAGGCCGACGCGCTCTTGATCGTCGGATCGAACCCGCGCTGGGAGGCGACGGTGCTCAATGCCCGCATCCGCAAGCGCTGGCGCAACGCCAAGAGCTTTCCCATCGGCGTCATCGGCCCGAAGGTGCCGCTCACCTACACTTACGACTATCTCGGCGCCGGGCCGGAAACGCTCGCCGCCATCGCCAGCCACTCTTTTGCCGACGTACTGCGCAAGGCGGAGCGCCCGCTCATTCTGGTCGGTGCGGGTGCCTTGGCACGGGCGGACGGCGCGGCGGTCGCTTCGCTTGCCGCGAAGGCGGCCATCGATCTCGGCGCGGTGAAGGACGGCTGGAACGGCTATAGCGTTCTGCACAGCGCCGCCTCGCGGGTCGGCGCGCTCGATCTCGGCTTCGTGCCGGGCGAGGGCGGCTTGACCGCGCGGCAGATGGCGGCGTCCGGTGCGCTCGACGTTGCCGTCCTTCTCGGCGTCGACGAGATCGACATCGCGCCGGGTGCGTTCGTCGTCTATCTCGGCACCCACGGCGACCGCGGCGCCTCGCGGGCGGACGTGGTGTTGCCGGGCGCGGCCTATCCGGAAAAGTCGGCGACCTACGTCAATACCGAGGGCCGCGTGCAGATGGCGACGCGCGCCTCGTTCCCGCCGGGCGACGCGCGGGAAGATTGGGCGATCCTGCGGGCGCTGTCGGACGTTTTGGGCCAGCGGCTACCCTACGACTCGCTCGCCGCGTTGCGCCGGGCGCTGTACCAGGCGTATCCGCATTTCATGCGCGTCGGCCAGATCGCGCCGGCCAATCCCGCCGACATGGAGTCGCTCGCCGCGCGCGGCGGCACCGCGGACAAGGCGCCGTTCCGCTCTAGCGTCGAGCACTTCTACTTCAGCAATCCGATCGCGCGCTGTTCGGCCGTGATGGCGGAATGTTCAGCGATCGCCGAAGGGCGCGCAGCCATGACGGCGGCGGAATAAAGGGCGCAAAGATGGCCGCGTTCTTTTTCGATTACATCTGGCCGGTGGTGATCATGCTCGCGGAAAGCGTGCTGTTGCTGCTGATCCTACTCATGGTGATCGCCTACATGATCTATGCCGATCGCAAGATCTGGGCGGCGGTGCAGCTCCGGCGCGGCCCGAACGTGGTCGGTCCCTGGGGACTTTTGCAGTTGTTCGCCGATTTTTTCAAATTTGTGCTCAAGGAGCCGATCATTCCCGCCGGCGCCAACAAGGGCGTGTTTTTGCTGGCGCCGCTGGTCACCTGCACGCTGGCGCTCGCCGCCTGGGCGGTGATCCCGGTCAATGGCGGCTGGGTCATCGCCAACATCAATGTCGGCATACTCTATGTCTTCGCCATCTCCTCGCTCAGCGTCTACGGCATCATCATGTCTGGCTGGGCGTCGAACTCGAAATATCCGTTCCTGGCGGCGATGCGCTCGGCGGCGCAGATGGTGTCCTATGAGGTTTCGATCGGCTTTGTCATCATCACCGTGCTGCTGTGCGTCGGCTCGCTCAACCTCTCGGCCATCGTCCAGGCGCAGAACAGCGCCTGGGGTTTCCTCGGCTGGTATTGGCTGCCGTTGCTGCCGATGTTCATCATCTTCTTCGTCTCCGCGCTCGCCGAGACCAACCGGCCGCCGTTCGATCTGGTCGAGGCAGAATCCGAACTGGTCGCCGGCTTCATGGTGGAATACGGCTCGACCCCGTACCTGATGTTGATGCTGGGCGAGTACGTTGCGGTTGCCACCATGTGCGCCATGGCGACGATCCTGTTCCTCGGCGGCTGGCTGCCGCCGTTCCCGGTCGTGCCGTTCACCTGGATTCCCGGCGTCGTCTGGTTCGCGCTCAAGGCAGGCGCCGTTTTCTTCATGTTCTCCATGGTGAAGACGTTCGTGCCGCGCTATCGCTACGATCAGCTGATGCGGTTGGGCTGGAAGGTGTTTTTGCCGATTTCGCTTGCCATGGTGGTGATCGTTGCCGGTGTCCTGGAAGTGATCAGAGGCTGACATGGGGTTAGATCAGGCCGCTCGTTCGATTTTCCTCACCGAGTTTGCGCAGGCCTTCGTCCTGTCGATGCGCTACTTCTTCAGGCCGAAGCCGACGCTCAATTATCCGTTCGAGAAGGGCGCGCTGTCGCCGCGTTTCCGCGGCGAGCATGCGCTGCGGCGCTATCCGAACGGCGAAGAGCGCTGCATCGCCTGCAAGCTGTGCGAGGCGATCTGCCCGGCGCAGGCCATCACCATCGAGGCCGGTCCGCGCCGCAACGACGGCACGCGGCGCACCACGCGCTACGACATCGACATGGTCAAATGCATCTATTGCGGGCTGTGCCAGGAGGCTTGTCCGGTCGACGCCATCGTCGAAGGCCCGAACTTCGAGTTTGCGACCGAAACCCGCGAGGAGCTGTATTACGACAAGGACCGCCTGCTGGCGAACGGCGACCGCTGGGAGCGCGAACTCGCCAAGGCCATCGAACTCGACGCGCCGTATAGGTGAGCCGCACCGCCCATGATCATCACCGCAATCTTCTTCTATCTCTTCGCCGCCGCGTGCATCGCCTCGGCGATCCTGGTCGTCACCGCCAGGAATCCGGTGCACTCGGTGCTGTTCCTCATCATCGCCTTCGTCAACGCGTCCGGTCTGTTCATCCTCTTGGGCGCCGAATTCCTCGCCCTGATCCTCATCGTGGTCTATGTCGGCGCCGTGGCGGTGCTGTTCCTGTTCGTGGTGATGATGCTCGACGTCGATTTTGCCGAGCTTCGTCAGGGCTTCCTCAACTACCTGCCGGTCGGTTTTCTGGTCGGCGCCATTTTGCTGGCCGAGCTGTTGTTCATCGTCGGCGCCTGGGTGATCGGACCCGGCGTGCCCAAGGCGATCACCGCGCCGCTTCCCGCGGCAAGCGCCATCAGCAACACGCAAGCGCTCGGCCTCGTGCTCTACACCCGTTACGTCTATTTCTTCGAGGCGGCCGGCGTGATCCTGCTGATCGCCATGATCGGCGCCATCGTCTTGACCCTGCACCATAGACCCGACGTCAAACGGCAGAACGTCGGCGCGCAAGTCGCGCGCCGGCGCGCGAACGCAATCGATGTCGTCAAGGTGAAGTCGGGGGAGGGACTGCGATGACGATCGGGCTCGGCCATTATCTGTCGGTCGCCGCGATCCTGTTCACGCTGGGGATTTTCGGTATTTTTCTCAACCGCAAGAACGTCATCGTCATTCTGATGTCGGTCGAGCTCATCCTGCTCGCCGTCAACATCAATCTGGTGGCGTTCTCGGCTTTTCTCGGCGACATCGTCGGTCAGGTCTACGCGCTGATCGTGCTCACTGTCGCGGCGGCGGAAGCCGCGATCGGGCTGGCGATCCTGGTGGCCTATTTCCGCAACCGCGGCTCGATCGCCGTGGAAGACATCAATCTGATGAAGGGTTAGACGGGGGGCGGACTCCAAGATGTACGTAGCCATTGTCGTCCTGCCGCTTCTCGGCGCCATCATCGCCGGCGTCATCGCGCTCGTTGGCGCCCGCAACCGGCACCCGGGGGCCGATCCGTCGCCGCCCCACGACGATCACGCCGCCCCGCTGGTGCCGGAAGACCGTGCCCACGGCGCGCCGATACCGGAATCCGCCCACGCCGAGATCGATCATCCGAGCTTGGAGAAGACCGAGCTCGCCGAGCCGGCCGCCGGCTCGCGGGCGGCGGAGCTGATCACCACGACGCTGCTTGCGATCTCCTGGGTGCTGTCCTGCTTCGCCTTTGTCGATGTCGGCATCCGCGGCCACGAGGCGCGAATCCCGCTGTTCGATTTCATCGTCTCCGGCGACCTCAAGGTCGATTGGGCGCTGCGCATCGATCCGCTTACCGCGGTGATGCTGGTGGTGGTGACGACGGTTTCCGGCCTCGTCCACCTCTATTCGATCGGCTACATGGCGGACGATCCGTACAAGCCGCGCTTCTTCTCCTATCTGTCGTTCTTCACCTTCGCCATGCTGATGCTGGTGACGGCCGACAATCTCGCGCAATTGTTCTTCGGCTGGGAGGGCGTCGGGCTTTCCAGCTATCTGCTCATCGGCTTCTGGTTCCACAAGCCGGAAGCCAATGCGGCGGCGATCAAGGCCTTCGTCGTCAACCGCGTCGGCGACTTCGGTTTCGCGCTCGGCATTTTCGCCGTGTTCCTGCTGACCGGATCGATCGATTTCGACACCATCTTCGCGCAAGCGCCGGCGCTCGCCGGTAAGAGCTTCCACTATCTCGGCTTCGACGCCGACGCGCTGACCGTGATTTGCCTGATGCTGTTCATGGGCGCCATGGGCAAGTCGGCGCAGTTCCTGCTGCATACCTGGCTGCCCGACGCCATGGAGGGGCCGACCCCGGTCTCCGCGCTGATCCATGCCGCCACCATGGTGACGGCCGGCGTGTTCATGGTGGCGCGGCTGTCGCCGCTGTTCGAGCTGGCGCCGACGGCTGCGGCGTTCGTGACCTTCATCGGCGCCACCACGGCGATCTTCGCGGCGACTGTCGGGCTGGTGCAGAACGACATCAAGCGCATTATCGCCTATTCGACCTGCTCGCAGCTCGGCTACATGTTCGTCGCCATGGGCGTGGGCGCCTATTCGGTCGGGATGTTCCACCTGTTCACCCACGCCTTCTTCAAGGCGCTCTTGTTCCTCGGCTCCGGCTCGGTGATCCTCGCCATGCATCACGAGCAGGACATCCGCAAAATGGGTGGCCTGTGGCGGAAAATTCCGTTCACCTATGCGACCATGCTGGTCGGCACACTGGCGCTGACCGGATTTCCCTTCACCGCCGGCTATTACTCCAAGGACGCGATCATCGAGGCGGCCGCCGTCGGCAGCAATTCGATGGCGGTCTATGGCTTCGTCATGACGGTCGCCGCTGCGGCGCTGACCTCGTTCTATTCGTGGCGGCTCATTTTCAAGACCTTTCACGGCGAGCCGCACGATCACCATCACTACGAGGCGGCGCACGAGAGCGCCAAGGTGATGCTGGTTCCACTCGCCGTCCTGGCGGTCGGCTCGATCGCCACCGGTTGGTTGTTTTTCGGCTTTTTCACCGGTCACGGCGCCGAGGAATTCTTTCGCGAGTCGCTGAAATTCGGACCCGGCAACACCGTGCTCGAGGACATGGAGCATCTTCCGCTGCTGACCTCGCTGGCGCCGACGATCATGATGGTCGGCGGATTTTTGGTGGCCTGGCAGTTCTATATCCGGCGGCCCGATCAGCCGGCGGCGTTGGCGCGAAACCAACCCGTGCTCTACCGCTTTCTGCTCAACGCCTGGTATTTCGACCGCATCTACGACTTCCTCATCGTTCGTCCGACGATGCGGCTCGGCCGGTTCCTCTGGAAAGACGGCGACGGTTTCGTCATCGACGGTTTCGGGCCTGACGGCATCTCCGCGCGCGTGCTCGACGTCACCCGCAACGTGGTGCGGCTGCAGACCGGTTATCTCTACCACTATGCCTTTGCCATGCTGATCGGCGTGGCTGCCTTCGTCACCTGGTTCATGTTCGCAGGGGTGCGCTGATGACGAGCTGGCCGATCCTGTCCGTCGTCACCTTCCTGCCGATCGCCGGCGCGCTGTTCATCGCCTTCCTGCCCGACGACGAGGCGGGTTTGCGCAACGCCCGCTGGGTGGCGCTGTGGACGACGCTACTCACCTTCGCGATCTCGCTGATCCTGGTCTGGCGCTTCGATCCCAGCTCGGCCGATTTCCAGTTCCTGGAAAAGCGGCCCTGGCTCGGCGGCGCCATCACTTACGCCATGGGGGTTGATGGCATTTCGCTGCCGTTCGTGATTCTGACCACCGCGCTGATGCCGATCTCGATCCTTGCGAGCTGGACCGCCATCCAGCGCCGGGTGCGCGAATACATGATCGCCTTCCTGGTGCTCGAGACGCTGATGGTCGGCACCTTCTGCGCGCTCGACCTGGTGCTGTTCTATGTCTTCTTCGAGGGCGGCCTGATCCCGATGTTCCTGATCATCGGCGTGTGGGGCGGTCCGCGCCGGGTCTATGCGAGCTTCAAGTTCTTTCTCTACACGCTCCTCGGCTCGGTGCTGATGCTGCTCGCCATCATGGCGATGTACTGGGAGGCCGGCACCACCGACATCCCGACGCTGCTGCACCATGCCTTCCCGCGCGCGCTGCAGACCTGGGCCTTCTTCGCCTTCCTCGCTTCGTTCGCGGTCAAGCTGCCGATGTGGCCGGTCCACACCTGGTTGCCCGACGCCCATGTCGAGGCGCCGACGGCCGGTTCGGTGATCCTGGCCGCTATCTTGTTGAAAATGGGCGGTTACGGCTTCCTGCGCTTTTCACTGCCGATGTTCCCGGAGGCCTCGGTTCAGTTCGCGCCGCTGATCTTCGCGTTGTCGATCGTCGCCATCATCTACACCTCGCTGGTCGCGCTGATGCAGGAGGACGTGAAAAAGCTCATCGCCTATTCCTCGGTGGCGCACATGGGCTTCGTCACCATGGGGCTGTTCGCCTTGACCACGCAGGGCGTCGCCGGCGGCATCTTTCAGATGATCTCGCACGGCATCGTTTCGGCCGCCTTGTTCCTCTGCGTCGGCGTCATCTACGACCGCATGCACACCCGGGAAATCGCCGCGTATGGCGGCTTAGTCTACCGCATGCCGATCTACGCCTTTGCTTTCATGGTGTTTGCGCTGGCCAACGTCGGACTGCCGGGCACGTCCGGCTTCGTCGGCGAGTTTTTGACCCTGATCGGCACGTTCCGCATCAACAACTGGGTGGCGACGCTGGCGACGCTCGGCACCATCCTGTCGGCCGCCTATATGCTGTGGCTCTACCGCAAGGTGATCTTCGGCAAGCTCACCAAGCCCAGCCTGTTCCACATCAAGGACATCGGCTGGCGCGAGATGGTGGTGCTGGCGCCGCTGGTGATCCTGACCATCGTGTTCGGCGTCTATCCGAAGCCGGTGCTCGATATCTCGGCGGTGTCGGTGACGCAGCTGATCGACAATTTCCAGCACGCGGTCGCGAGCGTGCAGTCGGCCGGGCTGGCGAGGTGAGGCGATGAATGCGGCTTTGACCATTCCCGCGCTCTATCCGCTGCTGCCGGAGATCGTGCTCGGCCTCGGCGCCATGGCGCTGTTGATGTTCGGGGTCTACCGCGGCGAACGGTCGGTGCGGACCGTCGACTACGCCTCGGTCGCGCTCCTGATCATCGCCGGGCTGATCGTGCTGACGCTGCCCGCCGGCAAGCTGGTCACTTTTGACGGCAGCTTCGTGGTTGACGGCTTCGCCCGCTTTTTGAAGGTGCTGGCCATCATCGGCTCGGCGGCCGCGATTCTGATGTCGATTGACCATGCCGAGCGCGAGCGCCAGCAGCGCTTCGAATATTCAGTTCTCATCGTGCTCTCCACCCTCGGCATGCTGATGCTGATCTCGGCGGCCGATCTGATCGCGCTCTATGTCGGCCTCGAATTGATGAGCCTGCCGCTTTACGTCGTGGCCGCGAGCCACCGCAATTCGCTGCGCTCAACCGAAGCGGGCTTGAAGTATTTCGTGCTCGGCGCGCTGTCCTCGGGAATGCTGCTGTACGGCGCCTCGCTGGTCTACGGCTTCACCGGCACGGTCAGTTTCGTCGGCATCGCGCATTCGGCCGCGGACGGCGGCACGGGATTGATCTTCGGCCTGGTCTTTCTGTTCGTCGGCTTCTGCTTCAAGGTCTCCGCGGTGCCGTTCCATATGTGGACGCCCGATGTCTATGAAGGCGCGCCGACCCCGGTGACGGCCTTTTTCGCCGCCGCGCCCAAGGTCGCCGGCATCGCCATGTTCGTGCGCGCCACGGTCGTTGCCTTCCCCGGCATCACGGCGCAATGGCAGGAGATCGTGGTCTTCGTTTCCATCGCCTCGATGCTGCTCGGCGCCTTCGCCGCCATCGGCCAGCGCAACATCAAGCGGCTGATGGCCTATTCCTCGATCGGCCATATGGGCTTTGCACTGATCGGGCTCGCCGCCGGAACCGCGGAAGGCGTGCAGGGCGTGCTCGTCTACATGGCGATCTATCTCACCATGACGCTCGGCGTGTTTGCCGTGATCTTGTCGATGCGGCGCAGCGGCGGCATGGTGGAGTCGATCGACCAGCTTGCCGGGCTGGCGCGCACCAACCCGACGATGGCGTTCTTCCTGGCGATGCTCTTGTTCTCGATGGCCGGCGTGCCGCCGCTCGCAGG
The DNA here is from genome assembly GCA_049284935.1 of Xanthobacteraceae bacterium. Classification (GTDB taxonomy): domain Bacteria; phylum Pseudomonadota; class Alphaproteobacteria; order Rhizobiales; family Xanthobacteraceae; genus BOG-931. The sequence goes on from JBAPYW010000094.1 coordinate 25,835, forward strand.
CTTCTTTGCCAAGTTCTATGTGTTTCTTGCCGCCATCAAGGCCGGGCTCTACATCCTGGCCGTGATCGGCGTGCTGGCGAGCGTGATCGGCGCCTATTACTATCTGGCGATCATCAAGGTCATGTATTTCGAGGAGCCGGCGGAGCCGTTCTACAATATGCCGAATGAGCTCAAACTGGTGCTCGGGGTTTGCGGCCTGTTCAACATTCTCTTCTTCGTTTATCCGGGACCGCTCGTCGGCGTCGCCAGCGCCGCTGCCCATTCGCTGTTCTGATGCAGCTTGATGCCGCGGCGGCTGCGGCAGGCTATCGCCTGGCGAGCCATCAGACCTTGGGCTCGACCAATGCGGAAGCGCTGGCGCTGGTGCGTCGCGGCGAGCGCGGTCCGCTGTGGATCACCGCGCAGCGGCAGACGGCGGGCCGCGGCCGGCGCAGCAATGCGTGGGTCTCGCCGCCCGGCAATCTCTACGCGACGCTCTTACTGGGCGATCCGGCACCGGCCGAATACGCGCCGGAATTGTCGTTCGTCACCGCTCTCGCGGTTCATGACGCCATTCTCGAGCTCGCTCCCGGCTTGCGCGATGCCCTGGCGTTGAAATGGCCGAATGACATTCTCTGCGGCGGCGCTAAGCTTGCGGGTATCCTGATCGAAGGCGAGCGCGTTGCCGACAAATTTGCCGTCGCTATCGGTGTCGGTGTGAACTGCCTGCACCATCCCGAACAGACCGCTTATCCGGCGACCGATCTGGCCGCGGCCGGTGCCGCCATCTCGGCCGAAAAGATGTTTGCGGCGTTATCCGGCAGGATGGTGGAACGGCTCGCTCAATGGGCAAAAGGCGCTGGCTTTGCCGCCGTTCGCGCCGACTGGATGGCCCGCGCCGCCGGAATCGGTGGCGAGATGCGGGTGCGGCTCTCCGGCCACGAGTTTTTCGGACGGTTCGAGGCGCTCGATGAACAGGGTCGATTGCTGCTGCGCCTTGCCGACGGCGGCTTGCAGGCGATCACCGCCGGCGAGGTGTTCCCGGTGGCCGGCCCGCCGCCTCCCATCCGGCCGCCGACCGCGGGGTACGTCGACTGATGGCTAGCGAGCTCGTATTCGCGCCGCTCGGCGGCGTCGGCGAAATCGGGATGAATCTCTCGATCTACGGCGTCGGCGATGGCCCGCGGCGCAAATGGCTCGTCGTCGATTGCGGGGTGTCCTTCGCGGCCGAAGAGCATTTGCCCGGCGTCGATCTCATCCTGCCGGACATCCGTTTTCTGATCGAGGAACGGCGCAACATCGTCGGGCTCGTCCTCACCCACGGCCACGAGGACCATATGGGCGCGCTCATCGACTTGTGGCCGCGCCTCAATGTGCCGCTCTACGCCACACCGTTCACGGCCGCGCTGTTCGAGGCCCGCCGCCTGTTCGAGCCCGGCGCGCCGAAAATCCCGATCAATCTCGTGCCGCTCGGCGGCCGGCTGGCGCTCGGCCCGTTCGCGGTCGAGTTGATCAACGTCGCGCATTCGATCCCCGAATCCAATGCACTCGCGATCCGCACCGCGCTCGGGACCGTGGTGCATACCGGCGACTGGAAGATCGATCCGACACCGCTCCTTGGCGCGCCAACCGACGAAGCCAAGCTCCGTGCGCTCGGCCAGGAGGGCGTGCTGGCGCTCATTGGCGATTCCACCAATGCGGTCCGCGACGGCCGCTCGCCCTCCGAATCCGAAGTGGCAAAAAGCCTCGCCGAGCTCATTCGCACCGCGCCGGGGCGCGTCGCGGTGACGACGTTTGCCTCTCATGTCGGACGCATTCGCGCCGTCGCCGACGCCGCGCGCGCCGTCGGGCGCGAGGTCGTCCTGGTCGGCCGGGCCATGGAGCGGGTGGTGCAGGTTGCGCGCGAGACCGGCTATCTCGACGGCGTGCAGGACTTTCGCGGCGTCGAGAGCTACGGCTATCTGCCGCCCGACAAGGTCTTGGCTCTATGCACCGGCAGCCAGGGCGAGCCGCGCGCCGCGCTCGCCCGCATCGCCGAGGACGAGCATCCGGAGGTCACGCTCGGACGGGGCGACCGCGTGATCTTTTCCGCGCGCACCATCCCCGGCAACGAGAAGGCGGTGGCGCGGGTGATCAACGGTCTGGTGACGCAGGGCGTCGAGGTCATCACCGATCAAAATCATCTGGTTCATGTCTCCGGGCACCCTCGGCGCGCCGAGCTCATCGATTTGATCGGCTGGGTGCGGCCGAAAATCCTCATTCCGGCCCATGGCGAAGCGCTGCATCTTGCCGAGCACGCCGCGCTGGCACGCAAGGCCGGCGTTCCCGAGGTGCTGGTCTGCCGCAACGGCGATCTGGTCCGTCTCGCGCCCGGACCGGCGGCCATCGTCGACGAAGTCCCCTCGGGAAGGCTTTATAAGGACGGTTCCATCTTGGTCGCCGCCGACGCGCGCACCGTGGCGTCGCGCCGGCGGCTGAGCTTTGCCGGCATCGCCACCGTCGCGCTGGCGCTGAGCGAGCAGGGCGCGCTGGCTGCCGACCCGGAAATCGAGCTGATCGGCATTCCGGAACTCGATGCGGCCGGCGAGCCCATGGGCCAGATCGTGCGGACCGCTGTCGAAGAGGCCTTCGCGTCCATGCCGCGGCCGCGCCGGCGCGACCCCGATGCGGTCGCCGAGGCGGTGCGGCGCGCGGTGCGCTCAGCCATCGCCGAACGCTGGAACAAGAAGCCGATCTGCCACGTCCACGTGCTTTGCGTGTAGCCCCTGGTCGCCTTGCCCCGGCGCCATCATATTCACGGTCTTACGAAATCGGGGATTGGACGCGCAGAATGTTCAAGTGGTTCGCGCCCCTCTTACTGCTCGCCGGCAAGCCCGACCTGCTGATCCGCCTCGTCGCGGCCGTCATTGCGGCTGCCGTCCTGTTCTTCGGGGTGTGGCTGTTATCGAACATTGCGCTGACGTTCGACGCATTAAAGAACCCTTACATTGCCGCTGTTTACGGCTTGTTTCTGCTCTGTTTCTTTATCGGGGTGGGGACGGTCGGCTGGCTGCAGCTGCGCCGGCTGTCGCCGGCCCCGAAGCTCCCACCGCCGCGGCCGGAGCCGGAGGTCGCGTTGCCGCAGGAAATCGTGAGCCGGCGCGCGGAAGACATCGCCAACGCTTGGGAGCGGGGAAACCGGCAACTGGAATCGAAATCCAAGGCCGCAGCGCGCCTCGTGCCGGCCACGGCGCCCCCGCCCGAGCCGACGCCATCCAGACCGCCGGCGCGCGCGACGTTGACCGTCACCGGTCCCGCTTATGCGGGCAAGACCGATCTCATCGCCGCCCTGGTGCAGACGACCAGCAGCGCGGCAGCCGAGGCGACCGACATCGTGCGCCTGGTCGATGCCGGGCCGATCGACGGCGACGACCGGCATCTTGCGGCGCTTGTGACGGGCGCCGCGGCGACGGACGGAGTGGTGTTCGTGGTCGATCAGGATTTGCGCGCGCCGGAAGTCGCCGCCATCAAGCGGCTCATGACCGGCGGCAAGCCGCTTTACCTCGTCCTCAACAAGGCCGACCAGTTCAATGCGGCCGATCGCGACACCATCCTGGTGTCGATGCGCGCCAAGATGCCGGGTCATTTCGCGCCCGGCGATGTGGTGTCGGTCGCCGCGGCGCCGAGCCCGGTCGAGCGGCAGATCGAGGACGCGCGCGGCGCCGTGCGCGTCGAGCTGCGCCGGCCGTCGAGCGACCTGCGCGGGCTCACCAACCTCTTGAGCCGCGTTTTTGCTTCCGCTCCGGGACGGGCGCTGCGATTTGAAGCCGAATTATCGGCGAAGGCCTGAATTCTCATGCAAGATCAGTCGCTGTTGCCCGATACGATCGAAGCGCTGCGCAAGCTTTCCGGCGACGCGCGGTTGCGTTCCGAGGAGCGCGCGACCATCGAGCAGGAAATGCACGAGATCGAGGAATTCACCTCGAAGCTCGAAAACGGTCGTATCGAAATTGCCGCCTTCGGCGAAGTCGGTTCCGGCAAGAGCGCGCTGCTCAACGCCTTGGCCGGCGAGACGATCTTTGCGGTCTCGGCGGAGCACGGCTCGACCGACAAGGTGGCCAAGACCGGGTTCAAGAACACCAAGCTTGTCCTGGTCGATACGCCGGGTATCAACGAGGCGGCCGGCGAACTGCGCGGCAAGCTTGCCGAAGAAACCGTGCGTTACACCGACCTCGTCCTGTTCGTGGCCGACGGCGACCTCAATCGCGTCGAGGTCGAGGCGCTCAAACAGCTCTGCGATCTGCACAAGCCGATGCTCCTTGTCGTCAACAAGGCCGATCTCTATGGCCCCGCCCAGATCAGGGAGATTTCGGAGTCGATCCTGCGGAAGGTCGGCCACCGCATCGGCGCCGCCGACATCGTGTTCGCCGCCGCGGCGCCGAAGGAGAGCGAGCGGGAAATCCACAAGGCCGACGGCACCATTAAAATCATCAGCTTCCAGCCGAAGCCGAAGATCGAGGCGCTCGAGGCGCGCATGCTCGAAGTCCTCGACCGCGAGGGCAAGGCGATCATCGCGCTCAATGCCAGCCTGTTCGCGTCCGACGTCAGCGATCGCACCGGGGAATTGAAGCGGAAAGTACGCGGCAAGGAAGTGGCGCGCCTGATCAACTATTTCATGTTCGGCAAGGCGATCGTGGTCGGCGCCAATCCGGTCCCGGTGTTCGACATTCTCGCCGGCATCGCCACCGACGCGCTGATGGTCCAGCGTATCGGCGCCATCTACGGCACCGACTTTTCGCTCAAGAACGCGCAAAACATGGTGCTGGAGATTCTGCGCGCCTGGGGCCTGATGGCGGCGGCCGAATACGGCATGCATGTCGCCGCCGACCTGTTGCGCACGGTGACCTTCGGCACCAGCACGGTGCTGACCGCGGTGCCGCAGGGCCTCGCCGCCGCCTGGAGCAGCTATGTAGTCGGCAATGCTGCGAACATTTATTTTCGCGATGCCGGCTGGAGCGGGCGCTCGCCTCGGGACATTGTGCAGGACATACTGGCCGGGGCCGAGAAGCAGAAGACCAGCATTCTCGCGCCCATCAGGGATCAACTGAAGGCGAAATTCGGCCGGCAATGACCATCTGCCGGGAACGGAAACGGGGAGTGGGAGAACGAGACAATGATCGGTAGGCTCAATCACGTGGCGATCGCGGTTCGCGACATCGGCAAGGCGGCTGCCATCTATCGGGACGTCCTCGGCGCGCAGGTATCGGCCGCGGAGCCGCAGCCGGCGCACGGCGTGACCACCGTTTTCATCACCCTGCCGAACACCAAGATCGAGCTGCTCGAGCCGCTCGGCGAGGGTTCGCCGATCGCCAAATTCCTCGAACGCAACCCCGACGGCGGCATGCACCACGTCTGCTACGAGGTCGACGATATCCGCGCCGCCCGCGACACGCTCAAGGCGGCGGGAGCGCGCGTGCTCGGCGACGGCGAACCGAAGACCGGTGCACACGGCAAGCCGGTGCTGTTTCTGCATCCGAAGGATTTCTTTGGCACGCTCGTCGAACTGGAACAGGGCTAGAGCATGATCCGGAAAAGTGGACACCGGTTTTCCGAAAAGATCGTGCTCCGCTGAAAAGCATGATCCGGAAAAGTGGACACCGGTTTTCCGAAAAGATCATGCTCCGCTAAAGAGCGCTGAGATGCCCATTACCACCGCGGTGGCGATCTTTTTTCTGATCTGGTGGGTGGTGCTGTTCGCGGTGCTGCCGTGGGGCATCCGCAGCCAGCATGAGGGAGGCGAAATCGTCCCCGGCACCGACCCCGGCGCGCCGGCGATCCCCAACCTTGGACGCAAATTGCTGTGGACCACGCTGGTTTCAGTCGCGATCTTTGCCGTCTGTTACGTGGTCTACGTCGATCGTTTGGTCAGCCTCGAAGGCCTGGTTCGACCCTTCGGCATGCGGTGACCGAGGTAACGGGCACACGGAACGGCTAGGAAGCTCAGGCAAAAAAAATAGCAGGGCCAAAGCCCTGCCATAATATCCTCATTTGATCCTTGAGCCGCGCCGTTGGCTCGCTTTTGTAGGCTTGTCGGCACGGCGGCAGCGTTTATTTCGCGCCTTTTGGAACCATCCTCCCAAGACCTGGACCGTCTTCCCGGACGTCAACACCAGGCTTGCATTACCGGGATCACGCCAACCGTTGGTACTCGATCTTCGATCCATTGTCATCATCTTACCGCCAGCCGATGACAAAAAAATTTAGCGCCGACGCTTCCCCGGGAAAATTTAACTCCTCGCTAGCCACGGGGATGGCGCGTCCAAGGAACCGCCCCCTTGTATTTCCCGCGCCATTGCGGATTCACTCCCCCGCGGCACGATTCCGAAGCCCACTCGCACGAACGGCCCGCGGTACCGCGCCCGGGCCCCCACCATGACCCCCGCCGACGAGTTTTCATGCGCCTTTCCCGTTATTTCCTGCCGATCCTGCGTGAAACGCCGAAGGAAGCGGAGATCGTCTCCCACCGCTTGATGCTGCGCGCCGGCATGATCCGTCAGGAGGCAGCCGGCATCTACGCCTTCCTGCCGCTGGGGCTGCGCGTCCTCAACAAGGTGTGCCGGATCGTCCGCGAGGAGCAGGATCGTTCCGGCGCGATCGAGCTCTTGATGCCGACCATCCAGTCGGCCGAGCTCTGGCGGGAGAGCGGCCGTTACGAGGCCTACGGCAAGGAAATGCTGCGCATCAAGGACCGTCACGAGCGGGAGATGCTGTACGGGCCGACCAACGAGGAAATGATCACCGAGATCTTTCGCGCCTATGTCCGGTCGTACAAGGATCTGCCGCTCAATCTCTACCACCTGCAATGGAAGTTCCGCGACGAGGTGCGGCCGCGCTTCGGCCTGATGCGCGGGCGCGAGTTCCTGATGAAGGACGCCTATTCGTTCGACGCGGATTTTGCCGGCGCCAAGCACGCCTACAACCGGATGTTCGTCGCCTACCTGCGCACCTTCGCGCGGATGGGGTTGCAGTCGATCCCAATGGTGGCGGAGAGCGGACCCATCGGCGGCAATCTCTCGCACGAGTTCATCGTGCTCGCCGACACCGGCGAGAGCGAGGTGTTCTGCCACCGCGACTACCTCGATTTCACGGTGCCCGGAGCGGACGTGAATTTCGACGACGTTGCCGGCTTGCAGGCCATGGTCGACAAGTGGACGGCGCTCTATGCGGCGACTTCGGAGAAGCACGATGCCGCCGCTTTTGCTCAGCTTCCGCCGGACAAGCGCATCTCGGCGCGCGGCATCGAGGTCGGCCAGGTGTTCTATTTCGGCACCAAATATTCCGAGCCGATGAAGGCCGTGGTGGCCGGCCCCGACGGCGTCGAGCGGCCGGTGCATATGGGGTCCTACGGCATCGGGCCGACTAGGCTGGTCGCCGCCTTGATCGAGGTCTTTCATGACGAGGCCGGGATCAAGTGGCCGGAAGCCGTGGCGCCGTTCACGGTGGCGATCCTCAACCTCAAACAGGGCGCCAGCGAAACCGACCAGGCCTGCGAGCGGCTCTATGCCGCGCTCGCCGCCAAGGGGGTCGACGTGCTCTATCACGATCTCGACGAGCGTCCTGGCTCGAAATTCGCCACCGCCGATTTGATCGGTATTCCCTGGCAGATCCTGGTCGGGCCGCGGGGGCTTGCCGAAGGCAAGGTCGAGCTCAAGCGCCGTTCTGACGCATCGCGGGAACTGATGAGCCCCGCGGACGCGCTGGCCCGGCTCGGCGTCTTGAACGGCTAGGCGAATGCAACGGCTGGGCGCATGAAGCTGTGCGCGTGCCCGGCGTGCCCTGCGATTTGGCGGCTTGATTAAGCCAGAATCATGTGAAACTCGGTGGTCCGCGGGGAAAAGACTTAATGCAAGAGCCGACCGGCACCCATCCTTTCGCGCCTTTCGAGTGGATGTTGTCGCTGCGCTACCTGCGTGCGCGGCGCAAAGAGGGATTCATCTCGGTCATCGCCGGGTTCTCCTTTGTCGGCATCATGCTCGGTGTCGCCACCTTGATCATCGTCATGGCGGTGATGAACGGTTTTCGCCAGGAGCTGTTGCAAAAGATCCTCGGCCTCAACGGCCATCTCTTGATCCAGCCGCTGGAGTCGCCGCTGACCGATTGGCAGGCGCTGGCTGACCGGATTTCCAAGGTCCCCGGCATCCGTCTCGCGGCGCCGATCGTGGAGGGGCAGGCCCTGGCGTCGTCGCCGTTCAACGCCTCCGGCGTCTTGGTGCGCGGCATCCGCGCCGGCGATCTCGCCAGGCTGTCCTCGATCGCCAAGAACATCAAACAGGGCACGCTCGACGGCTTCGACGAAGGGCAGGGCATCGCCGTCGGCAGCCGGCTCGCCGAGCAACTCTCGGTGCGCGCCGGCGACAATCTCACGCTGGTGGCGCCGCGCGGCGCGGTGACCCCGATGGGTACGACGCCGCGCATAAAAGCCTACAAGATCGCCGCCGTGTTCGAGATCGGCATGTCGGAATACGACGCCGCCTTCGTGTTTATGCCGCTCACCGAGGCGCAGGCCTATTTCAATCGCGCCGGCGACGTGACCGCGATCGAGGTCTATACCGACGATCCCGACCGGATCGACCGCTACCGCAAGCTCGTCACCGACGCCGCGGCGCGGCCGATCTACATGATCGACTGGCGCCAGCGCAACGCTACGTTCTTCAATGCGCTGCAGGTCGAGCGCAACGTGATGTTCCTGATCCTGACATTGATCGTGCTGGTGGCGGCGCTTAATATCGTCTCCGGCCTGATCATGCTGGTGAAGGACAAGGGCAGCGACATCGCCATTCTGCGCACCATGGGCGCGACGCAAGGCGCCATCATGCGCATCTTTCTCATCACCGGCGCCTCGATCGGCGTGGTCGGCACCGTGGTCGGCTTCCTGCTCGGCACGGTGATCTGCCTCAATATCGAGTCGATCCGGCACTTCCTGTCGTGGCTCACCAATACCGAGCTGTTCTCGCCAGAGCTTTATTTCCTGTCGCGGCTGCCGGCCGACATGAACGTCGGCGAAACCACGGCGGTCGTGGTCATGGCGCTCGGGCTATCGCTGTTGGCGACGCTCTATCCGTCGTGGCGCGCGGCGCGGCTCGATCCGGTCGAAGCCTTGCGCTACGAGTGATCGCACGCGATGGACGAGACCACCACGATAACCGAGCCAGCAACGTCCACCGCCGACGACGAAGAACGCCCGATCCTGTTCCTGCATCAGATCACCCGGCGTTTTCGCCAGGGCGATGCCACGCTCGACATTCTCAAGGGCGCCGAGCTTGCGGTATGGGCCGGCCAGTCGGTGGCGCTGGTGGCGCCGTCGGGCGCCGGCAAATCGACGCTGCTGCACATCGCCGGCCTCCTCGAACACGCCGACGGCGGCGAAGTCTATATCGACGCGGTCGCCACCTCGCACATGACCGACATCCAGCGTACCCGCATCCGGCGGGCCGATATCGGCTTCGTCTATCAGTTTCATCATCTGCTGCCGGAGTTCTCGGCGTTGGAGAACGTGATGCTGCCGCAGATGATCCGCGGCCTCGGCGCCCGGGAGGCGCGGTTGCGCGCCACCGAGCTGTTGAGCTATCTCGGCCTCAAGGAGCGGCTGACGCACCGGCCGGCGGAGCTGTCCGGCGGCGAGCAGCAGCGCGTCGCCATCGCGCGCGCGGTCGCCAACGCGCCGCGCATTCTGTTGGCCGACGAGCCGACCGGCAATCTCGACGTGCGCACCGCCGAGCGGGTGTTCGCGGCGCTCGGTCAATTGGTGCGCGCCTCAGGCCTTGCCGCCATCGTCGCCACGCACAACCTCGACATCGCCGCGCAGATGGATCGCCGCGTCACCATCCGCGACGGCGTGGTGGTGGAGCTAGCGTGAGCGGTTAGGGCCGCCGTCCGCGCGCGGTCTCGCTTTCGTGCTTTGGTGCGGCGGTCAACAGGGAGCGCACCAGCAGTGATTGGGACCGCAAACCCAGTGCCTTCCGGGCCGGCAGTGGCGACCCCATACGCCGCCGCAGGCCGCCTTGTGGATGATCGTCGCGTTCTGCGACTGGCCGCGGAGGCTGGCAGCTCCGGGTTGCTGGGTTTGCGCGCTGGCGACCGCGATCGATCCCAGCACGAATAAAGCTGCTGCCAAAGTCAGGTTAATTTTTCGCATCAGATGCTCCTGTCCGGTGGTGATAGCGGCAAGCCAAAACACGAACGCTACGGTACGGCGACAACGCCGGCATTCTGCCCGATTCCGGAACCGGCGGCGACGCTTTCATCTCCGTTGGTCGCTGTTTCTACGGACAAGGCGCGCGCTTGGTGCACGCCGTCGGGAGCATTTGAGTTAAAGCGGTATGCAGAGCCCGGCGAAGGGCGCATAGTGGTCGCATGAGCAAACCGCGGGTTACTTTCAAGTACAAGCGTGTCGCCGAGGACGACTGGCAGATCGAAGCCCATTATCCGGGTGCCGATATTCGCACCATCAAGGGGTTAAAGAGCAAAGCTGAAGCGGATGAGTGGCTGCAAGGAAGCCGCCGCATCGATTGGCTGCGATCGCAGGGCTACGCGAAATGAGTGGGGCCATCTTGGCAGGGAGATAGGGCAGCCATGGATTGGCGCGCCATGCCGTGCCATAGTTTAAGGCATGGATGAGGAGCTTTCATTCCGCTGCGAGGCGCGACGCCGCGACCACGGCGGCTGGGTGTACTGGATCTACGAGGAAGACGACCCGCGCGAGAGCTCGGGCGAATCCTTTGCCTCCGAGCACGAGGCCTTGCTCGCCGGCTTCGAGCGCATGGAAGAGCTCAAGCGGCAGCACGCGTCCATCAAGGGCCACCGGTAAGGCCGCGTCCGCGCCCGAGCCGGTCCGGTTGAACAGGCCGCCTCCGGTGCTCCTGGAATTTATGTTCTTTCGGGCGCATAGTGCTGGGGTTCCACCTAAGGAGGCGCCGCCATGCCTCTCACTGGAGCGGTCCCGGAAGGTCGGACTTTCTTCTGCCCGCATTGCGGGGCGCTTTATGCGGTGACCCATACGCGGGTGACCAGCCCCGACAGCAATGTCGCGAAATGCGTCGTCTGCGGGCAAATTATGTCGAGATGGGACTCCACCGACGTCCCGACCTTCAAGCTCGTTCATCGGCCCGAGGATGCCTGAGCGTTTCTGCAAACGCCGCCGGATCTAATTCAAGTTCGTCGAGATCGTAGAAAAGCTGTTGTGGATCGCAGTGCCGAGCCGGTTCACGACCGTGATAACGGCGAGCGCAATGCCCGCCGCGATCAGGCTGTACTCGATCGCCGTGGCGCCGCTCTCATCTTTCAGAAACTTGCTGATGAAATGCATGCAGTGTCCCGGCAACATCCTCCCTGTATATTTGTCATATACGTTGAAAACCTTACGGAGACGTTACCTGCCTCAGGGCGGCAAGCTTCGATACATCAACGGGTTGCAGAATAAAGTCGTGATCGACGATTAGCTGTAGGGGTTGCGCGTTGGTCGACAAATGCTGAAAGTTCGCGGGCGATGGCGGCTGGGCGACGGATCGCATTTGCAAGATTAGCGGCCGGCATAGATCGGGCGGGGAGCCAGTCATGACGAAACGCGAGCGGTTCGTGACGCCGGTGACGTGCCCGCAGTGCGCGCTCAACGGCTCGGCAACATGGGAAGAAAGCGAGCGCGGAGATTTGGAAACGATCCTCAAAGGCGTGTCGGATGGTTTCAAGATCGACCCTGGCCAGGAGATTTATTGCGCCGGCTGCGGCGTCAAGGCGATTGTCGGTCGAAGCCTGAGCCGATCGGAGATGAAATGACATTTGACGCGGTGATGATGCCTAGGTGCAACTGAGGCGCCTTAAAAAGGGAAAGAGCCTCGCACCGGGGGAGGCGGAGGCTCTTTGGTGGCCGCTGGGGGTTAGGCCAGGGGGCACACAGGTGCTGTTCGCGCGTTCGCGCCCGGCAGTTTGATGAGCGGCCATGACAACCGCGTGACGTTAGTCGCCTGGACTTTTGGGTCGTTTCACGAGGAAGTATTTAAGGATGAAGCGGCCTTCGCGGCCCTGCAGCGGAGCGCCGCAGTTCCGGCAGGTAATTTGGCGCTCTCCGGGCGCCGCTGCCGCATCGACGCGAACGAGTTTGTACTGGGCGCCGCAGTCGGGGCAGTCGAAAGGTGTTGTCGGCGGGCTGGTCGCCATAGCTAAAGAGCAATGCCGCGAAAAAAACCCAAACTTATTGTGGCTGCGCACCGGGCGGCTGAAGCAAGGCGGATCGTTGCCGACCTGCGTGAACTAATTGTGACACTCAAGGCTTCAGGCCAGCCGGCGCTCAATGCTGAACGATCACTGCAATCGTATGCTAGTGCGCTCAAGCATCTTGAGGATCACGAGCGCAGAGTGAGGAAGGAAGACAAAGCCAAAAAGGGCGACAGCAAAAAACGGCGCCCGGCCCGCACTTGATGAATTGAGGAATGCGTTGGTTGCTCTTGCGCGACTGAGGCGATTTCGTTCGGCTTCATCAAACGCTGAAGTCGCCCGGCGGCGCTGGAAACCTGCCGGCGACGGGCGCATGCTGCGTGCATGACGGATTCGGAAGAAAAGCCGGTCATGGAGCCCTTTCCGGACAAGGTGGGTGCCGGCTGGCATGTGATCATCAGGTATCACCAGGGCCACGAACGCCGGATTGATGGTTTTGCCAGCAAAGATGAGGCTGTGGATTGGATAACTGCCAACTCCACGCAGGTGGATAAGGAGCCGTGACGCCGTCAAGCTGCGCTCCACATAGTTGCCGGACAGCACCTGCTGAAACGCTCCCTTGACTCCAGAACAATAAGTGAACTATGTTCCCTTTACGTTCTACACGAAGGGGAGAAAGACCATGGTTCGCGCCGTTGCCGAGGAGGCTTTAGCGCTCGCGTCCGTCGCCTTGTTCCTGGCAATGGTTGCGATCTGGGCCCAGGTGCTTGGAGTCGTCTAAGCACCCCTCATGCCGTCATGGCCGGACTTCTTCCGGCCATCCACGGCTTCCTTTTGCGCGGCGAGCGAGACGTGGATGCCCGCGACAAGCGATGCCGCCGCGAACGGCTAGGCGCGGGCATGAACTTTCTGTGCGCCGCGGTGAAGGAGCGCGCCGCCGCGATGGACTTTAGCGCTCGCGATCCCGCATGCTCGCCCCTCGCAGAATCGCCAGCCGCGAGTATCTATCGATATGCCTGCCGCCGCGACCGACCCCGGCTTCGTGCATTTGCACGTTCATTCGTCCTATTCGCTGCTTGAGGGCGCGCTGACCATCGCGCGCCTGGCGGAGCTCGCCAAAAAAGACCGCCAGCCGGCGCTGGCGTTGACCGACACCGACAACATGTTCGGCGCGCTGGAATTCTCCGAAAAGATGGCGGGCGCCGGCATCCAGCCGATCATCGGCTGCGCGCTCGGCGTCGACTTCGCCGACCAGGACAACCGCGGCGGGGCCGTGGGCGAGAGCTGGCCGCGCATTGTGCTGCTGGCCGCGCGCGAAAACGGCTATCGCAGCCTGCTGCGGCTTTGCTCGCGCGCCTATCTCGACACCGCGCCGACCGATCGCCCGCACATCAAGCTTGCCTGGCTCGCCGAGGAGGCGGGCGGACTGATCGCGCTCTCGGGTGGTCCCAACGGCCCGCTCGATGCCGCCATCGGCGGCGGCCAGAGCGCGCTGGCGCTAGCGCGCTGCGAAGCGTTGCAGGGCTTGTTCGGCGATCGGCTCTATATCGAATTGCAGCGCCACGGCATGGCGGCCGAGCGGGCGGCGGAGCCGGCCTTGATCGAGCTTGCCTATGCGCGCGGCATTGCGCTTGTCGCGACCAACGAGCCGTTCTTCGCCACCCGCGAGGACTACGAGGCGCACGACGCGCTGCTGTGCATCGCCGAGGGCCGGTTGTTGGCCGACGGCGAGCGCCGCCAGCTCACGCCCGAGCACCGCTTCAAGAGCCGCGCCGAAATGGCTGCGTTGTTCGCCGATCTGCCGGAGGCGCTGGCGGCGACCGTCGAGATCGCCGAACGCTGCGCCTTCCGCCCGCGCACGCTGGCGCCGATCCTGCCGCGCTTCTCCACCGGGCCGGGGCAGGGCGAGGCGGCGGGCGCGCGGGAAACCAAAGAAGCCAAGAAGGCGCACGAGGCCAAGGAAGCCGAAGAGCTTCGCCGCGCGGCTTTTGCCAGCCTCGAGCGCCGGCTCGCCCGCTATCCGCTGGCGCCCGGCCACACCGCCGAGGATTACCGCGAGCGGCTTTCCTTCGAGCTCGGCGTCATCGCCAGCATGAAATATGCCGGCTACTTCCTCATCGTTGCCGATTTCATCCAATGGGCGAAAGCGCAAGGCATCCCGGTCGGGCCGGGCCGCGGCTCCGGCGCCGGCTCGCTGGTCGCCTATGCGCTCACCATCACCGATCTCGATCCGATCCGCTTCGGGCTCTTGTTCGAGCGCTTCCTCAATCCGGAGCGCATCTCGATGCCGGACTTCGACATCGACTTCTGCCAGGAGCGCCGCGACGAGGTGATCCGCTACGTGCAGGAGAAGTACGGCCGCGATCATGTGGCGCAGATCATCACCTTCGGCACCTTGCAGGCGCGCGGCGTGCTGCGCGATGTCGGCCGCGTGCTGCAAATGCCCTACGGCCAGGTCGATCGGCTGTGCAAGCTGGTGCCGCAAAACCCGACCAACCCGATCTCGCTGAAAAGCGCCATCGACGGCGAGCCGCGGCTGCAGGCCGAACGCGACCGCGATCCGGTGGTGCGGCGTGCCTTCGACATCGCGCAAAAGCTCGAAGGCCTCACCCGCCACGCCTCGACGCATGCGGCCGGCATTGTCATCGGCGACCGGCCGCTGACCGAACTGGTGCCGCTGTACCGCGATCCGAAATCGCTCATGCCGGTGACCCAGTTCAACATGAAATGGGTCGAGCCGGCGGGACTGGTGAAGTTCGACTTCCTCGGCTTGAAAACGCTCACCGTGCTCGATCTCGCCGCCAAGCTGGTGCGCCGGCGCGGCTTCGATCTCGATCTCTCCAACCTGCCGCTCGACGATACCAAATCTTACGACATGCTGGCGCGTGGCGAGACGGTCGGCGTGTTCCAGGTGGAAAGCGCGGGCATGCGCCGCGCGCTGCTCGACATGCGCCCGGACCGCTTCGAAGAC
This sequence comes from Xanthobacteraceae bacterium, assembly GCA_049284935.1. Lineage (GTDB taxonomy): Bacteria > Pseudomonadota > Alphaproteobacteria > Rhizobiales > Xanthobacteraceae > BOG-931. The sequence continues at coordinate 40,974 of JBAPYW010000094.1, forward strand.
ATCATCGCACTGGTCGCGCTCTATCGGCCGGGCCCGATAGCGAACATCCCGACCTATTGCGCGCGCAAGCACGGCGCCGAGCTGCCGGATTTCATCCACCCGAAGCTCGAGCCGATCCTGCGCGAGACCTACGGCGTCATCATCTATCAGGAACAGGTGATGCAGATCGCACAGGTGCTGGCCGGTTATTCGCTGGCGCAAGCCGACCAATTGCGCCGCGCCATGGGCAAGAAGATCCGCAGGGAGATGGAGGCGCAGCGCAAAGATTTCGTGTCCGGCAGCGTCAAGGGCGGGGTCGATCCGGCGCAGGCCGAGGCGATCTTCGAATTGCTCGCCCGCTTTGCCGATTACGGCTTCAACAAAAGCCACGCCGCCGCCTACGCGCTGGTCGCCTATCAGACCGCTTACATGAAGGCCAATTACCCGGTCGAGTTTTTGGCCGCCTCGATGACGCTCGACATGGGCAATACCGACAAGCTCGCCGAATTCCGCGACGAGGCTCAGCGGCTCGGCATCAAGGTTGAGCCGCCCTCGATCAACCGCTCCGGCGTCACCTTCGACGTGGCCGGCAACACCATCCACTATGCGCTGGCGGCGCTGCGCGGCGTCGGCCCGCAGGCCATCGAAAGCATTCTGGCGGCGCGCGGCGAGCGGCCTTTCACCGACCTCGCCGACTTTGCCCGCCGCATCAATCCACGCGCCATGAACAAGCGCGTGCTGGAAAGCCTGGTCGCCGCCGGCGCCTTCGATGCGATCGAGGCGAACCGCGCCCGCGCCTTCGCCGCCGTCGACGCCATCCTCGCCACCGCGCAACGCGCGCACCAGGACGCCGCCATCGGCCAATCGGAGCTGTTCGGGGGCGCCGCGGCGCCCGAGCCGTTGGCGCTGCCGGCGGTCGAGCCGTGGCTGCCGGCGGAACGGCTGCAGCGCGAATACGAGGCGGTCGGCTTTTTCCTCAGCGGTCATCCGCTCGACGATTATGCCGCCGCGCTGAAACGGCTGCGCGTGCAGTCGTGGTTGGAATTCGCCCGCGCGGTGAAGGCCGGCGCCGGCGCCGGCCGCGTCGCCGGCACGGTGGTGTCGCGCACCGAACGGCGCACCAAGAACGGCACCAAAATGGGCATCATCGGTCTGTCCGATCCCAGCGGCCATTACGAGGCGGTGCTGTTCGCCGAGGGCTTGGCGCAGTATCGCGACCTGCTCGAGCCGGGGACCGCGGTGCTGTTGTCGCTGACCGCCGAGGTGCAGGGCGACGAGGTCCGCGCCCGCATCCAGTCGGTCGAGCCGCTCGACCAGGCGGCGGCAAGGACGCAGAAGGGCTTGCGCGTGTTCCTGCGCGACGGCCTGCCGCTGGAAGGGGTGGCGCGGCGGCTCGAGCCGATCAAGCTCGGCGCAGCCCGCAACGGGGCCGATCACGGCGACGGCGAGGTCTCGGTGGTGCTCCTCCTCGGCAACGGCAATGAGGTCGAGGTCAAGCTGCCCGGCCGTTTCAGGATTTCCCCGCAGATCGCCGGCGCCATCAAGGCCGTTTCCGGCGTGGTGACGGTGGAGACGCTCTGACTTGTTGCGCCCGGGCGAGCCTCCCTATATAAGCCCGGCAACTTCACACGCGGACCTTGGCCGTCAAAAGCCGTCCGGTGCCCGGCCATAAGGTTCGGGCTCATCGGTCCGCGGCGGATCAACCGGAGAATGACATGGCGCTGCCCGACTTCAGCATGCGCCAGCTTTTGGAAGCTGGCGTTCATTTCGGTCATCAATCCCACCGCTGGAATCCGAAGATGGCGGAGTACATCTTCGGCACCCGCAACAACATTCACATCATCGACCTGACGCAGACGGTGCCGATGCTGCATCAGGCGCTGCAGGCGGTCAGCGATACCGTGGCGCGCGGCGGACGCGTGCTGTTCGTCGGCACCAAGCGGCAGGCGCAGGACGCCATCGCCGAGGCGGCCAAGCGGTGCGCGCAATACTACGTCAATTCGCGCTGGCTCGGCGGCACGATGACCAATTGGAAAACCGTTTCCAACTCGATCAAGCGGCTGCGCACGCTCGACGAGATGCTCGCCTCCAACGAGGCGCAGGGGTACACTAAGAAAGAGCGGCTGACGCTGCAGCGCGAGCGCGACAAGCTCGATCGCGCGCTCGGCGGCATCAAGGACATGGGCGGGCTGCCCGACCTCCTGTTCGTGATCGATACCAACAAGGAAGACATCGCCATCAAGGAGGCGCGCCGCCTCGGCGTTCCCGTCGCCGCCATCGTCGACACCAATTGCGACCCGAACGGCATCACCCATGTCGTGCCCGGCAACGACGACGCCAGCCGCGCCATCACGCTGTACTGCGATCTGGTCGCCAAGGCGGTGATCGACGGCATTTCGCGGGCGCAGGGCGAACGCATCGACCTGGGCGGCCTGGTCGAGCCGGAGGTGGCCGAGGAATTGCCGGCCGAAACCGACAAGCTCGGCTTCCAGCCGCTGTCCGGACCGCGCGGCGTGGCCGACGATCTCAAAAAATTCCCCGGCGCCTCGCCGGCCATAGAAAAGCAACTCAACGACCTCGGCATCTTCCACGTCTGGCAGATCGCCGAATTGTCGCCGGTTGCCGCGCACAAGATCGGCGAGGAGATCGGGCTTCCCGGCCGGATCGAAGGCTGGATCGCGCGGGCGAAGGAACAGATGGCCACCGAAGCCGAGTGACGGCCTCGCAAGGCCGTCATTCCGGGGCGCGGCTTCGTTCGGCCCCGGAATGACGATGGGACAAGGACTAACTGAAATGGCGACGAACATCACCGCGAGCATGGTGAAAGAGCTCCGCGACAAGACCGGCGCGGGCATGATGGATTGCAAGGCGGCGCTCGGCGAGAGCGGCGGCGATCTCGAGACCGCGGTCGACTGGCTGCGCAAGAAGGGTTTGGCCAAGGCCGCCAAGAAGGCGGGCCGGATCGCCGCGGAAGGTCTCATCGGCGTCGCGCTCACCCCGAGCAAGGGCATTGTCGTCGAGGTCAATTCCGAAACCGACTTCGTGGCGCGCAACGACCTCTTTCAGGGCCTGGTGAAGATGATCGCGTCGGTCGCCCTCGACGCCGGGGCCGAGGTCGACAAGATCCTCGCCGCGCGCGTCGGCGACCGCACCGTCGCCGACGCCATCACCGAGACGATCGCCAAGGTCGGCGAGAACATGACGCTGCGCCGCGCCGCCGCGCTCTCCGTCGGCAAGGGCATCATTGCCAGCTACGTGCACAATTCCGTCGCCGACGGCCTGGGCCGCATCGGCGTCATCGTCGCCCTCGAATCCGCCGGCAATCCCGACGAGCTCAAGGCCTTCGGCCGCATGGTGGCGATGCACGTCGCCTCCGCCAACCCGCAGGCGATCGACGCGTCCGGGCTCGATGCGGCGACGATCGAGCGTGAGAAGAACGTTTTGGCGGAAAAATTCAAAGCGCAGGGCAAGCCGGCCAACGTCATCGACAAGATCGTCGAGTCGGGGCTGCGGACCTTTTACAAGGAGGTCTGCCTGCTCGATCAGGGCTTCATCTTCGACGACAAGAAGAGCGTGGCTCAGGCGCTGAAGGAGAGCGAGGCGAAGGCCGGCGCGCCGATCAGGATCGGCGGTTTCGTGCGCTTTGCGCTGGGCGAAGGCATCGACCGGCCGGAGGGCGATTTCGGCGGCGAGGTTGCGGCTCTGGCCGGCACGCAATAACACCGCGCTGTTGGGTTTCGCGCGCAAATGCGGTAGCCGTATAGTCGCGCCGCCGGTGATTCAGTCCCATGCCAATGTGCCGCTGGAATTGAAATCCACCGCGTTGGCGGCGGCGAGGGGCGGAACGTTGCGATGGCGAAGTCGAACTACCGACGCCTGATCGTCAAGCTCTCCGGCGAAGCCCTCAGCGGTCCGGAAAAATTCGGTATCCACCGCGCGACGATCGATCGCTTCGCCGCCGATCTGGTCAGTGTGCACAAGCTGGGCATCGGCCTCGGCGTCGTGGTTGGCGGCGGCAATATTCTGCGCGGCGCGCAGATCTCCGAGGAGGGGCTGTCGCGGCCGACGGCCGATGCGATGGGGATGCTGGCGACCGTGATGAACGCGCTGGTCCTCGAAACGGCGATCGAGCGTGCCGGGGTCAGCGCCCGCACCATGTCGGCGCTGGCCATGCCGCAAGTTTGCGAGACCTATGAGCGGGCGCGCGCGCTGCGGCATCTCGACGACGACCGCATCATCGTTTTCGCCGGCGGCACCGGCAATCCGTACTTCACCACCGACACCACGGCGGTATTGCGCGCCGCCGAGATGGGGTGCGACGCCGTTCTCAAGGCGACCGACGTCGATGGCGTCTATACTGCCGATCCGAAGCGCGATCCGACGGCGCAACGCTACGAGCGCCTCGACCATCAGGAGGCGCTCGACCGCAACTTGAAAATCATGGATGCGACGGCCTTCGCGCTTGCCCGGGAGAATCGGATGCCTATCATCGTGTTTTCGATCCGGGAGCACGGTGCGATCGAGACCGTCGTGCGCGGAAAGGGTCACTTCACCACCGTCGGCTGAAGATCGCGCAGCGGCCGAGGGCGGCCGGTTGGATCGCGGAGGGCGCCATGGCAACCACGACATTCGACATGAACGACCTCAAGCGCCGCATGCAGGGCGCGTTGGCCTCGCTCAAGCAGGAGCTGGCGGGTTTGCGCACCGGCCGCGCCTCGACGGCACTGCTCGAACACATGCACGTCGAGGCCTATGGCAGCCAAATGCCGCTCAATCAGCTGGCCACGGTGAGCGCGCCGGAGCCGCGCCTGCTCAACGTCCACGTCTGGGATCGGTCGATGATCCACGCGGTCGAGAAGGCGATTTCGGCGGCGAATCTGGGATTGACTCCCTCGACCGAAGGGCAGGTCGTCAAACTGCGCATTCCCGAGCTCAACGAAGAGCGGCGGCGGGAAATCGTCAAGGTCGCCCACAAATACACCGAGGCCGCGCGCGTGGCGGTACGCCACGTCCGCCGCGACGGCCTCGACCTTCTCAAGAAGCTTGAGAAGGAGCACAAGATCAGCGAGGACGAACATAATCGCCAAGCCGGCGAAGTTCAGAAGGCGACCGACGCGACCATCGCCGAGGTCGACCGGCTGTTGGCCGGCAAGGAAAAGGAGATCATGACGGTTTGAGTGACGCCGCAACATCGCGAAGCAAGGCCGCGCAGCCGCTGCCGGCCGCAAGCGACTCCTTCGAGGTGCCTCGTCACGTCGCCATCATCATGGATGGCAACGGGCGCTGGGCGGCCGCCCACGGCATGCCGCGGGTGGAAGGCCATCGGCGCGGGGTCGAGGCTTTGCGCCGGACCGTGCGCGCGGCGGCCGATCTCGGCATTTCCGTGTTGACCATTTTCTCTTTCAGCTCGGAGAACTGGTCGCGCCCGCCATCGGAAATCCGCGACCTGATGGGTCTCTTGCGCCGCTTCATCCGCAACGATCTGGCCGACTTGCACAAAAGCAATGTGCGCGTGCGCATCATCGGCGAGCGTGACGATCTCGATCGCGACATCTGCCTGCTGCTGCAGGAGGCGGAAGACCTGACACGCGGTAACGACGGCCTCACCCTGGTCGTGGCGTTCAATTATGGCGGGCGGCAGGAGATCGCGCACGCCGCGCGGCGGCTTGCCATCGAGGTGGCCGAAGGCCGGCTCTCGGCCGAGGACATAACGCCGGACCGCTTCGGCAGCTTTCTCCACGCGCCCGATATTCCGGATCCGGACCTGATCATCCGCACCAGCGGCGAGCAGCGGCTTTCCAACTTCCTGCTGTGGCAGGCGGCCTATAGCGAGTTGGTTTTCGTCCCGGTCAACTGGCCCGATTTCGACCGCGCCGCGCTGGAAGAGGCGATCATGGAGTTCCGCCGCCGCGAACGCCGCTTCGGCGGATTGGTCGCCAATACCGGATCGTGAAGGCCGGATCGTGATTACGCCCGATCATCGCGCCGGCCGCGCCGGCGACCCTGTCTCGCCGGGAGGAGGCAGCGGCAATCTCACGCTGCGCGTGGTCTCGGCCGCCGTGCTCGCGCCGATTGTGCTCGCTATCACTTATGCGGGCGGCTGGATTTTTCTCGCTCTCTGCGCGGTCGCGTCCGGTGCCGTTCTCTACGAGTGGGCGTCCCTGGTCTCCCGCAACGCCGACCCTCGGCTGCTGGCGCCGGGACTGGCGGCATTGCTGGGGGCGGCCGTGCTCGTCGGGCTGAGCTTGCCGGGCGCCGCGTTCGGCACGATCGCGATCGGGGCGGCGTTGGCGGGGCTTTTGGCGGTTGCCGGGTTGCGACACGACCATCCCGGCTCGGCAACGGCCGTTTGGGCCGCCGGGGGGGTGGCCTATGCCGGGGCGACGCTACTCGGGCCCACGCTGTTGCGCCGCGATCCGGAATGGGGTCTGACGGCACTTTCGTTTCTGTTCGCAACCGTCTGGATGACCGACATTTTTGCCTATTTCTGCGGCCGCGCGATCGGGGGTCCCCGGCTGTCGCCGCGGGTTAGCCCGAACAAGACCTGGGCGGGGGCCATCGGGGGACTGGCCGGGGGGGTTGCCGCCGGGGTCGCCGTCGCCTATGCGAGCGGACTCGGCAGGCTGGGGATTATTGCGGTCATGGCGTTCCTGCTTTCAGTCCTGGCGCAAGCCGGCGACCTGTTCGAATCCGCGGTCAAGCGGCATTTCGGCGCCAAGGATGCGAGCCGGCTCATTCCCGGTCATGGGGGCTTGATGGACCGCCTCGACGGCTTCCTGGTGGCCGCCTTCGCCGCCTTGCTCATCGGAATTGTTCGCGAGGGAACAGGTACGCCGGCCCGCGGCTTCCTGGTATGGTAAGCCGATGAAGCAGAAGCAGCCGCGGGCCAGAGTCGAGCTGGCGCCCGTGCCGCGCACGGTGACGCTTTTAGGCGCCACCGGCTCGATCGGGTCGAGCACGGTCGATCTGTTGCGGCAGGATCCCGCCCGCTATCGCGTCGTGGCAGTGACCGCGTACCGCAACGGCGCCGCGCTGGCGCGTCTGGCGCGCGAACTCGGCGCGAGCTTTGCCGCCGTCGCCGATCCCGACGCTTATGCAGAACTTAAAGCCGAGCTTTCCGGCTCCGGCATCGAGGCCGCGGCCGGTGCTGCGGCTGTCGTCGAGGCGGCGCAACGGCCCGCCGATTGGGTGATGGCTGCGATCACCGGTGCGACCAGCCTCGGGCCGACGCTCGCCGCGGCCGAACGCGGGGCGACAGTAGCGCTGGCCAATAAGGAATGTCTCGTCTGCGCCGGCGCCCTGTTCATGCGGCGGGCGGCTGCCGCCGGTGCCACGGTCCTGCCGGTCGATTCCGAGCACAACGCGATTTTCCAGGCGTTGGGCGCCGGCCGCCGCGAGGATGTGCGCCGTATCGTCTTGACCGCTTCGGGAGGGCCATTTCGTACCTGGCCGCTCGAGGCCATCCGCAAGGTCACGGTAGAGCAGGCGCTCAAGCATCCGACCTGGTCCATGGGCCCGAAGGTGACGATCGATTCGGCCACCCTCATGAATAAAGGCCTCGAACTCATCGAGGCGCACCACCTGTTCACGTTGGAAATAGAGGCGCTCGACGTCGTGGTCCATCCGCAATCCGTGGTCCACGGCTTGGTGGAATTCCGCGATGGTTCGGTGGTCGCCCAGCTGGGGTCTCCCGACATGCGGATTCCGATCGCCCATTGTCTGGCATGGCCGGTCCGCATGGATACGCCAGCGCCCCGGCTCGACCTTGCCCGCCTTGCCACGCTGACCTTCGAGGAGCCCGACCTCGTCCGCTTCCCGGCGCTGGCGATTGCGCGCCGGGCGCTCGCCGCCGGCGGCGCCGCCCCGACGATTCTCAACGCCGCCAATGAAATCGCGGTGCGCGAATTCATCGGCGGTCGCCTCGGTTTCGCTGGAATTCCCGCCCTGGTCGAGGCGACGCTCGATGCAGCGGAAGGGCGCGGCACGACGGCGGAGCCGCAATCCGTCGAGGACGCGATCGCTATTGACCATAATGCAAGAAGGTTGGCGGCCGAACTCTTGCCCGAAATTGCCGCAATGGCACCTTAACGTTAAGAAGTGGGTCGGAATATCAGGGGACGGGGTGGGCGAGGTCATGGAGTCCTATTTTTTGTCGCATGTGCACGCGCTCGGCGGCGGCCTCGTCGGGTATGTCATCCCCTTCGTCTTTGTTCTCAGCCTCGTCGTCTTTTTTCATGAACTGGGCCACTTTCTGGTCGCGCGCCGGTGCGGCGTGCGCATCATGGTGTTCTCAATCGGCTTTGGGCCGGAGATCGTCGGCTTCGATGACCGCTACGGGACGCGCTGGAAAATCTCGGCGATTCCTCTCGGCGGCTTCGTGAAGTTCTTCGGTGACGACAACGCGGCAAGCGTTCCCGATACCGCTCGCATCGCCGCCATGGACGTGCAGGAGCGCGCACAAAGCTTCGCGTTTCAGCCGGTGTACAAGCGCGCCGCCATTGTCGTGGCTGGGCCGCTGGCAAATTTCGTCTTGGCAATCGTGATTTTTGCCGGCGTCTTCATGCTCTACGGCAAGCAGACAATGAGCGCGCGGGTGGATTCCGTACTGCCGGACAGCGCCGCTGCGGCAGCAGGTTTCAAGCCCGGCGATCTCGTCGTGGCGATCGACGGCCGCCCAATCGACAATTTCGCGGAAATGCAGCGCCTCGTCAGCACGAGCGCGGGCGAGACCCTCACCATCACGGTGGATCGCGACGGCGTCCAGCAGGTGCTGAAGGCGACCCCGGCGCTGAAAGAGGTCAAGGACAATTTCGGCAACGTGCAGCGCATCGGGGTTCTCGGCATCAGCCGCTCGATGGCCCCGGAGGACCTGAAACTGCACCCGGTTTCTCCGCCTCGGGCCATTTGGATGAGCGTTCAGGAAACCTGGTCTGTAATCGATCGGACGCTCGGCTATATCGGCGGCGTCATCGTCGGCCGCGAGGCGGCAAACCAGCTCGGCGGCCCGATTCGTATCGCGCAAATGTCCGGACAAGTTGCCAGTTTCGGCTTTGTGCCGCTGATCCAGCTCGCCGCAGTCCTGTCGGTGTCGATCGGACTGCTAAACCTGTTTCCGATTCCGCTGCTCGATGGCGGTCACCTTTTGTTCTATGCGATCGAAGCTCTGCGCGGTCGGCCGCTCTCCGAAAGGGCTCAGGAGGTCGGCTTCCGCATCGGTCTCGCGATCGTGCTGATGTTGATGATATTTGCAACTTTCAATGACATCGTTCATCTGACGACGTCCTAAGGCGATCGCCCAAGGCAGGCAGGGGTGTATGGGTGAAGGAGGCTGGGTGTCCCAATCAAGCGGAGAACAATATTCGGCGGATTGAGACGTCAAACAGAGCTCAGGGGGACTGCGACTAATCCGCCACTGGGGCGGCCACGAGGGGAATAAGGGCGCTTTGCGCATGGAAATGTGTGTGCGGGTAAGACGAGGGCTTGTCGTGGCCGGCTTGCTCCTCGGCGGAGTATTGCTTGGATTTGCGCCCGGTGCGGCATTTGCGGCGCCGGCGGAAACGGGCGCGACTGCGGCTTCGATTGTCGTCCAGGGCAACCGCCGCGTCGAAGCCGACACGATCCGCTCGTATTTCAAGGTGGCGCCGGGCGAGCCGCTCGATGCCGCCAAAATCGACGCCGCGCTGAAGGCGCTTTACGCCTCAGGGCTGTTCGAGGACGTTCGCATCTCCCAGGCAGGCGGCCGGCTGGTCGTGACCGTGGTGGAAGCGCCGGTCATCGATCGGCTCGTCTTCGAGGGCGCCAGCAAGATCAAGGACGAGCAGCTGCAGCAGGAAATCCAGTCGAAGGCGCGCGGTACGCTGTCGCGCGCAACGGTGCAGGCGGACGTTCAGCGCATCATCGATGTTTATCATCGCAACGGGCGTTTCGACATCCAGGTGGTGCCGAAGATCATCGCTCGGCCGAACAACCGCGTCGACCTGATCTTTGAAATCAAGGAAGGTGAGAAGACCGGCGTCAAATCCATCAACTTCGTCGGCAACAAGGCCTACTCGTCCTACCGACTGAAGGACGTGATCAAGACCTCGACATCGAACTTCTTCAGCTTTCTGCAGACCACCGACGTCTATGACACCGACCGCATCGAAGCCGACCGCGATCTGATCCGGCGCTTCTACCTGAGCCATGGCTATGCCGACGTGCAGGTCGTCTCCGCGACCGGCGAGTACGACCCCGCGCAGAAGGGCTTCATCATCACTTTCACGATCGAGGAGGGGCCGCAGTACCATTTCGGCACGATCGACATTCAGTCCAACATCCGCGCCGTCGATCCGCAATCGCTGCGCTCCGTCCTGCGCATGAAACGGGGCGACGTCTATAACAGCGACGCCGTCGAGAAGACGGTCGAGAACCTCACCGTCGAAATCAGCAAGCACGGCTATCCGTTCGCCACGGTGCGGCCGCGCGGCGACCGCAATCCGCAGACGCGTACCATCAGCGTGGTGTTTGCGTTGGATGAAGGGGTGCGCGCCTATATCGAGCGTATCAATATCCGCGGCAACACCAGGACCCGTGATTATGTGGTCCGGCGCGAGTTCGATATATCCGAAGGCGATCCGTACAACCGCGCCTTGATCGATCGCGCCGAGCGACGGATCAAGAACCTCAACTTCTTCAAGACCGTGAAGATCACCAACGAGCCCGGCTCGGCGCCGGACCGGGTGGTCATCAACGTCAACGTCGAGGAGCAGTCGACCGGCGACTTCTCGATCATGGGCGGCTACTCGACCGCGGACGGCTGGATGGGGCAGGTGTCGATCTCGGAAAAGAACCTGCTCGGCACCGGCCGGTTCGCCAAGGCTTCGCTCACCTACGGCGAATATATTCGCGGCATCGAGCTTAATTTCGTCGAGCCTTATCTTCTCGACCAGCGGTTCTCCGGAGGAGTCGATTTGTTTGCTCGGGAGTCGTTGGCGAACCCTTATATTTCGTACGGAACCGAAACGATCGGCACCAGCTTGAAACTGGGCATTCCGCTGCGCGAAGATCTTACGATGCAGCTACGCTATTCGATCTATTGGCAGCAGATCGAGCTGTCGTCGAGCATGGACGATTGCAACAACATCAACCCGGATTTGATGACCACATTTCCGACGCTGGCCGCACTTGCCACAGGGGCGTTCAATAGCTATGGGCCGTATCAGAGCGCTTTCGTTGCTGGCAGCCAGACGAGCTGCCTCGTCAGCGGGAATGCCACCGGGAATGCACTGATCGGTCAGGCCTCGTTGCCGGTCCGTGAGGAGCTTGCCCAGGGCGGCTATCTGACCTCGCTGGCCGGATACGGATTTACCTACAACACGCTCGACAACAACAAACACCCCACCAACGGCATCCTCGTCACCTTCGGTCAGGATTTCGCCGGTCTCGGCGGCAACGCGGCCTATATTCGCACCACTGCGGACTTCCGCACATATTACGAAATCGTCTCCGATCTGATCGGCATCCTGCATCTGCAGGGCGGCGACATGATCGGCCTGACCGGCTGCCCGACTTCCGGCGCATGTGTTTCCAATGGCGGCTATGTGCGCATGCTCGACGATTTCAAGATGGGCCCCAATCTGGTGCGGGGATTTGAGCCGGCCGGATTCGGTCCGCGCGATACCACGCCGTTCACGGCCGGCGATCCGCTCGGCGGCACCATGTTCTGGGGCGCCAGTATTGAAATGCAATATCCGTTCTACTTCCTGCCCAAGGACTCCGGCTTCCGCGGCGCCGTCTTTGTCGATTCCGGTTCGGAGTGGGGTTACAGAGGAGAGACCCAGTATCCGGCAACCGGCGAAATCAATGGCACTGTCAACGGCCCTGCCGGAAGCTTCGTTTGCTCGTGCGGCATGCAATACGCCGACACCGCCGCGCCGCGCGTATCGGTCGGCGCCAGCCTGATCTGGGACTCGCCGTTCGGTCCGCTGCGGTTTGACCTCGCCTATCCGATTCTGAAGCAGCCCTATGACCGCACGCAATGGTTCCAGTTCGGCGGCGGCACGCGGTTCTGATCGCGGCCGCGACCCTCGTCAACGGCGGGCGCATGCCGGACTTCTTTCCAGTAGAACGCGAGCTGACGATCGGAGAGATCGCCGCGCTCACGCATGCCAAGCCGCGCGCCGGCACTCCGCTCGACCGGCGTATCGGCAACATCGCTCCGCTCGACACGGCGCGAGCGTCCGACATCAGCTTCCTCGACAATAAGAAATATCTCGGTCAATTGGCCGTGACGCGCGCCGGAGCCTGCCTGCTAAAGCCGCATTTCGAGGACGCCGCGCCGGATGCGCTCGCGGTGCTGGTGACGGCGGAGCCGTATCGCGCCTTCGTCGCGGTGGCGCGTACGCTGTTTCCGGCGGCGTTGCGGCCGTCCTCGCTGTTCGGCGCCAGCGGACGCGCGCCGAGTGCGCAGGTGCATGCCTCGGCGCGAATCGAGGCGGGCGTGACGATCGATCCGCTGGCGGTAATCGGGCCGGGCGCCGAGATCGGAGCCGGCACGCTGATTGCGGCCGGTGCGGTGATCGGCCCCGGCGTCGCGATCGGACGCGACTGCGCGATCGGCGCCGGCGCCACGGTGCTCTGCGCCCTGATCGGCGACCGCGTCATCGTTCATCCCGGCGCGCGTATCGGTCAGGACGGCTTCGGCTATCTTCCGAGTCCGAAGGGGCACCAGAAAATCCCGCAAACCCGCCGCGTCATCGTCCAAGACGATGTCGAGGTCGGCGCCAACAGCACGATCGACCGCGGCGGGACCCGAGACACGGTCATCGGCGAGGGCACCAAGATCGACAATCTGGTACAAATCGGACACAACGTCTCGATCGGGCGGCACTGCGTGATCGTGTCGCAAACCGGAATATCGGGCAGCGTGGAGGTGGGCGATTTCGTCATGCTGGGCGGCCAGGTTGGCATTGCCGATCATCTTACGATCGGTACTGCGGCCGTGATCGGCGCGCAAAGCGGCGTCATCTCCAACGTTCCGGCCGGGCAGCGCTGGCTCGGTTACCCCGCACGTCCCGCGCGCGATTGGTTGAAGGGAGTCGCCGCCATGCACCGTCTGGCGCGCAGCGGCGGCAAGGACGAAGCGGAGCGGGAATGAACGCGGAAACCATCGACACTATCGACATCCGCGAGATCCTGCGGTTATTGCCGCATCGCTATCCCTTCGTCATGATCGATCGCATCGTCGACGTGCGCGGCGACGAGCACGGCATCGGCATCAAGAATGTCAGCGTCAACGAGCCGCATTTTCTCGGCCATTTTCCGGAAAATCCGGTGATGCCGGGCGTGCTGATCATCGAGGGGATGGCACAGACGGCGGGCGTGCTGTGTCTGCGCCAGATGGCGTCGCACGAACGTCGCGGCTCGATGTATTTCCTCACCATCGACAAGGCCAAATTCCGCAAGCCGGCGGTGCCCGGCGACACTATCGAATATCACGTCAACAAGATCGCGCACCGGCGCAATATGTGGTGGTACCGGGCCGAGGCCAAGGTCGGCGGTGTTCTGGTCGCCGAGGCCGAAGTCGGTGCCATCATTGCCGAGGGCTAGATGGCGATCGATCCGACCGCGCGCGTCGCCGCGGGCGCGCGCATTGGGGACAACGTCGAGATCGGGCCCTATTGCATCGTCGGGCCGCAAGTGGAGATCAAAAGCGGCGCGCGCCTCATCGCGCACGTCCATGTCACCGGCGTCACGACGATCGGCGAGGGCACCGTCGTTTATCCGTTTGCCTCGCTGGGCACGCCGCCGCAATCGGTGCACTATCGCGGCGGGGCGACGCGGCTGGTGATCGGGGCGCGCTGCGAACTGCGCGAAAGCGTCACCATGAATACCGGAACCGAAGACGGCGGCGCAGTGACTTACGTCGGCGAGCGCTGCTTCTTCATGGTCGGATCCCATGTCGGGCATGATTGCCACGTGGGCAATGACGTGACCCTTGCCAACAACGCCGTGCTCGGCGGTCACGTTCGTGTCGGCGATTACGCGTTCCTGGGTGGACATGTGGCAATCCATCAGTTCGTGCGGATCGGAGAAGGCGTGATGATGGCGGGCATGTCGGCCACGCGCGCCGACATCATTCCCTTCGGATTCGCGCTCGGCCAGGACGCCGCGTTGGTCGGGCTGAACATCGTCGGCCTGCGGCGGCGCGGTGCGACGCGGACCGAGATGCATCGGCTACGTCGAGCCTATCGCAGCCTGTTCTTCGTCAGGGGGCGGCTTGCGGATCGGATTGATGCGGTGGAGCGCGAGTTTGCCGACGATGCGCTGGTCGGCAAGATCGTCGCGTTCATCCGGGCGGGGGGCAAACGCCCGTTGATGCGGCCTCGCGCCGGCGGGAAAGCCGACGAGAACGGCGATGATGCAGCCCGATGAGCCGATGGATGGTTGAGGCGCCGGGACGCGATCCGCTGGCGATCATCTGCGGCGGCGGCAGCTTTCCTGGCGCTGTCGCCGACGCCGTGGCGAGGCGAGGCCGGCGGCCGGTGATGTTCGCCGTCAGGGGCTGGGCCGATCCCAAGGTGGTCGAGCGCTACGACCATCACTGGATCGCGATCGGACAGGCGGGGCGCTTTTTCCGGTTGGTCCGAGCCGAGCATTGCCGCGAGCTGTTGTTCATCGGCACATTGTTGCGGCCGCCGCTCACGCAAATCCGTCTCGACTGGCAGTCGGTCCGGCTGCTGCCGCGCATGATCCGCATGTTGCGCGGCGGCGATGACCGCCTGTTGTCTGGGGTCGCGCGCTTGGCGGAAGAGGGCGGCTTGCGCGTCCTCGGTGTCCAGGAAATAGCGCCCGACATCGTCGTGCCCGATGGCGTGCTGGGCCGCTATCAGCCGTCGCCGCGCGACCGTGCCGACATTGCGCTGGCGCTCGCGGTGATCGCCGCGCTCGGTCCGTTCGACGTGGGGCAGGCGGCGGTGGTCGCCGACAACCACGTGCTCGCGGTCGAGGCGGCGGAGGGTACCGATAATCTGCTCGCCCGCATTGCCGATTTGCGCCGCCTAGGGCGGGTGGTTACGCCCTCCGGTGTGGGCGTTCTCGTCAAGGCGCCAAAGCCCGGCCAGGATCGCCGCTTCGATCTGCCGGCGATCGGTCCGCACACAGTCGAGCATGTGGCACGCGCCGGCCTTGCCGGATTGGCAGTGGCCGCCGGAAACACAATCGTCACCGAAGCGGCCGACGTCGTCGCTGCCGCGGACCGCGCCAAGATTTTTCTCCTCGGAGTGCGCGAGGAAGCGGCCGGATGAAACATGAGCCGCAACCACGGCCGCTGTCGATTTATGTCGTTGCCGCGGAGGAATCCGGCGACGCGCTGGGCGCGGCATTGGCGCGCGCGCTCCTGGCCCAGGGTGGCGGAGCGGTCAAGCTCTCCGGCGTCGGCGGGCAGGCGATGGCGGCGGCGGGAATTGTCAGTCCCTTCCCGATCGCAGAGCTGTCGATCATCGGTCTCACTGCGATCCCACGCCGGCTGCCGATAATCTTGCGCCGCATCCGCGAGACCGCGGCTGCGATTGTCGCCGCACAGCCGGACGCTCTCGTCATCATCGACAGTCCCGACTTCACCCACCGGGTGGCCCGCCGCGTGCGCCGCCTGGCCCCCACGATTCCGATCCTCGATTATGTCTCGCCGTCGGTTTGGGCCTGGCGGCCAGGACGGGCGCGCGCGATGCGCGGCTATGTCGACTGCGTGCTCGCCATTCTGCCATTCGAGCCCGCCGCGCATGTCCGGCTCGGCGGTCCGCCCTGCATCTATGTCGGCCATCCGCTGATCGAGCGCGTCGCGGAGCTGCGTCCCGATGCGGATGAAGCGCAACGCCGCCGCGCCGATCCGCCGCTTGTTCTCGTGCTGCCCGGCAGCCGCTCCAGCGAGATCAGGCGGCTCATCGGCATTTTCGGCGACGCCATCGCACGGGTTGCCACCCGCGTCGGACCGATCGAGCTGGTTTTGCCGACGGTGCCCCATCTGGCATCGCCGGTGCGCGAGGCGGTCGGCGGCTGGCCCGTGATGCCGCGCATTGTGGTCGAGCCCGTGGCGAAGTGGGCGGCCTTTCGCACGGCGCGCGCCGCGCTTGCGGCCTCCGGTACGGTGACGCTCGAGCTGGCGCTGGCCGGCGTCCCCACTGTTGCCGCATACTGGTTGCCGCTGTTTGAAGAGTTGGCGCTGCGGATCATGGGATTTCGAGCAACGCTGCAGAGCGTGATCCTCGCCAACCTGGTGCTCGGCGAGAACGACATTCCGGAATTTCTGCAGCGCGATTGCACGCCGCAGCGGCTCGCCGACGCGCTGGTTCCGCTCCTGTCCGAGACGCCGCAGCGGATGCGGCAGGTCGAGGCTTTCGGCAGGCTCGAGCGCATCATGGCGCCCGGCGCCGCCGCGCCGAGCGCCAAGGCCGCGGCAACCGTGCTCGATATGGCGCGCCGCGGCCGCCGCAATCTCGCCGCCGGTACCGGTGAAGGCTAATGGCGTATTGTCGACGTGGCGCTATGCATGGCTTAACCATCCTGCTAACGAGAGCCACCGTGTTCGAGCAATCCCCACGGTTCACGGGCGCATGACGAAGACGTCCAAGCAGCAAAAATCCGCAGTCCACGCCGCGATTACCGGGGTGCATTGTTACGTGCCGCCCGACGTGCTGACCAATGCCGAGCTGGCGCGCATGGTCGACACCACCGACCAGTGGATCGTCGAGCGCACCGGAATAAGGGAACGGCATATTCTCAAGGGCAAGGGCCTCGGCACCTCGCATATGGGCGCCGAGGCCGTGCGCGGTCTGCTGCAGAAGACCGGCACCGCACCGGGCGACGTCGATCTTCTGATCTGCGCCACGACGACCCCCGACTTCGTGTTTCCCTCGACCGCCAATCTCATCTGCGACATGGCGGATATTCGCAACATCGGCAGCTTTGACGTGCAGGCGGCGTGTTCCGGCTTCGTCTATGCGCTCACCATTGCCGCGCAGTTCATCGAGCGGGGCACCTGTCGCAAGATCGTGGTGGTCGGGGCCGACAAGATGTCAGCGGTCATCGACTATACCGACCGGGCCACCTGCGTGCTGTTTGGCGACGGCGCCGGCGCGGTGCTCCTCGAGCCGAACAAAAAGTACGGCATTATCGACGCGCTGATCGGTTCCGATGGCGCCGGCATGAAACACTTGCATCAGAAGGCGGGCGGCAGCCGCATGCCGCCGACGGCGGAGACCGTCGCCAAGCGCCTGCACTACGTCCACCAGGAAGGCGCCGCGGTCTACAAGTTCGCCATCGCGCGCATGGCCGAAGTCGCAACCGAATTGATGCGGCGTAACCACCTGACCAAGGACATGATCGATTGGGCGGTGCCGCACCAGGCCAACCGGCGCATCATCGAAGCCACTGCCGAGCGCGTCGGGCTGCCGCCGGAGCGGGTGATGGTGACGATCCACAAATACGGCAACACTACAGCGGCAACGATCCCGCTGTGCCTGTGGGAATACGAAAGCAAACTCAAAGCCGGTGATCGGCTGCTGCTGGCGGCCTTTGGCGGTGGCTTCACCTGGGGCGGCATCTACATGACCTGGGCCTACGACCCGCGCTGAGCGATCGAGCTGCGCTTGCGGAGCCTGAGCTGCGGCCGCGCCAATCGGCGGCTTGCCGGCACCGCCGGTAAATGATGCGTTAAGTACCGCGCGCTAGTCTTTCGCCTTCACTGCGTTTTGGAAGCGGCTATGGCCGTCGAGCCCGGTTTTCAAGTTCGCCTCGGAATCTACGAAATTGACGACGTCGTCGTCGAGCTGCGCGCAGAAATCTGGCGGCTGCTTGCCCCTCGTCTCGATTCGATTATTGCGGCCTACCTGGCGCATATCCTCAAGGTAGCTCCGCTATACCGCAAGAAGATGGAAGAGGGCCGCAAGGCTTACATCGACACGTTCAAATATTTCACGGAAAGGCTTTTGAATAATCCGTTCGACGAAGAGTGGGTCAAAGACGCCTACGATCGTGCGGCGGCCGAAGCCAAATCCGGCCTGGACATGAGATCGCGCAGCGCCAGCGCGATTGCGCTGTTGAACGACTTGAGCATATGCATTTACGAGCATCATCGATTCTCGCCGCGCAAAGGCCTTCGCCTGTTGAACGCGGCGACCCGCATTTTCATGCTGGACGCCGCCAACGCGGTGGCGTGTCACAACAGCATGGAAGTTCAACAAGCCAAGGCTCGTTCAGAAGAGCTGGCGAATTCCATCAAGAGCTTTGCCCGTTCGGTCGACGGGGTGCGCGAAATCATCGCCAATGTAGCCAAGTCGATCAGTTCGACGTCGGACCGTCTCGCCGAGCTGGGCAAGACCGCGTCGGGCCAAACCGATATGGCGGCTCACGCCGCCGAGGATACCGCGTCCCGGATCGGCAGCATCGCCGCCGCCACCGACGAGCTCAACGCCTCGATCGAGGAAATACATGCGCAGGTCATGGGCAGCGCCGAGACGGCGCAAAGGGCCGTGTCGCATTCTGCGCGCACCGATACCAACATTCGCTCGCTTTCGGAAGCGGTCGAGAAGATCGGCTCGGTCGTCAATCTGATCTCAAACATCGCCGCGCAAACGAATCTCCTGGCATTGAATGCGACGATCGAAGCGGCGCGAGCCGGCGACGCCGGCCGCGGGTTCGCCGTGGTTGCTTCGGAAGTCAAGTCGCTCGCCGTGCAGACGGCCAAGGCCACCGACGACGTCGGCAAGCAGATCTCCGTGATTCAGGAAGCCATGCGACGGTCGATGAGCGAAATCACATCGACCAATCAATCGATCACGGAGATTTCCGGAGTGTCCAGCTCGCTCGCCGAAATGATCATGCATCAGGCGCACGCCACCAACGAAATCGCCAAGAACGCGAACAGCGCCTCGTTGAACGCGACGACGGTCACCGATGCCTTGAAGACGATGCAGGATACGATCCGCTGGACGCAGGACGCGACTAATGTGGTGCTTGGCTTTGCGGCGGACTTGTCGAACCGCTCCTCGGAGATCGGCGAGGCCATGGACACGCTTTTCAAGGCGGCCGCGCAAAGTTCAACCGTCAAGGAACTCGCCAATCTGGCGCGCACGTCGCGGCGTTGAAAATACAAGGCCGCTACCGGCAGGCTCGAAGAGTTTCCGGTAATAGCATCGCGATCGAACGCGCTATAATGGAGGCTCCCGCACCGACTCCGCCCAGAGGGAAGCTCCATGCACGACCGGGCCGCCGCCGTCGCAGCGCAGCACAGGCTGTTCGCGGGCCATAGCGGCAACCCGCGTTATGCGGAGCTGCATCGGCATTATCCGAGCATCGACTATCTGCGGCGGCGAGCGCGCCGCCGCATTCCGCATTTTGCCTTCGAATACGCCGACGGCGGCGCCGGCAACGAAGATGCCGGGATCCGCCGCAATTGGGCGGCGCTCGACGCCATCGAGCTGGTGCCGCGCTATGGCGTCATGCCGTCGCTGCCGTCCTGCGATGTCGAGCTGTTCGGCCGGCGCTATTGCGCCCCGATTGGGGTGGCGCCGATGGGCGGGCCGGCGATCGTGTGGCCCGGCGCCGATCTGCATCTTGCCCGCGCCGCCCAACACGCGCGCATTCCTTACACGCTCGGCACCGCCGGCGGCGCCACGATCGAACAGATCGCCGAGGTCGCCCCGGACGCCTTCTGGTTTCAGCTTTATCGCTTCGCTCGGAACGGCCATGCTATCGGCTTCGACCTGGTACGGCGCGCCGAAGCCGCCGGCTGCGGCACGCTGGTGCTGACGCTCGATCTGCCGGTGCGCACCACGCGGCCACGCGAAGCGGCAACCGGCATCGCCGGCGCGTTCCGTCTTGAGCCCGGCATCCTGATGCAGATCGCGCGGGCGCCGGCTTGGATCGTGGCGCTCTGGAAAAACGGCATCCCGCGTTTTGCCAGTCTGCGCTCCTATGCCGGCGACAACGCCTCGCTTGCGGAGATCTTCGTTTTTGCCCGGCGCGAGATGGGCGGGGCCTTCACCTGGGACGAGGTGAAGATGTACCGCGACCGCTGGAAGGGAACGTTGGTCGTCAAAGGCATCATGCACCCGCAGGATGCCGAAAGGGCGGTATCGCTCGGCGTCGACGGCATGTTCGTTTCCAATCACGGCGGGCGACAGATCGAAGCGCTGCCGGCGGCGATCGACGTGCTTCCCGCCATCGTCCGGCAAGTCGGCGGCAGGGCAACCGTCATGATGGATTCCGGCGTGCGCAGCGGCAGCGACGTGGTGCGCGCCTATGCGCTCGGAGCCGCGGCGGCTTTTGCCGGCAAAGCGTTCTTGTGGGGCCTCGGTGCACTCGGCGAGGACGGCCCCGGGCACGTCATCGACCTTTTGATCGAGGAGACGCAAGGAACGCTCGCACAAGTCGGCGCGCTCACGGTCGATGACGTGCGCTCGGTGACGATCCGGCACCCCGGCGCGCTGCAGTTCTAACTGGCGCTACGGACGGAGCGGCCATTTGTTCCGGCGACTGGTGACTCTACGGCGATGTTGCGCCGCAAATCACGGTTGGATTTACAAAGACACGCCCTGTGTCCCGATTCCGAAGTTCGCATCATTATGCGGCACCCTCGTTTGCGAACTTCGGAATCGAAGGACACTAGCAGCGTATTGATCCAGTATGGCTTTGGTTCAGAAGTCCGCATGACGAGTTCGCGACAAGAATGATGCTGACTTCTGAACCGCCACACTGGCACGGCACCGGTTCGCCCGCTAAAAGGTTGTCGCAGACGGAACATGCCCCATGGCGGTCATCGCCGAAGCGAGCACCGAGGTCACCGACGACCGGCTTGCGGCCCGCAATGCGCTGGTGCTTGCCGCGGCACAGGCGCTTGCCGGCGGCAACTCGACGGTGATCATAGCGACCGGCGGCATCGCCGGCGCGATACTGGCGCCCGATCCGACGCTGGCGACGCTGCCCATCACCCTGATGGCGGTCGGCATGTGGATCGGGACGCTTCCGGTCGGCGGGCTGGCCAAAGCCTACGGCCGCCGCTTTGCCTTGCAGATCGGATCGGCTTGCGGCGCGCTCGCCGGCATCATCTCGTCCGCTGCCATGCTGCGGGGATCGTTCGCGCTGCTGCTCATAGGCACCTTCTGCGCCGGTCTCTACGCGGCGGCGCACCAATCCTACCGGTTTGCGGCGGCCGACACCGCGAGCATGCAATTTCGCGCCAAGGCGGTGGCCTGGGTGCTGGCCGGCGGCATATTTGCCGCAGTGATCGGGCCGCAGCTCGTCATCCTCACCAAGGATATTTGGCCCGCCTATTTGTTTGCGGGAACTTTTCTGGCGCAGTCGGCCTGCGCCGTGCTCGCCGGCGCAGTGCTGAGCTTGCTCAAGCTGCCGCCGCCGGCCGTCGCGCGGCCGCTCGGCGAGGGGCGGCCGCTTGCCGAAATCATCGGCAAGCCGCGATTTATCATCGCCGTCGCCTGCGGCGTCGCCAGCTACGTCGTAATGAACATGATGATGACCGCGGCTCCGCTCGCCATGGTGATGTGTCACCATTCGGTCGGTGAAGCCGCGCTGGGAATTCAATGGCACGTGATCGGCATGTACGCCCCGAGCTTTTTCACCGGTGCGCTGATCGCCCGCTTCGGGCTGCGGGTCGTCGTCGCCAGCGGACTGCTGCTGATTGCCGCTGCCGCCACGATCGGCCTGCTCGGCATCGCGCTGTGGAATTTCTGGGCGGCGCTGGCGCTTCTCGGCATCGGTTGGAACTTCGCCTTCGTCGGCGCGACCACGCTGGTCACCGAGTGTCACGGCCCGCGCGAACGCAACAAGGTCCAGGCGTTCAACGACTTTCTGATATTTGGCTCGATGGCGGTCGGCTCGTTCTCGTCCGGCGCTTTGCTGGCGAGCTACGGCTGGACGGCGGTCAATGAGGTGGTCTTTCCGGTCGTCGTCGTGGCCGGGCTGCTGCTTGCATGGGGCACACTGGCGCGGCGGCCGACACTGGTCTGACGGGCGAGGGAAACGCTGACGAAGCACATGATGCCGTCCCCCTCGCTTACGCGCGACCTGCCGATCCTCGCTGAGCTCGAGCGCAAGGTGCTGTGGCTGGCGAGCTGGACCATCCACCACGCCAATCATGTGCGGGAAAACACCGACGGGCTGAAGGTGGGCGGGCACCAGGCATCCTCCGCTTCGCTCGCCACCATCATGACTGCGCTTTATTTCCACAGCCTGCGGCCGGCCGATCGCGTCGCGGTCAAGCCGCACGCCGCGCCCAACTTTCATGCCATCCAATATCTGCTCGACCGCCAAAGCCGCGACAAGCTGGAAAATTTCCGCGGCTATAAGGGCGCGCAATCCTATCCGTCGCGCACCAAAGATGCCGACGACGTCGATTTCTCGACCGGCTCGGTGGGCTTAGGCGTTGCGCAGACGCTGTTCTCGTCGCTGACCCAGGACTACGTGCGCGCTCACGGCTGGGGCAGAAGTCGGCCGGAAGGCCGCATGATCGCGCTCCTTGGCGACGCCGAACTCGACGAGGGCAACATCTTCGAAGCGATCCTCGAAGGCTGGAAGCAGGGTCTGCGCAATTGCTGGTGGATCGTCGATTACAACCGGCAGAGCCTCGATGCGGTGGTGCGCGAAGACCTGTGGGAGCGTTATCAGAACCTGTTTCGCAACTTCGGCTGGGACGTGGTGGTGGTGAAATACGGCTCGCTGCAGCAAGCCGCGTTCGCTGAGCCCGGCGGCGAGCTGTTGCGCCAGTGGATCGATCGCTGCCCGAACCAGCTCTATTCCGCACTGGTGTTCCAGGGCGGCGCCGCTTGGCGCAAGCGCTTGCTCGACGAGATTGGCGACCAGGGGCCGGTGACGCAACTGATCGAGCAGCGCAGCGATGAGGAGTTGGCGCGGCTGATGAACAATCTCGGCGGCCACGACCTTGCCGCGATCATCGACGCCTTCGACGGTATCGATCACGACCGGCCGGTTTGCTTCATCGCTTATACGATCAAAGGCTACGGTCTGCCGTTCGCCGGGCACAAGGACAACCACGCCGGACTGATGACGCCGGCGCAGATGGAAACCCTCCGCGCCGCGATGAACATCCGGCCGGGTCACGAATGGGACCGCTTCGAGGGCCTGCGGCAGCCGGTGGAAAATATCCAGGCCTTGCTCGACCGCGCGCCGTTCGGACGCGGCGGCGAACGCCGCCTGCAGGCAACGCGGATCGACGTGCCGGCGGAGCTTGCGGTGACGATCCACTCGCAGATGTCGACGCAGCTCGGCTTTGGCGCGCTGATCAATGAGCTCGCGCGCGGTACGACGCCGCTTGCCGCGCGCATTGTCACCGCGTCGCCCGACGTCACCGTGTCGACCAGTCTCGGCCCTTGGGTCAATCGCCGCAAGCTGTTCGCGCGCGAAGCGCTCGCCGATACGTTCAAGAGCGAGCGCATTCCGTCCACCTTCAACTGGGAGTTCTCGCCGACGGGCCAGCATATCGAGCTCGGCATCGCCGAGATGAATCTGTTCGCCTTGCTTTCGGCGCTCGGCCTTTCGCACGCCATCAACGGCGAGCGGTTGTTGCCGATAGGAACGCTCTATGACCCGTTCATCGCCCGCGGCCTCGATGCGCTGAACTATGCCTGCTATCAGGACGCTCGCTTCATTCTGGTCGCCACGCCCTCAGGGATTACGCTGGCGCCGGAAGGCGGCGCGCATCAGTCGATTGTCGAACCGCTGATCGGGATAGGTCAGGACGGTCTCGCCGCGTTCGAGCCGGCCTTCGTCGACGAATTGGCCGTCATTCTCGCCTTCGCGTTGGACTACATCCAGAGGGACGGCGGCGGCGAGCTCTCCGAGCGCAACTGGCTGCGCGATGAGACCGGCGGCTCGGTCTATTTGCGGCTCTCCACCCGGCCGATCGAGCAGATCAAGCGCGAGATGACTGCGGAATTGCGCCAAGGCATCGTCGACGGCGCCTACTGGCTGCGCAAGCCCGGGCCGAATTGCCAGGTTGTGGTCGCTTACACCGGCGCGGTGGCGCCCGAGGCGATCCAGGCGGTCGGATTGATGGCGGAGGACCGCCGCGATGTGGGGCTGCTCGCGGTGACCTCCGCCGACCGCCTCAATGCCGGCTGGACGGCTGCGTGGCGGGCACGCGAGCGCGGGCTTGTGCATGCCCGTTGCCATATCGAGCGACTGTTTGCCGGCCTGCCGCCACATTGCGGCATCGTCAGCGTGCTGGACGGCCATCCGGCGACGCTGGCTTGGCTGGGTGCGGTGCAGGGTCATCGGGTGCGGCCGCTCGGCGTCGAGCATTTCGGCCAGACCGGCTCGATCGCGGAGCTCTACCGTCACTATGGCATCGACACCCATGCCATCATTGCCGCCGCGGAAACCATCGCGCCGGGACGCCCCATCCGCCATCTCGGCTTGGTTTGATCGCCCGGAAACCCCGAGTACGTCCCGGCACCGGTGGTGGAAGGACAAGGGTTACCGCCGCTCGACCGGCGCCACAGCCGTCCACTATGGAGCGTGCGTAAATCGCTCACCGCCGTTGCGCCCCCCGGGCATTTTTGGCAATGTCCGCGCCGTTTGGGCTGGGCGCGTGGATACTTCGCGCGGGCGCTCTCCTTCCGGGCCGGTTTCAACTCCGGCCGCATCCATCAACCGGGGTTTTCCATGACGACTTTGTGGCTCATCGTTCTCTGCGGCGTGCTCGCCCTCCTTTACGCCATCTGGGCCACCTTTTCGGTGATGCGGGCCGATCCCGGCAGCGCCAAGATGCAGGAGATATCCGCAGCGGTGCGCGAGGGCGCGCAGGCCTATCTGCGCCGGCAATACACCACGATCGCCATCGTCGGCATCGTGATCTTTCTCATCGTCGGCTATCTCCTCGGCTGGCTCGTCGCCGTCGGCTTTGCGGTCGGCGCCATTCTGTCCGGCGCCGCGGGTTTCATCGGGATGAACGTGTCCGTGCGCGCCAATGTGCGCACCGCGCAGGCCGCCATCGGCTCGCTCGCCGGCGGGCTCGAACTGGCGTTCCGCGCCGGCGCCATCACCGGGCTCCTGGTGGCGGGGCTCGCTTTGCTCGGCGTCACCCTCTATTTCGGCTTCCTCACCGGCACGCTGCATTATGCGCCGAACGATCGCGTCGTCGTCGATTCCATGGTGGCGCTCGGCTTCGGCGCCTCGCTGATCTCCATCTTCGCGCGATTGGGCGGCGGGATTTTCACCAAGGGCGCCGATGTCGGCGGCGATCTCGTGGGCAAGGTCGAGGCCGGCATTCCGGAAGACGATCCACGCAATCCGGCCACCATCGCCGATAACGTCGGCGACAATGTCGGCGACTGCGCCGGCATGGCGGCCGACCTGTTCGAGACCTATGCCGTCACCACCGTCGCGACCATGGTTCTCGCCGCCATTTTCTTCGGCGGCGTCAGCATCGTCATGGTGGCGCGGATGATGACGTTTCCGCTCGCCATCGGCGGCGTCTGCATCATCGCCTCGATCATCGGCACGTTCTTCGTGCGGCTCGGCGCCAGCCAGTCGATCATGGGCGCGCTGTACAAAGGAATGATCGCAACCGCGATTCTGTCGCTCATCGGCATCGCCGGAGTGACGCATTATCTCATCGGCTTCGGTCAGCTTGAGGGCGTGACCTATTCGGGCGCCGAACTCTTTTATTGCGGCGTCACCGGCCTGGTCGTGACTGCGCTGATCATCGTCATCACCGAGTACTACACCGGCACCAACTATCGGCCGGTGCAGTCGATCGCGCGGGCCTCGGTGACCGGCCACGGCACCAATGTCATTCAAGGCCTCGCCGTGTCGATGGAAGCAACCGCAGGTCCGGCCCTGGTCATCATCGCCGGCATCCTGGTGAGCTATAATCTGGCCGGCCTGTTCGGCATCGCCATCGCGGTGACGACCATGCTGGCGCTCGCCGGCATCGTCGTAGCGCTCGATGCATTCGGGCCGGTCACCGACAACGCCGGCGGTATCGCCGAAATGGCCGGCCTGCCGAAAGAAGTGCGCAAATCGACCGATGCGCTCGACGCCGTCGGCAATACCACCAAGGCGGTGACCAAGGGCTACGCCATCGGCTCGGCCGGGTTAGGCGCGCTGGTGCTGTTCGCAGCTTACAACCAGGACCTCAAGTTCTTCATCGCCGGCTCCGACAAGCACCCCTATTTCCAAGGCGTGATGCCCGATTTTTCTCTCGTCAATCCTTATGTCGTGGCCGGGCTCTTGTTCGGCGGCCTGTTGCCGTATCTGTTCGGGGCGATGGGCATGACCGCGGTCGGGCGCGCCGCGTCCTCGATCGTCGAAGAGGTGAGGCGCCAATTCCGCGAGCACCCGGGCATCATGAAGGGCACGGAAAAGCCCGATTACGGTCGTGCCGTCGATATGCTGACGCGCGCCGCGATCAAGGAGATGATCATACCGTCGCTGTTGCCGGTGCTGTCGCCGATCGTCGGCTATTTCGTCATCTACTTCGTCGCCGGCGGCGGCGCCCAGGGCAAGTCGGCGGCATTCTCGGCGCTCGGGGCGATGCTGCTCGGCGTGATCGTCACCGGTCTGTTCGTCGCCATCTCGATGACGTCGGGCGGCGGCGCCTGGGACAACGCCAAGAAGTACATCGAGGACGGCCATTTCGGCGGCAAGGGCTCCGACGCCCATAAGGCTGCCGTGACCGGCGACACCGTCGGCGATCCCTACAAGGATACGGCCGGCCCGGCGGTCAATCCAATGATCAAGATCACCAACATCGTGGCGCTGCTGCTGCTCGCGATCTTGGCGCATTGAGAAAGGCGGCGCATTCGTTGTCGTGAGGCACGCGCGTCAGAAAATGGCGCCGTGCCGCAACAATCCAGCATGCGTGACTGGATTGTTTGGTTGTGCCGATCTGATGATGACGCGCGGTTGCAAATCCTCCCTGCCGCTCAGAACGGCAGGCCGATGTGGGCGTTGCCGAGGTTTTGGAACAGCGCCTTGATTAAGTTGGTGTCCGCGCCGGCCGTCGGCGTCGTACGGCTGATGTAATCGAACACCTTGCCGTCCTTGATGCCGTAAGAGGCGACCCGTTCGACCCGCCGCTCCTTGTCGAAATAGATGGCGATCACGCGCTGGTCGGTGATCTTTGCGGGCATGAACGAGATCGCCCGCTCGGCGCGCTGCGAGATGTAGTAGAACGCTTCGCCGGAAACGGTGGCGACGGTCGAGGGCGTGCCCAGCACGATCAGCACCTGCTCCTGCGATGCGCCAAGCCGGATTTGCTCGAGCGCGCCTTCGGGAAGCACATAGCCGCGCTGGAACGTCTCGCCAAAGCAGCCGCCCAGCGCCAGAGCGAGCGCGACAATCAGCGCATAAGAGGCTGCGGCGCGCGTTCCCCCGCTTTGCACCCGGCCCCTGCGCATTTCGACATCCACCTTGCGTCCGACAGCCGCCTGCCGTACCCCCGAAACCCGCAATTGGCAATTTGCCGCCGCTGAGTGGTATGCGGGCGGATGAGGGCGGCGAGCTATCTCTATGATCTTACCGGCGTTTCGGCGCAATCCCCACAGCCGCAACATCCACGCGCTCTATGGCATGATCGTGGCGCAGGCGCGCGCGCCGGCGTTTTACACCGGTTATGGCGTCCCCGATACCGTCCAGGGCCGATTTGACCTGATCGTCCTGCATCTCGTGCTGGTTTTGGCGCGGTTGGGCCGGGATCACGAGCGTCGACTGGGGTCCGGACGCCATGCGGAACCCAATCGGGGACGCAGTCTTGAGCGAGCGTTAGGGCAGGGGCTGTTCGACGCCTTCTGCCGCGACCTGGACGATAACCTGCGAGAGATGGGCGTGGGTGACCTCGCCGTGCCGCGGGAGATGCGCCGCTTCGGCGAGGCGTTCTATGGCCGCCAGGCGGCCTATCGCGAGGCGCTCGCCGCTGCCGACGACCGGGAGCTTGAGAAGGCGCTGGCACGCAATATCTTTGGGGTCGCCGGTATCGGCGACGGGGCAGCCCGGCTGGCGCGCTATGCGCGCGCGGCGGCAAAGCTGCTCGATACCGTGGAGGAGGCCGCGATCGTCGCGGGCCAGCTGGCCTTCCCCAACCCCGAGGTCTTTGCACATGCGTGAGCGGCGCTCCGAGAAATATGCTCCGACGCCCTGGCAGGTCCCCGTCGCGGTCGAAGATGTCGCCGAGACCGGGGCACGCTTCGAGCTGGTGGCGGATGCGCAGGTCCGCGCCGCAGTAGCGCGCATGGCGGGCTTGCGCGATCTGCCGCGGCTTGAGGCTAATTTCGACGTCACGCGGCGTGGAACCGGCGGCTTGCACGTGACCGGGAGGGTTTCGGCCACGGTCGGTCAGCTTTGCGTCGTCACGCTCGATCCGCTCGTCAATGAGGTCGAGGAAGCGATCGACCTCCTGTTCGTGCCGCAACCGACCGCGGAGCGGGAGGACGGGGAAGTCCGCACGCGTGGGGAGAGCGCGGATGAGACGGAGCCGCTGATCGGCGGGCTGGTCGATCTCGGCGCGCTCGCCATCGAGTTCCTCATCCTCGGGCTTGATCCCTATCCCCGCAAGCCCGGAGCGGTGTTCCAGCCGCCGCCGGAGGCCAAGCCGGACGAAACCCCGTTCGCCGCGCTCGCATCGCTCAGGAAGGGTCCGGATGACCACTGATCGCAGTTGTGTCCGGATGCCGAACCGCTATTGTCCTTTGCGGTCTCGCCTCCCCCATGTTCGGACCAGGAGCGTGATCCCGAAAGAGCTTGCCCCAGACTTTATTCGGGGTGGCAACCGGTTTTCGGAAAGGATCATGCTTAAACAAAAATACCTAGGCCATGAGCCGATTCGGTTGAATTGGATCGCGGGCTAGGAGCCGGTCGCCCATGTCGCACACGGTCCGCATTGCTCTCGATGCGATGGGGGGAGATCATGGCCCTGCCGTGGTCGTCGCCGGCGCGGATCTGGCGTTGGCGCGACATCCCGACAGCGAGTTTTTGTTCTTCGGCAATACGTCGGTGGTCGCTCCGCTCATTGCCGCACGCCCGGCACTCAAATCCGTTTCGCGGCTGGTGCACAGCGAGATCGCGGTGCGGATGGAGGACAAGCCGAGCCAGGCGCTGCGCTATGGCCGCCGGAAATCTTCGATGTGGCTGGCGATCGAATCAGTCAAAAAGCAGGAAGCCGACATGGCGGTATCGGCGGGCAATACCGGCGCGCTGATGGCGATGTCGAAATTCGAGCTCAAAATGCTGCCCGGGATCACACGCCCCGCCATCGCGGCGCTGTGGCCGACCTTGCGCGGCGAATCGATCGTGCTCGACGTCGGCGCCTCGATCGGCGCCGATGCCGAGCACCTGGTCGACCTCGCGGTCATGGGCGCGGCCACGGCGCGCATCTTGTACGGGTTGCAACGGGCGACGGTCGGGTTGCTCAATATCGGGGTGGAGGAGGTCAAGGGTCTTGAACAGGTGCGTGAAGCCGGCCGCATCTTGCGCGAGGAACAATGGCCCGACCTCGACTATGTGGGATTCGTCGAAGGCGACGACATCGGCACGGGCAAGGTCGATGTCGTCGTCACCGAAGGCTTTGCCGGTAACATCGCGCTCAAGACCGCGGAAGGCACCGCCCGGCAGATGGCCCAATATCTGCGGGGTGCGATGACCCGCTCGCTCAGCGCCCGCATCGGGTATTTTTTCGCGCGTTCGGCGTTCCGGCAAGTGCGCGAACGCATGGACCCGCGCCGCGCCAATGGCGGGGTTTTTCTCGGGCTGAACGGCATCGTCATCAAAAGCCATGGCGGCACCGACGCCGAAGGTTTTGCCGCGGCGATCGAGCTCGGCCATGGCGTGGTGCGCGACGAACTGCTCGCCAAGATCACGGCAGCGCTCGGCCGGTTGCATGGCGAGCGGCAGAACGCGCTCCGCGGAGCCGCGTCATGACGGTGCGCCGCTCCGTTGTGCTGGGCTGCGGCAGCTATCTGCCGAGCCAGATCCTCACCAACGCCGAACTCGCGCGCAAGGTCGACACGTCCGACGAATGGATCGTGCAGCGTACCGGCATCCACGAGCGCCGCATCGCCGCGCCCGGCGAATTGACCTCGCACATGGCGACGCATGCGGCGCGCGCCGCGCTCGCCCATGCCAAGCTCGATGCGCAGGCGATCGATCTCATCGTGCTGGCGACCTCGACGCCCGATAACACTTTCCCGGCCAGCGCCGTCGCGGTGCAGGCCGACCTCGGCATCACCCACGGCGCCGCCTTCGACGTGCAGGCGGTGTGCTCCGGATTCGTGTTCGCCCTGGCGACCGCCGACGCGCTGCTGCGGTCGGGCGCGTTCTTCCGCGCGCTGGTGATCGGATCGGAGACGTTCTCGCGCATCCTCGACTGGACCGATCGCGGCACCTGCGTGCTGTTCGGCGACGGCGCCGGCGCCGTCGTGCTCGAAGCGCAGGAGCAGCCGGGCACGCGCGAGGACCGCGGCATTCTCACGGTGCGCCTGCGTTCGGACGGCCGCTACAAATCGAAGCTCTATGTCGACGGCGGACCCTCATCGACCGGCACGGTCGGCCATCTGCGCATGGAAGGCCGCGAGGTTTTTCGTCACGCCGTGGCGATGATCACCGACGTGGTCGAGGATGCGTTCAAAATAACCGGCATGACGGTCGCCGACATCGACTGGTTCGTTCCGCATCAAGCCAACAAACGGATCATCGACGGCTCGGCGCACAAGCTCGGCATCCCGCCGGACAAAGTCGTCACCACCGTCGATCGCCACGGCAACACATCGGCGGCCTCGATCCCGCTGGCGCTGGCCGATGCGGTCGCCGACCGCCGCATCAAGCGCGGCGATCTGTTGCTGCTCGAGGCCATGGGCGGCGGATTCACCTGGGCGGCGGCCCTGCTGCGCTGGTGAGATCGGCGCGGAAGCCCGTTGACCGTCGGGTGAGAAGTGAATATCGTTGATAATTCAGTACGATACGATGATCGATTGACATCGATCGCCGAGAGTGGGGCTGGCGATGGCGAGAAAGACGATCACGCGCGCGGATTTGTGCGAGGCGGTCTATCAGAAAGTCGGCCTGTCGCGCACGGAATCCGCTACCCTCGTCGAACTGGTTCTCAAGGAGATCACCGACTGCTTGGAACGCGGCGAGACGGTGAAGCTGTCGTCGTTCGGCTCGTTCGTGGTGCGCAAGAAGGGGCAGCGCATCGGCCGCAATCCCAAGACCGGCAAGGAAGTGCCGATCTCGCCGCGCCGGGTCATGGTGTTCAAGCCGTCCGCCATCCTCAAGCAGCGGATCAATTCCGGGCCGAATGGCGGCAAGGAAAGCGCCAGCGAACTCGGCTAGCCAGCGCCGGCGGAGAACAAAGCATTGGACAAAGCGCCGGACGCGTTCCGCACGATCAGCGAAGTCGCCGAGGAGATCAACGTTCCTCAGCACGTGTTGCGGTTCTGGGAGAGCCGCTTCGCGCAAATCCGGCCGCTGAAACGAGGCGGCGGGCGGCGCTATTACCGCCCAGACGACGTCGACCTGCTGCGTGGCGTGCGTCACTTGCTTTACGGCGAGGGCTACACCATTCGCGGCGTGCAGCGCATCCTGCGCGAGCAAGGCCTGACGTTCGTTCAGATGGTCTGGCGTGCCGGCGCCGAACCGCCGCCGCCGGAGCTCGAGGAAGATAGGGTAGGGGACGACGGAGCGGAGCCCCATGCTGCAACCAGCGCGGACGAAGAGCTGGCCGTTCCGGTGACCGCGGCACCGCGCCCCGGCAGAGCGGCTCACGCGACCCAGCCGGCGCCGCCGCGGCTCAACGTCAACACCGAGGGGCGGCGCAAACTACAGACGGTGCTCGACGACCTAATCGCCTGTCGCCGACTGATCGACGACGCGCTCGCGGACGCCTCGTCGCCGCACGCTGATTGAGACGAAGCGTTTGGTCGGAGCGCCAAGTCGCAATGTCGCAGATTCCGGAACCGTCTGCGAACGCCGCGCAAAGCGAATATTGGAATGCCGCTGCCGGCGCAACCTGGGCGCAGTTTCAGGAGCCGCTGGACCGTCAGATTGAACCGTTGGGTCTGGCGGGCATCGATGTATTGCAGCCGGTCCCGGGCGAGTGCATCATCGATATCGGCTGCGGTTGCGGGCAAACTTCGCTGACGCTGGCCGCCCGCGTAGCGCCGAGTGGATCGGTGGTCGGCATCGATCTTTCAAGGCCCATGCTCGAGGTCGCTCGCCAGCGGCCGCGCCCGGCGGCAAACTTGCGCGTGGACTTCCGGCAACTGGACGCACAAAACGGCGACATCGGCCGCGGCGTTTTCGACGCGGCATTCTCCCGCTTCGGCGTGATGTTCTTCAGCGATCCGGTGGCGGCATTTAGGAATATCCGCGCATCCTTGAAGCGCGGCGGCCGTCTGGTCTTCGTCTGTTGGCGTCCTCTCGCCGAGAATCCATGGATGCTGGCGCCGCTGCAAGCCGCGCTTCCATTCATACCGCCTGTTGCGCCGCCCGAGCCGACCGCGCCTGGGCCATTTGCCTTCGCCGACGCGAGCCGCGTGCGCTCGATCCTGAGTGACGCGGGGTTTGCTGCCGTGCGGATTGATCCGTTTGACGCTCGTATCGGTAGCGGTGACTTAGAGCAGTCGTTGAGGCTAGCCTTGAGAGTAGGGCCCCTAGGCAGGGCACTTCGTGGGCAGCCGGAGCTTTCGGGCAAAGTCACCGGCGTCGTGAGAAACGTTCTGTCGAAGTACCTGACACGGGGTGGCGTCTTGATGCCCGCCGCGGTCTGGATCGTCCGGGCTCAAAACCCCTGAGCGCGGCAACGGCATCCCTGTTATGTCAAAACGGAAGGGCTCACCGGCCTTTACGTGTTCAACTGCCGCCTTCCTCCGATTATGGCCTCACAAAAATATGCATCGGCCAAATCGAGTAAGCGATTGAATATTTGAGGTATTCGTGACGATCGCGGCCCGCTCCGTATAAGAAAATTA
The DNA here is from genome assembly GCA_049284935.1 of Xanthobacteraceae bacterium. Classification (GTDB taxonomy): domain Bacteria; phylum Pseudomonadota; class Alphaproteobacteria; order Rhizobiales; family Xanthobacteraceae; genus BOG-931. Next base: position 73,928 of record JBAPYW010000094.1, read on the forward strand.
TACTTGGAGCAAATCCGAGGCCTGGTCCCGGAAGACCGCTGTAAGACATAAGCCTTTGAACCATATGGATTATTAAACCTCGTGCCGAGGCTGGCACGAGTTATGCGGTTGCTATGGCGGGTAAGGACCCAAACAAAGAGCCTCATCGAGGCCAAAAAAATAGGAGCTGGCCATGACCGCATTACGCCGCGTGCTCGTTGTCGACGACGATCCCGCCGTCCGCAAGAGCTTTGATCGTGTCCTCACTGGCAAGGGTTACGCCGTCATCACCGCCGAAAACGGTGAAGAAGCGCTGCGCAAGCTGAACGAGGAAAAATACGACCTCGTCTACAGCGACATCCGCATGCCCGGCATGAGCGGACTGGAAGTGGCCGAGAAGGTCAGAGCCCGACGGCCGTGGACCCCGGTCGTGATCATCACCGGCTATGGCACTGACATTGCCGAAGAGCGTGCCAAGGCGGCAGGTGTTTCGAAATTCCTGCACAAACCGCTGTCTCCCGCGATGATCGAAGACAGCGCCCGCGATGTCCTGGCAGTGCCGGCGGCGCCGGCAGCCGCGGCTGTCGCAGCCGCCCCCGAAGCGCCTGTGGCAGAGGTCCCGCCCGCGGGAAGCTTGCTGGGAAACATCCTACTCTTCTTCGCCGCGCCCTTTATCGGCTTGGCTTACATCATGGCCATGCCGTTCTACGGCCTCGCCATGGTCGCCTTTCTGGCGGCCCGCGCTGCCGGCAAAAACGCAACGGTGAAAGCCGCCGCCATAGTGCTCAAGCATGTTGTGATGGTGGTTGCGGCGCCGTTTATCGGATTGGCCTACGTCGTGCTCTTCCCGTTCATCGGCTTGGCGCTGTTGCTGTGGATGGCCGGGAAAGCGGTGGCGGCCAAAGGTTAATGCGGCCGACTGGGCCTAGCCTCATGGGCGATGGCCGAGGCCGGGGAATTTGCCCCGGCCTCCCTTTTTCCTCCGGGTTCAGCGCCTCTGCCGGTGCCGGCACGTCCGACCGGATCATGCGCTAGATCAAAGCAACGCCGATCGATCTGGGGCAAGTACCGCGCCAATATGCGCCGCCCCCGGGGGGTAAGGACCGACTGGGACGTGGATGAAACCGACGGCGGTATGAGGACAGTTATGGATTGCAGCGCACTGCTGAGAATCTCGCGAGCGGCCGTGTGCAACGGCTTTGCCATCGCGGTCGTTGGCGCAACGGTTGCTTTTCTCGCCGCCGCAAGTCCGCCGGCGCTTGCCGAAGACAAGGCGCCATCGGCCTCCGACCAATGTCTCGCGTGCCATGGCAGCGCCGGCATGGAGAAGACGCTGGGGGACGGACATACCCTGCAACTGCAGGTACCGGCCGATATGTTCGGCAAGTCCGTGCACAGCGCGATCGGCTGCACCGGCTGTCATTCCGACGTCGATCTTACCGCGCATCCTCCGGCCGACAAAGTTATCCCGAATGCGCGCGGCTTTTCCATCGCCATGACGCAGGTCTGCCGCGGCTGTCATGCCGACAAATTCGATCAATGGCAGACCAGCATCCATGCCGCCCTGATCCTTGCCAACAATCCGTCGGCGCCGCTTTGCACCGACTGCCATAACCCGCACGCCGTCATCAAAGGCGCGGCGGCTTCGATCGAGCAAATCCCCTGCAAGAAATGCCACGGCGAAATCTACACGGCCTATCTCGGCAGCATGCACGCCAAAGCCCGGCTGAAGTCCGCGGAAAGCTATGCGCCGATCTGCACCGACTGCCACAGCGCCCACGCGGTGCAGCCGACCTCCAGCGGCCAGGGTCCGGAGGCGGCTTGTTTCGGCTGTCATGCCGGCGTGCTGGAGGCCCACGAGACCTGGCTGCCGAACGCCGCTCTGCATTTCGAGGTGGTGTCGTGCCCGGCCTGCCATGCCCCCACAGCGCAGCGCACGGTCGATCTCATGCTGATCGACAGTAAGGACGCGCAGCCGCGCGACATCGAGCAAGTGGGCGTGCCGCTGTTCGAGGCCAGCGCCCAATCGGACGGCAAAGGCATCGATGCCCAAGCGCTATTGAACTTGCTGCAGACGCTCAATCGCAGCGGCATAGCCGGCAAAACCATCGTGCGCGGCCGCCTGGAAGCCAGCACCGGTCCGCAGTCGCACGCGCTCGCCGACAAGAGCAAGGCGATCAGCGACTGCCGTATCTGTCACAGCTCCGGCTCGAAGGCCTTCCAGAACGTGACCATCTCGCTGGTCCAGGCGCAGGGCCAACGGCTACGCTATGGCGCCACTGCCGATGTGCTGAGCTCGCCGATCTCGCTGCAATCGGTAGGCGGCTTCTACGCAATCGGCGGTACCCGGATCAAGCTCCTGGACATCTTGGTGATCCTGGCGATCGTCGGCGGCCTTGGCGTTGCCGTCGGGCACCTGACCCTGGGATGGATTTTCAAGTACTACGGCTTGACCCGCCCGGGCGGCCACGGCGCCGATCATGGCGGTCCGCCGGGTGCCGGCCAGGATCGCAAAACGCCGTGACGACCGCACAGCAACGCTGAAAGGAACAGCGACATGCAAAGACTCTACATCCATCCGCTGCCGGTCAGGATCTGGCACTGGATCAACGCCATCGGCATTGTCCTGATGATTCTCACCGGCATGCAGATCCGCTATGTCGGGCTCATCAATGTGGTGTCGTTTCGGACCGCGGTGCAAACCCACAACACGATTGGCTTTATTTTGATCGCCAATTTTTTCGTGTGGCTAGCCTATTACCTTACCTCCGACCGCATCAAGGCCTATCACCCCGAACTCAGTCCGCGAAAGCATTTCCTCGGCAGCTGGCGGCAGGCCTATTACTATGGTTACGGCATCTTCAAGGGCGATCCCAATCCGTTTCACGTCGGCATTTATCGCAAATTCAATCCGCTGCAGAGCATGCTCTACCAGATCATCATGATGCTGCTGCTTCCCATCCAATTCTATACCGGGATTCTGCTGTGGGACGTGAAGCGCTTCTCCGCCCAGGTCGACTTCTTCGGCGGCGTGCGCGTTATCGACACGGTGCACGTCCTGATCTTCATCTTCTTGATCTTTTACGTGCTGGTTCACATCTATCTCGGCAGCCTCGGCCACACCCGCACGGCGCATTACAAGGCCATGCTGACCGGTTACGAGGACGTCGAGGAAGTGGCTCCAGGGACGGAGCTGTGAACCTGCTGTTCGCCGACGCGCGATGAAATAACCGGACCGGCAGTCGATGCAATCTGAAACGGTTGCGGTCTAAGTTCCGTCGGTCTCGTGTTCGCTGTCACGTACACGGATCGTGTATTTCTTCATCAGCGCCTGGAAATTCGGACGCTGCAACCCGGTGTCCTCGGCGCTTTTGGTGACGTTCCACTGATTGCGTTTGAGCGCTTCGAGCACGAACTGCTTTTCGATCTCTTCCACCGACTTCTCGCGCGCGGCTTTTTTGAGCCGTTTGAGCTCGTCCCCGGTTCGCGGCACCGCGAAGTCATCGGGCCGGCGGGACGGATCGACGATATTGACGAGATGGGCGCGGCGGATGACGGTGTCGCTGGTCAGAATGGCCGCGCGTTGTATGACGTTTTCCAGTTCGCGCACGTTGCCCGGCCATGAGTAATTCGCGAGCGCGCTCATGGCGCCGTCGGAAATGTCGGTGACCTTCTTCCCCAGCTCGGCGCTGAACGTCTTGAGGAAATGATAGGCCAGCGCTGGGATGTCGTCCCGCCGGTCGCGCAGCGCCGGGACGTGGATCGGGAAGATATTGATCCGATAATAAAGGTCGTCGCGGAACGTGCCGGCGACCACCATGGCGTTCAGGTCGCGGTTGGTGGCAGTAATCAGCCGGAAATTGGCGGTCTGCGTGCGGGTGTCGCCGACCGCCCGAAATTCGCGTTCCTGCAAGACGCGCAGCAGCTTGGCTTGCGTGGCAAGGGAAAAATTGCCGATTTCGTCGAGAAACAGGCTGCCGCTGCCGGCGACCTCGAACATGCCTTTCTTGCTGGTGACGGCGCCGGTGAAGGCGCCCTTGACGTGACCGAACAGCTCGCTTTCCAACAGGTTTTCGCTCAGTGAATTGCAGTCCACCGGGACAAACGGCTTGTCCTTGCGCAAGCTGTTGTAATGGATGGCGCGCGCGATCAACTCCTTTCCGGTGCCGCTTTCGCCGGTGAGCAAGACGGTGGAACTGGTGGGCGCGCACTGCGCGACCAGCCGGTAGACCGCCTGCATCGGCGGGCTCGAGCCGATGATGTTATCGAAGCGGTATTTCGAGCTGACCGCGCTCTTGAGATTGAGATTTTCCTGCAGCAGCTGTCGCCGTTCCCGCGCCCGCTGCACCACCAGCTTGAGCTCGTCCGGCTCGAACGGCTTGGAGATATAGTCGAAGGCGCCGAGCTTCATCGCCTGCACCGCGGTGTCGATCTGCGACAGGCCGGTGATCATGATGACGTCGATATCGGGGTGCGTCTCCTTGACCCGGCGCAGCACTTCCATGCCGCCCAGGTTCGGCATCATGATGTCGAGAATCATGACGTCGTAGGTATTGCTTTCGACTTTGCGCAGCGCGTCGTGGCCGTCGTGCGCCACGTCGATCTCATAGCCGTTGCCTTCAAGAATACGCAGGCAGCTGCGGATGACGATTTCCTCGTCGTCGACCACTAGAATTCGTGCGCTCATGCGGCGCTCCCGCTCGGTTTATTGTCGGGCCCGGAAGGTGGCGGCAGCAGCGGCAGCAACACGCTGAAGGTCGATCCCTCGTCGACTTTGCTGTGCACCTCGATGACGCCGCCATGGGCCTCGACGATGCCGTGACTGACGGAAAGTCCCAATCCGGTTCCCTTGCCGACATCCTTGGAGGTGAAGAACGGGTCGAAGATGCGGCGCAGGTTCTGCTCGGAAATGCCGCAGCCGGTGTCGATGATCGATATTTCCACCATCGCTATCGGCTCGGCGGACTGCGCCGACGGCCGCGGCTCGGCGGCACGGCGTGTCCTGACGGTGATACTGCCTTTTTCCTCGACGGCGTGTTGGGCGTTGACGATCATGTTCATGATCACCTGCTTGATCTGATCGGCGTCGATCCAGATCGGCGGCAGGGTGCGGTCGAGATCCATGGTGATAACGATATCACGCAGATGCGCCGGCCGCTCGACGATGCGCACGGTGTCCTCGATGATCTGGTTGATATCGTTGAATTTCTTCTCTGGCTGTTTTTCCCGGGCGAAATCGAGCAGCCGCTTGATGATCGCCGCGCAGCGCTTGGTTTCGCGGATCACCAGGTCCATGTCCTCGGCGTCACGGCTGTTGTCGGCCATTTTCTCGCGCAGCAGATGCGAGAACGTCAGGATTCCGGTGAGCGGATTGTTCAGTTCGTGGGCGACCCCGGAGGCCAGGAGCCCGACCGAGGCGAGCTTCTCGCCGCGCATGGTTTGCGCCTGGGCACGCCGCAGTTCCTGGGTCCGGATCTCGACCTTCTGCTCGAGCGTGCGGGCCAATTCCTGCAGCTCGGCCCGCGAATTGCGCAAGGCGTTGGTCATGCTGTTGAACGAGCGGGCGAGCTTGCCGAATTCGTCGCCGCTGCGCACCGGAATGAGCTGGTCGAGATTGCCGGCAGACAGCCGCTCCGCGCCGCCTTCGAGGTCGCGCAGCGGCAGGTAGACCAGATGGTGGACGAAATAGCCGATCGCTAACGCAGCCAACGCGATGAAGCCCATGGAAAATCCGGCGATCGCCAGCGTGGTGGTGCGCAGCTTGCGATGGATCTCGTCGAGCGAATAGTTGATGTCGAGAACGCCGAGAACGGAGGTCTCTTTGCTGTGCTGATGGCAAGGGGCATTGTAGCAGGACGGATCGTTGCGGATCACTTCCATGCTGCCGAGCAGCGGTTTGCCGTCGGCGCCCTGGAACGTCCAGGTCCGTTCGCTCTGGGGGAGCTGTTGCAGCGGCTGCTCGCTTTCATGGCAGCGCGAGCAGCCCTCGGCGTTGCGATCCACGATGCGGCCAATCTCGGGCGGGTAGGTCGAATGAGTGATGCGCCCGTCCTGGCTGAAGATCCTGACCCGGTCGATTTGTTCCTGGCCGGCCACATCGTGGATGATGCGGTCGACATAAGTGGGTTCATTGTTCAGCATAGCGAAGCGGGTGCTCTTGCTGATCACTTCGGAAAGCTGAATGACGTGATCGGAGACCTTACCGAGGATTTGGTTGTACAAAAAAAAGGCAACCGCCCCGGTGAACAACAGCACCCCGACCGTGAGCGCGATCGTGAGGTAAAGCACAAGCTTGAATTTCAGGGTTTGCGGCTGCATGCGCGTCGTCACATGTCGTCCAGTGCCGGAAATGACCGCAAACCATCCCCCGAGAGCTTGGCCGCGCCCGGAATTTGCCAATTGGCTAGCCGTTAGCAGCCCGCTGCGGACCGGGCATTGATGCGTATCAAATGCCCGGCCGGGTCGCATTGGGGCCATGCCGCTCGCTGCCATGAGGAATTGCGGCAGCGCCCAACAGATTTTGGATGTTGCTTGGTATTGCCGTGCCGGTATGATGCGGCCGTTGGAATGTGCCCCGCGCAATATGCCTGTAGCAATCCGTTCGGATAAAGGGGTTAGACAATGCAAACTTCGAAAACGTTTAAGTCTGCGATCGTGCATGGTTCCGTAGCGGTAGCGGCACTCGCCCTGCTCGCCGCGGCGTTCGTTACATTCGACACGCCGACGGCAATGGCAACGCCGGCCATTGCCAAGGGCAAGCCGTGCACCACCTGTCATACTGGTTCGCCGCCCAGCAAGTCCAACCTCAACGATGCCGGCAAGAAGGCGATGCCGAAGTAACACGGCCGGGCGCGGCTTGGCGCTCGCCAGCGCCATGACTGCGAATTCTGGCCTTGCCGTCGGAGCCGGGCCGGCGCTGTGCGCCGGCCCTTGCTTTACCGGCGCTTGTGGACTGCGGGTCACTTGATGTCGACGGCCGATCACCGCCCGATCGTCGCGCTCTACTACGCGACGCGCGATGGGCAATCGCGGCGCATCGCCGAGCATCTATCGCGGCGCCTGGCGGAGCCCGGGGCACCCGTTCCGGCGCTGGACCTCGCGCTGGCGCAGCCTGCAGCTTCGGACTTGACCGCGGCCGCGATGGTGGTGCTGGTCGCGGCCGTCCGTTACGGCCGGCATCTGCCGGAGGCGGATCGTTTCCTGACGGTCTATCGGTCGCTGCAATCGCCACCGCCTTTGGCGCTCGCCTCGGTCAATCTGACCGCCCGCAAGCCGGGCAAAACCACCGCCACGGGCAATGTCTATCTGCGCAAGGTCATCGCGCGCCATGGCGTCGCGCCGGCCGTGGCCGTCGCCTTTGCCGGACGCCTCGACTATCGGCGCTATGGCTGGCGCGATCGCTGGATCATCCGCTTCATCATGCTGCTGACCGGGGGACCGACCGACCCGACCACCTGCATCGAATATACGTCATGGCCGGCGGTCGACGACTTCGCCGCCGCCGTCGGCGCGCTGGCGCGGCGTGCCGCATCGCAGTGACGCTGCGCCAAGCGCGGATTTTTTGGTCATGGGGAATGGGCGGCATGGGCGCTTGGCCGACAGACACTGCCAGACAGCAGTGGGGGGGACCCTCCGAGTCGTCGCTGCGAGACAGCGGCACATCCGGTATCGGGCGCGAACTGGAAGTGCCTGCCACACGCTCGAAATGACATGATTGACCCCAAAGTGGACCTTGCTTGAAGACGCTTTGTCACAATCGCGATGGAACAAGCGCCTTTGATGAGCCGGGACCCACAATGCGGACCAGAACCTTTACGATAGCGCCGCTCATGCCGCCAAAGTGACGCGATACTCCAATCACAAGGCGTTCGGCGTCCGGAGCAATTTTGTCGAGCCCGGCGTTGCAGTAGTCATCGCCTTCGATGCATACGCCGACAAATCCCTTGCGCTGAAGCTCGCTTGGATAATCGAGCCAAGGATTATAGGCCGGATCGAAGTCAGCATACATCCCGGGGTGATCGGAACTGTAAAACACTACGGTCGCTGCAATGGAAAACCTCGAAGCGATGAGCGGCAGCGGCGAGTTGTAACGCTCCCGCCAAAGACGCGTAACGACCGGCGCAATCTCGGAATACGGGTGGTAAGACCCCGCATTCGGCCGCAGGCTGAAGCTCAGCCAAGGATAGGCTGGGGCGGCGGCGACCATGAGCACCAGCCAAAGGCCCGCAATCAGCGCGCCGGAAGCCACTGCGCGACGCGTGATCAGCAGCCGCGGTAACAGCAGCAATGCCATGATCGGCACCAGGAAAAACAACGGTTTTCCCCAATCGGATTTCAGTGGAAAGTGTAAAGGAATGGACAACAGCGGCGGCGCGCAGACAAGTACTGCGCCGATAACCATCACCAGAAATGCCGCAGGGGGGGAATGCTGCTTGCGCTCTGCCCTCCACCGCAACGGCCACAGGGCCAATGCCGCGCCCACCATCGGCATGACGTAAAAGACAGCGTGATCATACAGATAGCGACGCACGCTTTCACCGGGATTCTCGACGAGTGTTTGCGCCTCGACCCATCGAAGCGAGGAAAAGTCCCAATGAAAGAGCCAAATGAGGTGAGGGGACAAGCCAAGCAAGCAAACTGCAGCCGCCCAATATGGCGCAGACGAAGTGAAAAAGCGGCGACGGTCCCGGTGCAGAACGGCTGCAAGCCCGATAGCGAAGACACAAATCGCCGCTGCATAGTAGGTCAACATGGCCGCTGCTGTGGCGAGGCCGAGCAACACTCCCGAAATAGCGGTACGCTTTTCGAACGCGTTCAGGAACGCCAGCACCAGAAGCGGCAGCAGCGCCAGCAGCACCTGATAGTTGCCGAAACGATCCGAGTTCAGATGGAACAGCGGATACAGCATCAAAATAAAGATCGCGAACGTAGCCCGGCGAGCGTCGAGCGCGCGCCGCGCGATGAGGTAGATCGAGATCAACGAAATCCCGACCATAATGTGGGACAGCAGATAAGAGGACCAGTTGGCTGCAGGGAATAAGCGATACCACACGCCGGCGATCCAGCCGGTCAGCGGCGGATGCCGCCCGTAACCGCCGAGGAATTGCCTGCCCCAGGCGTAGGCCTCGACCGTATCCTGGTAAAGGTCCTGCGGCCACTTTACCCCAACCAGAACCGGGACGAGAAGGATTGCGTAGCCGATCAGGCAGAGCGTGACGACGCGCGAATTGCTCGCGAACGGCGAAATAAGCGGGACGGCTCGCACCTGCAGCCCTTGCAGCAAGGATCGCTTGGCCGCTCGGTGCCGCATCTTCACGGGGTGTGCGCCAGGAAAGGGCATGTCACGGACAACGGCACGAATTTGCTACGCTCATGCCGCCTCCACGACAGCCTTAGACGCGTGTCTTTTCAGTTTAGCTATCGTTCAACTCTACGACTACTAGCAGCGCCAATGTGTGCTTGGCGCGATCCAAAGTCACCAGTCATTTTAGAAGGGTCGCGAGAAATCAGCGTCCCGGAAGGAGCGTTGGTCGGAGCGCCGAGATTTGAACTCGGGACCCCCAGTCCCCCAGACTGGTGCGCTAACCGGGCTGCGCTACGCTCCGTCGCTGCGGCCGGACTATAGTGAGCGGCCTACCCAGGCACAAGCCGCCTCGCCGCAACAGGCGCTCGCGCGGCGGCCCATGACAACGTAGAGTACCTGACGTTCTTTGTCGGTTACCCGCCCAATCGGATTCCCCCCAATGAAGCGACTTTACAGCGCGACGATCAACTCGCTGCGTGCGTTCGCCTACGGCGCCAGACACGAAGCCGCGCTGCGCGAGGAGATGATCGCGCTTTTGCTCGGACTTCCCATCGGCCTCTTCATCGCGCCGAGCGCGGCTTGGTACGTCGCGATGATCGGCACGTTGCTCGTCCTGCTCGCCGTGGAACTGTTGAACACCGCGATCGAGAAGCTGGCCGACCATGTCACCCCGAATCATCACGTCGAGATCGGCCGCATCAAGGATTACGGCTCGGCGGCGGTGTTCTGCGCGATCTGCCTCGCCGGACTGACCTGGCTCGCCGCGTTGCTGCTGCGCGTGGGGCTGCCGATCTAGTGACTAGTGTGGCGGTTCAGAAGTCCGCATCATTTTTGCCGCGAATTCGTCATGCGGACTTCTGAAGCAGATCAATACGTTGCTAGTGTCCTTCGATTCCGAAGTTGACAAACGAGGGTGCCGCATAATGATGCGAACTTCGGAATCGGGACACTAGGCCGTGCACTCATAAAACAAGTTGCCGACTGCGCTCGTTTTTGTGTCCGCTCTTCCCCCAAAGCAGACATTTGCCTCCACGATTGGCAAATCGGTTTAGGGCCATTTGCAGACTTACGATTTCGGCGGCTCGTTAGCGATTGCTGCGTCATACCAATGCACGAACGCGAACAGAAACAACATCCCGGCGCCGATCAGTATCGCGGTCACTGCCGCGGCATAAACGCCCGCCAATAGCTGGCCAGGAACTACAATTGCATTTGCCGCCAAAGCCAGCGCAGCGATATCCATCGCCAGCGAGTATATCACCACCTGTAATGGCAAACGCGTCGGGTTTACAGCCTGCCGACGGCGCGGAAATGTCAGCGCAAAGCTCCCGAGAATGACAGCCATAATGCCGCTTGAAATACGCCAAGCGATCGGCGCCGGGGGTCCAAATAATATCAACAGCGGCGGCAGGATCGAGCCGAACGTCGTCATGAATCCCAGTTGAATCCAAGTGCGCGACACAAAGCTGTCCCACTTGTTCATTCGACCCCCGAGCATTTGCGCAAGGATCATTGTCAGGACAGACAGGCCCGCGAAGGTCATGCCGACGGTCGCGATTGTGTAGAGATAACCGGATGCGTCCACGTCAGTCCCCCTGACCTGAGCCCCTTATTCAGCCATGACCAGACTCGCTGGTTAATTTGAGCCTATTTAGCTCGGTAGAGCAACGGGATAGGCGCGGAGCCTGCGGTGTGGCGCAGCGTCCCATCCTATTAAGGTGCGTTCGACGACGCATCCTCAGCCGCGGATGTCCGCGCCGGGTCACAGGCGGACGATGCGGCTCGAATTTGCGATATCTGCTGTTCCGCGGAAACCAGACATTGCCAGCGCGTGCTATGAGTACCCGGCCTAACAGCTCAACTCAAAGCGGGCTAGGCAATCGCCGCGCTTTCGGCGAAAGCGGGCTCCACCACGGAGCGGCGGCGGAAATTGATGGTCGCCGCCGTCAATCCCCAGATCAGGCCGAGCAGGAGGAAGAAGTGGCGCCAGTGGTCGGTGTCCACGATCAGGCCTTCCGCCGCCTCGCCGACGAAAGCCGCGTAGGCGGCAATCAGATAGTTCTGCCATGGCGTCGGCACCAGCACCGCTCCGAGCCCGATCGCCAACGTCACCACGACGAACGTCAAATAGGCGGCGCCGCCGAGCCAGCCATAGACCAGGAAGCCCTGCATGTAGACGTCGTGCTGCTGCGTGCCGTATTCGCGGCTGAACGTGAACGGCCCCATGCCGTTCGGATGATCGATGATCACGCTGAGCGCCAGTTTTTGTTCCCAGAAGCGGCCGCCCGGCCCGACGTCGTAGGGTTGAATCGCCTTGGCGCGCTCCAGGAACAGGTCGTGGACGGAATCGATCGACATCATGGCGATCACCAGCAGCAGCACTCCCGCCACCGCGACGATGCTGAACAACAAGAAGCGGGCGCGCGTGCGCGGGTCCGTCGTCGTGACGATGAGCAGCGCGACAGCGACCGCGGCGGAGATCGCGAAATGCGCCCAGGCGCCGCGCGAAAAACTGAGGAACAGACCGCCCGACAGCATCGCGATGATGACGACGCTGGAGAGCCGCATGCCGCGCGTCATCACGCCGATCAACAGCATGAGCAGCGGGAAGATCAGGAACGGTCCATAGACGTTCGGGTCCTTGAACGTCGCGCTGACGCGGTCATTGCTCAGAAATATGTCGGCGCCCGGAAGCAGATGGAAAAAGCCGATATAGCCCGCCGCCGTGGCAATCAGCGCGGCGAGGATATAGGCGCGGCGCAGGATCGTCAGGCGCACCAGATCGCCGTCGCAGAACAGGCAGGCAAACATGATCGCCGCAAGCGCCAAATAGAACGACGTGGCGACATATTGGATGGTTTGTCGCTGGTCGCCGACCGGGATCAGCGAGAGACAGCCGCCGACCAGCCAGATCGTCAGCAGCAGCACCAGCGGGGTGAGTTTGCGATCGAACGGCACACGGGCGCCGACGCAGATGAAGAGCAGCGCGATCATCAAGCCGTCGTGCGGCGACGGTTCGATGAAGGCGACCGAACTGGCCAGCACCGTGACGAACAGGACAATGTTCAGAAGCCGCTGCGGCAGCGCCACGGCGGCGCCGGAATTTTCGCCATCGGCAAGAGCCGCCGCCGGGCTGCGCAGTTCGCTCAATAGGCGTTCTCCGTGCGGATCAGCGCGAACGGGGTTTGCGCCAGGATGTAAAGGTCGAGCAAGATCGACCAGTTCTCGATGTAGTACAGGTCGTGTTCGACGCGGTGCTGGATTTTTTCCTGGCTGTCGGTCTCGCCGCGCCAGCCGTGGATTTGCGCCCAGCCGGTGATGCCGGGTTTGACGCGGTGGCGAGCAAAATAGCCGTCGACCGCCTCGTCGTAGAGGCGGTTTTCGGCCTTGGCGTGCAAGGCGTGGGGACGCGGCCCGACCAGCGACAGGTTGCCGGCGAACACGACGTTGAAGAGCTGCGGCAGCTCGTCGAGGCTGGTCTTGCGGATGAAACGGCCGACACGCGTCACCCGGGAATCGTTCTGGGTCACCAGCTTGCTCGCGGTTAAATCGGCCTGATCGGCATACATCGAACGGAACTTGTAGATTTCGATGAGTTCGTTGTTGAAGCCGTAGCGCTTCTGCTTGAAGAGCACCGGGCCCTTGCTGTCGAGTTTGATGGCAATGGCGACGAGGAGCATGATCGGTGCGGCGCAGATCAATGCCAGCGAGCCGACAATCTTGTCGAACAGCCATTTCATCACGACGTCCCAGTCGGCAATCGGCTTGTCGAAAATGTCGAGCACCGGGACGTTGCCGACGTAGGAATACGAACGCGGGCGGTAGTGCAGCTTGTTGGTATGCGCGGACAGGCGGATGTCGACCGGCAGCACCCAGAGCTTCTTGAGCATCTGCAGGATGCGGCTTTCCGCCGAGATCGGCAGCGAGAAGATCACCAGGTCGACGCGGGTATTGCGGGCGAACGCCACCAGGTCATCGACCGTGCCGAGCTTGGGGACGCCGGCACAGCTGGGCAGACTGCGGTCGTCGCTGCGGTCATCGAACACGCCGACGACGCGCACGTCAGAGTCGCGCTGGGCGGCAAGCGAACGGATCAGCGACTCGCCGTTGCCGTCGGCGCCGACCACGACGGTGCGGCGATCGAGCCGGCCTTCGCGGGTCCAGCGACGGACCAGGAGAAACAGCGCGCGGCGAAAGGCGATCAAGGCGAACAGCCCGAGCACATAGAAGGAGCCGAGCCACGCCCGGGAGAACTGGTCGCCGGCTTTGGCGAAGAACGACGCGCTGATGGCGATCAAAAACACCACGGACCAGGCCGAGGCGAGCCGCATGTACTGCTTCTCGTGGCCGCGGAACGCCTGGACCTGATAAATATCCGCCACCTGGAACGCGAGCATGGCCAGAAGGGCGATGCCGAGAATGGCGGCGAAGTAATGCCAGGCGAAGCCGTGCGCGGGCACCACATAACCGACATACACGGCGAAACCGACTGCCGCGACCAGGGCAACTTCGATCACGCGGACCAGGCCGGCCAGCACGATCGGTGAGAAGGCGGCCTCATAGGGCTCCGCAGCGACGGCGCGGGCGGCGTCCGACAGCTCGGGTTCGGTGACGCGCGGCGCCGCAGCGTGCGGTGTCGCCGACGCCGGCGAAAAGATCGCGGAGGCGGTCGTGAAAATCGTGCCGGGCTCGGGCTTGGACATGTTTGATACGCGATTTACTGCCCACTGCCGGGCGCGGGAACGCTCAGCCAGCAGTCTGACGGGCAAAATAGTGAATAAAGTTCAAAAATTGGTTATGCGAACAGCGCGAAGTCTTCGCATGGCAAGCGCCTCGCGATAAGCGGCGATGCCGCCGTCCACCATGGTGGTCGATGAGAACACCCGGTGGACCCGCGATTTGACCAGTTGCGCCACGCGGTCGACTTGCGCCGGGCCATCGAGCGCGGCGCCGATTGCATCGACCAGCGCGTCGACATTGTCGGGCGCGATGAGGTGCTCGGCTTGGGGGCCGAAGATCTCCGGGATGCCGCCGACGCGTGTGGCGATGATCGGCACGCCGGCGGCGGCCGCCTCGAGCACCACATACGGCAGCGATTCGGCACGTGACGGCAGCACCAGCATGCGCCCCATGGCGAAAGCCTCGCGCGCTGGCTGATGGCCGACAAAACGGATCTGGTCGGCGACCCCGAGACGCCGCGCTTGGGCCGCAAGATCTGGGCCTTGCGGCCCTTCGCCGGCGATAGTCGCGCTCACGCGCCGGCCGGAGTGATTGAGAAGCGCCAGCGCTGCGATGAGAACGTCGATGCCTTTGACCGGCCGCAATTCGCCGACGCAAACGATTTCCGTGGCATCGTCTCTAACCTTGACCGGCGCGAACTCGGTTTCGCCGACGCCGTTGCGCACGATGCGCACCATGGCCCGCGGCCGGCCGATTTCGGTGCGAAACAGGTCGGCGACATAGGCGCTTTCAAACAGAAAAAGGTCGGTGCGCCAGCGCAACAGCCATTCGAGCTTGCGGTAGAAGCCGCCGCGCAGCGTGCCCGGGGAATAGACCAGGGAGCCGCCGTGGGGCGTATAGACGCGGATCGCGTTGGGCGCGCTCGGCGCCAGCCGCGCCAGCGCGGCGCCTTTGGCGCCGTGGCCGTGCAGCACGTCGGGGGCGAGGAGCCCGATGCGCTGCGAAATCACGCGCAGCGCGAAGATATCGGACGGACCGAGCTCGCGGGCGATGGCGACACGCTGCAGACCGAGCGCGAGATGCGGAAGAAGCTCGGCAAGAGCCGCATCGGCGCGCGCGCCGCCGGTCGTCGCATCGACGATGAGGCCGACGCGGTGGCCGCGCGCGGATTGGCCGCCGGCGACGTCGACGACATGGCGAAACAGGCCGCCGAGCGGCGCCCGCAAGATGTGCAAGATCTTCAGGCTTGGCGCCGACGTGGTACGCGGCATCGCGGCCGCGGCGGCGAAGAGCGCCGGAGCGGCCGCGGCCTGCATCGACGCGACGGCCCGCGCGTCGCCCATGGAACGAATCCTTAAAAGTCGCGGCAGAGAGTTAAATCAGATTGAGCCGCGCCGGGGTTAAGAAAGCCTGACCGGAACCCGGATGCGGTCCGTTTCCGCGAACCGTTGTTCGCTGCCGCCGGCGCGGGATTTGCCGGGGCGGCGCGGGGAAGCGGCCCTTAACGGGATAGCAACCATACTCGTTTGTTATCGGGGTCGGTCAGCCAACGGGTCCGCAGGAGCCGCAAAATGAGTGTGGGGTCGCAGTCGTATCGACCTTCGTTGCGGGGGCAATTCATCGACGCGGATTTCGACATACCGGCGCTCGGCGCGGCGCTGTGGCGGAATAAATGGAAAATTCTGCGCCCGACCATCCTGATCGCGCTGGCGACGCTCGCGGTGGTCATGGTGATCCCGCCCAAATATCTGTCGGAGTCACGGGTGCTCGTCGTCGGCCGTGATAATATCTACCTCCGCCCGGACGCCGACAAAGACGTTCTCGATCGCGGCGTGGTCGACCCGGAAGCGGTGACCAGCCAGGTCCAGCTCATCCTGTCGCGCGATCTCGCCAGCGAAGTGATCGACAAGCTCAAGCTCGGCGAGCGCCGCGAGTTCGATCCGGCGCTCGGCGGCGTCTCGCTGGTCAAGCGCGTTCTCGGCATCTTCGGCTTCATCAAGAATCCGATGAGCATGACGCCGCAAGAGCGCGTGCTCGAAGCCTATTACGATCGGCTCAGCGTCTACGCCGTCGACAAGTCGCGCGTCATCGTCATCGATTTTCTGTCGGAGAATCCCGAGCTCGCGGCGCGCGTCGCCAACGCCGTCGCCGACGCCTATCTTGAGCGCCAGCAGGCGGCCAAGCAGGAGCAGGCGCGCAGCGCCGGGCAATGGCTGGCCGGCGAGATCGACTCCATGCGCAAGAAGGTGGCGGACGCCGAAGCCAAGGTCGAGGCGTTCCGCGCCAAATCCAATCTCCTGGTCGGGCCCAACAACACCACGCTGTCGGCTCAGCAGCTCGGCGACATCAACGCCCAGCTCGCCGCCGCGCGCACGCAAAAAGCCGACGCCCAAGCCAGGGCCAAGCTCATCCGCAGAATGCTGCAATCCGGCGATCCGATCGAATCCTCCGATATTCTCAATTCGGAGCTGATCCGCCGGCTGTCCGAGCAGCGCGTGACCTTGCGCGCGCAGCTCGCCGAGCAGTCGTCGTCGCTGCTCGACAACCATCCGCGCATCAAGGAATTGAAGGCGCAGATCGCCGACCTCGACAAACAGATCAGGAAAGAAGCCGAAACCATGGCGCGGTCGCTGGAAAACGATTCCAAGCTCGCCGACGCGCGGGTGGAATCGCAACTGGCGACCTTCGACCTGCTCAAGGCCCAGGCGGCGACCACCAACGAGCAGGATATCCAGTTGCGCGCGCTCGAACGCGACGCCAAGTCGCAACGCGACCTCTTGGAATCGTATCTGGCCAAATACCGCGAGGCGAGCGCCCGCGACACCATCAATTCGGCGCCGCCGGATGCGCGGGTGATTTCGCGCGCCACGGTGTCGAACGTGCCGGCCTACCCGAAAAAGCTGCCGACGGTGCTGATCGCGAGCCTGGCGACGCTGGTGCTGATGTCCGGCATGGTTTTGACCCGCGAGCTGTTGGCGGGCCCGGCGAGTGCGGCGACGCGAATGCCGGGCCGAGCCGCGGGTAAAGCCTTGGCTGCAAGGACGCCGGCACCGGTGCGCGCCGCCCCCGTCGCCCCCGCCGCGGCCGGGGCG
>JBAPYW010000095.1:0-56065 GCA_049284935.1 Xanthobacteraceae bacterium
TATCTTACGTTGATCTGCTTGAGCAGGGGTGCTTCAACAATTGCAGCTTGTATTTCAGTTCTCTCCGCTTGTTTGCTCTACCCCAGTTTTGCGACGGTCCCAAATATTTATCTCGCAGCTTCGCCGAACACTTGCACTATGTTGTTTTGCGTAATTTTCTACGGAGAATGTTTGAAAAGAACGAGATGTTTTTTGTTGCCTCTGGTTATGGTCCTTTGGGCAAATCTGCATGGTGGCTTTCTGCTTGGTTTGCTTATTGTTGGCATTTTTTGCGGCGTGGCTTTGCTCAGGCGGGATTGGATAAATTTTAGAATCTACAGCTTCGCGGGCGTCGGTTGTTTTATTGCAATATTTATCAATCCTCTTGGCTTGCATATCTACGACGGCGTAGTGGCTACATTGGGCCACTTTGTGCAAGCAAACATCACCGAGTGGTTATCTTATTTTCAGAACATAACCATACCGGGAAGCATTCCCGGCGCCATATATATTGTGGTATTTATTGCGTTTGAATTGCACTACAGAAGCACCGGTCCTATTCCCCTGGAGCCGCGGCTGCTTTCCTGGCTCTTTTTGTTTTTAGGACTTTATCAGTTTAGATACATGTCTTTCTTTTTTCTATTCTCAACGGTTCCATTAGCCCTTCACATTGATCGGTTGCTACCTAAACAGCTGAATAATTTTGAAGTCCAAAAGTCGTTGTTGGTTGCTGGCATCATTGGAGCGTGCGCTCTGCCATTGACTTTTATGCAAATAGAACCAGCTCTCGGACTTCCGCAAATGCTTTCAGAGCAGGATGCCCTTTATCTGCAAACACACTTTTCGCATGTGCGGCTTCTGAACCACTGGAACGTCGGTGGACTTTTGATTTTCCGCACTCAAGGTACCGTGCCTGTGTTCGTAGATGGTCGAGCAGCTACCGCTTATCCGGATGATTTGCTACGTGACTACTTCAAACTAGTCGAATTGGACATTAATGAGACCGCTTGGGACGCGGTGCTTGAGAAATACCAAATCGATACGGTGCTTTGGGTGAAGACGCATGAACAGTTAAGGCGGTTTCTCGTGGATAAGAGAGGTTGGAAGGAGGAATATGCAGGAATGTATGAGAGCATTTACGTTAAGCCATAACGCGGCATCATGTTTTTCGTGCGGCCAATCGGAGTGGCCGCTTAGTACGGTTAGAGCCGGACCGCCGGTGAAGCGCACGACAATCAGCTTGCAGGCAGCGTCTAGCTCGCCTGAAGTCCGGACTAGTGCTACTTGCCGACCGTGGCTATGATGCCGATTGGATTAGAGCACTCGCTTCCAAAAGGGGCGTTTGGGCCCACATTCCGAGCTTACGGCCTTGAAGTTCTCAAATATAATGTTGCGATTCGCTGATTCGGGCAACAGGATCAGACCAAGACGTCACTGCTAGGGTCTGCTTGTTTGTTCCGGATGCGAGCGAACGAGGAAATGCACGTTTCGCGGGATTGTACCGACGAACAAAAGTCACCGTCCGGCGCGCGTCCAAATGCTGCGGCGGGGTTCTGTAGTCCTCAAAGCCAGTTTCTTTTTTCGGCTCTCAACTCAGGAACACAATGACCGCTAATTGCGGTCAGCGGAGCACCAGCCATATTCTTCAACACTCGAATCGGGCGATTTCGATGGCTCAGAACAACATTCGCTCTCCCAGCGGTAACGAGTTCGACAAGGTCCGCGTTGTCAGCTCTCGCGCCCTCGAGCGGACGCTTACCGAGCTAGCACGACTGATGGGTCAAACCGATCGGTCGGCCGGCGGTTCCGTCGATTTCCATGAGTGGCCAGATCATGGTGTCACACCGCCGTCTCCATTGCCGCATCCGTTTCCTGCGCCGCAACAGCGTGACCAGGATAATAAATCAGCGGTTACCAATCGATATCTTGCCGAGGACGACGTTGACAAGGCCGCAATCTTGCGTGGTTGGGTCGCGAGCAAACGCCAGCCTCGCTCGGTCGGCAGCTTCCGGCCTTCTTGACCTCGCTGTCTGAGGAGGGTCCCAAGACGAACGCACAGCAGCATTATGGTTCTCGAACGTCCAACGGGGATGATTATCACGAAATTCCGATCTCCCACAGCTCCGGAGGTGCAGTTCTCATCTTGGCGGTGTTGGGTCTGACGGTCCTCGGTGGCGCGTCCGCCTTGCACTATCTGTTCAATGGTTCGACGTCTCAGCCATTTGCGGCCATCATTAAGGCAAGCAATATTGTCACCGAGGCCATGCGGAGCCACGGCAAACCTCAAAGGAATAGCGCAAACGCGGCTAGGAAAGATGTCGTTGCCAATCGGTCAATTCCGCCCGGCGAGAGGCCGGTAGCTTCATCCGAACCAGTCCGCTCGCCTCCGATCACTGATGCACCACCATCAGCAGCGGCCGCGTCGGCGGCGGCTTCGCCGGAACCGAAGAAAATTCGCGCCGTAGCTGTCCGTTCCGATCAATGGAACGGCTTGGGCGCGACACGCGACCCACTCTCGCAAATCGATGGGGGCACCCCCAATTCGGCCTCGCCTCCTGAACCGGGTACGTCGGTAACCCCGCCCGTTGGGCCGAATGCTCCTCTTTCGATCGTCCTCGGAGCCGGGCGCACTACAGCCCCGTCATCCCCGCCGCGCGCACAAACCTCCAGCGGGTCCGGCGAGCCCGGGTCAGTTGCGTCAGTGTCGGCTCTTAGACCAGCACTAAACGCTGGGAACGTCGCGCGGGCAGCGCCGGAAGTCGGCTATGCGGTGCAACTTACATCGCAGCGAAGCAGTGCAAGTGCTCGGGCTGCGTTTCGAGCGTTGCAGACTAAATTTCCAAGTCAGCTCAAGGGCCGCGAGCCTATCGTTCGGCGCGTCGATCTGGGCACAAAGGGAGTTTACTATCGCGCTCTTGTTGGCCTTTTACCTCAGCTGAAGCAGCCACCGGCGCATGCTTTACTCTGAAGGCGGCCGGCGGAAATTGCATCGTCCAGAGAATTTGAACCAACGAAGATTTTCCAAACCGTTTCATCCTATCGAGGACGCTAAATGTCCGAGTTGGGTCATTCGCTGCGCATGTTTGACTGCCCTATGTCCGCTATGCCTCGCTATCGGACATTCCAAAAGTCCGGTAGGTTATGCCCCCGAACGTGGTAGAACAAAACGTACGGCGATCAATACTCCACCCGCACCAGATAAAGTCCTTGCGGCGGGGCGACCTGGCCGCAGCGCGTACGGTCGCGGGCGGCGAGCGCGTCGGCAAGCTCCTCGGCGCTCCATTTGCCTTCGCCGACATGAACGAGCGAGCCGACCATTGAGCGTACCTGATGGTGCAGGAACGAGCGCGCCGCGGCGGTGATGCGCACCTCATCGCCGTCGCGCTTAACGTCGAGCTGATCGAGGGTTTTTACCGGCGATTTCGCCTGGCACTCGGTGGCGCGGAAGGTGGTGAAGTCGTGCCGGCCGACGAGTTTTTGTGCGGCGGCGTGCATCGCGTCGCCATCGAGCGGGCGCGGCACGCGCCAAGCGCGGGTTTGGTCGAGTGCGAGATCGGCGCGGCGGTTGACGATGCGGTAGAGATAGTGCCGCTTGGTTGCCGAGAAGCGCGCGTCGAAATTTTCGGCGACTTGCTCCGCCGTCAGCACGGCAATCGGTCGCGGGCGCAGGTGGAAGTTGACCGCGTCGCGCACGGTGTCGCCGTCCCAATCCTTGGCGAGGTCGACATGCGCCACTTGGCCGCGCGCGTGCACACCGGCATCGGTGCGCCCGGCGCCGGCAACCGCGACGCGCTCGCCGGCGAAGGCCGCGATCGCCTCGGTGAGCACACCCTGCACTGAGGGGCCGTTGTCCTGTACCTGCCAGCCGACAAACGGCGTGCCGTCATATTCGATGGTGAGCTTGTAGCGGGGCATACCGCATCACCTGCGCGCGCCGGCTAGGCGCGTCAACTCAGGACACTTCCGCGCACGATCGGTATTCCGCGCAAGAACTCTTCGGCCGACATCGGTTTGCCGCCGGCGCGCTGCAGCGCGACGATCCGCACCGAGCCGTCGCCGCAGGCGATGGTCAGCCGGTCGTCGAGCACTTGTCCGGGTTTGCCGCTACCGTCGCCCTTGGTGTTGCGCAAAACTTTGACGCGGCCGGCGCCGGGAAACTCAAACCAGGCGCCGGGAAACGGCGACAGCCCGCGGCAATGGTCATGGACCTGCCGCCAAGGCTTGCTCCAGTCGATGTGTGTCTCGGCCTTGTCTATCTTGTTGGCGTAGGTCGCGCCGGCGGCGGGCTGCGGCGTCAATTGCAGCGAACCTCGTTCCAGCGCGGCGAGCGCGACCGGCATCAGTTCGGCGCCGAGCCGCGCCAGCTGGCCGTGCAATTCGCCGGCGGTGGCATCAGGACCGATCGGCACGCGCCGCTCCATCGCGATCGGCCCGGCATCGAGACCTTCCTCCATCTTCATCACCATGACGCCGGTCTCGCGGTCGCCGGCTATAATCGCGCGCTGGATCGGCGCCGCGCCGCGCCAGCGCGGCAACAGCGAGGCGTGCAGGTTGAAAGCGCCGAGCGGAAACGCGTCGAGGATCGGCTTCGGCAGGATCAAGCCGTAAGCGACGACCACGGCGGCATCGGCGCCGCGCGCGCGCATGGCGGCTGCGGCATCGCTGTTCCGCAGCGTTTTCGGCGTGAAGATCGGGATTTTCTGCTGTTCCGCCTCGCGCGCGACCGGGCTCGGCCGTTCCGCCATTCCGCGTCCGGCCGGGCGCGGCGCGCGCGTATAGACCGCCACGACTTCATGACCGGCGCCGACAATCCCAAGGAGCGTGGGCACGGCGAAGTCGGGCGTACCCATGAAGACGAGGCGGAGCGCCACTCACGCCTCCTCCTTCTTCTTCGCCACTTTGGCCGCTTTGCTGAATTTCTTGATGACCCGGTCGCGCTTGAGCTTGGAGAGATGGTCGATGAACAGCACGCCGTTGATGTGGTCGATCTCGTGCTGAACGCACCTGGCCAGCAAGCCGTCGGCCTCGATTTCGTGCGCCTTGCCGTCGAGGTCGAGATATTTGACCTTGATGTGCACCGGCCGCTCGACGTCCTCGTAATATTCCGGGATCGACAGGCAGCCCTCCTCGTGGATCGCCTTCTCGTCCGACGCCCAGGTGATTTCCGGATTGATGAAAACCCGGGGCTCGCGCGACTCTTCCTTTTTCGACAAGTCCGCAGTGAAGACGCGCTTGCCGACGCCGACTTGGATCGCGGCAAGCCCGATCCCAGGCGCCGCGTACATCGTCGCAAACATGTCCTCGACCAGCTTGCGGATGCCGGCGTCGATGCGCCTGACCGGCTCGGAGACGAGCCGCAGCCGCTTGTCGGGGAGTTTGATGATTTCGCGCACAGCCATATTGCACCAAGCCCTGGCGGGCGATGTAAGCGGTGCATAAAGCGCGGTCAATGCGCGCGGCCCGTTGCCTCGACCGACGGAAGCACGTTATACATGTTCCCGCTTTGTTCCAACGATCACCGCGGGTCGCCGCGCGCGCCGACGAATCGCGTACAAGCAGCCATGACCGAGAGCCCAACGATCATCGTGATTTTCGCCATCTTCGTCGTCTGTGTTGCGCTTGCCGCGATGGCGTTCGTGCTCTGGCGCTCCCGCCGTCCCGCGCGAACGCAAGACGCGGCGATGACCGAACTCAGCCGCGCTCACGCCGATGCGGCGGCCCGCCTCGAAGCCATGATCAGCTTGCTCGCCAAGGGCCAGTCGCAGCTGGCGCATACCGTCAACGAGCGTCTCGATTCGGTCTCGCATCGGCTCGGCGATTCCCTGGAGAAGACCAAGCAGAACACTCACGAAAATCTGCAAAAGCTCAACGAACGGCTCGCTGTTATCGATCGCGCGCAGAAGAACATCACCGAGCTTGCCACCCAGGTGACGTCGCTGCAGGGTGTGCTCGCCAACAAGCAGTCGCGCGGCGCCTTCGGGCAATGGCGGATGGAAGCGATCGTCAAGGACAGCCTGCCGAAGGGCGCCTACGCCTTTCAACACACGCTGTCGAACCGCACGCGCCCCGACTGCTGCGTGTTCATGCCCGATAAACGGCCGCTAGTGATCGACGCCAAGTTCCCGCTCGAAGGCGTCACCGCCTATCGCGAAGCCAAGTCCGACGACGAGCGCAAGATCGCGGCGCAGCGGCTGCGCGCCGACGTCGCCAAGCATGTCGGCGACATCGCCGAGAAGTACCTGATTCCTGGCGAGACCCAGGAGCTGGCGTTGATGTTCGTGCCGTCGGAATCGGTCTACGCCGAAGTCTGCGACGGTTTCGACGATCTGGTGCAGAAGGCCTTCCGCGCGAAAGTGGTCATCGTGTCGCCGTCGCTGCTCATGCTTGCCGTCGCGCTGGTGCAGCAAACCCAGAAGGATGCCCGCATGCGCGAGGCGGCCGACCAGATTCGCGACGAAGTCGGCCGCCTGGTCAAGGACGTGGGCTTGCTCGGCGAGCGCGTCCGTAAGCTGCAAACCCATTTCAATCAATCAAACGAAGATATCCGGCAAGCCATCATCTCGATCGAGAAGATCGAAGCCCATGGCGAGCGCATTCAACAGGTCGAAGTCGGCGCCCAGGCCCTGACGAGTCCGCGCGTCATTGAAGCGCCGCTGCTGCGCAAATTAGAGGCGGGTGAGTAGCTTGAGCCTTCCGCCGCAAGGTTTGGCGTCGTTCGAGCCGGTACATAGCGCATGATCGCGACGCCCGACGCGACCGATCCCGCGCCTTCCCGCACATCCATCGCCGATACGCTCGCCGTTTATCTGCAACGGCGGGTACTGATCGTCCTGCTGCTCGGCTTCTCCAGCGGACTGCCGATCGTGCTGATCGGCTCGACGCTGCAAGCTTGGATGAAACAGAGCGGCATCGACATCAAGACCATCGGTTTGTTCGCGGCCGTGGCCGTGCCCTACAACATTAAATTCCTGTGGGCACCGCTGGTCGACGCGCTCGATTTGCCGGTGCTCTCGAAGCTCTTGGGCCGGCGGCGCGGCTGGCTGTTGTTCTCGCAAGCCTGGCTGATGGCAGCGATCGTGTTCCTCGGCTTGTGCGATCCGGCTGTCTCCGCGTTCATCGTTGCGATCGCCGCACTCACTCTGGCTACAGCTTCGGCGACCCAGGACATTGTGGTCGATGCCTTCCGGGTGGAAAGCCTGCCGGAAAACGAGCAGGCCGCCGGCATGGCGTCCTATGTGGCGGCCTATCGCGTCGGCGCGCTGGTTTCGGGTGCCGGCGCTTTGTTCTTGGTGACGGCGTTCCAGGCGAAGCTCGGCGATCGGACGGCGTGGACCGCGTCCTATGTGGTCATGGCCGCGCTCATTCTTATCGGCGTCATCGCGACCATGCTGGCGACCGAGCCCGCGAGTTCGGCGGCGGCGGAAGCCGACCATGCCCTGCCGGGTCACCGCAATTCGCTCAAGCGTGCGTTCTGGTCGGCGCTCGACAGCTTTCGCGATTTCCTGTCGCGCGATCTCGCGCTCGCGGTGCTGGCGTTCGTGGCGCTGTTCAAGATCGCCGACGCGCTGGCCTTCGCCTTGCTGACGCCGTTCGTGCTCGATCTCGGATTTTCGCTGACCCAGCTCGCGACCATCCGCAACGGCGTTGGATTTATCGTCGCCGTGCTCGGCGGCTTTGCCGGCGGCCTGGTGGCGCGCGCGCTGCCGCTGTCGGCGAGTCTGTGGGTGGGCGGCCTCCTGCAAACGATCATGATCCTGGCGTTTTCCTGGCAGGCGGTCGTCGGCAACAACCTGGCGATGCTGACGCTGACCACCGCCATCGAGTTCTTCACCGATGCCGTCGGCACGGTGATCTTCGTCGCCTACCTCTCGGCGCTGTGCAAGAACCCGCTGTACACGGCGACCCAATTCGCGCTCTTGACCGCGTTTGCGGCACTCGGGCGCAACGTTTTCGCGCTCGGCACCGGTTACATGGCGCATGCCGTCGGCTGGGCCCGGTTCTTTGTCCTCTGCGCGCTCGCCGGCCTGCCGGCTCTGATCTTGCTGGCCTGGCTGCAGAAGCGCCGTCATTTCGACGGATTAGCGCCGGCCAAGAAATGATCGCGCGGCCAGCTCCCGGCGGCGCCAAGGTTTTGGGCTGGCCGGTCAAGGAGATAATCGATCCCGGCGCGGTCACGCTTGGGCTGCCGGGAAACGCTTGCGTCACAAAAACGCATTCGAAGCCCGGCACAAAAGACCCGCAAAAAAGTCTTTTTGTAAGGATCGGATAGCTATATTCGACTTTTCTCGTTCTGGCGTTCCTCGAACCGGGCTATTCCGCAGTTCCCAGCATGGACATGATCCTCGTCAAGATTTTCGCGACCGCGCTCGCGCTGAGCGAGGTGATGACCCAGCCGCAGGCGGTGAAGACGCACTTCGACCCGGCGCAGGATCAGGCGGAAGTGGTGCAAATTCTGCGCAACGGCTGCGCCCATATGCGCCAGGCGTTCGATATCGAATCGATCAACCTGGACAGCCTAATTGCCACCGCGCTCGACGACCCGAAGGCGCTGGGCGCCGACATCAAGGCCTTTCACGGCATCAATTTTGCCGACCTCAATACCGCCTACCGCCAGTTCTGCAAGAACGAGAGCGTGGCCAATCCGGTAGTCGATCTCGGCCAGGTCATCGAGTTTTTCGACAATGCGGCGGCCGATCTGCCCGACCAGACTCGGCTGAAGGGCAGGAAACTGCCGAGCCTGAGCGTGGTGCTCGACGGCAAGGGCGGAAATTTTGCCGACGTGTTCGAGCCGGGCAACCGGCGCGTCTGGGTGCCGCTCGCCGCCATTCCCGATTTCGTGCAGAAGGCTTTCGTCGCCGCCGAGGACCGGCGTTTCTTCCAGCATCACGGCGTCGACGAGCGCGGCATCATCCGCGCCTTTATCGGCAATCTTGCCGAGCCGGGCCGGCCGCAGGGCGGCTCGACCATCACGCAGCAGGTCGTAAAGAATCTCCTGGTCGGCGAGGATGTCACCTATGAGCGCAAGATCCGCGAGATGATCGTCGCCTCGCGGCTTGAGAGCACGCTGAGCAAGGCGGAGATTCTCGAGCTCTACCTCAATTCCGCTTATCTCGGGCGCGGCTCGTGGGGCGTGGAGATGGCCGCGCGCAGCTATTTCGGCAAATCGGCCAAGGACCTCACGCTCGCGGAAGGCGCCATGCTGGCGGGCCTGCTCAAGGGCCCGAACTATTTCAATCCCGACCGCCATTCCGACCGCGCCAGAGAGCGCCTGGCTTACGTGCTGGGTCGCATGCAGGAGGATGGCGTCATCAGTGCCGAGCAGAAGGACAGCGCGCTCGCCGCGCCGCCGAAGCTGGTCGCATTTGAGCGGCCGCACCGCGACATTGGCTTCCACTTTGTCGATTTTCTCGGCCGCGAAGCCAAGGCGGATGGCGTCGAGAACCTCACCGCCGACTCCTACACCGTGCATTCGACCATCAATGCGACATTGCAGCGCGACACCGAGGCGGCATTGCAGGAGGGTTTGGCGCACTACGAGATCTCAAGCGGCCGCATGCAGTTCCGTGGCGCCGAAGCCAATATCGCAGATGTCATTCAAAAGCTCGGCGCCGACAAGCCGGCTGCGACCGGCACCCCTACCGCGGCTGGGCCGGCTTCTGGACCGGCGTGGCAACAGGCGCTCGCGGCAGTCCGGCTGCCGCTCTACGACGTCCATTGGCTGCCGGCGGTCGTGTTGGACAAGGGCGGCAAGCGCGGCGACGGCGCGATCCACGTCGGCCTCCCCGACGGCCGTGTCCTGCCGCTGAGCGTATGGAACGGACAGATAAGGCGCAGCCTCGGCCTGTACGACGTGGTCTATGTCCACGTGATAGAGAGCAAGGCGGGGGCAAAAGCCAAGGGCGCGGCCGGCGCCCAGGCGCAGTTGCGCGTGCGGCCGACGGTGCAAGGCGCGGCGCTGGTGCTGGAAAACAAGACCGGGCGCATCCTCGCCATGGCCGGCAGCTTTTCCTATCCCTTGAGCCAGCTCAACCGCACCTCGCAGACGCAGCGCCAGCCCGGCTCGGCGATCAAGCCGCTGACCTATCTCACCGCCCTGCAAAAAGGTTTGCAGCCGAACACGCTTGTCCCCGACCAGCCGATCACGTTGCCGCCCATCGGCGGCGGCGGCCGCGACGCCATCGCCCGTGAATACGGTGGCACCGCCCGCGATGAGGATTTCTGGTCGCCGCGCAACGCCAACTACGGTTCGGGCGGCGTCTACACGTTGCGGCGCGGGTTGGAGAATTCGGTCAACGTCGTCACCGCGCATCTGCTCGACGGCGGTATCGATGCGGATCCGGAAAAGAGCCTCGATGAGGTTTGCGCGACGGCCGTGGCGGCGAAAATCTACGGCGATTGCATCCGCTATTATCCGTTCGTGCTCGGCGCACAGCCGGTGCGGATGATCGATCTCGCGGCATTTTATGCCGCGGTCGCCAATGAGGGCGCCCGGCCGCAACCCCATGGCATCGATTCGATCGAGCAAAACGGCCGC
Organism: Xanthobacteraceae bacterium; assembly: GCA_049284935.1. Classification (GTDB taxonomy): domain Bacteria; phylum Pseudomonadota; class Alphaproteobacteria; order Rhizobiales; family Xanthobacteraceae; genus BOG-931. The sequence continues at coordinate 10,514 of JBAPYW010000095.1, forward strand.
ACCATCTATGAATATCCCAAGACGCCGCTGCCGATGATCGGCGCGGCCGACCGCGCCGCGTTCTATCAGCTCAAGACGATATTGCAGGGCGTCGTGGCGCGCGGCACAGCGCGGGCGATCGGAGCGCTGTCGCCCTATGTCGCCGGCAAGACCGGGACGACCGAAGACGCGGTCGACGGCTGGTTCATCGGTTTCACCAACGATGTCACCGTGGCCGTCTGGGTCGGCTACGACAATGGCGACGGCAAGCGCCGGTCGCTCGGAGCGAGCGAGACGGGGGCGCGCGTGGCGCTGCCGATATTCGAGCCGATCATGGCGGCGATCTGGGCGGAGGGAATCGCGCCGAAGACACCGCTCAGTGGGCCCTCACGCGAGGCGCAGCGTCAACTTATCGACCTGCCGATCGATTATATGAGCGGCAATCGCTTGAACGGCGGGCGCGGCTTTGTCGAGCATTTCCGGCTCGGCGCCGATGGTCGTTTCGACGAAACGCAGTATCAGCTTGTCTCCCGCGAAGACGCCTATGCGTCGAGCAATCCAGACCAGGAATGGGGGCCGCCCGAACAAAGCTGGGGCCCGTGGAGCTGGGGTGGGCCGAGTGGAAAGGGCGCCGGTCGATCCTATTATCCCCCCCAGGACGGGCAGCCGCAGCCGCGGCCGTTGGCGCGCGGCTTGTTCGCGCCGTGGTCGGATCCCGACGATCCGCGCAATCGCGTTCGCCGCGATCAAGATTATTTCTTCGGCGGACGTGTCAACTGAACCCCGCGCGACCGAAAGAGCTTCGAATGTGGATGCGACACGCGATCGCGGTGGTCGGCCTGATCGGGTCGTTGTCCGCCGCCTGGGCGCAGGATTTCCGCATTGAGGAGGCGGGTTCGGCGCCCAACTGGAGCCTGGCGCAACTCAAGCCCGGCACGATCGCGTTCAGCGACGAGGCCGGCGGCGCGACCGCCGCCCGCGCCAACCTGATCAGTTTCGAAGAGTGGGGGCGCACGCGGCCCGTGCAGAAGAAATTTCTGTCGCTGTATCCCGGATATATCGAGCCGACCGTCGTCAAGACGGCGAGCGCCGGCGCCAGCACCGGCCCGGTCCCGGAAAAGCTCACCATGTACGTGGCGCAGGCGCGTTTCGTTCTCGCGCGGCCGCCGGGTTCGCTCGATCTTTCCCGCTATGTGGCCTTGCCATTCCTCGAAAAGATCGATCCGGCGATCAAGGACAAGACGATCGCCGCCGCTGACGTCAATCCGCTCAAGGATCTACAGGGAACGGGTAACCAGAATCCGGACCGCAAATGGTGTACCGGGCGGGCAACGCAGATTTGTATCCAGTCGAACTACAAGCTCGAAGGCAAGATTCCGATCGGCGTCATGCTGGTCAACAAGCTGCGCGACAGCGCCAAGAAGGTTTCTGATCACATCGATTTTGAGAGCGAGCTGTCGGCGCTTTCGCCTGCTGACGTCGATGAGGTCGGGTTGAAGGAGTTGACGGCTCTCGATGCGCCGATCAGCGGCGTGCTTGAACAGAACATTTTCTACGTCAACCAGATCATGAAGTTCGGGAAGCTTCTGGCCGTGTTCCAGAACCACCCGGACGACGCGAATAAGATGGTGGTCACGGCCTTCATGGTGCTGGCCATCGAGTCGAGCGTGCTCGACAAGAAGAAGGAATTCGAGAAAGTGCCGGTACTGCGTAATCTCGTACCGGCGCAGGTGCTGATGGGGCGCTCCTCATTCAACTCCGGCGATTCGATCAGCGCCGGCCTGCCTAAATACGCCCGCAACGAGATCAGGACGATTGCCAATATCTTGGGGCGGGATAAGTAATCGATAAATTCTGCTTGCGGTCGGCAGCCGGATTCCTGGTTTCGCGGCAACGGGCGGGCTGCCTATAATAAGCCGATGCGTGGAAGCTGGGAATTTTGGATCGATCGCGGCGGCACCTTTACCGACGTGATCGGCCGCGGACCGGACGGCAAGCTCGTCACCCACAAGCTGCTTTCGGAAAATCCCGAAGCCTATCGCGATGCGGCCGTGGCCGGCATCCGCCGCCTGCTTGGGGTGGCGGCCGGCGAGCCCATTCCCGCCGCGCGCATCAGCGCCGTGAAGATGGGCACCACGGTTGCGACCAATGCGCTCCTTGAGCGTAAGGGCGAGCGCACGCTCCTTCTCATCACCAAGGGTTTTCGCGACGCGCTGCGGATCGGCTACCAGGCGCGGCCGAAGATTTTCGCGAAGCATATCATCAAGCCGGACATGCTCTACGAGCGGGTGGTCGAAGTCGATGAACGGGTGCGCGCCGACGGCACGGTCGAACGCGAACCGGACGTCGAGGCCGTGCGCGCCGAGCTCGCGCGCGCCAAGAATGACGGCATTCGCGCGGTCGCCGTGGTGCTGATGCATGCCTATCGCTACAGCGCCCACGAACAGCGCCTCGCCGCGCTGGCAAGCGAAATGGGCTTCGAGCAGGTTTCCGCCAGCCACGAAGTCTCGCCGCTGATCAAGCTTGTTGGGCGCGGCGACACCACCGTGGTCGACAGCTATCTGTCGCCGATCCTGCGCCGCTACGTGGCGCAGGTGGCGGAAGAACTGCACGGCGGGGAGGCGGATGAGCGGACGAAGCTCATGTTCATGATGTCGTCGGGCGGGCTGACGGCCGCGGAGCTGTTCCGCGGCAAGGACGCTATCCTCTCGGGGCCAGCGGCAGGCGTGGTCGGCATGGCCGAGACCGGGCGCCAAGCCGGGTTTGCGCGGCTGATCGGCTTCGACATGGGTGGCACTTCGACCGACGTGTCGCATTTCGCCGGCGAATACGAGCGAGCCTTCGAGACTGAAGTCGCCGGCGTGCGCATGCGCGCCCCGATGATGCTGATCCATACGGTGGCCGCTGGCGGCGGCTCGATCCTGCACTTCGACGGCGCCCGCTTTCGCGTCGGCCCCGACTCCGCCGGCGCCAATCCCGGGCCGAAATGCTATCGGCGCGGCGGCCCGCTCGCCGTGACCGATGCCAATGTTATGGTCGGCAAGCTCATTCCCGACTTCTTTCCGAAAATATTCGGGCCGCAACAGAATGCGCCGCTCGACGCCGGCGCGGTGCGCGCGGCATTCGCGGCGCTCGCCAAGGAGATCGGCGACGGCCGCTCGTCCGAAGAGGTCGCCGAGGGCTTCATCAAGATCGCGGTCGAGAACATGGCAAACGCGATCAAGAAAATTTCGGTGCAGCGCGGCTACGACGTGACGCGCTATGCGCTCAACTGCTTCGGCGGCGCCGGCGGCCAGCACGCTTGCCTGGTCGCCGACGCACTCGGCATGACGCGCGTGCTGATCCATCCGTACTCGTCGCTGCTCTCCGCCTACGGCATGGGGCTTGCCGACATCCGCAGCGTCCGCCAGCAGGCGATCGAGGAGCCGTTCGGCGACAAAGCGCGCGAGACGCTGCAACGGGTGGCGCGCCGGTTGGCCGCCGCCACGGTCGAGGAAGTCGCCGGGCAGGGCGTCGCAGCGAACAAGATCACGCTGCACGTTCGCGCGCACATCCGCTACGCGGGAACGGACACGCCGTTGATTGTCGAAGCCGCCAAAACTCACCCTCCCCTTAAGGAGGAGGTGAAGCTGCTGTCCCTGCAAAAAATGAAAGCCGGCTTCGAACGCGCACATAAGGCGCAATTCGGATTCATCGACCGAAAGAAATCGCTGGTCGTCGAGGCGGTGTCGGTCGAAGCCGTGGGCGGCGGCACCATCTTCAAGGAGCAAGCGCGAAAGCTGACGCGGACAAAGCGTGCGGCGCCAGCGCGCCGCGCGCGTTTGTTCTCCGGCGGAAAATGGCACCGCGCCGCCGTCTATACGCGCGAGACGCTCGTCCCGGGAAAGAAGGTGAGAGGGCCGGCCATCATCATCGAGCCGCACCAGACGGTCGTTGTCGAACAGGGCTGGCAGGCCGAGCTGACGGCGAAAAATCACCTGGTGCTGCGGCGGATCGCGAAACTTAAGCGCATGCGCGCCATCGGCACCCATGCCGATCCGGTGATGCTCGAAGTGTTCAACAATCTCTTCATGTCGATCGCCGAGCAGATGGGTGTGGCGCTGCAGAACACCGCGTACTCGGTGAACATCAAGGAGCGGTTGGATTTTTCCTGCGCGGTGTTTGACGGCAACGGCTCGCTGGTCGCCAATGCGCCGCATATGCCGGTGCATCTCGGTTCGATGGATCGCGCGGTCGAGACCGTCATCCGGGAAAACAAAGGAAAGATTCGGCCGGGCGACGTCTATGCCATCAACGCCCCCTACAATGGCGGTACGCATCTGCCGGACATCACCGTCTGCACGCCGGTGTTCGACCGGGGGAAGATTTTATTCTGGGTGGCGTCGCGCGGCCACCATGCCGACATCGGCGGCATATCGCCGGGCTCGATGTCGCCGAACGCCACCACGATCGAGCAAGAAGGCATCTACATCGACAATTTCAAGCTGGTCGAGCGCGGCCGCTTCCGCGAGAAGGAGACCTACGCGCTCTTCACCGGGGGCAAATATCCGGCGCGCAATCCGCTGCAGAACGTCAACGACCTCAAGGCGCAGATCGCCGCCAACGAGAAGGGCGTGCAGGAGTTGCGTAAGATGGTGCGCCACTTCACGCTGCCGGTGGCGCGCGCCTATATGCGCCACGTCCAGGATAACGCGGCGGAAAGCGTGCGCCGCGTTATCGACCGGCTGCGTGACAGCGCGTTCTCAGTCGAGATGGACCAGGGCACGGTCATCAAGGTGCGCATTAAGGTCGACAAGAAAAAGCGCGAGGCGACCGTCGATTTCAGCGGCACCAGTCCGCAGCAGCCGACCAACTTCAATGCGCCGGAGCCGGTGGCCCGCGCCGCCGTGCTCTACGTTTTCCGCGTCATGGTCGACGACGACATCCCGATGAACGCAGGCTGCCTGCGCCCGATCCGGATCGTCATCCCGAAAAAGTCGCTGCTGTCGCCGGAATTTCCCGCGGCCGTGGTCGCCGGTAATGTCGAAACCTCGCAGGAAGTGACCAATTGCCTGTTCGGCGCGCTCGACGCTATGGCGGCGGCGCAGGGCACCATGAACAACCTCAATTTCGGCAATGCCCGTTATCAGTATTACGAGACGATCTGTTCCGGCTCGCCGGCCGGGCCGGGATTTCCCGGAACCGACGCCGTGCATACCCACATGACCAACACCCGGCTCACCGATCCGGAAATCCTGGAATTCCGCTATCCGGTCTTGCTCGAAGACTTCCACATCCGCAAAGGCTCCGGCGGCCGCGGTCGATGGAATGCCGGCGACGGCATCCGCCGCACCATCAGGTTTTTGGAAAGAATGGAATGCACGATCCTGTCGGGGCATCGCCGCGTGTCGCCGTTCGGGCTTGCCGGCGGCAACGACGGCCAAGTCGGCGAGAACTGGGTGCGACGCAAGGACGGCTGGATGGAGAAACTCGCAGGTTGCGACGACACGATCATCGATGCCGGCGAGGCGATCATTATCCAGACGCCCACGGCAGGCGGATACGGCAAGCCATAGGCGGACTCATGACGCTTGCCGATGCGGGTGATCGATCGCCGAGCTTTGCGCCGGCCTGCGCGATATCGAATACTTCATCTCGGCGTTGTTGCCTTGCCAGAAGAAGCTGTAGTCGACGTTGAGATTGGCGCCGTCGGCCAGCGGCAGCAGGGCGTTGCAAACCACTTCGTTTTTGCTGCTGGAAATGGTCTTGATCGGTTCGTAGCGCAGCGGCTGATATTTGAGCTGTTTGAGAATGTCGGCCAGCGTGTCCTTGGCGCGCGCCGAATCGCATTCCGGCAACACGAAGCGGTCGTGCAGCCCGCGGTAGATCAGCACCCCGGCGACGGCAAGCACCGGAATGCCGATGAGGCGGAATGCCAATCGACGGAATCTGGGGGGTGACGAGCCTGGCGCGGACGAGCGCCGGGAGCGGATTGGGGAAGGCGGTTCGGGCGAAGAATTCCCGGCCATGGCGGCCGGAATCTTACAGCGCTTTGACGATCGATTCCGTCATTTTCTTCGCGTCGCCAAGCAGCATCATGGTGTTAGGCCGGTAGAACAGCGGATTGTCGATGCCGGCATAACCCGACGCCAGCGAGCGCTTGATGAACATCACGGTGCCGGCCTTCCACACTTGCAGCACTGGCATGCCGTAGATCGGCGAGGTCTTATCCTCCTCGGCGGCCGGGTTGGTGACGTCGTTGGCGCCGATGACAAAGGCAATGTCGGCCTGGGCGAACTCAGAATTGATGTCTTCCAGCTCGAACACCTCGTCGTAGGGAACGCTGGCTTCGGCGAGCAGCACGTTCATGTGGCCGGGCATGCGCCCCGCCACGGGATGGATGGCGTATTTGACCTCGACGCCTTCGGCCTTCAGCTTGTCGGCCATTTCGCGTAGCGCATGTTGGGCCTGCGCCACCGCCATGCCGTAGCCCGGCACGATGATGACCTTCTGCGCGTTCTTCATGATGTAGGCGGCGTCGTCGGCCGAGCCGAGCTTGACCGGGCGTTGCTCCGCGCCGGCGCCCGGCCCCGCCACTTCGCCGCCGAAGCCGCCGAGGATGACCGAGATGAATGAGCGGTTCATGCCCTTGCACATAATATAGGACAGGATCGCGCCCGAGGAACCCACCAAGGCGCCGGTGATGATCAGCGCCGAATTACCCAGCGTGAAGCCGATGCCGGCAGCCGCCCAACCCGAATAGGAGTTGAGCATCGAGATCACGACCGGCATGTCGGCGCCGCCGATCGGGATGATGATGAGCACGCCGAGCAAGAAGGAAATGCCGGCGATCAGCCAGAAGGCGATCTGGCTCTGGCCGACGTAAAACTCATAGATGGAGACGATCAGCGCCAGCGCCAGCGCGATATTGATGACGTGGCGGCCGGGCAGCGTGATCGGCTTGCCGCTCATACGCGCGGATAATTTGAGGAAGGCGATCACTGATCCGGTGAAAGTGATGGCGCCGATGGCCGCGCCAAGCGACATCTCGATCAGGCTCTGCTGGTGGATATGGCCATGGCTGCCGATATCGAAGGCCGCCGGCGCATAGAATGCGCCCGCCGCCACCAACACCGCCGCCATGCCGACCAGCGAGTGGAAGGCGGCGACCAATTCCGGCATCGAGGTCATCGGCACGCGCCGCGCAATCACCGCGCCGATGCTGCCGCCGACGGCGATGCCGCCGATCACCAAGCCCCAGGATAACGTGTCGGCCGGAGGATGCGATCCCAGCGTGGTCAGCACGGCGATTACCATGCCGATCATTCCCAAACGATTGCCGAGCCGGCTCGATTCTGGGCTGGACAGTCCGCGCAGCGCCTGGATGAACAGGACGCCGGCGACCAAATAGAGTAATGCGACGAGATTCGGGCTCATACGGCGCTCATTTCTTTTTCTTTTGGTACATCGCCAGCATCCGCTGGGTGACCAGGAAGCCGCCGAATATGTTGACCGACGCGAACGCCAGAGCGACGAAGCCGAGAGCGCGCGCCCAAATCGTACCGGTATCGTCGCTGACCAGGGCGACACCGACCGCAAGCAGTGCGCCGACGACGATCACCGAGGAGATGGCGTTGGTCACCGACATCAGTGGCGTGTGCAGCGCCGGCGTCACCGACCACACCACGTAGTAGCCGACGAACACCGCCAGCACGAAAATCGAAAAGCGGAATACGAAGGGATCGACTGCCGTCGCGAGATGATCCATTGTCGCTGCTCCTTCAGGCCGCTTTGGGCTTGAAATTGGGATGCACGATCGCGCCGTCGCGGGTCAGCGCCGTGCCTTGGACGAGCTCGTCGTCCCAATTGATGGCGAGCTTCTTCTCTTTCTTGTCGATGAGGGTATCGAGGAAGGTGAGCAGGTTCCTCGCGTAGAGCGCAGAAGCGGAAGCCGCCAGACGCCCCGGCACGTTGAGATAACCGACAATCTTGGCGGGGCCGAGTTGGGTCACCTCGCCGGGTTTGGCGCCTTCAACGTTGCCGCCGCGCTCGACGGCGAGATCGACGAGCACCGAGCCGGGCCGCATCGAGGCGACCATTTCCTTGGACACCAGCTTCGGCGCCGGACGGCCGGGGATCAACGCGGTGGTGATGACGATGTCTTGCTTCTTGATGTGCTCGGCGACCAATGCGGCCTGTTTGGCTTGGTATTCTTTCGACATTTCCTTGGCATAGCCGCCGGCGGTCTGCGCGTTCTTGAACTCTTCGTCCTCGACCGCGAGAAATTTCGCACCCAGGCTCTCGACCTGCTCCTTGGTGGCGGGACGCACATCGGTGGCGGTGACGATGGCACCGAGCCGGCGCGCGGTCGCGATCGCCTGCAAGCCGGCGACGCCGACGCCCATGATGAACACCTTCGCTGCCGGCACGGTGCCGGCCGCCGTCATCATCATCGGCAGCGCGCGGCCATATTCCTCGGCAGCGTCGATGACTGCACGGTAGCCGGCGAGATTGGCCTGACTGGACAGCACGTCCATTGACTGCGCGCGGGTGATGCGCGGCATGAGTTCCATCGCGAAAGCGATGATGCCGGCATCGGCCATCTGCTTGAGCGCGGCCTCATTGCCGTAAGGATCCATGATCGCCACGACTACGGCGCCCTTCTTGTAGCCGGCAAGCTCGTTGGCTGAAGGACGGCGCACCTTGAGCACGATGTCGGCGTTTTTCGCGGCATCCCCGGTGACCGTAGCCCCCGCGGCGGCGTAATCCGCGTCGAGGATTCCCGATCTCACTCCGGCGCCGGGCTCAACCGCAACCTCGGCGCCAAGCCCGATTAGTTTTTTGACTGTTTCGGGCGTCGCCGCTACGCGCGGCTCGCCCGGATCGATTTCTGTTGTGACGGCAACCTTCATAAGCCCTCTCCGAGGCCGATGGGATTATCGGCAAAGGCCGATGCGGAAAATGATTTAGATCAAGTCAGGAAGAGGAAGAGAGTGTCCTGATCTGCCATCGCGTCGGTCCAAACGCGGCAAGCCGCGCTCGTCGCGACGCACCGGCGCAGATCAGGCGAGGAAAATCGCCATGAGGATAAGAATGACAACGACCACCGCAATGACGCCCTTCACGAGCGTCACAAACGAGCGATATGTCTGCTCATGAGCGGGATAATCATTGCCCGTTGCACTCGCGTATTCCATATCGCCGTGGTCGGCCATGACCCCCTCCAGCCTGCCCCGCCGCGCGCGGACTTAGCGTAATTGGGCGCGCAGAGCAACCCGGTGAGAGCGGGGCTGCATGGGAGTTTTTGCAGGTCTTCGGTGGAACTCGTTGGCAGTCCGCGTCGTGGTTGCGACCCGGTCCTACATATCCAGGACCAGCCGCTCGCTCTTGCATCCGGCGCAGCAGATCATGACCTTTTCGTTGGTAGCCTGCTCCTCTTCGCTGAGCACCGAATCGTGGTGTTCAGGAATGCCGGAGATGACTCGCGTCACGCATTCGCCGCAGATGCCAAGTTCGCATGAGTAATCCACATCGACCCCGGCCTCGTAGAGCACTTCGAGGATCTTTTTGCCCTCCGGGATGTAATACTCCTCGCCGGAGCGAGCGAGTTCCACCCAGAAGCCGCCCAAAGTCCCCGCTGCCGCCTCCGCCTTGGGCGTGAAATATTCAACATGGACGTGATCGTGCGGCCGGTTGGCGACCGCTGCCTCGAACGCCTTGAGCATGGGATTGGGGCCGCAGCAATAGAAGTGCGCGTTCGGCGGCGCCGCAGCTATGGCGGCCGCAAGGTCGAGGAATTTGCCGTCCGCTTCCGCGTCGAAATGCAGGTGGACGAAGTTCGGTCCGAATTTTTCCAGCGTGGCGAGAAACGCCATATCGGCGCGCGAGCGGCATGAATAATAGAGTTTCCACGACCGACTTTGCGCCGCGAGCTGCTGCGCCATGCACCAGATCGGCGTGATGCCGATACCGCCGGCAAACAGAACTACGTGCTCGGCATTCTCGACCAGCGGGAAATTATTGCGCGGCGCGCTGATCTTGAGCGTATGGCCGACGTGCAACTCGTCAAAGATATAGCGTGAGCCGCCGCGGCTGTCGGCGTCAAGCTTGATGCCGACAGCGTAGCTTTCGGGATCGGGATCGGGATTGAGCAGCGAAAATTGCCGGATGAGTCCGTTGGGCAGATGGATGTCGATATGGGCGCCCGGCTGGTAGGGCGGCAATCGGCCGCCGTCGGGCCGCCGGAACGTATAGATGTTGGTGTCGCGAGCGACGGGCTCGATCGCGTTCAAGCGAACCTCAATCAAGCCCGCAGAGCGGGCCGTCTCGGGCGCCTGGGTTGCGGCGGCGAGTGATGGGGCGGTCATCGTGTCCATGCGAGCCATAGATAGGCGGCCCCCGTGGGGTTTCGCAACATGCCATTTGAGTTGGGGAACCGCGGTTTGTTGTCAACGTAGATAGAATATCTTGCTACTCATGGCAACGGTTTGGGTAATTTTAGAATAGGTTCATCAATAAAGCTGACCATGGAGTAGATTCTTTCCGACAGCTACACGGCGGCGCAAGTTCGCAGCCTTAGTCCACACGGAATCCTCTCGCACATCGCTGACTCATCAATCGCCTGCCAGAAACTTGGCGGGCGCCCGCCGGGATTCCGTCGGGCGCCCTAAAGTGATGCCAGTCAGTCTATAAGCCGGGTTCTGGATGGCATGCGGAAACCGATCCGCATGCGTGACGGCCATTCCTCTTGGACGCCGGTTGCCCGGCGCCTCAAGCAACCTACCCGGACGGCGGATCTAGACATCGACCTGAGGTGTTCCGCGCTCGCGCGCGCAAAACCTCGTGCCGCCCCTATTCGGTCTTGCTCCCGGTGGGGTTTGCCGTGCCGCCGGCGTTGCCGTCGGCGCGGTGCGCTCTTACCGCACCTTTTCACCCTTGCCGCGGTTTACGCCACGCGCCGCGGCGGTCTGTTCTCTGTGGCACTTTCCCTAGGCTCGCGCCCGCCGGATGTTATCCGGCACCGCTTGTCCATGGAGCCCGGACTTTCCTCCCCGGCAACCTTTCGGTTTCGCCGAAGCGGCCGTCCGACCGACTGACAGCTAGAGGGATGGGGAACCCGGCCTTCGCCGTCAAGAGGCGGTGAGGCGATCGAGGTTATGAGCGCGCGCCGCAATGGTCCGCTTGCGGTCGCGTTGAGGCAGCAGCTCGCGCAACGTGGCACGGGTCGACTCATCGCCAATGCCGTCGATTCGCTCCGGCCGGAAATGGCGCTGGAAGGCCGTCACGACAGCCTGGGTGGCGGAATCATAGGTCCCGTTGACGGTGATGCCGTAGCCGTAGTTGCTGAACTCTTCCTGCATCGCTGCGACCGCTTCGCCGCGGTCTCCAAGCGCAAGCAAGGTGGCGCCTTCCGTGATCGGGAACGGTTTGACCCAAAGACCGACGCCTGAATCGGAGAGGGTGCGCCAGGGAAATTTTTCGCCAGGGTCCTGCTTGCGCAACGGCGCAACATCGGAATGCGCCAGCACCCGTGCCGCCGGCACCGCATGGCGGGTCTGAATGCTGCGGCAAAGCGCGGTCACGGCCGCGATCTGGCGCCTGGGGAAATCGGGATAGCCATAGTCGTGACCGGGATTGGCGATCTCGATTCCGATCGAGCAGGAATTGATGTCGGTTTCGCCCGCCCAGAACGAAGTGCCGGCGTGCCAGGCGCGCCGGCTCTCCTCGACCATCTGCACGATGTAGCCGTCTTCGAACACAAAGTAGTGGGCGGACACCTTGCTCTGCCGTGAGCACAACAAATCCAGCGCGCCCGCGGCGTCCGGCATCCCGGTGTAATGGAGCACGATCATGTCGGGGCGGAGCCCAGCCCTGCGCTCGTCATGATTAGGCGAAGGCCTGACCTCGGCGGCGACGGAGGACTCGGCGGGAAACACGCGGTGCGGCATGATTCGGACTCTAAGACAACAAGGGTTGCCGACAAGTCGATTGTGCGTCTGGCGAAATTGAGACGAGGATAGAGTCATCAAAAGCCAAAGCTCGCTCCCCGGCTCATACGGCCGAGGCCCGTCGCGGTTCCCGAGAACGCAGCGTCCGCGGGCTTGGCGGCGCCGCGGCTGACCTTAAGTCCAGCCAACGGTAAGAATTCAACCTTTCCTTAAGCTTACCCCTGACTAATCGAAATCGAGCGGAACGGCGCAACAGCCAGCGCCGATACGTTGACGCCCCATATTCTCCCATGATAGCCCATTTAGTCCCAAGAAGCCCTATGATGCCCGGATCGGACGGCGGCGTAAGTGCAGCCGCGCTGGGTTCGCAGGGGGGTTGCCGTTTGCAGGGGCTGAGGCGGCCGCGCCGCGAGGGCCGAGATGGACCGGTTCGTGTCCCACTATGGGCTCCGTTTGGATGCCAAGGGCCGTGTCTCGGTACCGGCCGCATTCCGCGCGGTGCTCGCACGCGACGGCTTCGACGGTCTCTATTGCTACCCCGCACTCGATCGCCCGGCGCTGGATGCGGGAGGCAACGCGCTGCTCGCCGAGATCGAGGCGCTCATCACCGGCTTCGCGGCCTATTCGGACGAACGCGAGCAGTTCTCGCTCGCGCTCTACGGCACCAGCGAAACACTGAAGGTCGACGGCGAAGGCCGTGTGGTGCTCAGCGAGAGCCTCAAAATGCATGCCGGGATCACCGATGCTGTCACCTTCGTCGGTCTCGGTCACAAATTTCGAATCTGGGAGCCCAACCGCTTTCGCGCGGAACTCGCGGAGGCCACCGACAAGGTCCGCGCCTTCAAGGCGGAACCGGGCGCCCGGACGGCGGCGGCAAAACCGCTCGGAGCACGGGAACGATGATGAGCAGCGACAGCTCTGCTGTCGCTGGCGGACTGGCTCGTCACATTCCCGTGCTCGCCCGCCGCGCCATGACGTGGCTCGGCGTTCGCGATGACGGCGTCTATGTCGATGCGACGTTCGGCGCCGGAGGCCATGCGCGCGCGATCCTGGCGACACCCGGCGCGCGCGTGATCGGGATCGACCGCGATGACACCGCTATCGCCGCTGGCACGGCGCTTGTCGAAGAAGCGAGGGGCCGGCTGACGCTGGTCGAGGGGCGCTTCTCGGATCTCGGTACGATCGCGGCGGCCCACGGCGCTGCCGGGGTCGACGGCATCGTGTTCGATCTCGGCGTTTCGTCCATGCAAATCGACGAGCCCTCGCGCGGATTTTCCTTCCGGTTCGACGGACCGCTCGACATGCGCATGGGGCGCGGCGGTCCGAGCGCGGCCGACGTGGTCGCCAGTGCCAGCGAGCGCGACCTCGCCTTCATCATCGCCACACTGGGGGAAGAGCGCTACGCGCGGGCGATTGCGCGCGCCATCGTCAAAACCCGCGCCGCGCGCCCGATCGTCACGACGCGGACGCTGGCCGACATCGTCGCGCGGATCGTGCACAGCAAAGAAGGCGCGATCCACCCCGCCACGCGAACTTTCCAGGCGCTGCGGATTTTGGTCAACGACGAGCTTGCCGAATTGGCGCGCGGCCTCGCCGCCGCCGAGCGCGTACTCAAGCCGGCGGGGCGCCTTGTCGTTGTTTCCTTTCATTCGCTCGAGGATCGCATCGTCAAGACCTTCCTCGCGGAGCGCAGCCGCGCGCCGGCATCCTCTCGCCATCGGCCGCAAATGATCGCGGCGCTGCCGACCTTCCGCGTGCTGACGCGGCGGCCGGAAACGCCGGACGAAGCCGAAATCGCCGCCAACCCGCGGGCGCGATCGGCGAAGCTCCGCGCCGCCGAACGCACCGATGCCGCAGCACGCTCAAGGGCAATCGAAACGCTGCTGCCGCGGCTGCCTTCGCTCGTGGACATCATGCGGGGGCGCGCATGATCCTGCGCATCCTCAATCTCGTGGTGATCGTTGCGCTGGTGGCGGCGGCCGCCTACGTCTATCGCATCAAATTCGACTCCACCATGCAAGCCGAACGGCTCGCCAAGATCCGTAGCGAAGTGCGCCGCGAGCGCGATACCATCGCCGCGTTGCGCGCCGAGTGGGGAGAACTCGACAATCCCGCGCGCATCGAAGCCCTCGCCAAACGCTATCTGCAGCTCAAGCCGGTGACGCCGACGCAGTTCAATTCGCTCGCTCAGCTTCCCGACCGTCCGCCGCAATTCATCAAGCCCGACAGCCAGGATCCGATCGGCGTCATGATCGAGAATTTGGAGGAGCCCGATACGGTGACGGGAAGCATCGCGGCGCCGGCCTCCGCTCCCGCCGAACCCGCCAGCGAAACGGGCGCGCAAGTGCCCGCAAATCCGGATCGCTGAACGATGACCGCGATCACCCAAACCGAAACGCTGCAGCCCGGCGAAGTCTGGCGGCGACGGTTGATGCGCGCGCTGCTCTACGGCAACAAGGTCGATCGCGGCGCTAAGGCGCGGGCGCGGGTCGGCTTGGCGATTCTCGCCTTCGCCGTGGTCTATTCCATCATTGCCGCCCGTCTCGTCATGTTTGCGGTCGCATCCGACGGCCGTACCATTCATCGCGTCGTTGCCAGCGACGCGATCGCGACGGCGCGTCCGGACATCCTCGACCGGCGCGGCGAGATTTTGGCCACCGACGTGCGCGTGCCCTCGCTCTACGGCGAACCGCGCCGGCTCATCGATGTCGACGAGGCGGTGGAATTGCTCACCGCGGACCTGCCCGATATCGATGCCGCCGAGCTGCGCGAGCGGCTGTCCTCCAAGCGCGGCTTCGTGTGGCTCAAGCGTGACATCACGCCCGAGCAGCAGAGGGAAATCTACCGGCAGGGCTTGCCGGGCATCGGCTTCCTTGGCGAAAACAAGCGTACCTACCCGAACGGCGCCGAGGTCTCGCATCTGATCGGCCACGTCAATACCGACAATCAGGGCATCGCCGGCATGGAGAAGTGGCTGGACGGCCACGGGCTCGCCGCGCTGCACATGGCGGGGCTTGCCACCGACCGGCTGCAAACCCCGGTGCAGCTTGCCGTCGATCTGCGCGTTCAGCATGCTTTGCGCGACGAACTGGTCGCCGCCCGCGCCAAATTCAAGACGCTGGCCGCAGCCGGGATCGTTCTCGACGTGCGCACCGGCGAGATCGTCGCCATGGTGTCGGAGCCTGATTACGACCCCAACAACCCGCATGAGGCGCTCGATCCGACGCGTATCAATCGGCTGACCACTGGCGTCTACGAAATGGGATCGACCTTCAAGGCCTTCACCATCGCCATGGCGCTCGATTCCGGCAGGGCGACGCTGAAATCGTCGTTCGATGCGCACGGCCCGATGCGCGTGGGTCGATTCCTGATCCACGATTTCGAGCCCGAGAACCGGATGCTGACCATACCGGAAATCTTCATCTATTCCTCGAACATCGGTGCGGCCCGCACCGCGCTAGCGATGGGCGTGGACGCCCACAAGGCGTTTCTGAGAAAGCTGGGCCAGCTCGACCGGCTGCGAACCGAATTGCCGGAGAGCGCCGCGCCGATCGTGCCCAAGCGCTGGGGTGAGCTCAACACCATCACCATCGCGTTTGGGCACGGCCTGTCGGTGGCGCCCTTGCAGGCGGTGATGGGCGTCGCCGCGCTGATGAACGGCGGCATCCTCATTCCGCCGACCTTTCTCAAGCGAACGCAGGCCGAGGCCGAGGCGCTGGGCAAGCGGGTGATCAAGCCTGAGACCAGCGAAATGATGCGCTATCTGATGCGGCTTAATGTCGAGAAGGGGACCGCGAGGAAAGCGGACATACCGGGCTATTACATCGGCGGTAAGACCGGCACTGCGGACAAGGTCATCAACGGCCGCTATTCGAAGTCGAGCGTGCTCACCGATTTCATGGCGGTCATGCCGGCCGACCAACCGCGCTATCTGCTCCTGATCATGCTCGATGACCCGAAGGCGCTGCCGGAGACGCACGGCTTCAAGACCTCCGGCTGGAATGCGGTGCCGGTCGGCGGTGCGGTGGTGGCGCGCATCGCCCCGCTCCTTGGCATCGAACCGCGCATGGACCTGCCGACAGCCGATCACCTGATACTGGCCTCGGCAAAGGAAAGCAGGTAAGGCGGGGGCGGCGTGAGAGTGCGATCGCCGCTATCGAATCGATTGTCGCCCTAACATCCTGGTAGCGCACGGTCTTTTCGGAAAACCGGTGCCCGTTTTTCGGGATCATGCTCTAAGCGAACCGCCATGAAGCTTCGCGAGATTCTGCCCCCCGACGCGGAAATCGAGCCGCGCCACGCCGATCTCGACATCGGCGGCGTGACCGCGGACAGCCGCACGGTCAAAAAGGGCGACCTGTTTGCAGCGATCGCCGGCGGCAAGACCGACGGCCTGCGTTTCGTTGGCCCGGCAATTGTGGGCGGCGCGGTCGCCATCCTGGCGGAGCGGCGCCTCGATGCGCCGTTATCCGGTGCGGTTGCTTTCGTGCGGGTCGGCAATGCCCGGCGCGCGCTGGCGCTGATCGCCGCGAAGTTCTACCCGCGCCAGCCGCGCACCATCGCGGCCGTCACCGGCACCAGTGGAAAAACCTCGGTCGCGGCCTTCACGCGTCAAATCTGGACGGCGTTGGGATATCGCGCGGCCTCGATCGGCACGATCGGCATCGTCTCGCCGCGCGGCGAGACCTATGGTGCGCTGACCACGCCGGATCCGGTGGCGCTGCATCGTTCGCTCGACGCGCTGGTTGGCGAGGGCGTGACGCAGCTTGCGATCGAAGCCTCCTCGCATGGGCTCGATCAATATCGGCTCGACGGATTGCGCCTCGCCGCCGGCGCTTTCACCAACATCACCCGCGACCATCTCGATTATCACGAGAGCTTCGAGGCTTACCTGGCCGCCAAGCTGCGGTTGTTCCAGGCTCTGCTCGAACCCGGCCGTGCGGCGATCATCGACGTCGACCATGAGCACGCGGACGCGGTCATGGCCGCCGCCAAGGCGCGCGGCCTGTCGATCATGAGCGTCGGCCGCAACGGCACCGGCATTCGTCTCGTCGAATCCGTGCGCGACGGCTTTTCGCAGGCGTTGCGGGTCGAACATGGCGGCAAGAATTTTCGCCTGCTTTTGCCGCTGGTCGGCGAGTTTCAGGTGGAAAACGCGCTCCTTGCGGCCGGCATCGCCATCGCCACCGGCAGCGATCCGGCGGCCGTATTCCCGGCGCTCGAACATCTCAAGGGCGCCAAGGGCCGGCTCGAGCTGGTCGGTTTGAGCCGCGGCGCGCCGGTCTTCATCGACTATGCGCACAAGCCCGACGCGCTCGCCAAGGCGCTCGACGCGCTGCGGCCCGCCGCGACCGGCCGGCTTGTCGTGGTATTCGGCGCCGGCGGTGACCGCGACCGCGGCAAGCGGCCGTTAATGGGCGCCGTCGCCGTCGCCAAGGCCGACCGCGTGATCGTCACCGACGACAATCCGCGCAGCGAAGATGCCGCCGCCATCCGCGCCGCCATCATGGCGACCGCGCGCGGCGCTAACGAAATCGGTGATCGGCGCGAGGCGATTCGCGCGGCAATTGCCGACCTGCGCGCCGGCGACGTGCTGCTGATCGCCGGCAAGGGCCATGAAACCGGCCAAATCATCGGCGACCGGGTTGTGCCGTTCAGCGATCACGAGGCGGTCGCCGCGGCACTCAAGGAGCTGGCCGCATGAGCGGGCGCGCGCTGTGGACCCTCGAGGCGATGGCGGACGCGATGAGCGCCGAGCGTCAGGGTGCCTTGCCGCAAACGGTCTCCGGCATCTCGATCGATAGCCGCACGCTCGCCAAGGGCGACGCCTTTTTCGCCATCCAAGGCGAGAACCGCGACGGCCACGACTTCGTCGAGGCCGCGCTCAAAAGCGGCGCCGGGCTAGGGGTGGTCGCGCAGGCGCGGCGTGCGCGCTTTGCCGCGGACGCGCCGTTATTGCTCGTGCCCGACGTGCTCGCGGCCTTGCGCGCGCTCGCCGCCGCGGCACGGGCGCGCACGCAAGCGAAGGTGATCGGCGTCACCGGCTCGGTCGGCAAGACCGGAACCAAGGAGGCGCTGCGGCTGGCGCTTGGCAAGGATGGCGAGACCCACGCTTCGGTCGCGTCCTACAACAATCATTGGGGCGTGCCGCTGTCGCTCGCGCGCTGTCCGGCGAGCGCGCACTATGCAGTCCTGGAAATGGGAATGAATCGCGCGGGCGAGATCGCGCCGCTGTCGCGGCTGGCGCGCCCGCATGTCGCGATCATCACCACGATTGCGCCGGTGCATCTCGAATTCTTCGGGTCGCTCGCCAAAATCGCCGACGCCAAGGCGGAGATTTTTCTCGGCCTCGAAGCGGGCGGCGCCGCGGTGCTCGACCGCGACAATTCGCAGTTCGCGCACCTGAAACGCCGCGCCAAGGAAGCGGCCGTCGCGCGCATCGTGTCGTTCGGCGAGCATGAAAAGGCCGACGCGCGCCTGATCAAGAGCGTTTTGCACGCCGATTGCTCGACCGTTCAGGCGCAAATTCTCGGCACCGATCTCACCTATAAGATCGGCGCGCCGGGCCGTCATCTCGTGCACAATTCGCTGGCGGTGCTGGCGACGGCCGTGCTGGTCGGCGCCGATCTGGCGCTGGCGGCGCTGACGCTCGCGGAATTCAAGCCCGTATCCGGCCGCGGCACGGCGATCGAGATCGATCTGCCCGGCGGGCCGGCGCTCGTCATCGACGACAGCTACAATGCCAACCCGGCTTCCGTCGATGCGGCGCTGGCCTTGCTCGGCCAGGCGCCGATCGGCCCGCGCGGACGGCGCATCGCCGTGCTCGGCGATATGCTCGAACTCGGCTCGCGCGGGCGCGCGCTGCATCGCGGGTTGCTCGATGCCGTCGTCGCCAACGCGGTGGATCTCGTGTTCTGCTGCGGGCCGCTGATGCGCGCGTTATGGCGGGCTCTTCCCGCCAGCCGCCGCGGCGGCTATGCAGAGGACTCCGCCGCGCTCGAGGCGCAAGTTCTGTCCGCAATTCGCGCCGGCGACGTCGTCATGGTCAAGGGCTCGCTCGGCTCGCGCATGGCGCCCATCGTCAAGGCGCTGCAACGGCTGTCGACGCGTCCAGACTCGTTGGCAAGCGACGCCTTCGAAACCGTGTCCGTACGAGGTTGATGCGATGCTCTATTGGCTTGTCGATTTGTCGGACAAGGTGACCGTCCTCAACGTCTTCCGCTACATCACGTTCCGCACCGGCGGCGCGGTCATCACCGCGCTGCTCTTTGTCTTTTTGTTCGGCCCCGCGATCATCGACCGGCTGCGATCGCTTCAAGGCAAAGGGCAGCCGATCCGCGCGGACGGGCCGAAATCGCACATCATCACCAAGGCCGGCACGCCGACCATGGGCGGGCTGATGATTCTCTCCGGCATGGTGGTGTCGACGCTGTTGTGGGCGAACCCCACCAATCCCTATGTCTGGGTGGTGCTCTGGGTCACGCTCGGCTTCGGGCTGGTCGGCTTCTACGACGATTACCTGAAAGTCACGAAACAAGCCCACAACGAATTTCCCGGCATCGCCCGATTGGGCATCGAAGCGGTCATCGCCGGGGTGGCCTGCGTGGCGCTGGTGCAGCTCGGGCGTGGGCCGTTTTCGACCTCGCTGGTGTTTCCTTTTTTCAAGGAGTTGGTGGTCAATCTCGGCTGGTTCTACGTCCTGTTCGCGATGTTCATCATCGTCGGCGCCGGCAACGCCGTGAACCTGACCGACGGCCTCGACGGTCTCGCCATCGTGCCGGTGATGATCGCCGCAGCGAGCTTCGGCGCCATCGCCTATCTCTCCGGCAACGCGGTGTTCGCTGATTATCTGCAAATCCACTACGTCGCCGGTACCGGCGAGTTGTCGGTGCTGTGCGGCGCCCTGCTCGGCGCCGGCCTCGGTTTTCTCTGGTTCAACGCGCCGCCCGCTTCGATCTTTATGGGCGATACCGGCTCGCTCGCGCTCGGCGGCATGATCGGCGCGATTGCCGTCGCCACCAAGCACGAGATCGTGCTCGCCGTCATCGGCGGGCTGTTCGTGCTCGAAGCGGTCTCCGTCATCGTCCAGGTGGTATCGTTCAAGTTGACCGGAAAGCGCGTCTTCAAGATGGCGCCGATCCATCACCATTTCGAGCAGCTCGGCTGGACCGAGCCGCAGATCGTCATTCGCTTCTGGATCGTCGCTGTCGTGCTGGCGCTGGCCGGGCTCTCGACCCTGAAGCTGAGGTAGCTTCGTCGTGATCCCGGTCACGACCTTCGCCGGCAAAAAGGTCGCCGTGTTCGGGCTGGGCGGCTCGGGGCTCGCTAGCGCGAGTGCGCTCCTTGCCGGCGGCGCCGACGCCATCGGCTACGACGACGATGCGCAGAGCGTGGCGAAGGCCAATGCCGCCGGCATTCCCACCGCCGATCTACGCGAGGCCGACTGGGCGAGGATCGCGGCGCTGGTCTTGGCGCCCGGCGTTCCACTCACCCACCCAGCGCCGCATTGGGTGGTCCGGCTTGCGCAAAAAGCCGCCGTCGAGGTAATCGGCGATATCGAGCTGTTCTGCCGCGAGCGCCGCCGCCTCGCGCCCGACGCGCCGTTTGTCGCCATCACCGGCACCAACGGCAAGTCGACCACCACGGCCCTGGTCGCGCACCTCGCGGCATCGGCGGGCCTCGACGCGCAGCTCGGCGGCAATATCGGCACCGCGATCCTGTCGCTCGAGCCGCCGGGCGCGGGCCGCGTTCACGTCATCGAGTGTTCGTCCTACCAGATCGATCTCGCTCCCTCGCTCGATCCCTCGGTCGGCATTCTCATCAACCTGAGCGAAGATCATCTCGATCGCCACGGCACCATGGATCACTACGCGGCGGTGAAGGAACGCCTGGTCGCCGGCGTGCCGAGCCGAGGAACCGCCATCATCGGCGTCGATGACGATTGGTGCCGGGCCCTCGCCGATCGGCTGGAGCAGGCCGGCAAGCACGTCGTCCGGGTCTCGGTGCGGCGGAAGCCGACCAATGGGATTTATGTCGAGGGCGCGCGCATCATGGACGCCGACGCCGCGGGCATCTTTCAAGTTGCCGAGATCGGCGGCATCGGCTCGCTGCGCGGACTGCACAATGCGCAAAACGCCGGCTGCGCGGCGGCGGCGGCGCTGGCGCTCGGCATCGAGTCGGCCGCGATCCAGGCGGGCCTGCGCTCGTTTCCCGGCCTGGCGCATCGCATGGAGGAAGTCGGCCGGCGCGGCACCGTGCTGTTCGTCAACGATTCCAAGGCGACCAATGCCGATTCGGCGGCGCAGGCGCTCGCCTGCTTCAACGACATTTTCTGGATCGCCGGCGGCAAAGCGAAGACCGGCGGCATCGAGTCGCTGCGGGCCTTCTTTCCGCGCGTCCGCAAGGCGTATCTGATCGGCGAGGCCGCGGCGGAGTTCGCCGCCACGCTTGCAAACCAGGTGCCGCACGAGATTGCCGGCACGCTCGGTAGCGCGGTGGCAGCGGCCGCGCGCGATGCGGCAGTTTCGGCGGCGGCGCAACCCGTCGTGCTGCTGTCGCCCGCCTGCGCCTCATTCGACCAATACCGCAATTTCGAGGTGCGCGGCGACGCCTTCCGGGCGCTGGTGCGGGCGCTGCCTGGGTTGGTGGCGAAATGAACGGTCCGCCGTTCGGCGGGGCAGCCGGGCAGCGCTGTTACATCAAGGGCGGGCGCGGGTCTGAGTGGCGAAATTCGCTCTGGTCGGCCGCCTTGAGTTGTGCTCATTTGGCATGCCTGGGGACAAGCGGTGGGCGTAATATCTAGGGATCCTTCTTCGGGGGCGCTCACGTTTCAAATCGTGGTCGTTGGCGTATGACCGGGGCTTTCTTCGCTGCAGTCGCGCGGGACGAGCAGTGCGCGTATTGCAACGGCGAGCGTCGGGCCGCGACGCTCGCGCCCGACGTGCAGGCGATTTACTGCATCTCCTTGCAGGAGCAGCCGCGCCGGGCCGCGCAAGCGGCCGCGCATTTGCATGCTACCGGGCTATGCCAGCAGGTGACCTTCTTCCGTCCCCGGCGTGGACACAATGCCAACTACGCCATCTGGGAGAGCCACTGCCTGGTCGCGCAGGAAGCGGTCCGGAAGGGATTCGACCGCGTCATCGTGCTCGAAGACGACGTGTTCTTCTACGACGCCTGGAACGCGAATGTGCCGCGCATCAAGCGGGCCATGGAGTCACTCCCAACTGACTGGTGGGGTCTTTACCTCGGACACGTGCCGATCCAGGCTTATTTCGTCCGCGGCGGATTGCTGCGGACGCGGTCCGGCTGTACGCATGCCTATCTGGCCAACCGGCCGCTCTTGAATTGGCTGGCCACGACCCCGCCGATGGGGCCGGACGTGCCGACTTGGCAGCTGATTGGCCAGTCGATCGATTCGGCCATGTCGAGCCTTCCCGAGCTCTACGCGCTGTTTCCGATGATCGCTCGGCAGCGTTTCCTCGGCGACTACCGGGTCGACAGCCGCGTCGACGATCGCGGCCGCCGCCGCACCTTCACCGACGTCGATCGCTGGCGCTATCTGTTCATCTTCCGCGGCGCCCGCTTTGCCGAAGCGGCCGCCGTCGTTCTTTCGCCGATTCATTGGCTGACGCTCGAGTGGTTGCGCCGGCAGGTCGACCGCTCCCCGATACCGATCGAGGAAGCGAAAGCCTACCGATGGTGGACGTGAGAGCGGGGCTTTTTGACAGCTCGCAAGCGGAATCCCGGATCCCTGAAATTGCTGCCCCTTCAACTCGACCTTAATCCTCTGGAAACCATCGCGGTGTCACCAGTAAGCGGGACTTTTCGTTGGGGACGCCTGTAACGGCGAACAACTTTGGCTTCGCGCGCGCAACCTACGCCGTTGAGCGAATGGTGGCGGACGGTCGACCGGCTGACACTTGCCGCGCTGGGCGCGCTGATGCTCGGCGGCATCGTCTTGTGCCTCGCCGCGAGCCCGCCGGTCGCCGCGCGCATCGGCCTTGACCCGTTCCATTTCGTCAACCGGCAGGTGCTCTTCCTTATTCCCGCCGCCGCGGTCTTGATCGCGACCTCGTTTCTGTCGCCGCGCGAGATCCGGCAGGTCTCTCTGATTGTCTTCGCCGTCAGCCTCGTCCTGGTCGCCCTGACCCCCTATTTCGGCGCTGAGATCAAGGGCGCGCGGCGCTGGCTGGTGATCCTCGGCGTCAACATTCAGCCGTCGGAGTTTCTCAAGCCGGCTTTCGTGATCCTGATCGCCTGGCTGTTCGGCGAGTCGGGCAAACGCGCCGACATGCCGGCGAACACCGTGGCGCTGGTGTTGCTCATCACTGTGGTCGGATTATTGGTGCTGCAGCCGGATTTCGGCCAGACCATGCTGATCACGCTGGTGTGGGGCGCGCTGTTTTATATGGCGGGCATGCGTTTCATATGGATGCTCGGCCTCGGCGCCACGGCGAGCCTCGGCCTGATCGCGGCCTTCTACACCGTCCCGCATGTGGCGCAGCGCATCAACCGCTTCCTCGACCCGACATCCGGCGACACCTTCAATATCGACATCGCGACCGAGTCGTTCATCCGCGGCGGCTGGTTCGGCCGCGGTCCCGGCGAGGGCACGATCAAGCGCATCCTGCCGGAGGGTCACACCGATTTCGTGTTCGCGGTGGCCGCCGAGGAGTTCGGCGTCGTGCTCTGCCTCATTCTCGTGGCTTTGTTCGCTTTCATCGTGATTCGCGCGCTGGTCAAGGCGATGCGCAACGACGATGCCTTCATCCGCTTCGCCGCCGCGGGACTGGCGATTCTTTTCGGGCTGCAATCGACCATCAACATGGCCGTGAATCTCCACCTCATGCCGGCGAAGGGCATGACTTTGCCGTTTATTTCCTACGGCGGTTCGTCCTTGATCTCGCTCGCTTACGGCATGGGCATGTTGATCGCGCTCACCCGCGAGCGGCCGCGCGCCCAGCTTTCCGGCGACATGGCGCTCGCCGGGCGAGGCATGTGATGCCTGAGCCGGCCCGCGCGCCGGTGCTGGTGGCGGCCGGCGGAACGGGCGGCCATTTGTTTCCGGCCGAAGCGTTGGCGGCGGCGCTAGGGAAGCGCGGCATCGCCGTTCATCTCGTCACCGACCGGCGTGCGGTGCGCTATGGCGGCGCTATCCCGGACGCAGCCACCCACGTCGTCGCCAGCGCGACATTGCGCGCGCGCAACCCGATTGCCGCAACGCGCACCACTGCCATGCTCGGCGTCGGCCTCGTCCAGGCCTGGGCGCTGATCGGCCGGCTCAAACCGGCGGCGGTGATCGGCTTCGGCGGCTATCCGACCATCCCGCCGCTCCTTGCGGCGGCCTGGCGCGGCATTCCGACCCTGATCCACGACGCCAACGCGGTGATCGGGCGGGCCAATCGACTGTTGGCGCCGCGTGTCACTGCGATCGCCACCACGTTTCCCGATGTCTTCCACGCTGAGCCTCGTCTCGCCGCCAAGGCGACGCTGACCGGCAATCCGGTGCGGCCCGCCGTGTTCGCCGCCGCCGCAACGCCCTATCCGGCCGTGGGCGATCCGTTGCGGCTGTTGATTTTCGGCGGCAGCCAGGGCGCGCGGATCATGGCCGACATCGTTCCGGCTGCAATCGGAAGACTAGACCCGGGTTTGCGCGCGCGGCTTGCCATCGCGCAGCAGGCCCGCGATGAGGATCTCGGCCGCGTGCGCGGCGCCTATGAGAATCTCGGCGTTGCCGCCGAAGTCGGGCCATTCTTTCCCGATCTGCCGGCGCGCATGGCGGCGAGCCATCTGGTCGTGGCACGGTCCGGGGCCTCGACCGTCGCCGAGCTTGCGGCGATCGGCCGGCCGGCAATCCTCGTACCGCTGCCGCATGCGCTCGATCAGGACCAATTTGCCAATGCCGGCGTCCTGGCCGGCGCCGGCGGCGCGATTCGACTGGTGCAGCAGGAATTTACGCCGCAGCGGCTGGCCGCGGAGCTTGCCGCGCTGGTGGCGGTGCCGGAGCGGCTCGCCGCCATGGCGGCGGCGGCACAATCCCTGGGCCGGCTCGACGCCGCCGACCGGCTCGCCGACCTCGTGCTCGAGGTGGCGGCGCGGGGCGCAAACCAGTAGGTTCGCGCCGGCGACAGCGAGTCTGGGAGACCCTATGCAATTGCCGCACGACATCGGCCCGGTGCATTTCGTCGGCATCGGCGGGATCGGCATGAGCGGCATTGCCGAGGTCATGCTGAACCTCGGCTATACCGTGCAGGGCTCCGACCAGGCCGAGAGCGCCAACGTCAAACGGTTGCGCGACAAGGGCGTCAGGATCGCAATCGGGCACGCGGCCGCGAATTTAACCGGCGTCCGCGTCGTCGTCGTCTCCTCGGCGATCAAGCCGGACAATCCAGAGCTTGTCGCCGCGCGCGCGGAGCGCCTGCCGGTGGTGCGCCGCGCCGAGATGCTGGCGGAGCTGATGCGGCTGAAAAGCTGCATCGCCATTGCCGGCACGCACGGCAAGACCACGACCACGTCGATGGTCGCGGCGCTGCTCGATGCCGACGGCTTCGATCCGACGGTGATCAACGGGGGCATTATCAACGCCTATGGCACCAACGCGCGGCTGGGTGGCGGCGACTGGATGGTGGTCGAGGCCGACGAGTCCGACGGCACATTTCTTAAGCTGCCGGCCGATATCGCCATCGTCACCAACATCGACCCCGAGCACCTCGACCACTTCAAGACCTTCGACGCGGTGCAGGAGGCGTTTCGCGCCTTTGTCGAGAATGTGCCGTTCTACGGATTTTCAGTGATGTGTACCGACCATCCGGTGGTGCAGAGTCTGGTCGGTCGCATCGAGGATCGCCGCATCGTCACCTATGGCGAAAATCCGCAGGCCGATGTGCGGCTGGTCGACGTCTCGCATGCCGGCGGCATTTCGCTGTTCACCGTCGTATTTTGCGACCGCGCCGGGCAGTTCCTGCACGAGATCAAGAATGTCGCGCTGCCGATGCCGGGACGGCACAACGCGCTCAACGCCACCGCGGCGGTCGCAGTCGCCCACGAACTCGGCATCGGCGACGATGTCATTCGCAACGCGCTGGCCAATTTCGGCGGCGTGCGGCGCCGCTTCACCCGCACCGGCATCTGGAACGGCGTCACCATCATCGACGATTACGCCCATCATCCGGTCGAGATCGCCTTCGTGCTGAAGGCAGCGCGCGAATCGACCAAGGGCCAGGTGATCGCCGTCGTGCAGCCGCATCGCTACACGCGGCTGGCCGCGCTGTTCGAGCAGTTCTGCACCTGCTTCAACGATGCCGACGCGGTGATTGTGTCGCCGGTCTATCCGGCTGGCGAAGCGCCGATCGAGGGCGTCGACCGCGATGCGCTGGTGCAGGGGCTGCGCACCCACGGACATCGGCGCGCGGTCGCGCTCGACGGTCCCGACGAGCTTGCCGCGCTGGTCGCCGCGATGGCGCGGACGGGCGACTATGTCGTCTGTCTTGGCGCCGGTTCGATCACGCAATGGGCCTATGCGCTGCCCGGTGAATTAGCGGCGGTCCACTAGTGTCCCGATTCCGAAGTTCGCATCATTATGCGGCACCCTCGTTTGCGAACTTCGGAATCGAAGGACACTAGCAACGTATTGATCTATGTGGCTTTGGTTCAGAAGTCGGCATGACGAGTTCGCGGCAAAAATGATGCGGACTTCTGAACCGCTACACTAGAGACATCACGCCATGATCAAGAAATGCCTGGCGGTGCGCCACGTCGCCTTCGAGGATCTAGGCCTGCTCGGCCCACTCTTGGCCGCGCGCGGTTATGACGTGCACTATCTCGATGCCGGCGTTCAAGCCTTCGACCCGGAAACGCTGATCGCGCCCGATCTGGTGATCGTGCTGGGCGGCCCGGTCGGCGTCTATGAGCGCGACGCCTATCCGTTCATCGGCGAAGAAATTGCCGCGGTCGCCGCGCGCATCGAATTGAACAAACCGATTCTCGGCATCTGCCTCGGCGCGCAGCTCATGGCGGCGGCACTCGGCGCGCGAGTGGCGCCGGGACCGGTCAAGGAGATCGGCTGGGCGCCATTGATGCTGACGGAAGCCGGTCAAGCCTCAGTACTTTCCGCCCTCGGCGCGACGCCGGTGCTGCATTGGCATGGCGACAATTGCGCGTTGCCGGAAGGTTGCGCGCGGCTCGCATCGACGCAGCATTGCCCGGTGCAGGCGTTTGCGCGCTTGCCGTCGCAGCTCGGCTTGCAGTTTCATCTGGAGACCGAGCCGGCGCGGTTCGAGAATTGGCTGGTCGGTCACACTGTCGAGCTAGGCAAGGCCGGCATCGATCCGCGCGATTTGCGGGCGCAGGCCCGCGCGCTCGGTCCGGCGACGCGTGAAGCCGGCGGCAAAGTGCTGACGGCGTGGCTCGACAAGGTGGCCGGTGCCGCATGAGTTTTCCCGACATTGTCCCCGGCCTGAAGTCGAAAATGCCGGCGCTGCGCGGCCGGCTCCTGGCCAATCAGTCGCTCGCGGAGCTGACCTGGTTTCGCGTCGGCGGGCCGGCGCAGGTTTTGTTCATGCCGGAGGACGCCGACGACCTTGGTTATCTGCTGGCCAACCTGCCGGCCGAAATTCCCGCCACTGTCATTGGGCTCGGTTCCAACCTGATCGTGCGCGATGGCGGCGTGCCGGGCGTGGCCGTCAGGCTCGGGCGCGGCTTCGGCGACATCGTTGTCGACGGCGTCGACGTGCGCGCCGGCGCCGCGGTGCCCGACGTCAAGGTCGCGCGCGCGGCGCAGGAGGCTGGCATTGCCGGGCTGTCGTTCCTGCGCGGCATCCCCGGCAGCATCGGCGGCGCGCTGCGCATGAACGGCGGCGCCTATGGACGCGAGGTCAAGGACGTGCTGATCGAGGCCCGCGCCGTCGATCGCGCCGGCCGCGTCCATGTGCTCGGCAACGCCGATATGCGCTTCGCCTACCGGCGTTGCGGCGCGCCGGACGATTACATCTTCACGCAAGCCACGTTCCGCGGCGAACGCGACGATCCGGCCGTCATCGCCGCCGAGATGGACAAGATCACGGAAGCGCGCGAGGCGACGCAGCCGGTCAAGAGCCGCACCGGCGGCTCGACCTTCAAAAATCCGCCCGGGCAGAAGGCTTGGCAGCTCATCGACGCCGCTGGCTGCCGCGGCTTGCGCATAGGCGACGCACAAGTGTCGGCGATGCATTGCAATTTTCTGATCAATCTCGGCAACGCGACCGCCGCCGACATCGAGACCCTCGGCGAGACCGTGCGGCAGCGGGTCAAGGAGCACTCAAGCGCCGATCTCGAATGGGAGATCAGGCGGATCGGGGTGCCGAAATAATACGAACGCTCTGAGCGTCCGAGACTCTCGACGTTTCGCCAATTGTGGATTCTATTGGTGACCCAGCGAATCAACCGTACCGGCACGCGGTACCGGGCTGGGGCATGACAAAGCACGTCGCCGTTCTGATGGGAGGCTGGTCGGCAGAGCGGGACATTTCATTGCGCTCGGGCCAGGCCTGCGCCGATGCGCTCGCCCGCCTCGGCTATCGTGTGACGCCGATCGATGCCGGGCGCGACGTCGCCACCGTTCTCGGTTCGCTGAAGCCCGACGTCGCCCTCAACGTGCTGCACGGCCGGCCCGGCGAGGACGGCACGCTGCAGGGCGTTCTGGAAATCCTCGGAATTCCCTACAGCCATTCCGGTGTCTTGGCTTCCGCGCTCGCCATGCAGAAGGATTTTGCCAAGGCGCTGTTCCGCACCGCCGGCGTCCCGGTCGCCGAGGATATCGTGGCGTCGCGGTTCGAAGCCGGGCGTCGCCACCTGATGCCGCCGCCCTATGTGGTCAAGCCGATCGCGGAAGGCTCGAGCGTCGGCGTTTTCATCGTCACCGAGGACCATCCGCATCCGCCGCAGGAGCTTTACCGCGACGACTGGCCGTTCGGCGACAAGGTCATGGTCGAGCGCTTCATCCCGGGCAAGGAACTCACCTGCGCCGTGTTCGACGACCGGCCGCTCGACGTCATCGAGATCGTGCCGGCGACGCGGTTCTATGATTACGAGGCGAAATATGCCGCCGGCGGTTCCAAACACCTGCTGCCGGCGCCAATTTTACCAAATGTTTACCAGGAAGCCCGAAGACTCACCCTGGCTGCCCACAGTGCGCTCGGCTGCCGCGGCGTGAGCCGCGCCGACTTTCGTTACGACGATCGGGGGACGGGAAAGCTGGTCTGTCTTGAGGTCAATACGCAGCCGGGCATGACCGAGACCTCGCTCGTGCCCGAGCTTGCTGCCTACGCGGGCATCACCTTCGATGAGCTGGTGCGATGGATGGTGGAGGACGCCTCGACCAACCGCTGATGCGGTCGGGGCCAGGGGTGGAAGCAGCGGTGGAACAGATTGGCATGTCGTTTGACGCGCCGCATCCTCCGCGCGCCGAAGACGATCTTCGCCGCGGTCGCCCCGACCGCTTGGCGTGGCTGGCGTCCGGTCGTCGGTTGATGGGGCGCTCCGTCTCGCGGATCGTGCGGTTGCCGCCGCCGCCCGGCGTCGGCGTCGCCGCCGCGATGCTGCTCCTCGCCGCCACGCTCGGTTACGGCGCCATCGCCGGCGGCCACGTCGCCGCAATCGTCGACTGGTTGAAGGATGCCCGCGACAGCGCCGCAAACGCGGCCGGGTTTCGCATCGCGGCCATTTCGCTCACCGGGGCGAAGGAAGTCAGCCGCGAAGAGATTCTCACCACCGCCGGCGTGACCGGGCGCGCGTCGCTGTTTTTTCTCGACGCCGCCGCGGCGCGGACTCGGCTGTTGGCGAATCCCTGGATCGCCGATGCGGCGGTTCTCAAGCTCTATCCGGACCGCCTGCAGATCACCATAACCGAGCGGCAGGCTTTCGCGCTCTGGCAGAAGGACGGCCGGGTCAGCGTCATCGCCGCGGACGGCACCGTCCTCGAACCGTTCGTCGAGAACCGATATCTCGGGCTGCCGCTGGTTGTCGGGCGCGGGGCGCATCGCCAAGCCAAGGACTTTCTCGCCATCGTCGACCGCTATCCCGACATTCGCTCGGCGGTGCGCGCCTCGGTGCTGGTAGCGGAACGGCGATGGAACCTGCGGCTCAATAACGGCATCGACGTGCGCTTGCCGGAAGCTGATGTCGAGCAGGCGCTCGACCGGCTGGTTGCGCTCGACCGCGACAAGAAGCTGTTGTCGCGCGACATCGTCGCCGTCGATCTGCGGCTGCCCGACCGCGTCACCGTGAGGCTGTCGGACGCTGCGGCCCAGGTCCGCGACGACGCTCTCAAGGACAAGAAGAAGAAAAAGGCGGGCGACGCATGAGCGCCCTGCATTACGGCCTCACCCCGAAGATGAAACCAATTTCGCCGCGGCGCGGCGCTCTTGTTGCCGCGCTCGATATCGGTTCGAGCAAGGTGGCTTGCCTGATTGCGCGGCTGCGGCCGCATGCCCCGCAGCAGGTCCTGACCCGAAGGAGCCACGCTGTCGAAGTGGTCGGCTTCGGCCATGCCGGCGCCCGCGGTACCAAGGCCGGCGGCGTGGTCAATCTGGCGCAGGCCGAGGAAGCCATTCGCCAGGCGGTGGATGGCGCCGAGCGCACCGCAGCGGTCGAGATCGAGTCGGTCGTGCTGTCGATATCGACCGGGCGGCTCGCCAGCGAATTGTTCGCCGCCGAGATCGACATCGCCGGCACCGCCGTCTCCGAGGGCGATATCGCGCGCGTGCTGGCCGCCGGCAACCGGCATTCGATGCGGGACGGCCGCGCCGTGCTGCATTCGCTGCCGATCGGCTTTTCGATCGACGGCAGCAATGGCATCCGCGATCCGCGCGGCATGCTGGGTAGGCGGTTCGGGGTCGACATGCATGTCGCGACCACCGACGTCGCGGCGGCGCGCAATCTGATGCTTGCGGTCGAGCGTTGCCATCTCGCCGTCGAGGCCATGGTCGCGAGCCCGTACGTCGCCGCCCTGTCGGTGCTGGCCGACGACGAAGCCGATCTCGGCGCGGCGGTTGTCGACATGGGCGCCGGCACCACGACGATGGCGGTCTTCATCGGCGGCCGCTTCATTCATTCGGACGGATTCGCGCTCGGCGGACTGAACGTCACGCTCGACATCGCCCGCGGGCTCAACGCCAGCATCGCCGATGCCGAGCGAATCAAGACGTTTTATGGCAGTGTGCTCGTCGGCGGATCGGACGAACGCGACATGATCACCGTGCCGCCGATCAGCGCCGAGGAGCGCGAGCAGGCGCAATTCGTGCCGCGGGCGGCGCTGGTGCACATCATCAAGCCGCGCGTCGAGGAAATCCTGGAAATGGTGCGCGACCGGCTTGCGGCCTCTTCGTTCGCTGCCGAGCCGCGCGGCCGCGTGATCCTGACCGGCGGAGCGAGCCAGCTGACCGGGTTGCCCGAGCTTGCGGCCCGCATTCTCGGTCGCCCGGTGCGGATCGGACGGCCGCTGGGCATCGCCGGCCTGCCGGACGCGGCCAAAGGCGCAGCCTTTGCCGTGGCGACCGGACTCCTCGTCTACCCGCAAGCGGCGCATCTCGAACACTTCGAAACACGCGGTAAGCGGTACCTGATGACCGGCACGGGCGGTTATTTCGCCCGCGTCGGACAATGGCTTCGCGAGAGTTTCTGATGGCCCCCAGATTCGAAGCCGAGAAGTTACGCGTCACATCACAACGGCCGGTGGCGGATCGGCCGGGGCCGGGCGTCGTCGACGCACGCGCATGAAAGAAGAGGCAAGCAAATGACCATCAATCTGAGAATCCCCGACATCCGTGAGCTGAAGCCGCGCATCACCGTGTTCGGCGTCGGCGGCGCCGGCGGCAACGCCGTCAACAACATGATCACCGCCGGCCTGCAGGGCGTCGATTTCGTGGTAGCGAATACCGATGCGCAGGCGCTCACCATGTCGAAGGCCGAGCGCATCATCCAAATGGGCGCGCAGGTGACCGAAGGCCTCGGCGCCGGTTCGCAGCCCGACGTCGGCCGCGCCGCCGCCGAAGAAGTGATCGACGAGATTCGCGACCACCTGTCCGGAGCGCACATGGTGTTCGTCACGGCGGGCATGGGCGGTGGCACCGGCACCGGGGCGGCGCCGATCATCGCCAAGGCGGCGCAGGAGATCGGCATTCTCACCGTCGGCGTCGTCACCAAGCCGTTCCATTTCGAAGGCCAGCGGCGCATGCGCGTCGCCGAAGGCGGCATTGTTGAACTGCAGAAGTGCGTCGACACGCTGCTCATCATTCCCAATCAGAATCTGTTCCGCGTGGCGAACGAGAAGACGACTTTTGCCGACGCCTTCGCGATGGCCGATCAGGTTCTCTATTCCGGCGTCGCCTGCATCACCGACCTCATGGTCAAGGAGGGCCTGATCAACCTCGACTTCGCCGACGTTCGCGCGGTGATGCGCGAAATGGGTAAGGCGATGATGGGCACCGGCGAGGCCGAAGGCGAGAAGCGCGCGTCGACCGCCGCCGAGGCGGCGATCTCCAATCCGCTGATCGACGACGCCTCGATGAAGGGCGCCAAGGGACTGCTCATCTCCATCACCGGCGGCCGCGACCTCACGCTCTACGAAGTCGACGAAGCGGCAACGCGGATCCGCGGCGAGGTCGACCAGGATGCCAATATCATCGTCGGCGCGACCTTCGACGAGAGCCTCGACGGCATCATCCGCGTTTCGGTGGTCGCGACCGGGATCGACAATGCCTTGGCGCAACGGCCGGCAGTGTCGGCGGCTGAGGCGCGGATCGCGGAGGTCGCGCAGCGGCTGCGTGCCGACAACGAGCGCTTGGCGGAACGCATCGAACGAACGGAGGCGGCCCGGCCGCTCGCCGCCGCAGTCGCTGCGGCGCCGGCTTCCGTCAACGCCTCGATCGAATCGGCCAAGGCCGCGGTCGCCGCGGCCCTGCTGCCGCAGAGCGTGGGACAAGACGTCACCATCCGTCCGCTCGGTCCCAAGCCGTCTTTGTTTATCGATCCGCCTGCAAGCCAGGAGCCGCACGAGCCGGAAGCGTTCATTCCGCCGCAGCCGGAACGCTTGCCGCAGCGCGCCCTGCGCATGCCGCGGATCGATGAGCTGCCGGTCCCAGCGCAGAACGAGATTCGCGCCCGGCGCGGCGAGCTCGCGCCGGAGCAGCATCCGGAGAAGCGGCGGATGTCCTTGCTGCAACGGTTGGCAGCGGTCGGTCTGGGCCGCCGCGAACCGGAGCCAGAGGAACCGCAGCCAAGCTTGCGGGGCGCACCGACGGCACCTGCCGCGCCGACGACGGCGCAGCCGGCGGCCGAACGGCTCGCCGGACGCCCGCAGCCGCGCGCTGAATCGCGCCCGGACCCGGTCTCCGACTATGCCAAACGTGCCGCGCCGCAGGGGCTGGACCAGCACGGCCGGCAGGCCCCTGTGCATAACCGCAGCGAGGAGGACCAGCTCGACATTCCGGCCTTCCTGCGCCGGCAGGCGAATTAAGCCGCGCTAAATCGGCCGCGAATCGGCAACCGGCGTGCCGCCCCACGTCGCGCCACGTCGCGGCAGGCACCGACTGGTTGCGATCAAGCGACTGAATTTGCAGCGTTATGCATGGCGCGCCAAGCCCTCGCTTAGGGCCGTTCTGAAGCTGCGGACCCTGATGGGCCCCGGCCAGACGGCCGATAACGGCATCTTGCCGACAAGAGCGCGGCGGGAAAGAGGTAACAGTCGGTAAGAAACAGTGAATTGGCCGGGAACCATGTCGCCGGTATGGTTTCTGCCCGTCGGAGGGGATTTGTGTTGGGGTACTCGGGGGTCTGGCGAAAAGGCTCCTTTGTACAAACCTTCGCATCCCTCATTTGGGGTTGGCTCGATTGCCTAGGCAGTCCGGCTATGAGGTGTAAGGACGAGGGCATGACGAGGGGCATGCAAGCTGGCAGGCAGACCACCCTGCGCGAGCAGGTTACTGTTGCCGGTATCGGCGTTCACTCCGGTTCGCCAGTCACCGTAACGCTGCATCCGGCCGAGGCGGATACCGGTGTGGTGTTCTGGCGTTGCGGCAGCAACGGCCAGAGAGACCGCGAACTTCCCGCCAATTTCCGTTCCGTGACAGCGACCGAATTCGCGACCGTGCTCGGCGATCAGAGCGGTCCGGCGGTATCGACCACCGAGCATGTGCTCGCTGCTTTGTACGGGCTTGGCGTCGATAACGCGGTGGTCGAGGTCGACGGCCCCGAAGTCCCGATCATGGACGGCAGCGCCGCGCCGTTCGTCGAAGCGATCGACCAGGTCGGCGTTGCGACCATGTTGGCGCCGCGCCGCTACATCAAGGTATTGAAGCCGATCCGGGTCAACGCCGACGGCTGCTACGGCGAGCTGCGGCCGCACTGGCGCGGCCTGCGTGTCGAGACCGAAATCGAATTCGATCACCCGCTGATCGGGCGGCAAAGATTCGCGATCGACGTCGAGCCCGATCGATTCCGTCGCGAGTTGGCGCGGGCGCGAACCTTCGGCTTCATGCGCGACGTCGCCAAGCTGTGGAGCGCGGGCTATGCGCTCGGCGCCTCGTTCGAGAATACCGTCGTGGTTGCGGAGAACCGTGTCCTCAATGCGGAGGGCATACGTTTCCCCGATGAATTCGTCCGCCACAAGGCGGTGGACGCCATTGGCGACCTGGCGCTTGCCGGCGCGCCGCTGATCGGCGCCTATCGGTCGGTGCGCGGCGGCCATAAGCTCAATCATGCGGTCGTCACCGCATTGATGGCCGATCCAAGTGCGTGGGCCTACGGTGCGATCGAGGAGCCCGTGCGCCGTGTGGTTGGGTACGCCGATCTCGCAATCGGCTTTGCAGCGCCGGCATACGGGCCGGACGTCTCTTGATTTAGTTGACTTTTTTGCCTTAATCCCGGCCGATTGTCGACCTATTGACCGATGCGGGCGCCGAGCGCTCCCCACCGCGCACCGTGCGCGGCCGGAAGCGAATGCGTCGGCGGGACGGGATTCTCATCACGCTCATGATGTTGCGGCTCAGAGGATCGCTGAGATCCGGTTGCAGGTTGCGTGCGCTGGCCGGCCTTGTTGCGCTGGCGTTCATCGCTGCGCCGCTGACCGGCTGCAGCAGCATATTCAATAAGGACGAGGACCGCGTCCCCGACGATCCCGCCGACAAGCTCTATAACGAGGGGCTTTTCCTGCTCAACGACAAGCAGGACTACCAGGGCGCGGCGAAGAAATTCGACGAAGTGGATCGCCAGAATCCGTATTCCGACTGGGCGCGCAAGGCGCTGCTGATGTCGGCCTATTCGTACTATCAGGCGCAGAAATACGACGATTGCGTCAACTCGGCCAAACGTTACGTGACGCTGCACCCCAGCAGCCCGGATGCGGCTTATGCCCAATATCTGATTGGCGCCTCTTATTACGACCAGATTCTCGACGTCACCCGCGATCAGGCGCGGGCCGATAAAGCCGTCAGCGCGCTGCAAGAGGTGGTGCGCAAATATCCGGATACCGAATACGCCATCAGCGCCAAGAAAAAGATCGACCTGGCGCGGGACCAGCTCGCCGGCAAGGAGATGGAGGTCGGCCGTTTCTACATGAAGAAGCGCGATTTCACCGGCGCCATCAACCGCTTTAAAGTGGTGGTGACGCAGTATCAGACCACGCGCGAGGTCGAGGAAGCGCTGGAGCGACTGACCGAGGCTTATATCTCGCTCGGCATTTTGGATGAGGCGCAGACCGCGGCGGCCGTGCTCGGTCACAATTTCCCGGATAGTCCCTGGTACAAGGACGCCTATAAGCTCGTGAAATCCGCCGGCGGCGAGCCCAACGAGAATAAGGAATCCTGGATGAGCCGCGCGTTCAAGGGGCTGGGCTAGATTTAGAGGGCAGACGACGGACCACGGAGGACAGACGACAGAACAAAGAATCGAGAATATTATCCGTCCTCTGTCGTCCGTCCTCCGTCGTCCACCTCGGCTTCCATGCTTGCACGGCTGTCTATCCGCGACATCATCCTGATCGATCGCCTGGACATCGATTTCGGCCCCGGTCTCGCCGCGCTGACCGGCGAGACCGGCGCCGGCAAATCGATTCTGCTCGACGCCTTCGCGCTGGCGCTCGGCGCGCGCGGTGAGGCGGCGCTGGTACGCCACGGCGCCGAGCAAGGCCAGGTGATAGTGGCCTTCGAGGTCGCCAAGGGCCATCCGGCACGCCGCGTGCTCGCCGCCAACGATCTCGTTGTCGACGCCGACGACGAACTGATCGTCCGCCGGGTGCAATTCGCCGACGGCCGCACCCGCGCCTTCGTCAACGATCAGCCGGTGAGCGTGCAGGTGCTGCGCGCGCTCGGCGCGGCCTTGGTGGAAATCCACGGCCAGCACGACGAGCGCGCTTTCGTCGAGGCGGCCACGCACCGCGCTCTGGTCGACGCTTTCGGCGGCCTCGAGGAGGATGCCGCCGAGGTGAGCCGTCTCTGGCATGAGCATCGCGCGCGCAAAGCCGCGGTCGAGGCGCATCGCGCCGAGGTCGAACGCGCGCAGCGGGAGGCCGAATGGCTTCGCCACGCGGTCGATGAACTTCGCCGTCTGGCGCCGGAAACCGGCGAGGAGACCGCGCTCGCCGAGCGCCGCGCTGCCATGATGCAGGCAGAAAAGGTCGCCGAGGATTTACGCGCGACGCATGAGGTCATCAGCGGGCCGCAATCGCCGCTGCCGCCGCTGGCGACCGCGGTGCGGCGCCTCGAGCGCCGCGCGGTGCAGGCGCCGGTGCTGATCGGGCCGATCGTGAAAGCGCTCGATGCCGCGCTGTCGGCGCTCGACGAGGCGCGCACGCATGTCGAACAAGCGCTCGGCGTCGCGCAATACGATCCGCCGGAGCTTGAGCGCATCGAGGAGCGGCTGTTCGCGCTGCGCGCGGCGGGGCGCAAATACAATGTGGCGATCGACGAGCTTGCGGCGCTGACGCGCCGCTACGAGGACGATCTGGCGCTGATCGACGCCGGAGCCGAGCGGCTTAAGGCGCTGGAACGCGAGGCGCAGGCGGCGGCGACGCGCTACCGGGAGGCGGCACAGGCGCTCTCGGCGGCGCGGGCGCGCGCGGCGCAGGCGCTCGACAAGGCGGTCAATGCCGAATTAAAGCCGCTCAAGCTCGAGCGCGCGCAATTTTCCACGCAAATCGAGGCCGAGGGCGACGGGCCGGAGGGTCTCGATCGCATCGAGTTCTGGGTGCGCACCAATCCCGGTACACGGCCGGGGCCGCTGATGAAGGTCGCCTCCGGCGGCGAGCTGGCACGGTTCCTGCTCGCGCTCAAGGTCGTGCTCGCCGACCGCGGCTCGGCGCCGACGCTGATCTTCGACGAGGTCGACACCGGCGTCGGCGGCGCCATTGCCGACGCCATCGGCGTGCGGCTGGCGCGGCTCGCGTCCGGCGTGCAGGTGATCGCGGTGACGCATGCGCCGCAAGTGGCGGCGCGCGCCGACCGCCATTATCTCATCACGAAGGATGCGCTGGCCAAGGGCAAGCGGGTCGCGACCCGCGTGGTCGAGCTTAAAGCCGAGCGCCGCCGCGAGGAGATCGCGCGCATGCTCGCCGGCGCCGAGATCACCGCCGAAGCCCGCGCCGCCGCCGAGCGTTTGATCCGCGCGGCTGGTTGAGTTCACGCCCGTCATGCCACGCCGCGACAAGAACGAAACTCCCGTCGAGGATCTCACCGAAAAGCAGGCCAAGGCCGAGCATGCGCGGCTCGCCGCGGACATCGCCGAGCATGACCGGCGCTACTACCAGGAAGATGCGCCGACCGTCTCCGATGCCGCATACGACGGGCTGCGCCGGCGCTACGCCGCGATCGAGGTGCGCTTTCCGCAGCTGCGTACGTTCGACAGCCTGACCCAGCGCGTCGGTGCGGCGCCGGCGGCGCGCTTCGCCAAAGTCCGGCACGCGGTGCCGATGCTGTCGCTCGATAACGCCTTCGCCGAGCAGGATGTCATCGATTTTGTCGCCCGCATCCGCCGGTTCCTGCGGCTCGGCGACGACGAGGAGATTGCCTTTTCCGCCGAGCCGAAGATCGACGGCCTGTCGATGTCGTTGCGCTATGAGAACGGCGAACTGGTCAGCGGGGCGACGCGCGGCGACGGCACCGAGGGCGAGGACGTCACCGCCAACGTGAAAACGCTGAAGGACATCCCGCACCGGCTCAGGCGCAAGTCCGTGCCGGCGGTGTGCGAGGTGCGCGGCGAAATCTACATGACCAAGGCTGCTTTCCTCGAACTTAACCGCAAGCAAGCCGAGGCCGGCAAGCAGCTCTATGTCAATCCGCGTAACACCGCGGCCGGCTCGTTGCGTCAGCTCGACCCGTCGATCACGGCCTCGCGGCCGCTCGGCTTCTTCGCCTATGGCTGGGGCGAGATGAGCGAGATGCCGGCGGACACCCAGACCGGCATGATCAGATGGTTCGAAGCCTGCGGTTTCACCACCAACCCGCTGACCAAGTTGTGCCGCTCGGTCGAGGAACTGCTGGCGTTCCATCGCGAGATCGACGCGCAGCGCGCCACGCTCGATTACGACATCGACGGCGTCGTCTACAAGGTCGATCGGCTCGACTGGCAGCTGCGGCTCGGTTTCGTCTCGCGCTCGCCGCGCTGGGCGGTCGCGCACAAATTCCCGGCCGAGAAGGCGACCACCGTCGTCAGGGACATCGAGATCCAGGTCGGCCGCACCGGGGCGCTGACGCCGGTAGCCAAGCTCGAGCCGGTGACGGTCGGCGGCGTCGTGGTGCAGAACGCGACGCTGCACAATTTCGACGAGATCGCGCGGCTCGACGTCCGTATCGGCGATACGGTGACGATCCAGCGCGCCGGCGACGTCATTCCCCAGGTTCTCGGCGTCGTAGAGGCAAAGCGGCCGCGCGGCGCCAAACCCTACGTGGTTGCAAAAAAGTGCCCGTGTCATCTGCACACCGACGTCGTGCGCGAGCAGACGGCGACGGGAGAGGAAGGCGCTGTCGCGCGCTGCACCGGCGGTCTCGCCTGCCCCTATCAGGTCGTCGAGCATCTCAAGCACTTTGTGTCCCGCCGCGCCTTCGATATCGACGGCCTCGGTGAGAAGCAGATCGAGTTCTTCTACGAGCAGGGATGGATAAAAGAGCCGGCCGACATCTTCACGCTGCAAGAGCACAACGACAAAATCCGTCTCCAAGAGGTCGAGGGATTCGGCAACACCTCGGTGCGCAATCTGTTCGGTGCCATCGAAGCACGGCGCGAAATTCCGCTGGAGCGGTTCATCTACGCGCTCGGCATCCGCCATGTCGGGGAAACCACGGCGGTCGCGCTCGCCCGCGGCTATGGCAGCTGGGACGCCTTCCTGGCGGCGTGCCTGAAGCTTGTCGAGGGCGACGAAGAGACCAAGCTGGAAATGGATGCGCTTGATCAGATCGGCGATACGGTGATCGAAAGCTTGCGCGATTATTTCGGCGAGGCGCACAACCGCCGGCGCGTCGAGCGGCTGGCGGGAGAGGTCCGTATCCGCGATGCCGAGCGGCCGCGCGCCGATTCGGCGGTCGCCGGCAAGACCGTCGTCTTCACCGGGGCGCTGGAGACGATGACGCGCGATGAAGCCAAGGCGATGGCCGAACGGCTCGGCGCCAAGGTCGCCGGCTCAGTCTCCAAAAAGACCGATTACGTGGTCGCCGGTCCCGGCGCCGGCTCCAAGCTCGCGGAAGCGAAAAAGCTGGGCGTCGCGGTGCTCACCGAAAACGAGTGGGCGAAACTGATACGCTAGCGCGCGCTGTTTCTACCGAGCGATACCTGCAAGCGGGCGATCTGAAAGCCGATTGTTGTTGACGGCGTCCGCGTGAGCGAGCCGGACGCTACAATCGGCCTACGAGCACAAGGACAAGGACGATGATGAGGATCAGGCCGAGTCCGCCGCCGGGGTAGTATCCCCAATCGGTGCTGTATGGCCACGTCGGCAGCGCGCCGATGAGCAATAAGACGAGAATGATGATCAGAATAGTCCCGAGCATGACGTTTCCTCGCTCCTTACCAACCCGGCGAAAGAACGTCGCGTACGAGCAAAAGTTCCATTGCTGCGCGGCAAAAGTTCCATGAGCACTGGCAGGAACCCCTCAAGGCCGGCGTGATTCAGGCGCGACGGCCGTTAGCGTCGCGGCAGCGGTGCGGTGGCGCCGAGCAGCCAAGCCCGCACGTGCACATCCACCAGCGAAGCGATCGTTTCGAGGACGCGCGCGTGATAGGCGTTGAGCCACGCGGTCTCCTCGGCCGTCAGCATCGCCGGCTCGATGAGGCGCTTGTCGATCGGGGCGAGCGTCAAGGTCTCGAACCTGTTGAGCGGTTTTTCCGCGTCCGCCACCGCCGCGGCCTCCGTCACCAGCAGCAGATTTTCGATGCGGATGCCGTAGGCGTCGCTATGATAATAGCCGGGCTCGTTGGAAAGGATCATGCCGCGCTTCAATGGCGCGTTGCCGAGCTTGGAGATGCGCGCCGGCCCCTCGTGCACCGAGAGATAGCTGCCGACGCCGTGGCCGGTGCCGTGATCGAAATCAAGTCCCGCCTGCCAAAGATACTGCCGCGCGAACGG
Source organism: Xanthobacteraceae bacterium (assembly GCA_049284935.1). Taxonomy (GTDB): domain Bacteria; phylum Pseudomonadota; class Alphaproteobacteria; order Rhizobiales; family Xanthobacteraceae; genus BOG-931. The sequence goes on from JBAPYW010000095.1 coordinate 51,005, forward strand.
ATCGAGCTGCGCGCCGGCGGTGCCGTCAGGAAACACCGCGCGGGCGATGGCGATATGGCCCTTGAGCACGAGGGTGAATTTTCGCCGCATGTCGGCGGTCGGCGGCCCGACGGTGATGGTGCGGGTGATGTCGGTGGTGCCGTCCTCGTACTGGCCGCCGGAATCGAGCAAAAACAGTTCGCCCGGCGCGATGCGGCGGTTGCTCTTGCGGGTCACCCGGTAATGCACGATGGCGCCGTCCGGCCCGGCGCCGGCGATGGTGGGAAACGAGACGTCCTTGAGCAAGCCGGTGTCGCGGCGGAAGCTCTCCATCGCCTGCACCGCGTCGATTTCGGTCAAGGTGCCGCGCGGCGCTTCGCGGTCGAACCAGGCGAGGAAGCGCGTCACCGCCACGCCGTCGCGCCGGTGCGCGGCGCGCGCGCCGGTGATTTCGACGGGGTTCTTCACCGCTTTCATCGGCGCCAGCGGATCAGGGCCGCGCACCACCTCGCCGCCGTACTCGACGATCAGCCGCGCGACCGCCTCGGGACAGATGCTCGGATCGAGCCGCACGGCGCGATGTTCTTTGCCGAGAGTGACGAGATCGCGCTCGAAGGCGGCGCTCGGACGCACTTCGGCGACCTCTTCGAGGCGCTGTCGCATCTCGCTGTTGAGTTGGCGCAGATCGACGAACAGCGCCGGGCGGCCCTCCTTCGCGATCATGGCGAACGCGAGCGCCACCGGCGTGTGCGGAACGTCGCCGCCGCGGATGTTGAACAGCCAGGAGACGGCCTGCGGGTCCGACACCATGAGCACGTCGGCGGCGAGTTTTTGCATTTCCGCGCGGATGCGGGTGAGCTTGCTGTTGGTATCTTCGCCGGCATAGCGCAGATCGTGCGCCACGATGGCGCCGAGCGGCGGCTTCGGCCGGTCGATCCAGATGGCGTCGATGGGATTGTCTTCGACCGCAACGAGGCTTGAGCGGGCGGCGGCGCAGGCTTTGGTCAGCCGCTCGGCGTTGTCGACCGTGTGCAGCCACGGCGCATAGCCGAGCCGGGTGTCGGCCGGCAGGTTGGCTTCGATCCAGGCCGGCGGCGGGAGGTCCACCAGATGTTCGATGGAAAGTATTGCGCCGTCGACTTCCTCGCGCGCCTGCACCTGATAACGGCCGTCGACGAACAGCACGGCGCGGTCGGCCAACACGATCGCGACCCCGGCCGAGCCGGTGAAGCCGGTGAGCCAGGCCAGCCGCTCCTCGTAGGGCGGCACGTATTCGTTCTGATAGCGATCGGCGCGCGGCACGATGAAGCCGTCGAGGCCTCGCCGCTTGAGCTCGGCGCGCAGCGCCGCGACGCGCGGTGCGCTGGCGCGGCGGTCGGCACGATCCTCGAATGATTGGAACAGGGCCTCGAACATGCGCGGCAATGTAGGGCATGATACCGCAAAGGGGAAACCGGTTTTCGAAAAAATCCCGCTCAAACAAAAAGCTAAGCGGTCCGCCGCCGCGTGCGGTGGGCGAGCACGAGCGTCGTCCAGCCGTTAAGCTCGATACGTCGTTCGAGGACAAGCGGCCGGTACGCCGCCATCGCGGCGTTGGCCTGGGCGGGAAGCAGACCAGAGACGACAATGCGAGCGTTCGGGGCCAGCAGTCTCTTGAGCGGCGCGGCGATCCGCTGCAGCGGGCCGAGCAGGATGTTGGCGAAGACGAGATCGAACGGCGCGCGTTGGCGCACGCTTCCGGCAGTGACGCCGTCGGCCTTCACGACTTCCAGCGTCGCGCCCGTCCGGTTGAGGCGGGCGTTGGCGCGCGCGACGCGGACGGCGCTGGCGTCGATGTCGGTCGCCAGCACGCGGCGGCGCAGTGCGCGGGCGGCGGCGATAGCGAGGACGCCGCTGCCGGTACCGAGATCGAGGACGCGCCGGCTCCGACGCCCTCGGGGCAGCGACTTGCAAAGGTCATCGAGCGCGAGCAGGCAGCCGCGCGTGGTGCCGTGATGGCCGGTGCCGAAGGCGAGCGCCGCTTCGATCTCGATCCCGATCCGGTTGACCGGGATGCCGGCACGATCGTGCGCGCCGTGAACGACGAAGCGCCCGACCGCGACCGGCGCCAGGCCGGCGAGGCTCTCGCGCACCCAGTCTTGCGCCGCGACGCGCGCGAAGTTCAGCTTCTCTGCCGACGTGCGCCCAGCGGCGCTCGCGACCACCGCGCGCACCGCCTCGCGGTCGGGCGCCGCGCGAAAATAGATCGCGACCTGCCAACGCCCGCCGCCGGCGTCGAACAGGCTGACGGCGGCATCGTCAGCGGCGAAGTTTTCGGCGAGGAGGTCGGCCAAGCGGCGCGCCGTTTGTTCGTCGGTTTTCAGGCGGGCAACCGAGGTCGCGAGTGGGTCGGCGGCTGGGCGTGAAGGCATTGATTTGCTTTATATTTTACAACGCAACCGCCAATGAATTCCCGCTATTTACCGCCGCGGCAAAAATCAGGCTGCACAGCATGAGCGAAGGTTGTCCACATCGTCATCTCCCGCTCCTCCACAGCTTATCCACAACTACTCCACGCGCTTTTCCCCATTCTCGCAACGGCAAATCTCGCACCGCACGGATATGACGAATCAGTTACAGTGCCGGTGATTCTCAAGTTCGCACCAGCTCATAGGGCCCCGAGCGCTGCGAACTTCGGACCAACCAAGGGCAGGATGCTTGATCGGGCCGCTTTGGGAGAAATCGCATGAACGTTGTGGTCTTCGCTTCGCGCAAGGGCGGTTCGGGCAAGAGCACGCTGGCGGCGCATCTGGCCGCGCACGTCCATAGGCCGTCGCGGCCTTGTCTGCTGATTGACTCCGATCCGCAGGGCTCGCTCACGCTCTGGCACAAGCTGCGCAACGTCGAGGATCTGCCGCTGCGGACCACGCAACGCGGCATTCCCGATATCGTCAAGGCGGCCAAGAACGACGGCATCGACTGGGTGTTGATCGATACGCCGCCGAACATGTCGGCCTGCGTCACCGACGCGATGCGGGCGGCGACCATCGTCGTGGTGCCGTGCCGGCCCGGCATATTCGATCTCGATGCGGTCAGGGAGACGGTGTCGTTTGCCCGCCAGTCGCGCCGGCCTTACGCGGTCGTCATCAACGGCGCGCCGCCGCGGCGGCAGGACGTCGAGTCGCCGATGGTGACGCAGGCCCGCGAAAGCCTGGGCAAGCTGAACATCCCGGTGTGGGGCGGCCAGATCACCCAGCGGGCGAATTTTTCGCTGGCGCTGGCCGACGGCGAAGGCGCCAAGGAATACGACGCCGAGTCGCAGGCGGCCGCGGAAATCTCCCGGTTGTGGGCGGCGATCGAAAGATCGGTGAAGGCGATCCACGGCGTCCACGAGGGCGCCGCCATGCACCGCATCGCGGCTTAGCCAGAGCATGATCCGGAAAAGTGGCTCCCGGTTTTCCGAAAAGATCATGCTCCGCTAAGAGCTAGTACGGATTGTACGGCCGCAGCACGTAGTATCGCACCGGCGGCGGTTGCGGCGGCAGGTAGCCCGGCTGCCCGGCATAGTAAGGCTGCGGCTGGCCGTAATAAGGCTGCTGCGCGTAATAGGGCTGTGGCTGCCGGTCATATTGCTGCCCGTAGGGCTGCTGCTGCTGGCCGTAATCGGGCGCGATCTGCATCGGCTGTGCCGCGGTTTCCTCGACCGGCGCGCTCCGCCGCGCCACCGCCGGGCTTTGCCACGCCGGCGTCTGGCCGGAAACCACCACCGTCGTGTTGCTCATCCCTTCGGCCTTGACCAGGTTGAACAGCGTTGCCGCATGGTCCGGCTCCAGCCGCACGCAGCCATGCGACACCGGCAGGCCGAGGTGCTTGACGTCGAAAAAGCCGTGGATGGCGTGGCCCTTCATGTCGAAGAACATCGTATGCGGCATCGGCGCGTTGTCCCATTCCTGCGAGAGATGGTCGGCATCCATGCGGTTGACCTTGAAGGTGCCGTTCGGCGTGTCGTAACCCCGCCGCCCGGTCGACACCGGCCAGACGTAGCGCGGCGTGCCGTCCACCGCGACCGACATTTGCTGCCGGCTCTTGTCGATGGTGACCACGATGTTGGCGCGCGCCAGCGAGGCGCACGGAAGCGCCAGCGCCGCTGCCAGAAGCGAGGCGGGAAGGATACGACCGAAACGCATGAATTCACCCGATGGGATAACGCGACAATCGCCCTGTGTAACAAGTCTCCTGCGGGATTTTGGTTCAAGCAAGGGTGTCGCTGCGCCAAAGCGGCGCAATGGTGAACGACCCGGGCGAAATGTTGAATGAAATACGGCAGGAACGGTTAGTCCGGCGCCGCCATCACGATTGCGTGGCCAGCGCGGGATAGCTTGTCTTCGGATCGTCATCGCGCTCCAGGTTCTTGTTTTATCGCGCGTCCGGACGGAAAACCGGTTTCCACTTTTCCTGGACGCGCTCTAATGCCGTTTGAAATACTGCACCGCGCGTTCGTGCTGCTCGGCCGCCGCGCGCGTGTCGAAGGTGCCGAGGTTGCGGCGCTTCCCGGTCTTCGGGTTCTTCTTGCGCGAATAGAGCCGGTACTTTCCCGAGGGCAGCTTGCGGATCATGGCGGCGTCTCCACGAGGTCGTTCTTGTGCGATCAAGCGCCGGTTCGGCGCCGGGTTCCGGATCGTTCGCCGCAGCGTGGCTTTGCGGGGCAAATCCGGCAACGGCGAATCAAAAACCCGAGCTGTCATCGAGGCTGCCTTCTCTTCCCCCCTCTCCCGGCATCGCAGTCGGATGTTTCCGACTTCGGTCAGTTAATATTGCCGAAGTCGGGAACACCCGAGTTCGGTGGGAGGGTAAAGAAATTCGTTCCCGCGGCGCGATTTTTGTCGGCGCTGCGGATTTTCAGATCTTGGCTCCTCGACTTTTAGTATCGATCGAGGAGCTTTGGCTTCTTCCTTTCGCTCCCTGGAACAGAGAAAAAGGAAGCGGAACGCCGGTAGACGCTGATCCTTATCCTCCGCACCCAGCGGTGCGGCTCGCGCCTTGCAAGGCGCGCTCGCCTGCCGGCGTTCCACTCGCGGCTCTCGCCAAAGGGACTCTCGTCCC
>JBAPYW010000096.1:0-22185 GCA_049284935.1 Xanthobacteraceae bacterium
ACTCTTGAATAGTTCCCACATGGCGCGCGCTTCGCGCTCAATGTAGCCGGTGATATTGCGATGCTTGAGGTACGTTTCGAGGATTGCATCATCGCCATTCTTTGTCGGCGCTTGTTTGCTTAGGTCAGTCACCGGCCCCATACGACGAAGCTCGGTAAGACTTCGCGTCGGATTGCCGAAGTGAATGACTGCGCCCATGGGTGCATTCACAAGCTGTGGCGCCGGGCTGTTCGGTTCCGTCCGTATGAGCGCGCCGCTGTTGCGGTCGAGATAGATCAGGTCCCGCTCGGTCGCTATGACGCGCTCGCCGTTCTCGGTAGTGTACTCGCCCGGCTTAAGGGTGAAGGGCCGCATTACAAGGTGCGGTCGGCTTTCCAATAGCTTCGCCTTGTGTTGGGCGATCAACGGCAAGGCCAGTATCTCCGCCTGTCTCCGGTCGGGCGTCCCTAATGACTTCTCTATGACCTTGTTCGGGTAGCGAAAGCGGATATGCCAATTGCGGCTGTCCGGGCGGAGGAAAAGGTATTTGGGCATGAGGTCACGCACTAGTTTCAGGGGGTAATTTCAGGGGGTATATAAGACCGCACTTGAGGCCAAAAAATCAATACTTCCTGGAATGGTTTACAAGCCGAAAAAACCGATGTCGGAAAGTCCCTCCCTCTCCGCCAAACAAACCCCTTTTTATACCCCGCTAGCGGGCGTTCCGCCCGCCAGCACATCGCGCATCCAGGCCCGATCGATATTCTGTCCGGAGAGCACGAGGCCGACACGGCGCCCTTGCATCCGCTCGCGTTCCTGCATCAGCGCGGCCAAAGAGGCAGCGCCGGCGCCCTCGGCCAGCGTATGCGTGTCGCTGAAATAGATGCGGATCGCCTCGGCGATGTCATCGTCGGCAACCTCGACGATCCGTTCGGCGCCGCGGCGGATGACGGCAAGGGCCGCTGCGTCCGGCACGCGCACCGCCATGCCGTCGGCAAAGGTCAACGCCGAATTGGTCGTGACCACGTGACCCGCCGCGAACGATAGCGCGTAGGCGTTGGCGCGTTGCGCCACGACCCCGACGACCTTGGTTTTCAGGCCGAGCGCGTCGCGCACGCCGATGACCCCGGAAATCCCCGAGCCGAGCCCGATCGGCACATAAACGGTGTCGAGGTCGGCGATGGCGGTGAAAAGCTCGTGCGCGTAAGTGGCAACGCCGATGACGAGATCGCGATGATACGACGGCGCGAACTCATAGCCGCGCCGGCCGGCAATCTCCGCCGCATGGTCCTTCGCTTCGTCGAAGTCGCGGCCGTGTTCGATGAGCTCGGCGCCGAACCCGCGCATCGCCGCGTTCTTCTCGGCCGAATTGCCATGCGGTACGACGATCGCGGCCGCCAGTCCGGCGCGTTGTGCGGCGAAAGCCAGCGACTGGCCGTGATTGCCGCGGGTCGCCGAGACGATGCCTTTGATATGCGGCCGTTCGAATTTGAGCCGCTCCACATAGAAGAGGCCTCCGCGCAGCTTGAAAGCGCCAATCGGCGTGTGATTTTCGTGTTTGACGAAAACCTCGGCGCCGACGCGCGCGCACAGCAGCGGCCACGCATATTGCGGGGTCGGCGGCACGGCGGCGCGGACGATCGGCAGAGCCGCTTCAACATCGCCGAGTGTGAACATTGTTCCTTATCCCGTCGGGTTCGGGCTTCCGGTCATTGGGTCGCCAGAGTCTATTATAGCGTCCGACGGCGAGCGCCGGTGGCCTTGAGCCCGTCGTAGGCGCCGCCTATGCTGTCCAAGCTGTAGCGCGACGGCTTGGGTTCGCTGCGACAGTTTCGGCGACGGCTGGATGGGATCAATGCACGGCGCCCGCAAACCAATCGATGAGGCGAGACTCGAGGCGTATTCCATGCGGCTCGAGGATATCGACGTCAGCCGGCCGGAATTGTTTCGCCGCAATGCGATGTGGCCGTATTTCGAACGGCTGCGCAAGGAAGACCCGGTCCACTATTGTCCGCAAAGCCGCGTCGGCCCCTACTGGTCGGTGACCAAGTACAAAGACATCATGCACGTGGAGACCAATCACCGGATCTTTTCGTCCGACGTCAATCTCGGCGGCATCGGCATCCAGAACACCAAGCCGGACTACCGGCGCGAGAGCTTTATCGCGATGGACGAGCCGCGGCACGGGCAGCAGCGCAAGACCGTGGCGCCGATGTTCCTGCCGGAAAACCTCGAGCAGCTGGCGAACACGATTCGCGTGCGGGCCTGCGAGATTCTCGACCACTTGCCGCGCAACGAGACGTTCAACTGGGTCGATCGCGTCTCGATCGAGCTGACCACGCAAATGCTGGCCACGCTGTTTGACTTTCCCTGGGAGGAGCGACGCAAACTGACCCGCTGGTCTGATGTGGCGACCGCGGCGCCCGGCAATCGCGAGATCATCGCTTCGGAAGCGGCGCGCGAGGCGGAACTGCAGGAATGCGCCGCCTATTTCCAGGAACTGTGGAACGAGCGTATCAAGCAGCCGCCGAAGACCGATCTTCTGTCGATGATGGCCCACAGCGAAGCGACGCGGGACATGGATCCGCGGAACTTCCTCGGCAATCTCATCCTGCTGATCGTCGGCGGCAACGATACGACGCGCAATTCACTCTCCGGTAGCGTCTACGCGCTCAATCTGTTCCCCGAGCAATACAAGAAGCTTCGGGCGAATCATGGGCTCGTGCAAAACCTCGTGCCCGAGACGATCCGCTGGCAGACGCCGCTCGCCCACATGCGCCGGACCGCGCTAAGCGATACCGAGATCGCCGGCAAGCAGATCAAGGAGGGTGAAAAAGTCGTGATGTGGTACGTGTCGGGAAACCGCGACGAGGACATGTTCGAGAACGCTGATGATTTTGTCATCGAGCGGCGCAACGCGCGCAATCACATCGCCTTCGGCTTCGGGATTCACCGCTGTCTCGGTCTTCGTCTCGCGGAATTGCAGCTTCGTATCGTGTGGGAAGAGATCCTGCAGCGGTTCGAGACGATCGACGTCATCGATGAACCGAAGTGGATTTATTCGAATTTCGTCAAAGGCTACGAGACGCTGCCGGTACGAATTCCCGGGTAGGCTCACCTGAGAAGCGCTCGATGCTCGTCGCTGTTCTCACCGCCGGGCATCGCGCGGCAAATCGCGGCCATCAGCTCGCGGCGGCGTTCAATCCTTGGCCGGCGGCCGCGGGCGCCTGAGCCGTCTCGATTGGCCCGGCTTTTGTCGCCGGTGCTGCCGCTTGGGCGAGCGGCCGGCTCAGATGCCTGGTCTGGTATTCTCCCCAGGCCAATACCACTGCAAAGACGATGAACGCGGCGACAATCGCGGCGACGATGACGGCATCGGTGATGGGCATGGCTCACTCCCCTGCGCCGTCATCATGGCGACGTGAGCGACGGTCAGCTTTGATATGAATCAAAGCGAGGTATGAGTGTTCCGCGTCGCGCGCGGATCAGGGTCAACCGAGATCATTGTCGCTCGCGGCCGAAATGCATTTATAAGGATTCCGAATCTACATTGGATCGCTCGAAGCAGGCGAAGCCGCGCGTCCCGTTGAGATTGGCGGATCGATGTCAACCTATCGTCTCGACAAGTTATTCTCGCCACAATCCGTCGCTGTCGTCGGCGCCTCTCCGCGCCGAACATCGCCGGGCCGTGCCGTCCTCGCCAATCTTCATCGCGCCGGCTTTGCCGGCCCGGTCTATCTCGTCAATCCCCGGTACGATGCGATCGAGGGAGTTCGTGCGGTCAAATCCTATGAGGATCTGCCTGGCGCTCCCGACCTGGCAGTAATCGCGGCGCCGCCACCGACGGTTCCCTCGGTCGTTGCCGCGGCAGCGGCGAAAGGCACGGCCGCCGCCATCATCATCACGGCGGGACTGGGGCACGGCCCTGGTTCGCTTGCCGAGCTTTGCGTGAAGAACGCTCGCGCCGCCGGCATGCGCCTCGTCGGCCCCAATTGTCTGGGCGTGCTGGTACCCGGCGTCAAACTCAATGCGAGCTTTGCCGCCTCGACGCCGCCGCCGGGCGACCTCGCGCTGATTTCGCAATCCGGCGCACTGGCTACCGGATTGGTGGAGTGGGCGTCGGTCCGGGGCATCGGATTTTCCGCCATCGTCTCCATCGGCGACAGCATCGACGTCGATTTTGCCGACGCGCTCGACTTCTTCGCCATGGATCGCCGGACCCGCGCCATTCTTCTGTACGTCGAATCGATCAAGGACGCCCGCAAGTTCATGTCGGCGGCCCGTGCCGCGGCGCGCGCCAAGCCGGCGCTGGTGATCAAATCCGGACGCCACGCGCAGGGCGCCAAAGCGGCGCTGACGCATACCGGGGCGCTGGCCGGATCGGATGCGGTCTATGAGGCGGCGTTCCGCCGCGCCGGTCTGTTGCGCGTGTTCGATCTCGACGAACTGTTCGCTGCCGCCGAAACGCTGGGCCGGTTGACCGCGCTGCCCGGCAAGCGGCTCGCCATCTTGACCAATGGCGGCGGCATCGGCGTGCTGGCGGTGGACCGCCTGGCGGATTTCGGCGGCGAACTTGCCGGCATTTCCGCGGAGACGATGAAGAAACTAGACGAGGCGTTGCCGCCGATCTGGTCGCGCGCCAATCCTGTCGATATTGCCGGCGATGCCGACGACGCCCGGTACGCCGTCGCGCTCGAGCAGCTGCTCGCGGACAAGGAAAATGACGCGGTGCTGGTCATGAACGTGCCGACGGCGCTGGCTTCGGCGAGCGATGCCGCGAAAGCGGTGATTGCCGTGACCGAGCAGCATCGCAAAAAGCACGCTCCTGCCAGACCGGTGTTCGCGATGTGGATCGGCGAAAACGAACCGGCGGCGGGGTTCGACGCCGCCAGCATTCCCAGTTACGGGACGGAGACGGCGGCGATCTCCGGCTTCATGCATCTGGTGCGCTACCGCGGACTGCGTGACTTGCTGATGGCGACACCGCCGAATCTGCCGCGGGATTTTGCGTCGGATGTCGCGGCAGCGCGGCCGGTCATCGAAGGCGTAATGCGCGATAATCGAACCTGGCTCGATCCGGTGGAGATGACGCGGGTCTTCGCGGCTTATGGAATTCCCATCACGCCGGCCGCTCTGGCGCGCAACGCCGACGAAGCGGTGGCGGCCGCTAGGCCCTACCTGGCCGCAGGAACCGCCGTGGTCATCAAGATTCTATCGCCCGACATCGTGCACAAGTCGGAAGTCGGCGGCGTCCGCCTCAATCTCACCAACGAGGCCGCCGTGCGTCAGGCCGCTTCGGACATTCTCAGCAAGGCACGGGCCGCGAGGCCCAAGGCGCGCATCACCGGCGTCACGGTTTTTCCCATGATCCTGCGGCCGAAGGCGCGCGAGCTCATTGCCGGCGTTGCCGACGATCCCACGTTCGGTCCGGTGATTGTTTTTGGCCAGGGCGGTATGGCGGTCGAAGCCATCAGCGACAAGGCGCTGGCCTTGCCGCCGCTCGACCTCGATCTCGCCCGCGGCCTGATCGCGCGCACCCGGGTTTCCCGCATCCTCAAGGCTTACCGCAATGTACCGGCGGCGGACCAGGACGCGGTAGCGCTCCTTCTGGTCAAGCTGGCGCAGCTGGTGGCGGATTTCCCCGAGATTCGCGAGATCGATCTCAACCCGGTTCTTGCCGACGAGACCGGCATTATCGCCGTCGACGGCCGAGTGTCGGTTGCGCCGGCCGCGACGCGCCGCCAGGCGTCTGCCGGCAATCCGCGTTTCGCCATCCGACCCTATCCGACGGAGTGGGAGCGGCACGTGCGGCTCTTGGACGGAACGCCGGTTCTGTTCCGGCCGGTTCGGCCGGAAGATGAGCCATTGTATGGGCCGTTCCTCGCCGCCGTGACGCAAGACGACTTGCGGCTGCGTTTCTTTGCGCCGCTGAAGGAGTTCAGCCACAGTTTCATCGCGCGCTTTACCCAAATCGATTACGCGCGCGCCATGGCCTTTATCGCCATCAAGGAGGCGACCGGCGAAATGCTCGGCGTGGTGCGTCTGCACGCCAACACCGAGTACGATCGCGGCGAGTACGCCGTCCTGGTCCGCTCCGATCTGAAGGGTAAAGGCCTCGGTTGGCTGCTCATGCAGACGATCATCGAGTACGCGCGCGCGGAAGGTTTACACCTGATCGAAGGCCAAGTGCTCCGCGAAAACACCACGATGCTGGATATGTGCAGGGAGCTGGGATTCGAAATCGCCAGCGATCCGCAGGACCCGGGCGTCACCAACGTCAAGCTGTCGATCAAGAACTAACTATCGATGTCATCGTCGGGCAGGATGCGAAGTGCCGCGCCGTCGAGGTCGTCGTATTGCCCGCTCTTGAGCGACCATAAGAACCCGGCGAGCCCGATGAGGCCGAGCAGCAAGGCCATGGGAACGAGGTAGATGAGCACGTTCACGCGCTGATGTCCTCGACAAGCGGCCGCGCCGCGGCCTCGGCTGCCGGCTCGGGGAAAGGAACGGACGAAAGCGATGCTGCCTCAGCCGACATCGCGTTGCGGTTCGAGTCCGGGTTGGGAAGGCAATCGACTGCTGCCGGAGCGAGGCCGCCATCGGCGACCAGCCGAGCGCGCAGCGCGTTGAGCGTGACCAACATCGAGGAGCCCGACATGGCAACGGCGGCGATCAGCGGCGTGACCAAGCCGGCGATCGCGATCGGCACCGCCAGCGCGTTATAGATCACGGCGAGCGCCAGGTTTTGTTTCATCAAGGAACGCGCCCGCCGCGCCACGACCACGGCGCGCAGCACCGGTTTCAAGTGATCGCCGAGAAACAGCGCGTCGGCATGCGCCTGGGTGAGATGGGCGGCGGTGACCGGCGACAACGAGACGTAAGCGGCGGCGAGCGCCGGCGCGTCATTCAATCCGTCGCCGACCATCAGCACGCGGCGGCCCTGCGCTTGCAACGCGTCGATGACCGCGATCTTCTCCGCCGGCTTCAGGCCCGCGCGCCAATCACCGATGCCGAGTGCGTTGGCCACTGGCGCCACGGCGGCCGGACGGTCGCCGGAGAGTACGATGAGATGAAGGCCGCGCGCCATAAGGGCCTTTGCCACCGCGACGGCATCGGGCCGCAGGGTCTGCCGAATGGCGAAGGTCGCGGTTTTGCCGCCCCGAGTGAAGGTGATGAAGGACGCCGTTGAATCGCGCGCCGCCGTCGGCTGCTCCGCCTCGGCGAGCCCGCAGAATTTCGCGCCGCCGAGGCGAGCTTCCTCGCCGTCGATAACTGCGCGAACGCCTTGGCCCGGCTCCTCGACGGCGCCGGAATAGGCGATCCGCTCGCGTGCCCGGCGCGCCAGCGCGGCCGCAAGCGGATGGCGGCTCGACAGCGCCAGCCGCGCCGCCCGTTCCAAAACGTCGGAGTCGATATCCGTCGTCCCGTCGACCCCCGGTTCGGGCAGGGTCAAGGTTCCGGTCTTGTCGAAGACAACGGTGTCCACCTCGGCGAGCCGCTCGATGGCATTGCCGCCGTTGAGAATGACGCCGGCGCGAAACAGCGAACCCGCGGCGACGACCTGCACCGCGGGGATGGCAAGCGCCAGCGCGCAAGGGCAGGTGATGATCAGCACCGCAATGGCAATGACGATGGAATCGTGCAGCGACGCGCCGGCGATGAGCCAGCCGATCGCCGTGAGCGCCGCCGTTGCGTGCACGACCGGCGCGTAGAATTGCGCGGCGCGATCGGCCAATCGCACGGTCTGCGACTTCGCCGCAGTCGCCTTGTCCAGAAGCCGCTCCACCTCCTCGACCAGCGTCCCGGCGCCGGCGGCAGTGACGCGCAGCGTGAGCGCGCCGGAAATGTTGATGCTGCCGGCATAGACCGTCGTGCCGGCGCCGACGGCGCGGGGCAGCGTCTCGCCGGTCACCAGGCTCTCGTCGATCTCCGAAGTGCCGCCGAGGATGGCGCCGTCGGCGGGGATGCGGTCGCCGGGCCGCACCAGCACGCGGTCGCCGGGATTTAGCGCGGCGACCGGCACCTGGGTGAGTTCGCCGCTCGCTTCGAGCCGATGCGCGAACTCCGCCTTCAGGCTTGCGAGATTGCCGGCGAACACCCGCGTTTTGCGCCGCATCGCCAGGTCGAGGTAGCGGCCGCAGAGCAGAAAAAACAGCAGCATGATCGCCGAATCGAAATAGGCGTGCGCGGCGTGCGTGGCGGTCTCGAACACGGAGAGCGCGAGCGCCAGCACGACGCCGAGCGAAATCGGCACGTCCATGTTGAGCTGGCGGGCGCGCAAGGCGCGCAAGGCGCTGCGAAAGAACGGCTGGCCGGCATAGGCGGCGGCCGGCAGCGCGATCAGCGCGGACAGCCAATGGAACAGGTCGCGCGTCTCCTGCGTCATGTCGGAGACGTTGCCGGCCCACACCGAGATCGACAGCAGCATGACGTTCATGGCGGCAAAGCCGGCGACGGCCAGGCACTTCAACAGCCATTTGGCTTGGGCGCTATCGTCCGCTTCGACGCGTTCCGGCGCGAACGGATGCGCCTGATAGCCGATGCCTTCGATCGCCTTGATGATGCCGGCGGCGTCGATCTCATCGTCGCGCCAATCGACGGCGAGCCGGCGCTGGGTGAAGTTGATCCGCGCGTCGATGATGCCCGGCAGTTTGGTTAGGCCGTTCTCGATCTTGCGGATGCAGCCGGCGCAGGCGACGCCCTCGACGGCAAGCGTCATGTGCGAGGCGCCGGCAGCGCCGCGCTCAACGAACATCGAGAGATCGAGTATTTCGGCCATCTCGGTTGCTCACCGCAAGACGATGCGATTCTTGGATCGGAATTGCCGCCCGCCTTGGCGCGACAGTTCGATGACGAGGTCCCATTGCCCGGGCGATATTGCGGCGCTGCCGCGAAAATGGCCGGGCTTGTCCTCGCTGACCGCAACGGAACGATCGAGGCGGCGATCGGTCGGACGCTCGAACGTCGCGGTGGCGTCGATGCCGGCTACGGCCAGGCCGGCGCCATCGCGCGCCACGATATCGAGCAGCGCGCTGCCGTCCGCTGCGGGCGTGACGCTCGCCTCGACCCGCCAATGCTGCGCATCCTGCGCCCTGGCCATGGCGACGTCGCGCTCGAACAACTGCCCGGCGCGGTAGGAACTATCCGTCTCGACGCCGCCGAACGTCGACAGCGCTTTGTGCACCAACAGGCCGTTGGCGCCGAGGACAACGCCGAAGAAAGCGAGAAGGCCGACCAGGACCATCCGCCCAGTCAGCTCCCGCGGCGGCTTGCTTCGCTGGCGCATGGCGGAGGGCAGTTCGGCGTCACTGCCTGCTGAACGATTCACTGACATGTAGTCGTCTCATGGCCCGAGGAAATGATCGCCGGCACTCGCGGCGCTGCCGCCCTTGTCCGGCGCGATGGTGAACGTGAGAGGAACAGAAGCTCCCGGCGCGAATCGTTGGTGCGTGGTGACCAGCACGCGCACTTCGCGGGATTGATCGGGGCCGACCTCGATGACCGGATCGCCGCCTGAACGCGTGGCGCTGCCAATGACGTCGACCCCCGCATCGGCGAGACCCGCGACCTTGAGCACGAAGCTTTGCGGCTCGAGCGTTTTGTTGAGGATGCGAACGGCGAAGGCGTTGCGCAGGGCGCCGTCGGACAGCCGCACGAACAGTGGGTTGCGGTCGTGGATGATGCTAATGCCGTCGTTACGCCGCGTCGCCAACGTATAGATCATCACCGCGCCGACCAGCGCGATGATGGCGGTGTAAAGTACCGTGCGCGTTCGCACGAGGCGGAAGAGCGGCGTTTGGCCCTGCTGCCGACGCTTGATATTGACGTCGGTGTCATAGGCGATGAGGCGTGCGGATCGGCCGACTTTTTTCATCACCGCATCGCAGGCGTCGATGCACAGGCCGCATTGAATGCAGCCGAGACTGGAGCCCTCGCGGATGTCGACCCCGGTCGGGCAGACGTGCACGCATTGCAGGCAATCGATGCAGTCGCCGGCGGCAAGGCCCTGGTCGTGCAGCGCCGCGGCTTTCTTCAGCGAGGCACGCGGCTCGCCGCGGTCGTAGCGATAGGTGACGTTGAGCGCGTATTCGTCGGTCAACGCCGCCTGGATGCGCGGCCACGGACACATGTAGACGCAGACCTGTTCGCGCATCCATCCGGCGAGCGAGTAGGTCGTGAACGTCAATAGCGCGATGAAGACGTAGGCGATCAGCGGCGCCTGAAACGTCGCCAAGTCGCGGACGAGGGTCGGCGCATCGGCGAAATAAAGCACCCAGGCGCCGCCGGTCCACCAGGCGATCATCAGCCAGAGGAAATGCTTGGTTGCCGCCCGCGCCAGCCGATCGACGCTCCACGGCTGCCGGTCGCGCTGCAGATGTTCGCGGCGGTCGCCCTCGGTCCAGCGCTCGATGGCCTGGAATAGATCGGTCCATACCGTCTGCGGGCAGAGATAGCCGCACCAGACCCGCCCGGCGATGGTGTTCATCAGGAACAGCACCATCGACGCCAGGATCAAGAGGCCGGTGAAATAGTACACCTCCTGCGGCCAGATCTCGATGAAGAAGAAATAGAATCGCCGGCTCGGGAAGTCGATGAGAACCGCCTGGCTCGGCGCGTTCGGCCCGCGATCCCAGCGCACGAACGGCAGCAAATAATAGATGCCGAGCGTGATGAACAGCACCTGCCATTTCACGCGCCGGAAAGTACCGCTGACGCGCTGCGGATAGATCTTTTGCCGGGCGACGTAGAGCGGCCCGTCGTCCGACGGGTCGGGTTCGATCGCGCCGACGGGCAGCGGCGTTCGTGCGCCATCGTCGCCAAGCGCTGCGAGCGCCGGTTGCCCGAGCTGCGGCGAACGGGCGGCCTGCGTCGCGAGCGCGTTGTCGCCACCCGGATCCATCCGTCACTGCTCCCCGCCGCCAAGCGTGTGCACAAAGACCGTCAGCGCCTTGATAGTGACGTCGTCGAGCTTGCCGCCCCAGGCCGGCATGACGCCGCCGCGGCCATTTGTGATCCCTTCCATGATGGTTTTTTTGTCCGGCGCGTAAAGCCAGATCTGGTCGGTCAGATTCGCGGCGCCGACCTCGCGATTGCCGTTGCCCTGCGCGCCATGACAGATCGCGCAATTGTCGGCGAAGATTTTCGCGCCGCGGGCGAGATCGACGTCCGGCGCGGTCGGGAGCCCGGACAACGAGCGCACGTAATCCGCCACCGTGGAGATTTCCGTCGGCTTCAGCGTTCCGTCGCGGCCGAAGGCCGGCATCGAGCCCTGATGGCCGTCATCGTCGCCGGCGCGGGCGCCGTGCCGGATCGTCTGCCCGATCTGATCGAGTGTGCCGCCCCACAGCCAATCATTGTCGACGAGATTTGGATAGCCTTTGGCGCCGCCGCCGCCGGCGCCGTGGCACGGCGCGCAATTATCGGCGAAGGCGCGGCGGCCGAGCGTGCGGGCAAAGTCGAGCAGCTCGGGCGTCGATTCAATTTGCTGCGGCGAGGCCGCCGCCAGCCGCGTCATCATCGGACCGCGTTGCGTCTGCAGCGCCGCCAGTTCGGCGTTGACGGTGCTCCGAGAATTCCAATCGAGCAGGCCGCTGCTGTAGGAGGAAAGAAGCGGCCATGCCGGATAGACCACCCAATAACCGACGGACCAGATGATCGTCGCGTAGAACAGCCACAGCCACCAGCGCGGCAGCGGCGTATTGAGCTCCTGGATGCCGTCCCATTCGTGGCCCGTGGTCCCGACCTTCGGCGGCGATTTGGGATCGTATTTTTTTCGACCGAGCATTGATCAATCCTCCCGCAGCGGTACGCGCGCAGCTTCGTCGAACTTCTTCTGACGCGACGGCCACAGCGCATAGACCAGCACCGCGATGAACAGCACGAGGAAGTAGACGAGGCCCCAGGTCTGAGCAAATTCCGCGAAAAACTGATAGGTCGGCGACACCGATGCCTCCTCAGCGGATGTTGGCTTTGTCGTCGTAGAGCTTGAAGTCGACCAGCGTTCCCATCATCTGCAGATACGCGATCAGCGCGTCGGCCTCGGTGACGCGGCCGGGAATGCCGGCAAAATCGCGCGCCTGCGCCTTCGGATAGCGCTTCGCCAGCGCGGCGGCGTCCGACGCATCGGCGCTCGCTTGCGTGCGCAAGTCGGCAAGCGCGTTGGCGATCATCTCGTCGGAATAGGGTACGCCGAGCAGCGCCTGCACCTTCATGTCCTCGGCGATATGAGAAAAATCGAGATCGGTCGTGAACAGCCAGGGATAGGCCGGCATGATCGAGCCGGGAACCACCGAGCGCGGGTCTTGCAGATGGTCGCGGTGCCAGTCGTCGGAATACTTGCCGCCGACGCGCGCGAGGTCAGGACCGTTGCGCTTGGAGCCCCATTGGAACGGATGATCATACTCGCTTTCGGCGGCGAGCGAGTAATGCCCGTAACGCTCGACCTCGTCGCGCAGCGCGCGGATCATCTGCGAATGACAGAGGTAACAGCCTTCGCGCACGTAGATGTCGCGGCCGGCCAGCTCGAGCGGCGTATACGGCCGCATGCCGGGTGCGGTCTCGATCGTGCTGCGCAAATAGAACAGCGGCACGACCTCCACCAGGCCGCCGATCGCGATGACAATCAGGATGCCGATCAACAGCAGGATCGAATTGCGCTCGAGGATCCAGTGTCTCTGCCACAGCGACGTATAAGTCGACATGAAGGATCCTCCTACTCGGCCGCAGCCATGCCCACGGCGCCCGCGAGCTGTTCACGCGGATAGATCGTCCGCCAGACGTTGAAGGCCATGATCAGCGCGCCGACTAGGAACAAAGCACCGCCGATGGCGCGGATCACGTAGAACGGATGCATCGCCTCGACGGTCTCGATGAAGGAATATTCGAGGAAGCCGAGATTGGTGTAGGCGCGCCACATCAATCCCTGGAGGATGCCTGCTACCCACATCGACGTGATGTAGACAACGATGCCGATGGTGGCGATCCAGAAATGCCAACCGACCAGCCGCAGCGAATAGAGCGGGCGATTCCACAGCCAGGGTACCAGACAGTAGATCGCGCCGAAGGAGACGAAGCCGACCCAGCCCAGCGCGCCGGAATGCACATGGCCGATGGTCCAGTCGGTGTAATGCGACAGCGAATTGACCGCCTTCACCGACATTACCGGCCCTTCGAAAGTGGCCATGCCGTAGAACGCGACCGACAGCACCATCATGCGCAGCACCGGGTCGGTGCGCAGCTTGTCCCAGGCGCCCGACAGCGTCATGATTCCGTTGATCATGCCGCCCCACGACGGCATCCACAGCATGATCGAGAACGTCATGCCGAGCGTTTGCGTCCAATCCGGCAACGCCGTGTAGTGCAGATGATGCGGACCGGCCCAGATGTAGAGGAAAATCAGCGCCCAGAAGTGAACGATCGAGAGGCGGTAGCTATAGATCGGCCGCTCGGCGCGCTTCGGGATGAAGTAGTACATGATGCCGAGGAAGCCGGCGGTGAGGAAGAAACCCACGGCGTTGTGGCCGTACCACCATTGCACCATGGCGTCCTGAACGCCGGACCAGACGATGTAGGATTTCGGCGAGAACACCGAGACGGGAACCGCGGCGTTGTTGCCGAGGTGCAGGACGGCGATGGTGAGAATGAAGGCGAGATAGAACCAGTTGGCGACGTAGATATGCGGCTCGGTCCGCCGCATCAGCGTGCCGAGGTAAACCAGCAGATACGCGACCCACACGATGGTGAGCCAAAGATCGGCGTACCATTCCGGCTCGGCATATTCCTTGGATTGCGTGATGCCGAGTAGATAGCCGGTACCGGCGATGACGATGAAGAAATTGTAGCCGAGCACCACGAACCAAGGCGCGAGGTCGCCGACCAGCCGCGCCCGGCAGGTGCGCTGGACGACGTAGAAGGACGTAGCAATCAGCACATTGCCGCCGAAGGCGAAGATGACGGCGGAGGTGTGCAGCGGGCGCAGCCGGCCGAACGAGATAAAGGAGAGGTCGAAGTTTAACGCCGGGAAAGCGAGCTCGAGCGCGATCCACAGGCCGACCGTGAACCCGGCGATGCCCCAAAACACCGCCAAGATCGTTGCCAGCTTGACCGGCCCCATATTGTAATTCGGCTTGCCGTCGATCGTAAGCGCCGGTGCTTGCGCGCCGCGGTCGAAATAGCGATTGACGATGGCGAACACCGCCCCCACGCTGCCGGCGGCGAACAGATAAGCGTGAAAGGCATATTCCGGCGTGTAGGCCTTGGCGGCGACCACGATCGAGAACATCGCAAGACCGGCAAATGCGACCGCCGAGCCAGCTTCGCCGAAGGTCATGTATTTCGCTTGTGCGTTCGATAGCGCCATAGGTTCCCCCGCGACAGCCGACCAGCTGAAACGTGCCGAGGATGCACGCCGATTCGGCACCGATGTTGATTCAAATCAATCGCGTCACGTGTTGCCGATCACGGCTCCAGCGATTTCAGGTAGGCGATGACATCGGCGACTTGGCCGGGATCGAGCCGGAACTGCGGCATCGTCGGGTGGCCGGTGATGATGCCTTCGGCAAGCGAGTCGCGCAGGCTTTCGACCGGATAGCGCAGATGCAGCATGCGCAACGGCGGGGCCACCTTGAGCGGGCTTTCGCTCACCTTGTCGATCGCGTGGCAGCTGGCGCAGTAGAGGCGCACGAAGACGACACCTCTTTGCGCGGCCGGCGACAGCGCCTCGTCGCTCCGGGCGAGCGGCGGCAGCAAAGCCGCGAGCGCAACCGCCGTCAGAAGGCTGCGGCGCATGGTCCGGCTATTCGCTTGAAAGGCTGTGCGGGGCATCATGGTCGCCGCGTGAGGGTGTTGTGCCGAAATGTTTTCGACCGCCGCTGCGTTCAGTGCACGGCCTTGTGCGGCGGTTCCGTGCGCGGTTTGGCTTCGTCCTCCGCCGACGGAAACGCCATGCCGGACATCGGTTCGACCCAAACCAAATGGTCGTGCACCTCATGGACGCCCGCGACATTCTCGGCCGTGACGATGCAAGCTTGCCGTTCGCGTTCGTCGGTGATGGTGCCCCACAATTCCGCAACGCCGTTCTTGACCACGACGTTGACGCTCGGCGCCCAGGGCTGTTTGCCCAGCGACTTGAGAATGCCGTCGCGAATCGCGATGTCGTCGCCGACGGCGACCTGCGTATCGCGGTCGAGGCTTGCCAGAGCATGCATGAGATTGGCGCGACTGACGATACCAACCATCTTGCCGTCGCGCATGACGGGGAGGCGCTTGATGAGGCGCCGTTCCATGAGTTCGACCACCGTCTCCAGTGAATCGTCTTCGCTGACGGTGCAAGGATCGGCGGTCATGACTTCATCGACTTTTCTGCCCGAGGCATGCACGTACTCGGTGGCGAGCCGGCCGGGCCCGAGCAGAAACTCGAGCCATTTCGGCCGGCGGCGGTCGGTGCCGATCTCGCCGCGGCGCAGAAAGTCGCCTTCCGTGACGATGCCGACCAGTTGGCCCGCCGCGTCGACAACCGGCAGGCCGCTGATTCTGTTCTGCAACATCAGGCGCGCCGCCTGCAGCAGCGGTTCATGCGGCCCGACGGAAATGACCTTCCGCGTCATGATATCGCGAACCTGCATGATCGCTGCCTTTCAGTGTCGGCCGGCGACTGCCGCTCAATCTCGCGGCGACCTCAGCCGTTCAGGCGGTTAAGCGCGGATCGGTTGCGCAGCACGATGCGCCGCGAGCTCGGCACTTCGATCGCCGCGGTGCTCTCTAGGCATGTCAAGGTGCGCGACACGGTCTCGATGGTCAGGCCGAGATAATCGGCGATGTCCTGGCGCGACATCGGTAGTTCCACGACATTTCCGGCCGCGGCGCGGTCCGCCATTTCGAGAAGGAAGCTGGCGACGCGCTCCTGTGCGCTCTTGATGAGCAGCAGGACGCGATCCTGCATGCGCCGCAATTCGCAGCTGGTCAGCGCAAAGAGCTGCCGGGCGACCGCGGCATCGCAGCTGGCGAGCGCGGTTAGCGCACTGCGCTTGATGACCAGTACCTTGGCGTCGGTTATGGCCTCGGCCGAAAAGGTGTGCTCCTCGGCGAATTGAAAGCCGAAAATGTCGCCGGGCAGATAGAATCCGCCGATCTGGCGGCGGCCGTCGCTGAGGATTTTGTAAGTGCGGACGCTGCCGCTGATGACCTTGTAGAGGTATTCGGCGGGCTCGTTTTCGCCGAAAATCTCCGCATTGCGGGGATACGACATGACTGCGCCCATCAGGTGCATGGATTGCGCGAGCGGCTCGCGCTCAGCGGCGCCGTCGAGAGCATGGCTGGTTGGCGGTGGGGGGTTGCGAGGGACCGGAACGAAGCGGCGGAATTGGTCGGGGCGGACGGCGGTCTGTGTGAGCATGGCTCTTTACCTCCGGGAGCTTCGAGAGGTATTGGTAACCCTCGCGCGGGAGGCGAAAAATTCAGATAATGCCCCTAAGGGCTATCCCGGAGGGGCAGCAAGACCCGCGGTTTCCTCCAAAATCGAAAAAGGGCAACAATAGGCCGACACCGGCATTGCTATGGCAGAAGCCAAGCCACATTTCCGATCTTATGCCGCCAAGGCGGCGTTCAATCTCCCGGTCCCGCGCGGGATCATTGAACATTATGCCATTGCAATCATTGCGATTGCGGTGGCCTTGGTGCTTCGCCTGGCACTGGCATCGGTGCTCCAGGGCGAGGCCTCCTATCTCTTCTTCTTTCCGGCGGTTCTGATCGCCTCGGCGTTCGGCGGCTGGGGCCCCGGCTCTTTGGCTACTCTTCTGGGCCTGCTGCTGGGCCTGTTTTTCGTCGCCGATTTTCGCGCGCTGTCGAGCGCCGATATCGTCAACGCGGTCGTCTTCGCCTTCGTCGGCGTCGGCGCATCGTGGCGCGGCGAGCTGTTGCGCCGCTCGCGGATCGCCGCGGCGGCCAGCGCCGAGGACGCCTTTGGCCGCGCGGCGCATGTGCAGTCGATTCTGGACGCGATCCCCGACGCCATGATTGTCATCGACAAACGCGGCATCGTGCAGTCGTTCAGTGCGGCGGCGGAACGGCTGTTCGGCTATAGCGCCGCCGAAGTCGTGGGTAAAAACGTCAAAATGCTGATGCCGCAGCCCTATCGGCAGGACCATGACGCCTACGTGCAGCGCTACCTGACCACGGGTGAACGGAGAATCATCGGCATTGGCCGGGTGGTCGTCGGCGAGCGCAAGGACGGTTCGACATTTCCCCTGGAGCTCAACGTCGGCGAGATGCGAACAAGCAATGAACGCTTCTTCACCGGCTTCATCCGCGACCTTACCGAGCGCCAGCAGACCGAGGCGCGGCTCCAGGATTTGCAGGCCGAGCTGGTCCACGTCTCGCGCTTGACCGCCATGGGCGAGATGGCTTCCGCGCTCGCCCACGAGCTCAATCAACCGCTGTCGGCGATCGCCAACTACATGAAGGGGTCCCGGCGGCTCTTGGAAGGCAGCCCCGACGAGCGCGCCCCGGTTTTGCGCGAGGCCTTGGACAAGGCGGCCGAGCAGGCGCTGCGGGCCGGCCAGATCATTCGCCGCCTGCGCGACTTCGTCGCCCGCGGCGAGAGCGAGCGGCGGGTGGAGGACGTCAAGAAACTCGTGGAGGAAGCCAGCGCCCTGGCGCTGGTCGGCGCCAAGGACCGGGGCGTCCGCGTGCGCTTCGAGTTCGATCCGCGCACCGATTTCGTGCTCGCCGACAAGGTGCAGATTCAACAGGTTCTGCTCAATCTGATGCGCAACGCCATTGAGGCGATGGAAGAGGCCGAGAAGCGCGAGCTCGTCGTCTCGACGGTTTCGGCGCAGGACAACATGATCGAGATCAGCGTCGCCGATACCGGCACCGGAATCGCGCCCGAAGTCAGCGCGCAGCTGTTCCAGCCGTTCATCACCACGAAACGCCAGGGCATGGGCGTCGGCTTGTCGATCTCGCGCACCATCGTCGAGGCGCATGGCGGCTCCATCGCGCCGCGATCAAATCCCGGAGGAGGAACGGTGTTCTCGTTCACGCTGCCGGCGCTGAGCAAAGAGGAAGTCGGCGATGCCGTCTGAAAAGGCCATCGTGCACGTGATCGACGACGACGAAGCGATTCGTCAGTCGCTGGCGTTCCTGTTGCAGGCGGCCAAACTCGAGGTCAAGACCTACTCATCCGCGATGGCGTTTCTCGACGCGTTGCCCGACGCCACGGCCAGCTGCGTCATCACCGACGTGCGCATGCCGGGAATGAGCGGGGTCGACCTGCTGCGCCGCTTGAAGGAGCTCAAGATCGGCGTGCCGGTGATCGTTATCACCGGCCACGGCGACGTGGCGCTCGCGGTCGAAGCGATGAAGGTCGGCGCGGTGGACTTTCTGGAAAAGCCGTTCGACGACGACGTGCTGTTGGCGAGCGTCCAGTCGGCGCTCAAGCGCCAGGACGGCGAGACCAAGCGCTACACCGAACGCCTGGAGATCGAGGGCCGGCTCGCCGGCCTCTCCAACCGCGAGCGCGACGTGCTTGGCGGATTGGTGGCCGGCCGGGCCAACAAGCAGATCGCCTTCGACCTCGGCATCAGCCCGCGCACCGTGGAAATCTACCGGGCCAATCTGATGAACAAGATGAAGGCGGGAAGCCTGTCAGATCTGGTGCGCATGGCGCTGATCGTCGGAATTGTCGGACCTGAGTAGGGCGATATCGGCTGCCGGCCGGTTGCCACGGGGGAGGGCGGTTTATTCGCGGACCGTTGCTCGCCCGCGCCCGCTCTCGGCAAAGCTCTATGCAGATTCCGACGCCCGCATCGGCTCTCGGGCCGTGGTCAGCATCACCCCACATATCCGGCATTCATAGGTCGACAGCTCGGGTTGCGCGCCGGTTTGGGCAACGGCTCTGACAAGGCGCATCGATCTGCCGCAACTCGGGCAGGCCGGTGTTTGCTCGGGACGATCGCGATCCATGAGCCTCTTTGACCACGGCGGGGCCGATAGACATTGAGGTGGATCAATTGTGGAGGGTTGGACCTAGCGTCGGGAATTCAGCTCGGCCGCGGTTACCGGTTCAGGCGGCTTTGTTCGGACTCGTCGACACGAGCGTCGGCAAATCGAAGTTCGTGCTTCACGCCGCAGATCCTGCAGCGCAGATTTATCTTTGCGCCCGTGGGCAAAAGCCTGAGGTCGCCCGGGCCGGCTTGGAATCCGCTGTCGAACTCCTCGCCCGTCTGAGGGCAACGGAAGAATACGTGACCCATGTTGTTCCGCCCGTTTGCAGGAGCGCCACTGTCGCTGTTTTCCGCGCCTTGGCGTTGATGCGGATCAAGATGGAACCGCGGCGTCGCCGGGCGCACCGCGATGGGTGCAGAGCAACAAAAGCCGGTCTGTCGTTACCTCACGCGCGGTTGCCGCCCGGAATTGAGCCACATCAATGCGGCTGCGCCGGCCTGCCGGCATTTTAGTGAAGAATGCGAGGTTTTCGGTGCAACCGATAGCGATGCAGCCGCTGTACCCATTGACGGAGCGGCCCCCGGTCGTCGTGATCGTTGACGACGATCCGGCGGTTTGCGGCTCGCTGAAATTCGCGCTGGAATTGGAAGGGTTTATCGTACGCGCCTATGCCGGCGCCACTGAGCTGCTGCGCGCCGGCGATCTTGGTGCTTGCGACTGCTTCGTCATCGACCAGAGAATGCCGGTGATGAGCGGAATGGAGTTGATCGCCAAATTGCGTGACCGAGACGCTTTGACGCCGGCGATTCTTCTCATCAGCGACCCCAATCCGGCGCTGAGCGCGCGCGCGGTCGCGGCCAATATTCCGATTGTCGAGAAACCGTTACTCGGCAATGCGCTGGTGGAAAAAATCCGCGAGGTCTGTCAGCGGGCTGACAGGCACGCCGCACGCCCGTGACGGAGAGCGCCGCTATCGGCGCTTAAGCCTATTCCAGGACATGCAGAAGCAGCACCTCCTCGGCCGGCGTCATGTGGGCGATATCGTCGATATCTTGGCTTTCGTCCGGGTCCGCCTTCAGCGCCAGATGCAGCGCCTTGGCGGCGTCGCAGAGTGCTGCGCGGTGGGTGATATCGGCGGGCGGGAGCGAAGCCACCGTCTTTGCCAGATCGCGCAGGATTTCGGCGAACAGCGCATAGTGAAAGTGCATATGGACCGATTTGCGCATATCGGCCGCGCCGTTGCGATACAGGCTGAGTGAGATTCCGGCTTCGTCAAGGTGGGCGTCGAAGCGCGCGGTCTGTTCGAAGGTTCCGATATAAAGCTTGTCCGGATATTCCACCGCGACTTCGGCCTTGTCAGGAATTGGCTTGGTCATGACGCAACTCCCCTTTTTTTAGGAATTTTCTCCATGTTTGATAGAACATTTTTTCGCGGCCGGACTTGACCTGGATCAACCGCGGCGGGCCGCCGTCAATCGAGGCCCCCGGTCAATGCGCTGCGGTCAGTGCGCCGCCACCACGCCGGTCCCGATCTGGCAGCTCACCCCGGTGCCGCCGAGCCCGCAATAGCCGTGCGGATTCTTCGCCAGGTATTGCTGGTGATAATCCTCGGCGAAATAGAACGGCGGGGCGTCGCGGATTTCGCTGGTGATGGCGCCCATGCCGGCGGCGGCGAGCGCCTTGGCATAACTCGCCCGCGACGCCTCGGCGGCCGCGCGCTGCGCCGGTGAAAACACATAGATGCCGGAACGGTATTGGGTGCCGACGTCGTTGCCCTGGCGCATGCCCTGGGTCGGGTCGTGGGTTTCCCAGAACGCCTTGAGCAGCCGCTCGTAGGAGATTTTCTTCGGATCGTAGACCACGAGCACGACCTCGTTGTGGCCGGTGCGCCCGCTGCACACCTCCTCATAGGTCGGATTGGGGGTGTGGCCGCCGGCATAGCCCACCGCGGTCACGTAGACGCCGTCGCCGAGCTCCCAGAACTTGCGCTCGGCGCCCCAGAAGCAGCCGAGCCCGAACATCGCCATAGCAAGTCCTTCCGGATAGGGACCCTTGAGCGGGCGGCCGTTGACGAAATGCTCCCGCGCGGTAGGGATGGGGGCCGTGCGCCCCGGCAAGGCGTCGGCGGCGGCCGGCATTTCGAGCTTCTTTCCGAACGTGAACATGGCGGCGTCTCCCTGGATAGCCCGAGAAATATAATCGCGGCGCCGACGCGACGCAGCGCCGCCGCGATCACGTTTCGCCGAGCCCGGCCGGTTTCCCGCTCGCGGAACCGACCGGCTTCCACCGGCGGCTTTTGCCGCTTATTGTGCGCCGCTCGCCGCTGAAGCGGCATGCCCTGCGGAGGTGGTACAGATGTCCCGGATGCTCGCGCTCGCCTGCGCGTTGGCCGCGTTCGCCATCGCGGCCGGATCGTCCCTTGCCCCGGCCTTTGTCGAGCAGGCCTTGGCCCAGCAGCCGGCGGCGACGCCGCCCTACGGGCCGCCGATCACGCTCGACGACGCCAAGCGGGCGATGGCCGCGGCCGAGCTCGAGGCGGCGAAGAATTCCTGGCAGGTCGCGATCACCATCCTCGACAGCGGCGGCAATCTGGTGATGTTCCACAAGATCGACAACACCCAGCTCGCCTCGATCGGCGCCTCCGAGGGCAAGGCCAGCACCGCGGTCCGCTTCAAGCGCCCGAGCAAGGCGCTCGACGACGCCATCGCCGCCGGCGGCGCCGGGCTCCGCCTCCTCGCCGTCAAGGACATCACCCCGCTCGAGGGCGGGCTGCCAATGCTGATCGACGGCAAGATCGTCGGCGCCATCGGCGTCTCCGGCGCGCTGTCCTCGCAGGACGCCCAGGTCGCCAAGGCTGGCGCCGACGCGCTGGCGAAGTGACGCTTCGCACTCCCTCTCCCCAGCGGGGAGAGGGTTGGGGTGAGGGGGGTCGAACCTTTCGGCCACCGCCCCCTCACCCGACTTTCTCGCTTCGCTCGCAAGTCGACCTCTCCCCACTGGGGAGAGGTGAAAAAGAAATAACGTTCCCGCTGCGCGCTTTTTGTCGGCGCTGTGGGTTTTCAGATCTTGGCTCCTCGACTTTCAGTATCGATCGAGGAGTTTTGGCTTCTTCCTTTCGCTCCCCTGGAAAAGAGAAGAAGGAAGCGGAACGCCGGTAGACGCTGATCCTTATCCTCCGCACCCAGCGGTGCGGCTCGCGCCTTGCAAGGCGCGCTCGCCTGCCGGCGTTCCACTCGCGGCTCTCGCCAAAGGGACTCTCGTCCC
>JBAPYW010000097.1:0-32303 GCA_049284935.1 Xanthobacteraceae bacterium
GCCATTTCGGCGCGACGGCGTTATAGTGACCTTCCCGATTATGCGAGGCGAAATGCCGTTGAGGGACTGCAGTAACAGCGGCAACGCTGTAAGTCGAAAAGATTTAATTGTTCAACAGGGGAAACGAGAGGCAATGGCAAAAAGGGCGGCGCAGGAAAAGGCTGAGGCGGACAAAAATAATGGATCACACGACATTGAGTCGACGGTCCCGCCGAATAACCCGCCTAAAATGATGGTGGGCGAGCGCAGTTTGGCGTTTGCCGTCTACGTTCTGTACCTCCTTGGTTATTTCACAGGTATTACCGCAATCATCGGCGTTATGATTGCATACTTTCAAGCGGATTCAGCAACTCCTCCGGTGAAAAGTCATTATACTTTTCAGATAAGGACGTTCGTGATCGGATTTATTTATTTTCTCGTCGGTCTTCTTCTTTTACATCTTGCTGTTGGAGCCTTGATTATATTGTGGGCGCTTGTGTGGTCGCTCGTGCGAAACGTAAAGGGATTATTGGCGCTAAACCGCAACGACCCCATCGCAAACCCTGAGTCATGGATGTTTGGTGATTAGGTGCTCACCCATTCCCAAAGCTCTGCAGGTTGATCGCCATCTCCTTCGACAGCGGCAGATTGCGCGCATAGTAGCGCTCGATCTGATCGACGGATGTGCCTGCGTTCTTGGCAAGATTGAAGGTATTGACCTGACCTTGTGACAGAATGATACGCTGTTATAAGTTTTTTTGTCGCCGAGATACCCTAAAAGTTTCATACTCAGTGTCATACAAAGTCAAAAATGCCAATTAAATCAACTTGAATCTTGTAGAATGTCGACATCATAATCCGTGTGTCGGGGGTTCGAGTCCCTCCTCCGCTACCAGCCCAATCGATAACTTGGATGGAATTTTCGCCTTCGCGTGACCGTCAAAGAGGCGACGTCCGTCACCTGGCATGCTGCGAGAAATCCCTGATATGGTGAAACCATCGGAGGGCGGGAAGCGAGCAAGGCTACGGGCGGATGATCACGTGCGGAACGACGATGGGGTTGGTAGCCGCTCTGCTGTTGATCGGAGGGGAAGCCTGGGCCGAGGAGAAGGAACCTTCTGCAATCATTGAATTGGGCGGCGCGACTGAGTGGGGTCTGCGCGACGGCGGGCAAAGCTTCGGCCCCGCGGTCGCCCTAGATGTCACCCCGCTCAAGGATTGGTTGGAAATCGAAGGCGGCGTTTCGTCTCTCTTTGGCGGCGGTCACGCCGACTGGAACACCGATCTCGTGTTCAAGAAGCCCTTTACGTTATCCAAGACCGTAGAGGTCGAGTTCGGTGTCGGACCGGAATGGCTGCATACGACGGGCGGAGGAAAAACAGCCGATTCGCTTGGCGGCGAGGCGGTCGTCGAATTCCAGTTCTGGCCATGGCCGAATCGAAACTACGGTTGGTATCTCGAGCCGAGCTATGGATACGATTTCGGCAGCGGGCATGGGCAATCGTTTGGCGTAACCGTCGGCCTGCTCATTGCGATTCCATAACCGGCATATGAGGCCGGTCCGGTCGAGCTTGATCAGCGAGGGAGCCCCAGGTATCTGCTCCAAATATCCTATCGGGCGAGAAATTCCTCGCGGCGTTCGGCCATGAAGCTCTGAAGCGCCAACACCTGCTCTTGCGATAGCCGTAGGCCGAGCTTGGAGCGCCGCCAAAGGACGTCAACGGCTTCCTCCGCCCATTCCTCGCGCATCAGATAAGTCACCTCCGCCTCGGTCAGACCGCTGCCGAAGTCCCGGCCCAACGCACCCCAGTGGGTCGCGCCGTTGAGAATCGCGCGCGCGCGAGTGCCGTAGGCGCGGGCGAAGCGGCGGGACTGATGCGCGCCGAGCCACGGATAATCGCGAACGACATCCTTGACCAGCGCCTCGAAGCCCTGAACCGGAAAATCGCCGCCGGGCAGGGGTGCTGTTCCCGACCAGTTACGGCAGGCATACGCCTTGGCCGGAAGATACCGATCGAGCTTATCGAGTACATGCAGCGCAAGTCGTCGATAGGTCGTGATCTTGCCGCCGAATACCGAGAGCATCGGTGCGCCGGCTTCGTCCAGATCCAGCACGTAATCGCGGGTTGCCGCCTGGGCTTCGGTCGCGCCGTCGTCGTAGAGCGGCCGGACCCCTGAATAGCTCCAAACCACCTCCGCCGGAGTGATCGCCATGCTGAAATACCGGTTTGCCGCCTGGCACAGATAGTCGATGTCATCGGCGGTCGTCTTGACCTGGCCCGGATCGCCGACATAGTCGCGCTCCGTGGTGCCGATCAGCGTGAAATCGCCTTCGTACGGAATGGCGAAAATGATGCGCTTATCGGGATTCTGAAAAATGTAGCAGCGGTCATGCGCATAGAGGCGAGGGATCACGATGTGCGATCCCTGGACCAGCCGGATGTTGATGGGTGCGCGGCGCCGCTGGGTGGCCGCGAGGACCTCGGCGACCCATGGGCCGGCAGCATTGATCAGAATACGCGCCTGCACCACCTTGGTGCCGCCGTCGGACCGGCTGTCCACCGTCGTAAGCCGCCAAAGGTCGGCGCTGCGGTCTGCCGCAACGGCCTTGGTCCGGGTGCGGATTGTCGCCCCATGGTCGGCCGCATCCCGGGCGTTGAGCGTCACCAGACGAGCATCGTCCACCCAGCAATCGGAATATTCGAAACCGACCGAGTAGTCGCCGTGTTTGAGCGGCCGACCGGCCTCGTCCTGGGTCAGGTCGAGGGTGGAGGTCGCGGGCAGAAGCTCGCGCCCGCCGAGATGATCATAGAGAAACAGGCCTAGCCGCAGCAGCCAAGCCGGCCGCAGCCCCTCGTGGTATGGCAGCACGAACCGCAACGGCCAAATGATGTGCGGCGCCATCCGCCACAGCACCTCGCGCTCCATCAGGGCTTCGCGCACCAGGCGGAATTCGAGATGTTCGAGATAGCGCAGGCCGCCGTGGATCAGCTTGGTCGATGCGGAGGAGGTGCCGCTCCCGAGATCCGCCTGCTCGCAAAGGTAGACCGAAAGGCCGCGGCCGGCCGCATCGCGCGCGATGCCGCAACCGTTGATCCCTCCGCCGATGATCGCGACATCGTAAGTTACGTCCACTCCGTCTCCTCAGAGGTTAATCAAGACTCCCAGCCCTTCAAGGCGGCAAAGTTGGTTGCACCTCGGAAATCGTCAGCAACGCTGACCAACGTGTTTGTATGCCACCGGCATCACATCAACCACGAGATGATGGACGAGGGCCTGATCATCGACAAGATTGGAGTCGACGCCTAGCGTATATGGCCAAAAGCTCGGATTCGGCGTTGGCCCTGCTTGGAAAGCTGCGTTGATGGGATACATCCTCGCCGTCGATCAAGGCACCACCTCGACGCGCACCATCATATTCGGCGCGGACGGGACCCCACTGTCGGTCGCACAGGAGGAGTTCAGGCAAATCTATCCGCATCCGGGCTGGATCGAGCACGATCCGAACGACATCTGGCAAACAACTTTGACGACCATGCGCGCGGCGTTACACAAGGGCGCCGTACCTGCCGGGGATATTGCCGCCATCGGCATCACCAACCAGCGCGAGACTACACTCGTCTGGAGCCGCGAAACCGGCGAGCCGATCTGCAACGCGATTGTCTGGCAGGATCGCCGCACGGCCGATCTCTGCGCGAGCCTGGCGGCAGACGGCTGCGAAGAGATGGTGACCGAGCGCACCGGGCTGCTGCTCGATCCCTATTTCTCGGCGACGAAGATTCGTTGGATGCTGGACAACGTTCCCGGCGCCCGCGCGCGCGCCGAGAAGGGCGAGTTGGCTTTCGGCACTGTCGATACCTACCTGTTGTGGCGCCTGACCAATGGCCAAGTGCATGCGACCGATGCGACCAACGCTTCGCGCACGCTGCTGTTCAATATTCGCTCTGGAGCCTGGGATGAGGAATTACTACGGTTGTTTGCGGTGCCGCCGTCGTTACTCCCGGAGGTGCGCGACACGGCCGGCGAGTTCGGCAGCGCCGCGGCCGAGCATCTCGGCAACGGCACAGCTATTCTCGCCGTCGCCGGCGACCAGCAAGCCGCCCTCGTCGGCCAGGCCTGCCTGCAGCCGGGAATGGTCAAGGCGACCTACGGAACCGGCGGATTCATCCTGCTCAACACCGGGCCGACGCCCGTCCGCTCGCGGCATCGTCTAGTGACGACCATCGCCTACCAATGGCAAGGTACGCGGCACTACGCTCTGGAGGGATCGATCTTCGTCGTCGGCGCGGCGGTTAAGTGGCTGCGCGACGCGCTCGGCATCATCTCCTCGTCGGCCAACGCGGGCGAACTCGCAGCGCAGGCCGATCCTGAGCAGCCGATCTATTTCGTGCCGGCGTTTTCCGGTCTCGGCGCGCCCTACTGGAACCCCAGCGCCCGCGGCACCATCACCGGCCTGACGCTCGGGACAACACGCAAGGAATTGGCGCGAGCGGTGCTCGAAAGCGTCGGCTATCAGACCCGCGATCTGCTGGAGGCCATGTATGCGGACGCCGGCGAGCTGGGAGCGCAGGGATCGAAGCCTGTCATCCGCGTCGATGGCGGCATGTCCGCGAGCGACTGGACCATGCAATTTCTTGCCGACGTGCTCGACGTTCAGGTCGACCGCCCGACGATTCGCGAAACGACCGCGCTCGGCGTCGCGCTTCTGGCTGGCTGGCAAGCCGGCGTGTACTCGGCGCCGGACAGCCTTTCCCGGACCTGGCGCCTCGACCGCACCTTTCGGCCGGCGATGTCCGATTCTGACCGGCGCCATCGCTGCGAGGGCTGGCGTGATGCGATGGCGCGCACCCTGTTGGGATCGGCACAATTGTGAGATGAGCCCGCATCGGGGCTGCGACGATGCGAAATCTATCCAGCGTGTCCGCGCCCTGCACGCGCTCAAGCGCCGATTTGAGCTGACGGCGTTGAACGTGAAATGGCAATTTCCTCTTCGTTCATATCGACCGGAACATCAGCAAACAACGGCGTGCTCAGATAGCGTTCGCCGGTATCCGGCAGCATGCAAAGCACGGCCGCACCCTTCGGCGCCTCGGCGCAAACGCGCAGGGCGCCGGCAAACGTACCGCCCGCGGTGATGCCGACAAAAATCCCTTCCTTCTGCGCCAGGTCGCGACTGCAGCGCAGCGCGTCGGCATTTGCGATCGGGAGGATGCGGTGGATGACCTTCATGTCCACGGCGTCCGCAGTCAGCTTCGGAATGAAATCGGGAGTCCAGCCTTGCATCGGGTGGGGTTTGAAGGCCGGATGGGCTGCCGCGGCTGAACCGTCGGGGTTGCGTTGCTGGGGGATGCCGCTTTCAAGCAATGGCGCGTCCTGCGGCTCGCAGACGATGATCTTGGTGTCCGGCCTCTCCTTCGCCAACACGCGGGCGACGCCCTTGAGCGTCCCGCCGGTGCCATAGCCGGTGACCCAGTAATCCAGCCGCTCGCCGGCAAAATCCGCTATGATTTCGCGCGCGGTGGTGCGCGAGTGCATGTCCGGATTGGCTTCGTTTTCGAACTGGCGGGTCAGGAACCAGCCGTGAGTTTTGGCGAGCTCCGCGGCCTTCACCACCATGCCGACGGCCCGTTGCGCGGCCGGCGTGAGCACCACCTTGGCACCGAGAAACCGCATCAGCTTGCGTCGCTCGACGCTGAAGGTCTCGGCCATCGTCAGCACCAGCGGATAGCCCTTCTGGGCGCACACCATCGCCAGCCCGATACCGGTGTTGCCGCTGGTAGCCTCGATGACCGTCTGCCCCGGCTTGAGCTCACCGGAGCGCTCGGCTGCCTCGATGACGCCAAGCGCTAGGCGGTCCTTGACCGAGCCGAGCGGATTGAATGCCTCGATTTTGACGTAGAGGTTCACATTCGGAGGCGCCAGCCGATTGATCCTCACCACAGGAGTGTTACCGACCGTTTCGAGGATATTTTGAAACTTGCGCGCCATCCTTCGCTCCTGCTGCTGCGGTGCCTGGAGGACCACTTTATATCCGCGGACCATCCCAGAAAAACAGCGGTTGGACAATCCGGAACGAAATTGCGCCACCGTCTTCGACGGTTCCTAGCCGCGAGTTGGAATGAAACGATGCTCGCCGTGCAGGCATGCTTACGATTTGCCGGCCTCGGCCGTTCGACCAGGGCGAACGATTGTAACTGTACACGGCGCCTCGGCGGCCACCTTGGCGGAAACACTCCCGAGCAGATTGCGCAGCAGGGAGTTTTGCCGCGCCCCGATCAATACCTGATCGATCGGGTTGGCCTGGACGAATTCGAGGATCGCATTTGCCGGATCGACCGCTTCGAGGACGTGCACCGTCAGACGGTGATCTTCGAGCTTCAGAGGCTCGGCCCAGTGCTTCAGCGCAACGAGACGATCGACTCGCTTGTTGTGGCCCTGTTCGTCCAGCGTGAAATCCAGCGTAATCCTGCCGAGCTTGAAGACGTTGAGGCAAGCCAGCCGCGCGGAAGGCAACGTCGTGAGAATGCGTTCCGCGGCAACGCGGAGCGCATCGTTGAGCTCCGGCGATCCTTCCGTCAGATCGACGGCGACCGCGACAATCGGGGCGGAAGAGATTTGCCGCGCCAGCGCCGGCAAAGTGATCGATCTCGTGATGTCCTTGTTGAAGCGCCGCCGCAGGACGGTGCCCAGCGGATCGCGCTCCAGCCGCTCGGATCTCTTGGTGAGTTTGACTTGGTCCGGATGGCTCAAGTCGAAGGCAAGTTGCGCCGCGGTCGGATAACGCCATGCCGGTTCGATTTCGATGCAGCGCAGAACCACCTCTTGCAGCCACGGCGGATAGTCCGGCTTCAATCGGCGCGGAGGAGCCGGATCGCGCCAGAGCCGACGGCGCATCCCATACATCGTCTCGCTTTGGCCGAAGGGACGTACACCCGTGGAAAAGAAATATAGCAGCACACCTAGAGCAAACAGATCGCTTCTCGGATCGTTGCGAATGCCGAGCAATTGCTCGGGCGACATGTACGGAGCGGTGCCAAACGGCACGCGAAATTCCTCCTGCATCAGATCGGGAAGCTCGTCGTGATGCGACAAGCCGAAATCGAGCAGGACGCCCTCGCCGGTTGGCCGAACCATGATGTTGCTTGGTTTGACGTCGAGGTGAATCACATGCTGCCGATGCAAGTCGTCCAATGCGGCGGCGATTTTCAAGCCGATGTCGCCAACGTCCGCATAGGGCAATGGGAGCTGGGGAAGCCGCTGGAATAGCGTCGGTCCGGGGATGCGCTCCACAACGATGTAGGGCTGCACCGCAAAATCGCCGGCGGCAATGAATTTCGGCACGTGGACGCCGGACAGGCGCGGCAGGATCATCTGCTCCATCTCGAAGCTGACGATCGCCGCCGGGTCCTCGCCTTCGGCAATTCTCGGCACCTTCATCAGCAAGGGCATCGTCGTGCCCGGCCGCGAGACACGCCAAAGCGTCGCCATGCCTCCGTGATGGAGGCATTCCTCGATCCGGAAGCCGTCGATCGTCGCGCCAAGGTCGAGAAACGGTTTAACCATGCTTACGCGCCCACCGACAACCGGTCGGCGAACCAGGTCGGTAGGCCGTTTTTGCGAATTCTCGTAGCCGCTTCTTCCACATCGTACGGCGCGCGGCAGTAGGTCAGTTCGCGCTTTTCTGTATCCAGCATGGCATAGGAAGCGGCCGGATTTCCGTCGCGGGGCTGACCCACCGAGCCGAGCACCGCCAGCCACCGCCGTCCGGGGCCGGCGAGCAATTGGATAGTCGCGCCCGTGTTGGGCGTGAACGCCGTAATTTTCCCGGTTGCCGACATGCTGTAGAGCGCCGGCCGGTGAACGTGACCGCAAATGGTGATTTGTGCCGTGGTGGCAATGATGCTTTGGGCGGCAGCGTCAACGCTTGTCACATATCGCCAGCTTTTCGGACTGCTTGCTTCGGCATGGACATAAAGGCGGTCATCGTCGTTGAGCGTGAGCGGCAACTTTTCCAGAAATCGTCGCTCCGTGGCCCCTAGTTCGCCGCGCGTCCACTCCATGACGATTTTGGCCTCGACATTAAGCTGTTCGCGCGGCTTGCTGACCGCACTATCGTGATTGCCGAGCACAGCCTTTGCACCTTTTTCGACAAGGTCCATGACGGTGGTGACCGTCCACTCCGGGTCGGCGCCATAGCCGACATAGTCGCCGAGCAATACAATTTGCTCTGCGCCAAGATCGGACGCCTGCGCAAGACATTCGCTGAACGCCTGTCGATTGGCGTGGATGTCTGCGAACATCGCAATGAGCACAGCTGAACTCCAATGAATAGAATTTGATCCAATGGGGTCGCTGGGCGTTGATCTTGGTCAAAAGGCACGGTGGCGCAAGCCGGAGCAGGTCGCATCAAGCCGGCGTTGTCCGGCGCTTTAGTTGCGTGCCGCCGCGTAGGCTCTTGCGGAAGGTGGCGCTCCAGCGGTCCCGATTCTCGGACCGAGGTCGTTCATTCTCGCCAAAATATCCTTGATCGGATTATCGGCCCAGGCATGGGTCACAAAATCGCGATGCGAGACGTCGCCGGCGGGCAGGAACGAGACCATGCCCTGAAGATGATTGTGCCTGAGTTCCGAACCATACGGCACCGATCGTTCGCGCAGCAGGCGCTCGAGATCGGCATTGTGGTGCGCCGTGTGCGGCGTGTAAGAGCTCACAAAGAAGGTCGATCTGTTGTCGGCGATCCAGTCTGCGAACCGGTCTATCCCGGCGTAGAGCGCGTCGAGCAGGACCAGGCCGCGGATGCGCGACCTGACGCCGCCCCGATCCAATACGGACAAGGTCGGCCCAAAGCCGCCGCTATAGGCGACGATCACGATCGGCATGTTGGCAAATGCCGCCGCGCTGCGCGGGTCGCCAGAGAGGCGCGCGAGCTTGACGGCTGCTTCGTCGAGGAAGCGTTTAAATCCGTTGGGCTCCCAGAACTTGCCGGCGCTCGAATCGGCGGCATTGACGGCAAACTGCGGCGCCACCAGCACCGCATTAATTCCCGCCGCCGTGATCTGCGCCGGCACCTGCTGGCGGTCACGCACGTCGCGGGCCAGATTGGCGCCGTGACCGTGAAAGTACACGACGATGACGGCCGGGCGTTTGGGGTCGAAGCCCGCAGGAACGTGAAGCAATACGCGGTTGTCGCTGAACGTCTCCGATTCCCAGAAGACGCGACCGCGGAAATTGACGTGGCCGCGATGGCCCGGTTCGCCCGCATTCAGGAACGGGCGGTTCGATCCGGGTACGCGACCGTGATAGGGAAACGGCGCCGTCTCGAAGTCGATCAGGCTTGTCTTAGCCCCAATGTTGGATGGGACGCGCGACGGCATGGTCTCGGTGGCCGAATGGAAGGTCGCAATTTCCGGCGCATCGCTTTCCAGCGCGGCCAAACGAACCGGTGGCTTCAAATTCGTTTCGGTGGCCGAGTGTTTCGTGGGTGTCTGGACTCGGTCGGCCAACCGCGTCGCTTCGAAAAACTTCCATTCGCGGGCGACGATACTGGCGGCGGTCTCGGCGACTTCGGCTTTGGGCGTTTTTTTGGCAGATCCGGGCGCACTCGGCCGGTCGACGGCGCGAGCAAGATTTCTGCCCGTCGTGCCTGGACTTTGCTGATGGTCGAGGCGCACGTGGTTTGAGGTGCCGATCGGGTCCGATTTTGCGATGCCACGACCGGAATCGACCGCGGTTGTCACCGTGTATGCGGCGGCCGCAGCGGGCGCGGCCAAAACGGAGGATCGGAATTCATTGTAGATGAGCCAGCACCAGCCTGCCGAGCCGACAAGAAACAGCGCAGCGGAAATTGAGAACAGATGGTGCTCCAGTATGCTTGCGAGCACACCGGTTCGCTGTGCCGCCCGCCGGCCGGGCTCAACGCGACCGCGGCCGCCTTCGATGTAGCCGCGCGCAGGAGCCATGCGCGTAACCGGTTCGGATCGACGGCGGAGCTTCGGATCTAGATTGGAATAGCGCGCGCGCTGACCGGCGGCCGCAACTGGTGCCGGTCTGCGAAACGCCTGCGGCGCTGATCCTCGGCCGGTATTTGCCACTGTTCCCCCGCCCCACGAGTGGCCAGCTTCGGTGACGACTATGTCCCCATTTTGACGTCTAGCGGCTCGCCTTGGTCTCGGGAGTCGAACAAAACGAGAAAATTCCCCTTATTCGACAGCCCAACCACCCTGTTGTCTGGCTCTCCACCCTTTTTCGATGTGATTTCGGCGATCCAGCCGCAGCGCGTATTCTATTCGGCGTTTGGATGTTTGTGCTTGGAACATAGCGATCCGTTGGTAAACGCGGCGCTAATTCGGTTTCGCTGGTTTTGGCCGCGATCCTCTGCGCCAGCAGCAGATTGGATTCGTTCTTCCGCCACCGATATCCGACGCCGAAGTCGATCGGGATGGCATTGCCCTTGCGGTACAGCTCCCCCAGGCGGGACTGGTAGGCGTGCTCGAAGATGGCGATCGGACCGATATAGCGGCCGAATGGCTGCAGCCGCCACCTTTTCGGATCGAAATAGGCTAGCGGGATACCGCTGTCGTCCTGCAGGATCGTGGCGCTGTGGTCGAGCAGGAAATCGCGCACCTTGCTGAAGCCGCCGCGGTGCATCAGGTAGGACGCGCTTTTGAGTAAACTGTCGGCGTCGCCGAGCTTGGTGCAGAACGCCAGAAAACCGCTTCTCCGCACGCTATCGTCGGCGAGATTGGTGCTGAAATAGTAGAGCGTCTGGTTGGGGCCCGCGCCTTCTGAAAAAACGATTTTTACGCCTTTGGCGGCGCTTCGCACGGCGCGCTCGGCAGCTTTGGCGCGGGCGCCCTTGGCGGAGTTCTTCCCGTCGTCCGGCGCCGCCGCTTCGGCCGGGGCCTGGAAATTTCCGTCCTCGTCGAGGCTCACGAAACTCACGTCGTGGATGGTCTTGCCGGTCCGCGCCAGAAACACATAGAGGATCGGCAGCGTTCCGTAGACCGGCCCCTCGTGCAATTGCGTTTTCATGTTCTTGGTGATGAAGAAGCTGAAGCTGAGCAGCGATCCCAACGAACTCTCGAGATTTCGCAGCGTCCACTCGACGGTCGGGTGCGACAGTGCGGTCAATGGCGGAATCTCGCCCACCGGCTCGAGACCGGCCAAGACGTAGGTCGAGGCGGTCGGGAAAAACGAAGTGGCGTAGAGAAAATCCGGACCGCTGAACATGTACAGCATTGTCTCGTGCTTATCGGTCAGCCGCTCCCGGGAAAATGCGTGGATCTTGGAAAGATTGGCGCTGTCCTCGCGTCCGAAAATGGTATCGAAATAGCGCGCGTGCCGCTGCCAGAACGGACCCTTGGCCAGCTCCGCGAGAGGCGAATCCGGCGTCGGCGGAAGCCCGGCGAGAAATCGCGCGGTATCGTCGGCTGTCGCTGTCTCCGCGCTCCGCGCGGGCGCCGCCGCCAGGGCCAGCAGGGCGGCCACAAGGGCAGCCGCCATCATCTTAGGCAGGGTCATCGCTGTCAGGCCACGGTTTGCGAGGCATCCGAGGAGGGAACATCCGATAGCAGGCGGGACGTATAATAGATGATAAGTCCGGCCGACATCATGGCGAAGCCGGCGAGAGACTGCAGCGGCCGGTTGACCACAAGATAATACATCATGAAAAGCGTGACGCTGAGAAAAATGAGCGGTGTCACCGGGTAGCCCCAGGCGCGATAGGGCCGCGCCAGCTTGGGGTGGGTGATTCGCATCTTGATGACGCCCAGCACGGCGAAAAACGAACAGAAGGTGAGGCTGAACTGGATGAAGTCCAGCACCGCTTCGAAGCTCTGGGTCAACAGCAGCAGGTTGGAGACCAGGAGTTGGAAAATGATGGCGACGGCGGGCACGTTTTGCTTCGACTTGCGCGCGAAGATGCGCAGCAGCGACATGTCTTCGCCCATCGTCATGGTCACGCGCGGGCCGATCCAAGTCATGGCGCTGATGGAGGATACGAGCCCGAGGCAGATCAGCGCGCCGACGATGCGCCCGCCGATCTCGCCGAAAAGGTGCTTGCCGGCGACGATGGCAACGTCGAGCTGGCCGGCCAATTCGTGCATCGGCGTGGCGACCAGAAACACGGCATTGAGGCTGACATAGAGCGCGATGACGATCGCGGTTCCCACGAACAGCGCGCGCGGCAAATTGCGGGTGGGGTCGCGCAATTCGCCGACGATATAGGTCGCCGCGTTCCAGCCGGAATAGGAGTACATCACGAACACAAGGCTGATGGCGAACGGCGCACCGGCGATGTAGCCGAGGTCGGCGGCGCTCGGCGCGAACGAAATCGCTTGCCAATCGCCGAAGCCAAAGCCGGCGACGATGAACACGACTATCAGAACGAGCTTCAGAGCGGTCCAGGCATTATGGTAGGCGCCGCGAAACCACAAACCGCACAGATGCACAAGCGCGGCAAGCCAGATCACGCCCAGTCCGAGCGCCAGTGGCGGCGCTGCCGGAATGATTGATTTGAAATAAACGCCGAACGCCATGGCGGCAAGGGCCACCGGCGCCGCGAAACCGACAGTCGCCGATAGCCAGCCGGCCACGAAGCCGAACGCCGGATGATAGATCCGCCGCAGAAAGTTGTATTCCCCGCTCGAGCGCGGAAACATCGTGGCCAGTTCCGCATAGCAGAACGCTCCGCATATCGCCACGATCCCGCCGACGACCCACAGCAAAAGCAGCGAAAATCCGGA
Source organism: Xanthobacteraceae bacterium (assembly GCA_049284935.1). Classification (GTDB taxonomy): domain Bacteria; phylum Pseudomonadota; class Alphaproteobacteria; order Rhizobiales; family Xanthobacteraceae; genus BOG-931. The sequence continues at coordinate 12,723 of JBAPYW010000097.1, forward strand.
CCTTATGTCATTGACCTGAAATCCGAGGCTGGTGAAGACACCGACGCCCACCATGTCGGCAACGACGATGGCCGTCGCGGTGATCCACGACACCGCGTCGGCGGACTGCCCGCCTGAAGTCGAATTGGTCATGAAATGATCTGCTTCGCGCTGCACGGCGGCATTACAGGGCGCAACCGTTTAAAATTCAAGAAGCGTTTTACTTTTCTGCGCTTAAACGCCTCATGCCGTCACAAAGCGCAAAATACAAAGGCCTTCCTCATAACGTCGGCAGCGGTACGCTCTGGATTTCGGGGCGCTGCGAGAGACCGAGCGGATGAGTTGCTGAACAAAATCAAGCTTGGCGACCGTCAAGGGCCCAGCACGAACGGATACAAATCGTGCCGGCCCATGCTCCGATTCATTGAATTCACGGCAAATGTCAGCGTCAGCCAAGCCGCGACCAGCGGCGTCATATCGGTGTCGCGCGGATGGAAGGCGCGAATCTCCCCTGCGCGTTCGGGTCGCGGGAATCGCGCGGACCGTCTACAACAGTCGCTGTGCCGACGCGGAACCGGAGGATTTAGTGGTCACGCCCACCAATATCGCCGCGTACAGTAACGCTCTGGTCGTCCTCGGTACCGCCGGAGTCGTGGTTCCGATGGTACGGCGATGGGGATTGAGCTCGGTCCTGGGCTACCTCGGGGCCGGCGCCGTTTTGGGCCCGTTTGGACTTGGCTCGATCAGCAATGCATTCCCGGGGCTGTCGTGGTTGACGATCAGCGACGCTCAGAACGTGGCGGGCATCGCCCAGTTGGGGATTGTGTTTCTGCTTTTTCTGGTCGGTCTCGAGCTGTCGTTTCCCAGGCTGTCGGCGATGCGCCGTCTGGTCGTTGGCCTAGGCGGTTCGCAGGTTCTCCTCACCAGTGCGGTGATCGCCGGCGCCGCCATGATGGCGGGAAAGAATCCACCGGAGGCGATCGTGCTCGGGGCGAGCCTGTCGCTATCCTCGACTGCGATCGTACTCGAGCTCCTCTCCAATCAAGAGCGCCTGACAACTAGTGTCGGGCGCGCGTGCTTTTCCATCCTGCTCGCTCAGGATCTCGCGGTCATCCCCATTTTGTTGTTCGTCTCCATCCTGGCTGCAAGGTCCAGCGGGTCGGTTCTCGCCAGTCTCGCCAGCGCGCTGTTGCAAGCCGCGGCCGCCGTCATTGTTATCGTTATCTTCGGTCGCGTGCTGCTGCGGCCGCTGTTCCGGCTCGTTGCGACCGCAGGTTCCAGCGAACTGTTCATCGCGGCCGTGCTGTTTGTGATCGTGGCGGCGGGCGTGATCGCCGGTCAGGCCGGCCTGTCGATGGCGCTTGGCGCCTTCCTTGCCGGCTTGCTGCTCGCCGAGACGGAATACCGCAAGGCGATCGAAACGACAGTCGCGCCATTCAAGGGCTTATTGCTCGGCATTTTCTTCTTTACCGTGGGAATGAATGTCGACTTCCGCGAGCTGTTGCGCGAGCCGCTTTGGCTTATTGGCGGCGTTGTCAGCCTGATCGCCGTCAAGTCGTTGCTTACGATCGGTCTTGGCCGGCTGTTCCGTCTGTCGTGGCCGGTTGCGACCGAGACCGGCCTGCTGCTCGGTCCGGGCGGGGAATTTGCCTTCGTCGGCATCGGCATGGCGTCGGCTACGGGTCTGGTCGAAGCGCCGCTCGCCAGCTTTACGCTCGCTGTGACCTCGGTCACCATGGCGCTGACGCCGCTGCTGTCATTCGCCGCGCGAACCCTCACGGTACGGTTCACGTCGGGGAAAGCTGTCGACCCGAATCTGGTCGCCCGGCCTGCGGGCGGGCAGCAGCACGCGATCGTGGTCGGCTATGGCCGCGTCGGCAAGGTCGTGTGCGCGCTGCTGCGGGAGCATGGCGTCCCCTATATCGCCGCCGATTCCGATGCCGCGACCGTGACTCGCGACCGCCGCAACGGTCACGATGTTTATTATGGCGACGCCGCCGATCCGCGTTTCCTGGAAACTTGCGGCCTCGCCGGGGCGGCCGGCGTTATCATCACCATCCACTCAGCAAGCGTCATCGACGAGGTCGTCGAACACGTCCGTGCCATGCGGCCGGACATTCTCATCGTCTCGCGCGCGCGCGATGCCGACCACGCCCGTCATCTCTATGGCCTCGGCGCTACCGACGCCGTGCCGGAGACAATCGAGGCGAGCCTCCAGCTCTCTGAGGCAGCCCTGGTTGGGCTCGGCATCGCCACCGGGCGAGCGATCGCTTCGATCCACGAGAAGCGCGACGAAATTCGGCGGGCCCTGCAGGAGGCAGCGCGGGAAGCCGGACGCGAGGAAATTCATTCGGTGAAGGCCAAGACCCAAAAGAGCCAGGGTGCGGCCTAGCGGTCGTGAATCAGACCGCGACGCCGGTTGCGATGCGTCAGTGATGCTGCGCTCTGCCGGAAAGGTCAAACATGACCGGCAACGCAGCGGGCCGCGGGATCGCGAGCCGCGAGGGTGCACGGCGCACGTCTGCGAGCGTGTGCAGGAATTCGGCGAACCAATTCTGCACCGAGGAGGTGCGCAGCGTCGCCATCATCGAATGCCAGCGTGCGCGCCGCTCCTCGACGCTCATTGCGAGGGCGGTCGCGATCTGCCGCGCGGTGCCATCGATATCGTGCGGGTTGACCATCAGCGCAGCGTCAAGCTGCTTGGCAGCGCCCGCGAACGAGGACAGCACCAGCACGCCCGGATCGAAGGGGTTCTGTGCTGCGACGTATTCCTTGGCGACCAGGTTCATGCCGTCATGCAACGGCGTGACCAAGCCGACCCGGGCGACGCGGTAGAAGCCGGCAAGCGTCAGCTGCGAGAAGCTTTTGTTAAGGTAGCGGATGGGGCTCCAATCGACCTCGCCGTGACGGCCGTTGATCTCGCTGATCAAGCCGGCGAGCTCGGCCTTGAGCTCGCGGTAGGCGCGGATGTTGCCGCGGGTGGGAACCGCCACCTGCAACAGCGCAACGGCGCGCTTCCATTGCGGCTCGAGCTCGAGCATGCGGTCGAATGCCCGCATCCTGTTGTTCAGGCCCTTCGAATAATCCAGGCGATCAACGCCGAGAACCAGCTTGGCGTCTTGCAGGCTCGCTCGCAGACGCGAAACCTCGGAGCGAGTGGAGGCCTTGACCGCCCGAGCGGTGAAATCCTCGACATCGATACCGATCGGGAAAGTCGCCAGCTGAGTCATTCCCGACGATGAGGCGACGGTGCCGTCAAAAACCGTCAGTCCCAGCTCGAACTGGAGATAGTCTTCGAAATTCTGCCGATCGTCATCGGTTTGGAAGCCGATGAGATCGTAGGAGAGCATCGCCTGGACGAGTTCGGCGTGGTGAGGAACTGCGGCCATGATGCGGCGCTCGGCCCACGGCGTGTGCAAGAAGAAACCGATCGGCCGGCCGATCTGCAGCCGGCGCATCTCGGCGCCCACGGCGAGGAAGTGATAATCATGGATCCAAAAAATCGCTTCCGGTCCCGTGAAGCGCAACAACGCCCGTGCCATGAAGGCGTTGACCTCACGATATGAGGCGTATTCCTCAGCCGTCACGCGGATGAGATCGGGACGCGAATGCAGCGCCGGCCACAAAGCCGAATTGGCGAAACCCTCATAATAGCCGTGATAATGTTTCGCCGGCATATCGACCGTTGCCACGGCGCCGGTGCCGAGCGCCTCGATCCGGGCAAAGGAGTCCTTTGTGTGCGCCGCATCGGCGGTCTGACCGCTCGAACCAACCCAGATCGCGCCGGAGTCCTTGACCATGGGGATCAGCGCTGTCGCCAATCCTCCGGCTGCCGGCTCATCGGATTTTGCCCGCGCAACGCGGTTGGAAGCAACAATGACAGTCACGGATAGTCCTCCAGTATCGTGCCGCAACAACCGTTGCGCTTATGGTTTAGTTCCACGCTTTCGTTCCGTTATAATGCGATGTAATGCAGCCGAACGACCATTCACTGCTTGAAAATCGTGGAATTTAATATTTGCTTGGGGAGACGGGTGCGCCAAGATTGCTCAGGCTTGCGCGTAAGCCATCGTCGAAAGCAGGCTGACTTCCGCGTGCCGAGAATCAAGTCGGGTGTGCTGGACGATGATCGGCACGTCGGACTCGAAAACGGATGAATAGTCGGTGTCGCGGGGCACGGCCGCCGGATCTTTCAGATCGTTGAAGCGCAAATGCAGCGTCCGCCGCGGCGCCACCGTAACGCGGTAGGGCCCGATCGGTTCGCGATCCGCGAAGAAGACCGTGATATTGACGTACGCTGCCTGGTCGCCGGCGTTGAGGATGCAGGCAGTCTCGTGAGAGATCAGGGTGCGATCGGAAAACGAGCTTTGCGAAGGGATGTATCCTTCCGCAATAGCCCAACGCTTGCAGCCGATCGGCTCCATGATCACCTCTCCGCAGCGCACTTGTCCGCGCCTTTTTCGGCGCATGCGGCAAAGAAAACGCCAAAGGATGGGCCCGGGTTCCATCCGGGAACTTCCCCCCCGGTCGAGGCTTGTCCTGACAGGGGATGCTTGCGCAAGCCGCAAGCGATGGCGAAACCGATTGATCGCGGATAAGCGCAATGCGCGCTCTTACAGTCGCGCCGGGTACGGCCAATTCAGCTCAAGTGGAAGACGTTGCCGATCCACCTCTGTCGGACGGCGCGGTTCTGGTTCGCACTGTGGCACTCGGGGTCTGCGGCACCGACCGTGAAATCGCATCCGGGCGTTACGGTTGGGCTCCGCCTGGCCAGCGGCGGCTGGTGATCGGGCATGAATCGCTCGGCATCGTGCAGGCGGCGCCCGCCGATTGCGGCGTCAACGCCGGCGATCTCGTCGTCGGCATCGTGCGCCGGCCCGATCCCGTTCCCTGTGCCGCCTGCCGCGTCGGCGAGTGGGATATGTGCCGCAATGGCCTTTACACCGAACGCGGCATCAAGGAGCGGAACGGGTTTGGTTCCGAGTTTTTCCGGGTCGAGCCTGATTTCCTCGTTAAAGTTGATCCGTCACTCGGCATTGCCGGCGTGCTGCTCGAGCCGACCAGCGTGGTCGCCAAGGCCTGGGATCACACTGAGCGCATCGGTCAGCGTTCGCGATCATGGCAACCAAAAACGCTTTTGATCACCGGCGCCGGTCCGGTCGGTCTGCTGGCGGCGCTGATCGGGACGCAGCGCGGGCTCGAGGTCCACGTGCTCGACCACAACGACAATCTCAAGAAGCGAGAATTGGTGCACCAGCTCGGCGGCACATACCATTGCGAGGATCTCGCTTATCTGCGCTTGAAACCCGATATCCTGATGGAGTGCACCGGCGCGCCGATCGTCGTGCGCGACGTTCTCGGTCGTACCGCATCCGCCGGCATCGTCTGCCTGGTCGGGGTCACGGCGTCCGGCCATGACTTTGACATTGACGTCGGGGCGCTCAATCGCACCATGGTGCTCGACAATGACACCGTGTTCGGCACGGTGAATGCGAACCGCAGACATTATGAAATGGCGAGCGAGGCGCTGCAGCGGGCGGACAAGGCCTGGCTCCACCGGCTGATCACACGGCGCGAGCCGGTCGAACAGTGGACGCAAGCTCTCGAACGGCTTCCCGACGACATCAAAGTCGTCGTCGATTTTTCCTGACGCTATGGCCGCGCGCATCGAAGATTACGCGATGATCGGCGATTGTAGAACCGCCGCGCTGGTGTCGCGCGACGGCTCGATCGACTGGTTCTGCTGTCCGCGGTTCGATTCGGAGGCGTGCTTCGCTGCCTTGCTCGGCGCCCGCGAGCACGGCCGCTGGTCGATCGCGACGCGCGCGGAAGCCCGGGTCACGCGTCGCTATCGGCCGAATACTTTGGTGCTGGAGACCCATTTCGAGACCGAAGACGGCGCGGCGACGCTGATCGACTTCATGCCGCCGGGCGGCCGGCATTCGACCATCATCCGCCTTGTGGTCGGGACGCGCGGCAAGGTGGCGATGTGCACCGAGCTGATCTTGCGGTTCGGCTACGGTGCGATTGTACCCTGGGTGACGCGGCTCGAAGACGGCGCGCTGCGCGCCATCGCCGGGCCGGACATGGCGGTGCTGCGCACGCCCGTGCATCTGCGCGGCGCCGATATGACGACGGTCGGTGAGTTCACCATCAACGTTGACGATGCAATCCCTTTCGTCCTGAGCTATTTGCCTTCCCATCTGCCGTTGGAGCAACCATTAGACCCGACGACGGCGCTCGCGCAGACCGAGACGTTTTGGCGGGACTGGTCGGCAAAATGCCGACCCGCCGGACCGTGGTCGGATGCCGTGTTGCGCTCGATGATCACGCTTAAGGCGCTCACTTATGCGCCGACCGGCGGGATGGTTGCATCTCCAACGACTTCGCTTCCGGAGCAACTCGGCGGCGAGCGCAATTGGGATTACCGCTTCTGTTGGCTGCGCGACGCCACGCTGGTTCTGCTCGGCGCCATGACTGCCGGCTATTACGAGGAGGCGCAGGCTTGGCGTGATTGGCTGATACGTGCGGTGGCGGGCAGTCCCGATCAGTTGCAGATCATGTACGGTATCGCCGGCGAGCGGCGATTGACCGAGTGGGCGGCGTCCTGGCTGCCCGGCTATGAAAATTCCGCGCCGGTGCGCATCGGCAATGCGGCGCACAGCCAACTGCAGCTCGACGTCTTCGGTGAAATCATGGATGTCTATCATCAGGCGCGCCGCGGCGGGCTGTCGACCACCGACTCGGGATGGGCCGTGCAGCTTGCGTTCCTCGATCACCTCAAGAAGATCTGGAACGAGCCGGACCAGGGCATCTGGGAAGTCCGCGGCGCGCCGCGGCATTTCACCCATTCCAAGATCATGGCCTGGGTCGCGTTCGATCGTGCGATCAAGAGCGCAGAAACCTTCGGGTTCGAAGGACCGCTCGACGAATGGCGAAAGCTCCGGGAGCAGATTTTCGACGAGGTTTGCGCGAATGGTTTCGACGAAGAACTCGGCAGCTTCGTGCAGTCCTACGGGTCGAAACAGCTTGACGCCAGCCTGTTGCTCATCCCTTGCGTCGGGTTCCTGCCGGTGTCCGATCCGCGCGTCAAAGGCACCGTGGCGGCCATCGAACGCCGCTTGCTGCGCGATGGTTTTGTGATGCGCTACGACACGGCAGCCACCGATGATGGTCTGCCGGCCGGCGAGGGCGCGTTTCTGGCCTGCAGCTTCTGGCTCGCCGATGTCTACATTCTGCAGGGCCGCGCCGCCGATGCCGAGCGGCTGTTTCGCAAGCTCATCGGGCTGTGCAACGATGTCGGCCTGCTCAGCGAGGAATACGATCCGCGTGTCAAGCGCCTCGTCGGCAATTTCCCGCAGGCCTTCTCCCATATGGCGCTGGTCAACTGCGCCTATAACCTGACGCGCGCGACCAAGCCGGTCGAGCAGCGTGCGCAGGCCGAGTATACGTCGCCGCAAGGGGCCCCGGCGGATCGATGAATTGGGCGCCTCGCGCCTGATCCCGGATTTGCTCACCGCCCGCGGTTCGGAAGGCTCCCACGGCGAAGCGGACTGCCTGGCCACGGCAAATAGCCGAACAACAAGGTGATCAGACAGCCGGCGATCGTCGCCATCAACCGATCGGCCAGAATGGCAACCGATATGGCTTGGCCGAAATCCAGCAGCAGGACGATCAACGGCGTCATGACAACGGCATAGGCGGCATAGTTGCCGGCCCGAAGAACCGGACGCGCGGCGGCAAGCGCTGCGACCTCGCATGTCATGATGAGAGGGGGTGGGGTCCAGATCAGGAGCAAGCCGGCAATGATGACGCCGAGCATGGTCCCGAGCGCACGCTGAAGGAGCCGCGTCGGCGGCGCCGGAAGCCGACGGCCAAGCACGATGGCCACCGTCACGGCGATCCACTGACCATGTTGCCCGGGCCAGATTTGAGCAATGGCCTCGGCGACCGTCAGACACGACCAGATTCGCATCGGATATTGCCAGCCTGACAAGCGGTAGAGTGTTTCCCGCCATCGTCTGAGCAGCAGCGCGACAGGGCGCGCCGGCGTCCGCACGGCAGCGGCGGAGGGTTCCGTGGCACATTTGGCTCGCCCGCATACCGCGTGCAGAAGCAAGGACAGGCCAAGCGTCCATGTACCGCCGAGGAAAAAAAGCAGCGTCATGCCGAGCGGCCGCACTTCCGGCGCGCTGAGGCCGGCGGCGATGGTGGTGAACAGAATGTATCGGGTGGTTTCCCGAGCCATCGCCAAGCTGATGCCGCCAAAGAATCCTGCGATCGCTGCAACCGCCGGCAAGGCGAGAATAACGAGACTGCCGTGACTTGCGATCGTTGTGCCGGTCGATATCGCAGCGCAGCCGGCGAGCAGCGCGGTCCCCAGCGCGAAGGCCCGTTGCCGCAACGTTTCGCCGCGGGCAGGGCCGCCAAGCGCAAGACCGCCGATGGCAGCGACCATACCAAGGCGCAAATGATCAGTTGCCACGCCCGCGATGATCGGGCCGGCAAGGCCGAGCATTGCGGTAACGATTTGCGAAACATCAGGGCGCCTCGCAGGCGCCCACCGGAGGACATCGGAGAGCCAATGCTGTTTGGTATCTGCCATTGGCCTCGCTCTATTACGCCAACATCAAGCATCGCATAACACGATACAATTCAGAACTGCGCCGGTCAGAGTTGACTCAGGTCAATGCTTCGCCCGTTCAGATCTGCTTAGGCGGATGTGCCTGGCCAATACGTGAAGAACAGGTAGGGTCGAGATGTCGGGGACAGGGTACGATTACATCATCGTTGGGTCCGGCTCGGCCGGCTCGGTGTTGGCAAACCGGCTTTCGGCAAAACCCGAAGCCAAGGTGCTCCTGCTTGAGGCTGGCGGCTCCGACAAGTCGTTGTTCGTGCGCATGCCGGCCGGTATCGCGAGGCTCGATACACCCCGGTTCAACTGGCAGTACGACACGGCGCCGCAGGCAGCGATGAACGGGAGGCGCATGTACCAGCCGCGCGGGCGGACTTTGGGCGGGTCAAGCTCGATCAACGCCATGGTCTATATGCGCGGCAATGCGACAGATTACGACCGCTGGCGCCAGCTCGGCAATGCCGGCTGGAGTTATGAGGACGTGCTGCCGTTCTTCAAGAAGGCGGAGCACAACGAGCGCATTAGCGACGGTTTCCATGGGCGCGACGGCCCCCTTAACGTTGCCGAGCGGCCCTACACCAATCCCTTGAGCAACGTCTTCGTCGAGGCGGCGCAGCAGGCGGGAATTCCATTCAATCCGGATTTCAACGGCGCCGTGCAACACGGATGCGGCCTTTTCCAGGTCACGCAGAAAAAAGGCGAGCGCTGCAGCGCGGCCTCGGCCTATCTGCATCCCGCGGCGACGCGGCCGAACCTCACCATCGTCACCAAGGCACAAGCGACCCGCGTGCTGATCGAGAACGGTCGCGCGGTCGGCGTCGAGTACATAAGGCGCAGGCGACGATATACGGCGCGCGCCGAGCGGGAGGTATTGCTGGCCGGCGGCGCCATCAACTCGCCGCAGCTTCTCCTTCTCTCCGGCATCGGCCCGGCGGCGGAGCTGCGCGCGATCGGCGTGCCGGTGATGCTCGACCTTCCCGGAGTCGGCAAGAACTTGCAGGATCATCTCAACGTCAACATCGTCCAGCGGGTGACGCGCCCGATCACGCTCGACGGCAAGAGCGGCGGTCTCGCCGCGCTCGCGGTGGCGCTGCAGTGGATGCTGTTTCGCACCGGACCGGGCACCAGCAACGTGGCCGAGGCCGGTGCCTTCATCTCGAGCGCACCCGGCGCCGCGACGCCCGACATCCAGTTCCATTTCATCCCGGCGCAGGTGGTCAATCACGCCCGGACTCAGCTCGACGGTCATGGCGTGACCTTGCATGCGTGCTGCCTGCGGCCGGAGAGTCGCGGCGAAATTCGCCTGGCCTCCGCCGATCCGCTAATGCCACCGGTGATGGATCCGAACTATCTCGCCTCGGACTACGATCTGAAAATCCTCATCGAAGGGATCCGGCGCGGCCGCGACATCCTGGCGGCACCGGCGTTCAAGCCCTGGCTCGGCGAGGAGCGGCTACCCGGCGTCGCGCACCGATCGGACGCCGAGCTCGAAGCATTCGTCCGCGCCACCGCGGAGACGGAGTATCACCCGGTCAGCACCTGCAAGATGGGAAACGATCCCATGGCCGTGGTCGATGATCGGCTCCGTGTCCGTGGCATCGAAGGCTTGCGCGTCATCGACGCCTCGATCATGCCCGACGTGGTCAGCGGCAACACCAACGCGCCGACGATCATGATCGCGGAGAAGGGCGCGGAGATGGTCTTGAACGCCGGCTCGGGTGTCAGCCGCGCCTGAGGAATTTCAGCATCATATCGGTGATGCGACCGAAAGGCGGTCGCAAAAACCGCGCGCCGTTGAAACGGCTCTGCAGGAACACGCCTTTGCGGTGCGAGAAGGTCTGGAAACCGAACTCGCCATGATAGGCGCCGATTCCGGAAGCGCCGACACCGCCGAACGGAAGATTCTCCGCCGCGAAATGAAATAACGTCGCATTGACCGAGGCGCCGCCCGAGATGGTCTTGCGTAAAACCTCGTCGCGCTTGCCCGGGTCGGCGCCGAAATAATAGAGCGCGAGCGGACGCGGGTGCCGGTTAACGTAATCGATGACCTGGTCGAGCCCCCGATAGGTCTTGACCGGAAGCACCGGTCCGAAAATTTCGTCGCGCATCACCGACAGGTTCTCGCCCGGCTCGATCACCAGCGTGGGCGGCAGCTTACGCGTCTCCGGCGGCAGCGCCTCGCGCCCCGGATTGATCTCGATGACGCGGGTGCCGCTCGCCTTGGCTTCCGCCACATATTGCGCGATGCGCCGATAGTGGCGTTCGTTGACGATCGACGTGTAATCGGGATTGGCGCCGAGCGTCGGATAGAATTTTTGCACCGCCCCGGCGGTCAAGCCGATGAACTCATCGAGCTGCCGCTCGGGCACGAATATGTAATCCGGCGCGATGCATGTCTGGCCGGCATTCAAAAGCTTGCCGTAGACGATGCTCTCGACCGCGGTCGGCAACGCCGCATCCTCACCGACGATGCATGGCGACTTGCCGCCGAGTTCGAGCGTCACCGGCGTCAAGTTCTCGGCCGCGGCCTGCATCACCAATCGCCCCACCGCGGTGGAGCCCGTATAGAACAGATGATCGAACGGCAGCTGTGAAAAGGCGTGTCCTACATCCGGCCCACCAACGATGGTCGCGACCTTGTCGGGTGCAAACAAGCCGCCAAGAAATTCGGCGATAAAGTCCGCTGTGCGCGGCGTCAGTTCCGAGGGCTTCAACATCGCGCGGTTGCCGGCCGCGAGTGCCGCGACCAGCGGCACGATCGCAAGATTGAACGGATAGTTCCACGGACTGATGATGCCGACCACGCCGACCGGCTGATAGATGATACGGGCGCCTGCCGGCATCAGCTCGAGGCCGACCGACACCCGCTTCGGCTGCATCCAATGGGCAAGATGGCGTAGCGTGTGGCGGATGGTCGACCGCGCCGGGAACACTTCGCCGACTTCGGTTTCATAGGGCGATCGATTGCCGAAATCCGCCGAAATCGCCGCGGCGAGGCGACTGGCACTCCGGCCGATCGCCTCACCAAGCTTTGTCAGGTCCGCGCGGCGCTCTTCAAGAGACGGCGCTCCCGCGCGCACAAATGCCGCGCGTTGGGTGTCGAAGATCGCGCGCATTTTTGCGGCAGCGTCCGGCATTGCGGCAAGCGGGTCGCTCATAGCGGCGGCCGCGCGGGATAGTCTGGCTGCAACCGCGCCGCGGCCTCGATCTTGGCCATGACGGCGAGCGCGGTGTGGTCGCGCCAGGGCCGCGCGATCACCTGCACGGCGATCGGCAAACCGGCGCTGCCGCGCTCGGCTTCGCGGGCCACGCCATCGACCTGATCGCGGCTTGCCGGGCGTTCGCTTTCTTCGCCGGGCCGCACCCGGGTAACCGGTGCAATTCCGGCAGGAAAGCCGCTGACATTGGCGAGCGGAGCATAAGCGCCCGGCATCGGCATCCGCTCGGTTGCGCCGTGCCGGACCGCGGGCACCGGATAGGCGGGACAAAGAATAAGGTCGATCGGCCCGCCGTCGGCCTGTTCGAACGACCGCAACATTTCGTGGCGGAAATTCTCGATCGCTTCGACCGTCTGCCAATATTGGTCGGCGCTTCCGGAACCGAAGCGGCGAAGGGTGAGGGCGGAACGGGGTTGGCCGAGAGCATCCAGCGCGAAACCGGCAATGCCGCGTAGCCACATCGGCATCGCCGCCGTCAGCAGGAGAGGTCGGACGTGGCGGTCGACCTTGTTGCCGCGCAAGAGCCGCCGAAACGCCTGGGCCCGGTCGGCGGAGAGGCAAGCGAAGAACAGATCGCTGACGCGCCGCAAATCCGGCGGCTGCCAGGCGACCGGCTTTGCTCCGGCCGCGGTGAGGAACCCGGCCGCTTCGGCGACGGCGCGCCGTGCCGCCGGCGCCACCGGGAACTCGCCGTCGTCGGTGAATGTCGCAAAGCGCAAGCGGCTTACATCGACGCCCGCCGGATTGCCGAACTCCGGCCCAGGGTCGACGAATGGATCGCGGGCGTGGTCGAGCACGCTCAACGCCATCGTCAGGTCTTCCACATGCCTCGCCATCGGTCCGGCCTGCGCTGGGATTCCTCGCTGCCCGATCGGCAGGCCATGGCCACAATGATCGGGTAGGCGTCCCGCGGTCGGCTTGATCGAGGCGATCCCGCAAAAAGCCGCGGGAATGCGCAGCGAGCCGCCGATATCGTTGCCGAGCCCGAGCGGCGAGCCGCCGGCGGCGATGACGGCGGCTTCGCCGCCGCTGCTGCCGCCGCAGGACCTCTCCGGATCCCACGGATTGTCGGTGCGTCCGTACAGCGGATTGTCGGTCTCCGTGAAGATCATAAGCTGCGGCAGGTTGGTCTTGGCGATTGGGATCGCGCCGGCCGCGGGCAGCGCCGCGACATAGGGATCGTCTCGGCGTTCGATGATATCGCGGCGAGACGGCAGGCCGAATGTCGATGCCGTGCCGGCAAGATCGAAACATTCCTTGATAGTGACCGGCAGGCCGGCGAGGGGCCCCAATTTCTCGCCACGCGCCAGGGCCTTGTCGACGTTCGCCGCGGTTTCGCGCGCGCTCTCAAAGAGGTCGACGGCGACGGCGTTGAGCTTACCGTTGACGGCCTTGAGCCGAGCAATGAAGTGTTCGACGGTTTCGCTGGACGACAGATCGCCGGCGGCGATGCGACGGGCAATCTCACGCGCCGAGAGGTCCTGCAACGGAGCCGCGGGCGGCGCCGGTGCGGCGGTCGAAATGTCAGTGAGCGTCATGATTTGAGCCCCGAGACTGCGCATCGGGCGCATGGCACCGCGCAGCGTCGATTCATTCCTGCCATTTGTCAATTTGCCGATGCCGCCCTGGTCGGCGCGCAGAGCAGCCCGGCGACACTCTAAACGCCGAGATGGCGGTGCAGTGCGTCGGGCTGGCCGCGCACTTGCTGGGCGGTCAGCATCTCGACGATATGGCCGTTTCTGATGATGTAGACGCGGTCGGCGAGCGTCATCGCCGCGGAGATGTTCTGTTCGACGATCAGGATCGTCTGCCCCGTTTTGGCCAGATCGCGGCAGGTAGCGAGAAGGTCGCGCACGATGATCGGCGCCAGCCCCTCGAACGGCTCGTCGAGCAGCAGAAGTTTCGGCTCGCGCACCAGCGCGCGGGCGATCGCCAGCATCTGCTGCTCGCCGCCGGAGAGGTCGGTGCCGCGGCTGTTGCGCCGTTCGTTGAGCCGCGGGAACATCGCGTAGATGCGTTCGAGCGGCCAGCGGTTCGGTGCGGTCAGACCGGCGAGGATGATATTTTCCTCGACATTGAGGCTGCCGAAGATGCGGCGGTGTTCGTGGACGAGCTGCATGCCGGCCTGCGCGATGGCATGGCTCTTCTTGCCGGCGATCTCGACGCCGTCGAGCACGATGGAGCCGGCGCGCGGTTGCACGACGCCCATCAGGCTCTTCAACGTCGTCGACTTGCCGGCGCCGTTCCTGCCGAGCAGCGCCACCACCTCGTTGCGCTCGACCTCGAGCGCGACGTCGAACAGGATGTGCGAATCCCCGTAATAGGTGTTGAGGCCCTTGACCTCGAGCAGGCTCATGCTTGCACCACTCCGCCGAGATAGGCTTCCTGCACCGCCTTGTTGCCCTTGATCGCCTCGGGCGTGCCTTCCACCAGCACGCGCCCTTCCTGCAGGACGGTGACGCGTTCCACCAGCTCGAACAGCGAATCCATGTCGTGGTCGACGATGATCATGGTGCGACCCCGGCTGATCGATTTGAGCAGCTGGACCATTTCCAATCGCTCAAGGGGGCTCATGCCGGCGAGCGGTTCGTCGAGCAGCAGCAGCGTCGGCGACGTGGCGAGAGCGAGACCAACTTCCAGACGCCGCTTCTCGCCGTAGGCGAGCGCCGCAACCGGCATGTCGGCGCGGGAAGTGAGATCGACCAGCGCCAGCGTGTGTGCGACCTGCTCGGCCAATCCATGGATCGCCGGCATCGATCGCAGCATGTCGAGGCGAAACTTGCCGCGTAATTCTGCGAGCGCGGCAATGGTTATGTTCTCGCGCACAGTGAGCCGTGTGAACAGCTGGTTGACCTGATAGCTCTTGGTCAAGCCGAGCTGGCAGACGTCGGTCACGTCCATGCCGGTGATGTCGCGGCCCTCGAACACGATGCTGCCGGAGGTGGGCTTCACCTCGCAGGTCAGCATCTTGAAGAACGTGGTCTTGCCGGCGCCGTTGGGACCGATGATGCCGCGCCGCTCGCCGCGGCTGACCTCAAAATTGATATCGCGGTTGGCGACAAGACCGCCAAAGCGCTTGCTAAGGCGGGTTGCCTGCAGGACCGGTCCTGAGCTGTCGCTTGGCTGCCGCCGGCGAGTCATGCCCGCGGCGGACGGTGCGATTGCCCGCATCGGCGTGGCGGCGCCGCGCTCGTTCACCGTCGCGGCGCTCAACGGAGACGTCTTGAGTTCGCTGCGCGCGGCGAGCTGGCGGATGAGGAATTCGTAGAGATCCTTGATGGCGCCGACTAAGCCGCGGCGCAGGAAGCAGACGAGCAGCACGAAGACGAGGCCGAGCACCAGCTTCCAGGTGGCGCCGAGGTGAACCGTGTTCTGAAAGAAGTCGCTCAGATAAAGCCATACCGCGGCACCAACGAGCGGTCCAAACAGCGTGCCGGCGCCGCCGATCGCGGTCTGCATGACGAGCTGACCCGACGTATCGAATGTGAACGCCTCCGGCGGCATGAAGCCCTGCATGACGCCGAGCAACCCGCCGGCAAATCCGGCGTAGGCCGCGGCGATAACGAACGCCGTCAGCTTGTAGCTGTGGATGTTATGGCCGACGGCGGCGGCGCGCAGCGGGTTGTCGCGGATGGCGCTCAATACCGCGCCGACCGGGGAGCGCACGATGCGCAGCGCAATCACGAGGCCGACGAAATACCAGAACGCCAGGAACGCATAGATCGACCAATCGGTATTGAACTGAATGGTAGTGAAGCCGAGTGGAAGCGCCGGCGCCGGTACGCCGGGCAGGCCGTTCTCGCCGCCGGTATAGGCCGAGAGCGGATTGAACTCGACGAAATAGAAGACTTCGGCAATCGCCACGGTGATCATGGCGAAATAGATGCCGGTGCGCCTAAGCGCGATCAGCCCGACCAGATAGCCGATGATGGTCGCCGCGACCATGCCGATGATCAGCGAAGTCACGACGTGCGGAAAACCGACGACCGCGAGCAGATAGGCGGCAATCATGCCGCCGGTGCCGTAGAACGCCGACTGGCCGAACGACAACAGGCCGGTAACGCCGAACAGGATGTCGAAGCCGATGCCGAACAGGCCCCACACCATGATGCGGCTCATCGTCGTCGGCGCAAAGCCGAGATAGGGCAGGACGAACGGCGCGGCGATCAGCCCGATCGCCGTCAGCGCTTCGACCAGAAGGGGGCTGCGCCTCGACATCACGCGATCGCGCTCATTCGCGGCCGATGGTGCCGAACAGGCCATAGGGACGCAGCACCAGCACCAGCGTCATCGCCACGAAGAGCATGACGTAGGAGTAGCCGGGATTGAACATCGACGTAATGCTGATGATCTCGCCGGCAATCAAGCCGCCCAGGATGGCTCCCGGGAACGAGCCGACGCCGCCGATGACGATGACGACGAAGGTCTGCACCAGGATGGCCTCGCCGACGTCGGGCGCGATCGACACCACCGGTGCGTTGACGATGCCGGCGAAGCCCGCCGCCATGGCGCCTATGCCGAACACCAGCATGAAAACCTTGTCGACGTCGATGCCGAGTGCATCGACCATGACGGAATCTTCGATTCCCGCGCGCACGATCATGCCGATGCGGGTGCGATAAAGCACGAAGTAGAGCGCGATCAGCGCCACCGCCACGATGCCGAGCAACGCCAGCCGGTAGGTCGGATAGAACATAAAGCCGATCGGCGTGATGCCAACCAGGGCGGGCGGTGCGTACACGGCCTTCGACAGGCTGCCGAAGAAAAAGCGGACGGTCTCCACGAATACGATGCCGAGACCGAATGTGACCAGAAGCTGGTCCTCGTGCGGTCGGGAATAGAAGTGACGGATGACCACACGTTCCATCAACACTCCGACCAGCATGACGAACAGCGAGCCGGCAAATACCGCGAGGACAAAAGAACCCGAATAACTGTAGGCGACCCAGCCCGCATAGCCGCCCAGCATGAACATCGCCCCATGTGCGAGATTGAGGACGCCGAGCGTGCCGTAGATGATCGTCAGGCCGGACGAGATCAGCGCCAGAAGCGCGCCGAGCACAACCCCGTTGAATACCTGCGAGACAAAATTAGCCCAGTTGATCACGCTGCGATCCGCGATTTATTGCGCTGCATTTTGCGCCAGTTCCGTTTTGTCGTACGCGGACTTATGCCGGGCATTCACGGCGTCTTGCAACAGGCAAGTGGCCGGGCCGCAAGAAGCGAAGACGGGCTTCGCGCCTCGGGCCCGGCCACGGCGTGGTGGATGGCTAACTCCGCGTCGCTGCGGAGATGGCCTCTGCGGCCGTCAGGCGTAGTCGCCGAGATGGCAGCCGAACGCGTCCGGCTTCTGCATCAGCGGCTCGCCGGGAACGACTTCGAGGACCTCCCAGTAGTCCTCCTTGTTTTTCATGTCGCTCGGCTTCTTGCCGCGGACGATGATGACGGGACGGACCAATTGATGATCCTCAGGGCGGAAGTGCACGTCGCCCACCATGGACGGGAAGGTCTCGCCCTTCTCGTACTGCTTGATGACGTCCGGCGGATAGAAGGTGCCGGCTTCCGACACCATGCGCGCCCAGATCGCGAACTGCATGTAAGCGTTCTCGGCGCCCCATTCGGGCCGATAGCCGTACTTCTTGTCGAAGGCTTCGACGAACATCTTAGCCAGCGGGTATTTGTCCTCCAGGGTCCACCAGAAATCGGTGGCGGCGAAGACGCCTTCGGTGAGCTCCGGACCGACTTCCTTGGCGAGGAAGGGGATCTGATAGGGGATCACCATCTTCATCTTCGGTGTGAGGCCGAACTGCTTGGCCTGCTGGATCGACAGCACGGCGTCGCGGCCCCAGTTCACGTTGACGATGAACTCAGCGCCGGAGTTGCTGATGTTGGTAAGGTATTGGCTGAAGTCCTGGGTGCCGAGCGGAGAGACTTGGTTAGTCACCATCGTCCAGCCGCCGTTCTTGGTCAGGTAGTCGTTCACCGACTGGGTGACGGTGTGGCCGTAGGTGTAGTCCGGCGTCATGAACGCGGCTTTGCGATTCTTGCCGAAGTTTTTCACCAGCACGGGGCCGATCGCATTGGCAGCAGTCTCGCCATAGAAGCACTGGCGGAAGCTATAGCGCGTGCAGTCCTTGCCGGTGGTGTCGTTGGAGCCGGAAATCGCCACTAGGTAGAGCACTTTCTCGCGCTCCGCGAACTTATTAAGCGCCACCGCTACGGCCGACGAGGTCGAGCCGGTCATTGCGATGATCTTGTTTTCGTTGATGAAGGTCTGCTGCTCCTGCACCGCATTGTTCGGCTTGGCGCCGGAGTCGGCGACGACCAGTTTCACTTCCTTGCCGAGCACGCCCTTGCTGACCTTCGGCGCGATTTTCTTAATCAGCGGATGACCGCTATTGATGTGCTCGACGGCAAGCTCCATCCCCTTGAGCTCATCTTCGCCCTGCACGGCATAGGCTCCGGTACGCGGCACGGTAGCGCCGATGGTGACCGAACTGCCGGATGACCCCTCCGGCCAAGTGCCGAGCGGCGGATGATCCGCGGCCCAGGCAGGCGCGAAGCCAAGGCGCCTTCCGCCGGCCGACAGGACACCAAGACCTGCGCCGGTTGCGACCGCTTGCCGCAGGAGATGGCGGCGCGAAACGCCTTGGGATGAAGGTTTTTTATCAGTAGTCACATGAACCTCCCTGGTTCGTTAATTTTCGGACGTGCAGTGTGACCGTCTTTCGTAGGGGTAGCTTTAATCGTGCTTATTGATCCAGATTACGAAAATGAACGACGTGTCCCTCAGGACGATCGCCACGCGCGGACCGACCGGCGCGACCAAGGACATTTGGCGTGACGATCCTTTAATCACGCGGCTGAGAAATTTCATCGACCTCACGCTGCCGGATCTGCAAAGCCTGCGCGCCGTGATCGAGACCGAGCTGCCGGTCAAGAGGCGGCGTGACCTCGTCCTCGACGGGTACGAATTCAACAAGCTGTGCTTCGTCAAGGGTGGCTTCGCCGCCCGCTACAAGCTGCTGCGCAACGGCAAGCGTCAGATCGTCAACTTCCTGCTGCCGGGCGACGTGGTGGGGCTGCCGGGCAGTTTTCTCGACCGTGCGGCTTGCTCGGTCATCGCCGTCACCGACATGGAACTGCAAGTCTGTTCGCTCGATACGTTCGTCGGCCTTTGTTACCGGCGGCCGAAATTCGGTCTCGCACTGAGCTGGCTCGCCGTGCAGGAAGCCGCCCTCTACGCCGAGCACATCATCAATATCGGCCGCCGCACCCCGATGGAACGGCTGGCGCATTTCCTGCTGGAAATCCATTGCCGGCTGGTCATGGTCGGGCGCGGCGAACAGCTCGCCTTCGACCTGCCATTCACGCAGGAAATGATGAGCGACGCGCTCAGTCTGAGCGTGCCGCATCTGAACCGCACGATGGGTCAGCTTCGCGCCGAAGGGTTGATTGCGGTGAACGATCGGCGTGTGGAGTTCGTCGATCTCAAGGCGATTCGGTTGCTCGCGCAGTTCCAGCCGATCCATCCGGCGCGGATTCCGATTGCGCCTTAGTCCTCCACCTTCTGGGCTTGCGGTTGACTGCGCCGGGGCGGGCGGAAATCACGCCGTGAAATAGCTGTCTTTCGCGAATGATTATTTTTTGGTCTAAGTCAATTGTGCTGATTTTGTAATCAATCGTTGATTGATTCTTGCGCAAATTGAGAATGAGGATCATGCTTGGCTTGGGGCTGAGCCAGACCTT
>JBAPYW010000098.1:0-71412 GCA_049284935.1 Xanthobacteraceae bacterium
GGCTGGCAGCCCCTGTTCGCTTTCTGAAACGCGACCTAACCTGTTGATACCATTGAAGCCGAATTTCCCGTCGTTTTCAGAATGTCTTATGAATAGAAAAGAGAAACCTTCGGATTTTGATTCCGCCATTCGGAGGTTCGAATCCTCCCGCCCCAGCCAGCCAGTGTACAGGGCGTGGCTCAGAACAAGAGGCTATGTAAAACCGATCGCCACTTTTGGCATGGCTGGAAAATCCCCAACGCGACGATGGCCAATGCCACGAGCATCCAATTTTGGAAAAGGACGCCTAGAACCGTAGATTCCGCAAGCAAGCAATGAGCTACCTGGCAAATTGACAAAGCAGCGTTTCTTGCGGATCATTATTTTTCGGGCCTCTTACGAGGCCTAGCCCCGGGGACAACAGGAGAACGCAGATGAGAGGATCGCTGCGGCGATGCGCTCGCATGACGTGTTCGGTCACGCTCGGCGCCGCCCTTGTATTTTACGGTGTATTTTATGGAATGGTTTCGGCATTCGCCGCCGATCCGATCAAGATCGGACAAGTCGCGGCGCTGTCGGGCGCCTCCGCGCAGTCCGGTGAGGCGATCACCCGCGGGCTGACGCTAGCGATCGACGAAATCAATGCCAAGGGGGGTCTCCTTGGCGGCCGCATGCTGATGCTAGTGCAGCGCGACGACGAATCAAGCCCGCCGAAGGGGCTGATCGCCGCGCGCGAGCTTATTTCCGAGAACGTCGCGGCGATCTTTGGCGGCCTCGACACGCCGGTGTCGCTGGCGATGGTGCCGTTGCTCAACAAGGAAAAACGCATCTACATGGGGGTGTGGGCGGCTGGTACCGGTATCACGCGCAACGGCGCCGATCCGAATTTTGCGTTCCGCATCTCGGCGGTCGACGCGCTGGTCGACGTCAGGTTGCTGAGATTTGCCCACCAGAAGTTCGGCTCGAAAAAAGCCGGCCTGATGCTGATCAACAATCCCTGGGGCCAGGGCAATGAGAAGGGACTGATTGCCGCCAGCAAGACGGATCCTTCGGTCGCGATCGCTGGCGTCGAAAAATTCGAGAACGCCGATGTCGACGTGGTGCCGCAACTGGCGCGGCTTAAGGATGCCGGTGCCGATGCCATCATTCTTGTCGCCAATGCCGCGCCCGGCGCGCAAGTGATGAAGTCGCGAGAGCGCATGGGATGGAACGTCCCCGTGGTGTCGCATTGGGGCATTTCCGGCGGCCGTTTTCCGGAGCTGGCCGGACCGACCGCAGGCGAAGCGGATTTTGTCCAGACCTACAGCTTCTTCGGTAAGCAGGGACCCGTTGGCCAGCGAGTGCTGGCGGCGCTGGAGAAGAAATATCCCCAGATCAAGGGGCCTCAGGATGTGGTCGCGCCGGTCGGCACCGCCGACGCCTACGATGCGATGCATCTCTTGGCGCTCGGCATCGCGCAAGCGGGCTCCACCGATGCGGACGCCATCCGCGCCGCGTTGGAAGACTTGAAGGCTCCCTACGAGGGGCTGATCAAGACCTATGAGCGGCCGTTCACCCACGACAACCACGATGGGCTCGGCCCCGACGACTACATCATGGTGCACTACGAGGGCGGCAAGATCGTTCCGGTGAATTGAGCGATGGGCGCGCGGTGCACCCCGGCCTAGCGCGCAGAATGATCGTTCAGTCCTCGCTCGTCGCTCCGGGGCGTCCCCATTACGCAACCGCGCGATGGGGCGCCCCGCAAAGCGGGGACCCGGCTCTTTGCGCCCTGCGTGCAGATCTGGAATCCCGCATTCGCGGGAATGAGCGGGGTCGATGTTCGAAGCCGCCATGAGCAACTCCCGATGCTGATTGCATCCGCGATCATTTCCGGGCTCGGCCTCGGCAGCATGTATGGACTGCTCGCGCTCGGCTTTCACGTCACCCACGCGGTGTCGCGGACCGTGAATTTTGCCCAGGGCTCGACCATGATGCTGGGTGCGGTGGTTTGCTTCACGTTTTGGGTGACGCTGGGGTGGCCGTTGACTCTGGCGATTGTGCTCGCACTTGCGGCCTGCACGCTCTGGGGCGTCGTAGTCGAGCGCGTCGCGGTGCGCCCGTTCGCGGCGCGCGGCTCGAATTCCTGGTTAATCGCAACCGTCGCGCTCGGCATGGTCATCGATAACGTCGTGCTGTTCACGTTCGGCAAGGACCCGCGCGGCATGCCCCCAGGAGCACTCACCACCGGCAGCTTCGCCGTCGCCGGCGTCAGAATCCAGTATATTCAGGCGCTCATTCCGGTGATCGGCCTGGTGGTGGCAGCCGGACTGCAAGCGTTGTTTGCAACGTCGCGGCACGGCAGGGCGCTGCTCGCCGTCGTTCAGAACAAGGATGCCGCCCGGCTGATGGGCATTCGGGTCGAACGCGTGGTCGAAATCGCGTTCGCGCTGTCGGGTTTGCTCGCGGGCATTGCCGGCATTCTGATTGCGCCCTTGTTCACGATCTCCTCGACCATGGGCACGCTGTTCGGCATCAAGGCCTTCGCAGTCGCGATCCTCGGCGGCATCGAAAGCGCCTGGGGCGTAGTGCTGGCCGGCCTGATCTACGGCCTCGCCGAGGCGCTGATCACGGCGCTGTTGGGCTCGACCTACACCCAGATCGTCACCTTCGCGCTGGTCATTTTGGCGCTCGCCTTGCGGCCGAACGGCCTGTTCGGCCGCTCCGAGTTGAGGAAAGTATGAGCTGGCAGCGAGCCGCTGCGGCGGCGATCGTCATCGCCGTCGTCTGTTTCCTCATCGCCCGGGGCAACAGCTACCAGACCTTCATCATCGTCCTGGTTGGCCTGACCGCGATCGTCGGCATCGGGCTCAACGTGCTGTTGGGGCTCAATGGCCAGATCTCGCTCGGGCATGTGGCGTTTTACGCGATCGGCGCCTACGCCGTCGGCCTCCTGACGACCACCTACGAATGGTCGTTCTGGCCGGCGCTCGCCGTCAGCGGCGTGATCTCCGGATCGGCCGGCGCGCTGCTGGCCATCCCGGCGCTGCGGGTGCGTGGTCCGTACCTTGCCATGGTGACCATCGCCTTCGGCTTTGTCGTCGAGCAGAGCGCCGCGGAGTGGGAGGGCCTGACCGGCGGATGGAACGGCCTCTCCGGCATACCCGGTCCGAACCTCTTTGGCGCCGACATCGGCGAGAAAGGCATTGCCTACCTGACCGTCGCGCTCACCGTACTGGCGACCTTTGCTTTCGCGCGGCTCAGCGACAGTGCCTGGGGTAATGCGATGCGCGCAGTGCGGGATTCCGAATCCGCCTCTACGTCGATCGGCCTCAATCCGACGCTCATTCGCACCACGGCCTTCGCCATCTCGGCTGTCGCGGCCGGAATTGCCGGCGGCGTCTATGCTTCGATCAGTAATTTTATCAGTCCCGAATCTTTTCCGTTCTTCCAGTCTATTCTGTTCCTGCTCGTCGTCATGCTCGGCGGCGCCGACCGCGTCCTCGGGCCGCTGATCGGCGCTTGCGTTGTGGTGTTGCTGCCGGAACTCTTGGCGACGCTCGGGCAATACCGGCTGCTGTTCGTCGGCCTGCTGATGTTGGCGGTGCTGCGTCTGGCGCCGGCCGGCCTGGTCGGCGTCGTCGCCGGGCTGTTGCCGACGGCCCGCCGCGCGGCGGCGCCGCGCCAGCGACGCGATGTCGAGGGCTTTTTCGCCACGGGCACGACCGGCCACGGTCTTGCGGTGCGCAATCTGGCGGTGAGTTTCGGCGGCGTCCGCGCGGTCAGGGATCTCAGCTTCGATGCAGAGCCCGGCGCAATCACCAGCATCATCGGGCCCAATGGCGCCGGCAAGAGCACGGCGCTCAACGCCATCTGCGGCTTCTACCGGCCCGATGATGGGACGGTGAAGCTCGGCGAGCGGACCATCTCGGAGCTTCGCGCCTATCAAATTCCGCGCACCGGGATCGCCCGGACGTATCAGACTAGCCAGTTGTTCCCGACCATGTCGGTGCTCGACAACATTCTGATCGCGTTGCGGCGCGGTCGGCTCGGCCTGCGCGCGCTGCTGGCCGCGATGCACGACACCGAGGCCGCCGAGATGGCCGAAAGCGTGCTCGCCTTCGCCGGTTATAAGGGCAGCGTCGACGCGCCGGCGGGCGCGCTTTCGCATGTCGACAAACGCCTGGTGGAGATCGCGCGCGCGATCGCCATTCGCCCTGCCGTGCTGGTGCTCGACGAGCCGGCCGCGGGCCTCGACGCCGAAGACAAGGCCGCGATCGGCGAATTGCTGCGCAAACTCGCCGCGATCGGCATGACCGTGATCCTAGTCGAGCATGACATGGATCTGGTGATGGGCGTCTCGCGCCATGTCGTCGTGCTCGATGCCGGTATCAAGATCGCCGAAGGGCCGCCGTTCCAGGTTGCCGCCGAACCGGCCGTGCTCGAGGCCTATCTCGGAGCCGTCGAGCAGATCGACCGCAGGCGCGAGCACGCGCTACCGGCGCGGGAATCTCCTTTGCTGACGGTGCATGCGCTCTCGGCCGGCTACGGCGCCGCGACCATCGTTCGCGATGCCGCGCTCGACATCACCAAAGGCGAGTTCGTCGCCGTGCTCGGCACCAACGGTGCGGGCAAGACGACGCTGATGCGCGCACTCTCCGGATTGATCAGGCCCATCGGCGGCGAGGTGCGTTTTCTTGGCGCACGCATCGATCAGCTGGCGGGCGATGCGATCGCTCGCAAGGGGCTGATCCTGGTGCCGGAAGGCCGCCAGATTTTTCCTGAGCTGAGTGTGATCGACAACCTGCGGCTCGGCGCCTATGCGCGCACCTCCGCCAACGAGGAGGGCATGATCCAAACGCTGCTCGACCGGTTCGCCGCCCTCAAGGCGCGGCAGCATCAACGCGCTGGTCTTCTCTCCGGCGGCGAACAGCAGATGCTGGCGATTGCCCGCGGCCTGATGGCGCGTCCCGAGGTTCTGATGCTCGATGAGCCGTCGCTCGGGCTTGCCCCAAGACTTCTGGAAACGCTTTATGACCTGCTGGCGGAACTGCGCGAGGAGGGCACCACCATCCTGCTGGTCGACCAGATGGCGGCGCTCGCGCTGTCGGTCGCCGACCGGGCCTATGTGCTGCAATCGGGCACCATCAGGCATTCGGGCACCGCGCACGAGGTCGGCCAGGACCCGGCGCTGCTGCGGGCCTATCTCGGCGATCGCGGCGCCGTGTTGTGATTGGGGATCGTAGACCGAGCGAGGAAATAATGGACGTCATTCTCAAGAACGCGCGGCGCCTCGGCGCCGAGCACGAATTGACCGACATCGGCATCGCCGGTGGACGGATCGCCGCGGTTGTGCCCGGCCTCGCCGCTGAGGGTGAGATCATCGATCTCGGCGGTCGGCTGGTTTCGCCTGGCTTCGTCGAGACCCACATCCACCTTGACAAATCGTGCATCCTTGATCGTGCGAAGTTGGAAAAGGGCGACATCGAAGAGGCGATTGCCGAATCCGCGCGGGCGAAGGCCGCCTTCACGCCCGAGGATGTTTATTCCCGCGCCGTGCGCACGCTCGAAAAGGCGATCCTGCAAGGCACCACCCATATGCGCACGCATCTCGAAGTCGATCCTGGCGTAGGCCTGCGCGGGCTCGAAGGCGTGCTGCCGCTTCTTAAGCAATATGACTGGGCCATCGACCTGCAGATTTGCGTCTTCCCGCAGGAAGGCCTCCTCAACAATCCAGGCACCGACGAGCTGATGGTCGAGGCGCTCGAACGCGGCTGCCGCGCGATCGGCGGCGCGCCTTATACCGACAGCAATCCGTCCGGCCAGATCGACCGGATTTTTGAGCTGGCGCGGGATTACGACATCGACATCGACCTGCATCTCGATTTCGGCCCGACCGCCGAGGGCATGGACCTCGAACACGTTTGCAAGCGCACCGAGGAATTCCAATATGGCGGCCGCGTCGCCATCGGCCACGTCACCAAAGCGGTGAGCCTCTCAATGCCGGCATTCGACGCCATGGCGAAGCGGCTCGCCGATGCAGGAGTGGCGCTCACCGTGCTGCCGTCGACCGATCTTTATCTGATGGGCCGCCAGCACAGGCACGACCACAATGTCACCCGCGGTGTGGTGCCAGCGCACAAGCTGTTGGACCACGGCGTGAACTGCTCGCTGTCGAGTAACAATATTCTCAATCCATTCACGCCGTTTGGCGATTGCTCGCAGATACGCATGGCTAACCTATACGCCAATATCTGTCAGGTCGGAAAGCAGGCGGACATGCGCGAGTGCTTCAATATGGTGACGCGGCGTCCGGCCGAGATGATGCGTCTCAAGGAGTATGGGCTCGCCGTCGGCAAATCCGCCGATCTGGTGGTGCTCGATGCGGCGAGTCCGGAATCGGCCGTCGCCGAAATAACGCCGGTGCTCTACGCCTTCAAGCGCGGCCGCAAGACGGTGTCGCGGCAGCCGGCGATGCTGCACCGTCCGCACTGACATTCACCGCCGGAGTTGGCCCGCAGTGTTGGCCGGAGATTTCGCCGCTGCTTTCGCTCATGCGATCCCGAGGCTGGCGGCTACCGCGACCAGCGCCTGCTCGAAGCAGGCTAACGGCGCGCGAGCGATTCCGGCCCCGACCTGGCCGATACCGGGCTCACGGTGGGCGATCCCGGTGTTGATGTACGGCAGTATGCCGGTGCGCAGCACTTTGCGGATGTCGATTCCTGTGGGGACGCCGGCATAATCGAGGTTCGGCATGGTCCAGTCGGGATTGCGGCCGATCGTAATCTCATACATGGCACGCGTATACTGGGACGCCTCGCTGGCGGAGCCGCCGCCGACGAAGCCGGCGACCGCCGGCGCGGTCGCCATGGCAAAGCCGCCCAGTCCGATTGTCTCGACAATCGCCGAATCGCCCATGTCGGGATTGGCGTCGCGCTCGGAATAGCCGGGAAAATACATGCCGGTCGGTACCTCGACCGGTGCGGTGAACCAATCATCCCCGGTAGCGCTGACCTGCATGCCGAAGTCGGTGCCGTTCCGGCACATGGCGGTGACGACGGTCGAACCCGCGATGCCTTTCGCCGGATCGGTTATCGCCTTTGCCATCGCCATCGCGATGTTGAGAAAGAACTGATCATTGCCGGCGATGAAAGCGAAAATCTCGGCTAGGCGCTTGCTGTCGCCGACCGTGATGGCAAGCGACGGTGCGATCTCGCGTAGCAATAACGACGAGCAGGCAATATTACGCTGGTGCATCTCGTCGCCCATGGCCAGTCCGCGTGCGATCAACCCCTTGAGCGGTACGCCGCCGCACTGGCGCAACGCCGTGGAAAGCGCAGGACCGAGAACGTCGGCGATCCAGCGCAGACGGTTGAGCACCTCGGCGTCATTGCCGCCGAAACGCATGACCTTGCCCAGACCTTCGTTGATGGTGCAGAAGGCACGATTGCCGAAGGCCCGGTTCTCGACGAGGAAGACGGGCTGGCTGACGGTGGTCATTCCCGTCATCGGGCCTACTGCGCCGAAATGATGGTTGGGGTGAAATGTGAAACGCCCGGTGGCAGCGGCATTCTGCGCCTGCCGGAGATCGTCCGCCCAGCCTTCGAACACGGCAATTCCGCAAACGGCTCCCTGCATTGGACCGCACATCCGTTCCCAGGCGATTGGAGGGCCGGAGTGCAGGATCACACCTTCGCCGAGTCCTTTTATGATCCTCCCGGCCGGCTGCACGTCGACGAGAACAGGATCAGCGCGCAACATCCTGCGCAACGATTCCGCGTTCGCGTTTTCGATCTTTTCCAACGTCCTGTCTCCTGACCGAACATCGACCTGGCATGCGGGTCCGCGCGACCCCTGTTCACCGCTTCATAGGCTGTGAGGTTCTCGGGAATGCGCCGAGTAGATCGCCGTCGCCCCTCCCAATTCTTTGTACACGATGTTTGGCTACATGGGATGGGGAATTTCACCCGCACCCCACCCCCGACTCGAATGAGAAATCCTAAATTCGAAAATTTTGCTCTTTCGAGAACGATGGCCTATCTTTTCTGGTTTGCGACATCTGCCGCCGATGTCGTGGGAACACGCCGTCGGCTGAAACCGGTGCTGGCGCAACGATGCGCGGACGCGGAGTCGAGGACATTCAATGTCGCTGCGTGGTGAAATCCCTGGGCGCCTGCTCATTGCGATCGGCGGCAATGCGATTCATCCCGAGGGTATTCTAGGCACCCCGGCCGAGCAGGTGCGCGTGGCAGCGGCTTTGGGAGAGGCGCTGCTGCCGATTATGGAGCTGAACCAGGAGCTGATCATCACCCACGGCAACGGACCGGTGGTGGGCAAGATCATGCTCCGCCAGTCGCTCGCTCGCGGTCGCGTTGCCCCGATGTCACTCGACATCTGCGTCGCCCACAGCCAGGGCGGAATCGCCTACCTGCTGATGCAGGCATTCGAGAATGCGTTGCGCGATAAAGGCAATTCCCGCCATGTGGTCTGTCTGCTGACCCAGGTCGAGGTCGATCCTGATGACCCGGCGTTCAAAAATCCGTCCAAGCCAATCGGCTATTTCTATTCCGAGCAGGAGGCGCGGTTGCTGCACAACGAGTTCGGATGGGAAATGCGTGAGGATTCCGGCCGCGGCTGGCGATATGTCGTGCCGTCACCGCATCCCAAGCACATCGTCGACATTTCCCTGGTCCAGGCCGTCGCAAAGAGTGGCGCCGTGGCTATTGCCGGCGGCGGCGGCGGCATTCCGGTAGTCCGCGGCCCGAAAGGGCAGCGTCGCGGCATCGAGGCGGTGATCGACAAGGATCGGACGTCGGCGCTTATGGCCAATGTGCTCGGCATCGCCGATCTCATGATTCTCAGCCCCGTGTCGCGGGTGGCGATCAACTTCGGCAAACCGAATGAGCAGGCTCTAGATCGCGTGACGCTTGGCGAGATTCGCCGACTCCATGCCGAGGGGCATTTCTTGCCGGGAAGCATGGGACCGAAGATCGACGCGGCGATCCAGTATTTGGAACGCGGAGGCCGGCACGTCATGATCGGGCGTCTGGATGAAGCAATGGCCGTGCTGCACGGCGAGACCGGAACGCACATTGTCGCCGACTCGTGACACTTGGCAGGAGGCGTTGGGACCGAACCATTGCGATGGCCCGACCTCATGCGCTTCGCCAACGCCACGGACGGCCGCGCCGGCGGCCGCAGCAAATGCGACGTCGGCCGAGGAATGTTTCACGGTCGAGAGCCTTGGGCGCACCGCTCGCATGCTGATGGGTGACCGCCGGCGTGGCTACTTGATCGCCGTATTCCGCCGCAGCTTCTACGTTCGGTTTGGCGATGCCGTGGTCTGCCTGGGCAGCCGCGACATCGGACAAGGCCCGCTCAACGCGCTGTGTTGGATGCCCCCGGGGCTATCGTGGAGCGACCGCGTGGCGAACGGCGCGCCGGTCGTGCGCGACGATGCGACGCTGTTGGTCGGCGCTCGCCATCGGTTCGACTGCGCGGAGGCGGTGTCTTGGCAGGCTCCCGTCGCAGTCGCAGTTTCTGTCCCGGCCGTCCATGCCGGGCTTGCGCGTTTGGCGGCAGCCGTGCGCCAGCGCGCGCCGGGCGGATTTGGCGCATTACTTGCGGCACCGCTCGCTCCCATCGCGTCTGCCAACGAGGAGATGCCGGACCCGCTGTTGCGCAGCGCCGCAGCCGCAATCGCTGCGCTACGGGATTGGTTGACCGCAGCACTGAGCGGTTCGCCGCGGCCGCCGCCTGCGCTAGCAGCGTTGATCGGCCTAGGACCGGGGCTGACCCCGTCAGGCGACGATTTTCTGTGCGGTGTCATGGCGACGCTGCACTACCTCGGCCGCAGCGAAGTGGCGCGGCGGCTTGCCAAGGGCGTACTTGCCGCCGCGGCAGAGACTAACCTCATCAGCGCGGCCTACCTGCGTTGCGCCGCAGAGGGAGAGGCGTCCGAGGTGCTGTTCAACGCCCTAAGCTTTATCGCCGCCGGCGGCGACGGCAGGCTTGAGGCATGTCTCGACGCGGTCAACAGCGTCGGCCACACCTCCGGCTGGGACACGCTGGCGGGAGCGGCAGCGGCCTGCACGGCAGTGTGCGCAGCAGTTGGCGTTGACGACGCGACTATCCCTGCCGGCGGGCGATAAACCGCACTCATTCCAAGGTGAGCGGTCGCACGTCGATCTTCATCGCCGTCACGCGAGTTCGTGGAGGATCGCGATTGCCAGTTCCGCGGCATCGCCGTTGGTTGCTGCGACCGCCACTGCGGCTTCGCGGAGCATCTGCGCCTGCCGCGAATGGCACTGCGGATCCTGCTCCGTGCCGCAGACGGAGGCCACGATGACGGCCTTGCGGTCCGCCACCGGCGGCAGCTGGGCGATCAGTTCGCCGGCCGGATCGGCGTGGGCGCCGTAACCGATCACGATGTCAATCAGAACCACGCCAGTCCGGCCATCGTCCAGCGCGCGGCGCAGCATATCGTTGCGCAGCGAGGGGTCGATCATCGGGTGTGGGCGGCCGACCGTGTATTCGTCATCGCCGAGATCGAGCAGCAAATGGCCCTGAGCCTCGGCGTCCGGCTTGCCGACATGGGGGATTGGGACGTTTGAGGTGACGGCGACGCCCGCGCGGTGGAAGAACACTTGCGCTTCTGCGCATAGCGTGCCGCCGCAAAACAGGCCCTTGACCCTGCTTCGGCCGGGCGCGACTGCGCGCGCAAGCACCGCCGCCGATGTGGTCGGTTTCGCTACCGCGAACGGGCGACCGGCCAGCGCGTGCCGCGCGGCCGAGCGCAGGTCGGAGAACAACGCCGCATTAGCGGGCACCGTCATGGCGTCGGCACCGACGAAGCAAATAGTGAACGACTTCCTGCTCTGTGCCACCCGCTGTAGAACCCGGCTGGCGACGGCAGGCTCAGGCGGTTTGGAAATCAGAATTATCCGCGCGGTGCCGGCATCGCGATCGAGCGCGTCGATCGCCGCCAGGGTCATCACTCCGCCGACCGCTTCGTTGAGGTCGCGGCCCCCGACCCCGATCGCGTGCGAAATGCCCTCTCCGGCGCGCGCAATCAGGCTCGAAATCTCCTGCAAGCCCGTGCCGGAAGCGCCGACAATGCCGATACCGCCACGCCGGATCTCGTTGGCAAAAGCGAGTGGAACACCGCCGATGATGGCAGTACCGCAGTCCGGCCCCATCATCAGCAGGCCGCGCTGGCATGCTTCACGTTTCAGGGCGATCTCATCGGCAATCGACACGTTGTCGCTGAACAGCATGACATGGAGGCCCTTGTTCAGGGCGCGGCGCGCCTCGGTCACGGCGAACTCGCCAGGTACCGAGATCAGGGCAAGGTTCGCCCCCGCTAACTGCTGCAGAGCTGTGTCGAGCGTTTTCGGGTGCCAGGGTCCGGGCCCGCGGGCGTGACCCGCCGGCTGGTCGAGTAGGCGGACGGCCTCCTTCAACGCGGCGTCCACCGCATCCTGGGTGATGGCGCTCACCGCCAACACCAGATCATTGGGGCCGGCGACTTCGCCATCGCGATCGAGCAATACGGCATCCCGCATCAGCTTCTTGTTCGTCGCCGAACCGATCATCAACGCTGCGGCGTGCACGCCGGGCAGCGACGAAATGCTACGAGAAATGCGCATCAACGCCACTGAATCCAAGTAGAAGGCGCGGCGAACGTGATTGACCAGGATTGCCATTCCCAGAAGGTCCCGTGCAGCGTCGCGCGAACGTGGTCAGCGCCCGTTGGAAACGCGCGAGGGCTGCCGCGTGTTTACCGGCACAGCGCTTGCTTGACCCGAAAGCCGATCGGCGAAAAGTCGGCCGTACGCCCCCTCTCGCGGCGTTCGTTCTCTCGCCACGCGTGTTCAGTCATGTCACCCCCCGAGCTTGGACAACAGGTTGGCTATGCGGGCATCGTTGACCGCAGGGGGAGACCAGTCGACGTGCATGACCGCCGTCTTGCGGATCTGGAGATCGCGAGCAAAGCTTTGCAGCCCGATATTGATCACACGAACCTCGGACTGAAGCAGCTTGTCCGTTTCCGTCATCGGGTTTCCTGCAGTCTTGGGCGGCTCGTCAGCGCGGCCGGCGAGTTCGCCTCGACAACTGGGTGGTGCGTAACGTTATTGCTCATAAAGCCGGAAATCAACCGAGCGCAAAACGCTCGGGAATTCCCTGTTCAGCTGTGCAGGGAATTCAACTGCAAGCCTTTGAATTTTGGCGCTGTCTCGGCGTAAAAATTGCCGTAACGCGCGGGAAACGGCAAAATTCCCTGTTTATTTCCCTGTTAGCAGGGAATTTGAAGGGAGACTGGTTGGCGTCCGACTGCGTCGTCAGCCAGCCAGTGCGGTCTCCCTGGTGCGATTCCGCTTACGCAGGCAGTTAGTCGAACCGCCAGCCGGCGACGCACCGCCTCCCTTGGGAGTTTTAGGGGCGGCGGTCGGAGCGGGCTTTCAAGGCGGCGATGATCAGTGCCCGCTCGTTCGCGTCACTGACGCCAAGAAATGTCTTGCTTGTGCCCGGCAGAAATTTGCTTGGTGACAGCAAGAACTTGTCGAGATCTTCCTCGCTCCAGACACCTCCGGCCTTCTTCAGCGCTGGCGAATAGCCGTACCAAGTCGTGCGCGCCTTGGGGGCACCGACGATCCCGTATAAGGGAGGCCCAACGCGTAACGCGCCGTTGAGCTCAATGCTGTGGCAGACGACACATCTCTTCAGCGGCCCGTCGGCCCCGACCGGAATGGCCTCATGCACATAGGGGCCTTGCCGCTCCAAGGCGTCGTGAACTGCCGGCGGAGCCAGGGTACGTGCCCACGCCACGCCGGCTACGATGGCAACGATCACGGCCGCAGCCGCAACATACGAGCCCGCCCGTTGCATGATCCGCACCCGCATCAAAGCGCCCGCATCCGCGGCGCTTTGGGGAAATGCCGTCCTGCGGGCACTCGATCTCTTAGTGGCTCTCGTCCCCGCCGTCGTTGATGATCGTCAAATTTGCGCTACATCCGCGCTCCGCACAATTCAGTAAGGATATCTCGGACGTCGTCGCGTCGGCCTTTTCCAAATTTCCTTGTCGCGCTGCAGCACATATTTGCACCCATTTTTGCGCCAGATCAAAGCGCGGTAGCCAGGTTCGGTCTGGTAATTCTCGCTGAGGGAGCCCGATAGCCGGGTCATGGCTGACCATGGGAGAGGACTGCGATAGCTCCGGGCCCGCTGCTTGTAGCCTGTGTCATGTCGGACGGCGCAGCGACTGGGACGGTCTAGACGATGCCGCATATGCTTTGTTGGATCGCGGGCTGTCGCGGCGCGAATATCGCTCCGGCGAGGTGATATTCGCCCAAGGGGACGCCAACGACGGCGTTTATTGCGTATCTGGCGGTGCTGTCGCGATCCGTCGGCTCGACACTCATGGCAACTCGGTATTGCTGGGCCTCGCCTATCCAGGCGACACCGTCGGCTATCGTTCGTTTCTCGCGGGCAGCACACATCGGACCAGCGCCGAGGCGCTGGGTCCGAGCCACGTCTGCCATATCGCCCGCGACACCGTTGCGGTCTTGCTCGAGGCCGCGCCCTCCGTCGGTCTGCACTTTCTCAAGCGCTCCATCGGCGAACTAGAACATGCCCACGATAAGCTGTTTCGCCAGGCTACGCTTTCCAATCGCGATCAGCTCGTACATCTGCTTCTCATCCTGGTCACGCGGCATGGTCGGCGGTTGGAGAGCGGCGCCCAAGTGATCGAGCTTCCAGTCTCTCGCCGCGATCTGGCTTCGATGATCGGTACCCGTCACGAGACGATCTCACGCATCATCGGTCGTCTCGAAACCGATGGAATCGCGTATTTTTCCGGCCGGCAGGTCACGATCCCGAATGTCGAGACCTTGAGGACCGAGGCTGATCGATTCGCGATCGCCTAGCGCAGGCTAGCCCCACGGCACTCCTCAACGCGGATCATCTCAAGAAAATTTGACGATCGTCATCGCTGCGTGCGCGGCGCCTTGCTAGCGGATGCTTGGGCTCGTGCCTGTGTTGATGAACAGGCCGAGTAACCAACGGTACGCGCAGCAAAGTGCCAATTGGAAGGGGCTGCTAATGGCCGCCACACGCAAACCCGACATCAATTACACGGCCTGCCTTGGCCCTGATCCAGACGCGCAGATTCCAGGCTCTGCGAGCGTCTCGCGGCGGCAGTTGATGCAATTTTGCGCCGGCGTGGCCGCAACCATGGGGTTGTCGTCGGCCGCCGGGGTACGGATGGCCGAAGCGGCGATCTCGCCGGCACGGCCGCCGGTCATCTGGCTACACGGACAGGAATGCACGGGCTGCACGGAATCGCTGCTGCGGTCCTATCATCCGACGTTGGAAGCGCTCCTCCTCGATGTCATCTCCCTCGATTACCACGATACGCTGTGCGTGGGCGCCGGAAAGCAGGCACTCGATTACAAGCACGCGATGATGGAGAAACATAAGGGCGCCTACATCCTGGTGACCGAGGGCGGCACGCCAATGAAGGATGGCGGCATCTACTGCAAGGTTGGCGGCAAACCCCAAGCGGAACTGATCCGGGAAGCCGCGGAGGGCGCGGCGGCTGTTATCGCCATCGGATCGTGCGCGTCGTGGGGGGGAATCCAATCGGCCGATCCAAATCCGACCGGCGCGGTCGGCACACAGACCGTTATTCCCAGCAAACTGGTGATCAATATTCCCGGCTGCCCGGCCAGCCCCTACAACTTTCTGTCGACAGTCCTATACGTGTTGACCTTCAAGCGACCGCCCGAACTCGATAGAGAGAACCGGCCGAGATTCGCCTACGGCCGCTTGATCCACGAGAACTGCGAGCGGCGGCCGCACTTTGACGCCGGGCGCTTCGCGCTCGAATTCGGCGACGAAGGACATCGCCAGGGCTTCTGCCTTTACAAGATCGGCTGCAAGGGTCCCGAGACCTACGCGAACTGCCCGGCGCTCGGATTCGGCGACGTCGGTTTCGGATCGTGGCCGGTGGGAACCGGGCATCCATGCTTCGGCTGCACGGAGAAGGACACCGGATTCCGCAAGCCGTTGCACGCGCTCGCCACCGTCAAGACTCTGACGCCGCCAACCGCCTTCCCGCAGGTGAACGCACCCGAGGGCGCCGGTCCGACCGCCGGTGCGGCTGCAGTGCTCGGAGCCGTGGCCGGTCTCGCGGTCGGCGCCGGCGCCGTGCTGCTTAAGCAGATGGGCAATGGCAAGAAAAACGCCAGTGACGCATCAAAAGAGCAGGGCTAGCCATGACTGAGCTCAGCCGCCGTCAGTTGCTGACCAATGGCTGTGTGGGGGTAGCGGCCGCCGCGGCGCCAACCGAGGCGTTGGCCATCGCCCGGCCACCCAAAGAGATATCGCCGGATGCGATCGGCATGTTGTACGACTCAGCGCTTTGCATCGGCTGCAAAGCGTGCGTTGCGGCGTGCAAGGCCGCCAACAAAATGCCGGCCGAAATCCCGCCGGATCTCAGCAATTGGAATGAACATACTTGGGATTCGGCCGAGGACCTGTCCGGCCGAACGCTAAACGTCATCAAAGTCTATCGCAACGGCACGGCGGAGAAGAAAGACCGGGAAATCGATGGCTTTGCCTTTGTCAAACGGCATTGTCTGCATTGCGTCGATCCGTCTTGCGTCTCGGTCTGCCCGGTCGGCGCAATGCGAAAGGACCCGGTAACCGGCGTCGTCAGCCACGATCCCGACGCCTGTATCGGCTGCCGGTATTGCGTCTATGCGTGTCCGTTTGGCGTGCCGCAATACGATTTCAACAATCCGTTCGGCAAGATTGCAAAGTGTCAATTCTGCCGTCATCTGCTGAAGGACGGCAAGGTGCCCGCGTGCTGCGATGTCTGCCCGACCGGGGCCTCGCTGTTCGGCAACGTCAAGGATCTCGAACAGGAAACGGCGCGTCGTCTGTCGGCAACGCCCGGCACCTCCTACCAATTCCCACGCGGCCGGCTCGGCGACAATCGTCCGCCCAATCCGGCGACGATCCCCAACTACGTCAAAGCTATCTACGGCGAACACGAAGGCGGCGGCACCCAGGTGCGCTACATCGCCGGCGTTCCGTTCTCGCGACTCGGACTGCCGACCGTCCCATCGCAGGCCCCTGCCGCGCTCTCCGAAGGCGTGCAGCACACGATCTATCAGTGGCTGATCGCGCCGATCATCGTCTTTGCCGGCCTTGCCGTGCTGGTGCGACGCCGCGTCAACCACGCCGAAGGTGATGCCGGACCAAAAACCAAGGGGGACCGACCGTGAGCGCTGCCGCACCCCTGCGAAGAAGCTTGGTGACGCCAACAACATTGGTGCTCGCCGCCCTCGTCATTGTCGGCTTCTACTTCCTCGCCCTGCGCTTGATCTACGGGCTGGGCGCGGTCACCAATCTCAACTCCGGCTATCCCTGGGGAATCTGGGTCGATGTCGACATCTTCATCGGCACTGCGCTGGGCTGCGGCGGATTCTCCATGGCGATCCTGATCTACGCCTTCAATGGCACCGCGTACCATCCGCTGATACGTCCGGCGTTGCTCGGCGGACTGTTCGGCTACACGCTCGGCGGTCTCGCTGCCTTCACTGATCTCGGCCGCTGGTGGCAGGCCTATAACGTCCTGCTGCCGTGGCATTGGCAGCCGAATTCGATCATGTTCGAAGTCGCACTATGTTTGCTCGCCTACACAGTGGTGCTGTGGATCGAGTTCCTTCCTATCCTCCTTGAACGCTTCAAATGGCTGGCTTTGAAGCGTTTCCTCGAGCGCTGGATGTTCGTGTTCGTCGCACTCGGCATTCTATTGCCGCTGATGCACCAGTCCTCGTTCGGCAGCGTACTGCTGTCGATGGGACCCAAGTTGTCGCCGCTGTGGTTCACGGTCTGGCTTCCGTTGCTGTTCGTCGTCAGCGCGATCCTGATGGGCTATGCGGTGGTGATGTTCGAAGCCACCGTGGTGACCCATGCATTCGATCTACCCTCCGAGCACGCGCTGATATCCAAGCTGTCGAAGGTCGTGGGTTGGGTGAGCCTCGTTTGGCTGGTAATCCGCTGGGCGGACCTGCTTAATCGCGGCGTCGTCAATCTCGCCTTCGCGGGCGACCTCAAAGCCTCGATGTTCTGGATCGAGAACGCGCTGTTTATTGCCGCGGTTCTCATCTTCCTGACGCCGGCCGGTCGCGCCAGCCAGCGCGCCTCGTTCTTGGGCGCTGTCGCCTTGTTGGGCGGCGCCATTCTCTACCGCCTCGATGCGCTCATGATCGGCGACACCCCGGTTGGAAACTGGAGTTACTTTCCGTCCGTTCCCGAGCTGATGGTCACGATCGGCATCATCGCGCTCGAGATCCTGCTCTATCTCGTCTTCATCAAGTTGTTCCCGGTGTTGGAAGGCGTCAGCCGTTCCGATACGGCATCCGCCTAATAGGAGAGCCCCGTGACCCGCATCACGATCGATCCCATCACCCGCATCGAGGGGCATCTGCGCATCGACTGCGAAGTCGATGGCGGCAAGGTGACCAAGGCCTGGTCCTCCGGAACGATGTGGCGGGGCATTGAGCTCATCCTCAAGGACCGCGACCCGCGCGACGCCTGGATCTTCACGCAGCGGATTTGCGGCGTGTGCACGACCGTGCACGCCATCGCTTCGGTTCGCGCCGTCGAGAATGCGCTCAATCTTGAAGTGCCGCTCAACGCCCAGTACATCCGCAACATGATCGTCGCGGCGCACGGCGTGCACGATCACATCGTGCATTTCTATCATCTTGCTGCGCTCGACTGGGTCGATATCGTTTCCGCGCTCAAGGGCGATCCGGCCGGCGCCGCCAAGCTCGGCGCGACCCTGTCCGACTATAAGGCCAACAGCATCCCGAACATTCGGTCGGTGCGCGACAGACTGCAAACCTTCGTCGACAGCGGCAATCTCGGCGTTTTCGCATCCGGCTACTGGGGACATCCGGCGATGAAGCTGCCGCCGGACGTCAATTTGCTGGCGGCGACGCATTATATTCAAGCGCTCGAAGTGCAGCGTACCGCCAACAAGATCGTCGCCATTCTCGGATCCAAGACGCCGCACATCCAGAATCTCGCAGTCGGCGGGGTGTCAAACGCAATCAATCCCGACAGCCAGTCGACGCTGACATTGGAACGGCTTTATACGATCAAAGCGTTGATCGACGAGCTCGGCGACTTCGTGCACAATGCGATGATGAATGACGTTGCCGCGGTCGGCGCGCTGTACGCCGACTGGACGCAACACGGCGCGGGCGTCACCAATTATCTGTCGGTCCCGGACCTGCCGCTCGACACCAAGGGAACGACATTCGAGCTGCCCGGCGGCTATATCCCGGCAGGCGATCTGTCGAAGTTCCAGGCGATCACCAGCTATCAGGATGCTTTCTTCCGTGACGGCGTCAAGGAAGCGGTCAAACACTCTTGGTACGAGTATTCCGGGGCCGCCGCCGCGCTGCATCCGTATGAGGGTCAGACCAATCCAAAATATGACGACTTCCACGACGACGGAAAATACTCCTGGATCAAAGCGCCGACATTCCAGGACAAGCGGGCGCAGGTTGGGCCGCTCGCCAACGTGCTCGGCATGTATGCCGCCGGCCACGAGCCGACAAAGCGCCACCTGACCAAGCTGGTCGAGGTCGCCAGCAAGGTCGCCGGCACGCAGATCCCGTTGAGCGCGTTGCACTCGACAATCGGGCGCATCGCCGCGCGCGCCGTGCGCTGTGCCGTGCTGCACGAAGCGCTGCAAAATCAATGGCAGCTGTTGGTGGACAATATCGCAAAAGGCGATTTCCGCACGTTCAATCGGCCGGTTTTCCCTAAGGGCGAAGTGCGCGGCTTTGGCTATCATGAGGCGCCGCGGGGCGTGCTCTCGCATTGGGTCGTCATCAAGGACGGCAAGATCGATAATTATCAGGCGGTCGTGCCCTCGACTTGGAATGCCAGCCCGCGTGATCAGAACGACGAGCCCGGCCCCTACGAAGCCGCACTGATCGATAATCCGGTTGCCGACGCCAACCTCCCGCTCGAGGTACTGCGTACCGTGCACTCATTCGACCCGTGCATCGCCTGTGCAGTCCACATGGTCGACGCAGAAAAGCGGCCGATCGTTCAAGTCAAGGCGATGTGAGGGGCATGTGAGCATCCTTGTTCTCGGCCTCGGCAATATCCTGCTGTCGGATGAGGGCGTCGGCGTCCGAATCGTGGAAGCGCTCGAAGCGTCCCATGAGTTGCCCGGCGACGTCGAGGTGCTCGACGGCGGCACCTCGGGGATGGACCTACTCGACATGGTCGCGGAACGCGATTGCCTGATCGTGGCCGATGCCGTGAATGCTGATGGACCGGCGGGCCGCGTGATCCGGCTCGAAAACGAAAATATCAAGATGCTCTTCGAAACCCGGTTCTCACCGCACCAATTGGGGCTGTCGGATCTACTTGCCGCGCTGCGGCTGATCGACAAGGCACCCCACCGCGTTGTTGTCATTGGCGTCGTACCCCAAAATCTCAGCCTGGGCTTGGATCTGTCGCCGGCGGCGTCCAGCGGACGTGATGCGGCCGTTGCCATGATTGTCGATGAACTCGGCCGTCTCGGCCCGGCACCGACGCCGCGACTGCACTAGGTCACCAAATCATGTGCATCGCAGTCCCGGCCGAAGTTGTTTCGATTGACGGACCAACCGCGGTGGTCGACCTCTACGGTGATCGCTTCGCCGTCAGCCTTATGATGGTATCGGAGAGAGTGCAGCCGGGGGATTTCGTCGCCGTGCAGGCGCGGCGCTACGTCGTAGCAAAGATTGCACGCGCTGACGCGCAAGCGACAAGGCGTCTCTTCGAAGACATTTTCCCCGAACTCGCCGCCCGGGCCCAGACCCGAGTCGCTTGAACCGACGCTCGCCATGAACTCCCTCGGCGACCTTAACGGCCACCCCCGCGTATCGGCATTGATCGAGCAATTTCGCGTTGTCGACGCCGGCATGCGAGACCTGCCGATCTACAATCATACAGTGGCCATCGAGAGCGTCGGCTTTCGCCTCTTCAACGATGTCCAATTGTTAGGTGTCGTCCTGACGCCCTGGTTTATGAACTTGCTGATCTTGCCGATAACGCCCGTGGCGATGAATATGGCTGAAATCGGCAAGACCGTCTCCGTTGAGCTCCTCATCGGCCCGCGGAAATTCGTGGTCGGCGGCGACGAAGCAGTCGGGCTTTATAAGGCCCATTCGCTGCATTCGCCGGTGCTGAGCTTTACGCTTCCCGGTCAAGCTCGCGCCGAGGCGCAACGGCAGCTTGTACTGCTGATGACGTCGGCGACGGCGGAGCCCGCTGCAACAAACGCTCTGGACGCGGGCGGCCTCGATCGCCGCGCTCTGTTATTCCGTCGCCGAAACTCCTGAATTCCCCTTGCATTAGCCCAGACACGCGCCCGTCGTTCACACGAACGATTCGTGCGGTCCCTGATTCCCCGGGCCTGGCGGACGCCCAAACTCAACTCCTGGCTGAACGTTGACCTGGATCAATATCCCTGGGCGGTTTTCTTTGATAATCCGCGGACCGTGAAGACGAAAAGGAGCGGAGTGGTGCGCCACGTCGTTCGCTCATGGAGGAAATACGGTGGCAAGGCGGCCTTTCCCATTGCTCGAGCAAAAGATTCGCCTTGATGCCGTCTTCTCCAACGGACGTCTGATCGCCAAGCGCCTCGTTACCACCCGCGCCCACGCTGTGGCCGACATTCTTATCGGTCATCCCGTGGACGGCATCCCGCAAATCCTGTCGCAGCTTTTCCCGTTGTGCGGAACTGCGCACGCCGCTGCCAGCCTTGCGGCGATCGAAGCGGCCTTGGAAATTGAGGTTTCGCCAGCCCAACGTGCGTTCCGGGATCTGATGTTGCTCGCCGAGCACGGCGCCGCATTGGCTTGGCGGATATTGATGGACTGGCCGCCGCTCCTCGGCGAACCACCCAACACGCGGGCCTGCGCCGACGTCCGTCGTCCAGTTGCTGTCATAAACGCCATCGTGGGCCGCGATCGATGGGCACGGGTCGCCGGAGTGAAGCTGCGCCTGAACCACGACAATCTCGGCAGAGCCGTGTCCGAACTCGCCCGGCTGGTCATCGAACTGTTTCCCGAAGCGGCCTCGGCGTCGTCCTGGAGCAAGCTGAAATGCGCGCTGCAAGGCGGCGCCAGCGTGCCAGCACGTTTGATCAACACCGCTCGTGCCGGCGCGCTGGCGGACTATGGCCGGCATGATCGGCCGCTGTTGCCTTCGAGGGGTGCAGACTGGTTTTCGGCACGGCTTGCGGCGGAACCTCGCTTCTGCGAAGCACCGACGCTCGACGGAACGTCGACCGAGGTCGGCCCGCTCGCAGCACAGCGACATCCGCTGGTCGCTGACGCCCTCGCGCACTGGGATTCGACGCTCGCGACACGGCTCCTCGCCGCCGCTCTCGATGCTCGTGTGGTGGCCGAGCGCCTCATTCACGCACTCGACGCGCTCACCGATGATGATCCGGTCGAGGTCGAATTGACGCGATCGGGACGCGCTGCCGGCGTCGTCGAGACCGCGCGCGGCCCGCTCGCCTATTTGGTTGATACCGCTGACGGTCGTGTTCGGATGCTACGGAGCGTCGCGCCGACCGAATGGAATTTTCATCCGGATGGGCCTTTCCGAGCCGCGCTGGACGACGCACCCATAGTGCCGGATCCGATGCTCGCTGCCCGGTTGCTCGCGGCCAGTTTTGACCCGTGCGTCCCCTTCAGTATTGAGCTGCTGGACGATTATCGCGCGCTGGCGCAGGCAGCGAGCATCCGCCATGCATGAAGTGTCGCTCGCCACGGCGCTACTCGATCTGGTTCACGAGCAGGCTGCCGCGGCAGGTGCAAGCCGCGTCACGCGGCTCGTGCTCGAGATTGGGGCGCTCTCCTATGTCGACCCTCATGCCCTTCGGTTCGCCGTCGACGTGGCGGCACTGGGCGGCCCGGCCGAGGGAGCGACGCTGGAGATTCTGGAACCCGAGGGTACCGCCTATTGCCTCGATTGCGAGGGCTCGGTGGCGGTCTCAACGCGTGGCGCATTATGCCCCAGCTGCGGCGGCGCCAAGCTTCTGATTCAGGGCGGTGATGAGATGCGGCTCAAAGAGATGGAGGTCGCGTGATGTGCGGCACCTGCGGCTGCGGCCAGGGCGAAAAGCGGGTCGAGGATTTGCATCATGGTGAACCGCACCACCATCCTCACCCCATAGACGAGCTCCACGCAAATAGCGCCGATCGCGATCATGACCGTTCGCATGAGCGTGCCGCCGCTCACGATCACCCTCATGAACCGGCCGATACGCACGTGCATGCCGAAAGCGACCATAGTCACGATCATGAACACGCGCATTGGCACGAGCACAACCACACCCATCCGGACGGCGTCACCCACTCGCATCCGCACAGCCACGAGCATCGGCATGCCTTTGAACATGAACACGGAAGCAGCAACGTAAACGGGCCGTCCGGCGCGGATGCAACACGCGTGTTGAGCGTCGAGAGGGATCTGCTCGCCCACAACGATGCCGTCGCGGCGCTGAACCGGCGCGACTTCCAGGCTGCAAAGACTCTGACGCTCAACTTGG
This sequence comes from Xanthobacteraceae bacterium, assembly GCA_049284935.1. Classification (GTDB taxonomy): domain Bacteria; phylum Pseudomonadota; class Alphaproteobacteria; order Rhizobiales; family Xanthobacteraceae; genus BOG-931. Next base: position 22,598 of record JBAPYW010000098.1, read on the forward strand.
TTTCAAGTCCCGGTTCGGGGAAAACCACGCTGCTCGTGGAGACCCTGAAGCGGATTGGCGGGGGGTTCGACGCCAAATATCCGATCGCCGTGATCGAGGGCGATCAGGAAACCACGGCGGATGCCGACCGTATCCGAGCGACAGGAGCGCCGGCGATCCAGATTAATACCGGCAAGGGCTGCCACCTGGATGCGGATCTGGTGCGCACCGCAATGGGCCGGCTTGGAATGCCGGCGAACGGCATCCTGTTCATCGAAAACGTCGGCAACCTGGTCTGCCCCGCCGGTTTCGACCTCGGCGAGGCCCAAAAGGTCGTGATCGTGTCGGTGACTGAGGGCGAGGACAAGCCGCTCAAATATTCCGGCATGTTCGCCGCCTCCGCGTTGCTGGTTGTAACTAAAATTGATCTCGTGCCGCATCTCGATATCGACATCGATCGGCTTATCCACAACGCACGGCGGATCAATCCGACGATCGGCGTCCTGAAACTCTCAGCAAAGACCGGCGAAGGCATGGATCGCTGGATGCACTGGCTGGAAACCGCGCGGGCATTTCGCCTTGCCACCGATTAGGATCGAGCGGGAGCTTTCGCATGAATGAGTGCGCCAACTTCGACACCGATCGGGACGTCGATGTTGTTGGGGCGCGTCGTCTGCGTCTGCGTATCCGCGGCCTGGTGCAGGGCGTCGGCTTTCGCCCGCATGTTTGGCGGCTCGCCAAGCGCGATAATCTCACCGGGTTTGCCTTAAACGATCAGAATGGCGTGCTGATGGAGGTGCAGGGCAACGTGGAAGCGTTCATCGGCGATCTCGTTGCGCAAGCGCCGCCGCTGGCCCGCATTGACGACATCGAGTCCGAGGCGCGACCGCTCCTTGCGGGCGAAAGCGATTTTGTCATTCGCGACAGCAAGCAGAACGGTCCGGCACGGACCGCGATCACACCTGACGTGGCGATCTGCGACGCCTGCCTCGCCGAAATGTTCGATCCCTCCAACCGACGTTACCTTTATCCGTTCATCACTTGCACGCATTGCGGACCCCGTTTCACGATAACCCGCCGGTTGCCGTACGACCGAGCCACGACGTCACTTGCGGAATTTCCGCTATGCGATGCCTGCGCCGCCGAGTACGCCGATCCAGGCGACCGGCGTTTTCATGCTGAAGCCACCTGCTGCCCGCGCTGCGGCCCTCGACTTGACACCCCACTCGAAGCGATCGGCGCCCGCATTCGCGCCGGCGAGATCGTGGCATTAAAGGGGCTCGGTGGTTTTCATCTCGTCTGCGACGCCGGCGATGAAGCCTGCGTCGAGCGGTTGCGTGCCCGAAAGCAGCGTGATGGCAAGCCGTTCGCCGTTATGGTGGCAAATGTCGCTACAGCTTGCCGTTTTGCGACTATCGACGGCCTGTCGGCGCGACTGCTTGCGGATCGCGAACGGCCAATCGTGATCGTGCCGCCGCGCGCCGAGGTGCGTGTCGCGCAGGGCGTCTGCAAAGGATTGTCGACCGTTGGACTCTTTCTACCCTATACGCCGCTGCACTGGCTGGTGATCTGGGAGCTGCTCGGCCGCCCGAGCGGACTGGATTGGATGTGTGAAGTCACTGATCTGGCGCTGGTCGCGACTTCGGCCAATCTTTCCGGCGAACCGATCGTCATCGACGGAGCCGATGCGCGTCGCCGACTCGGTGGCGTTGCCGATGCGGTCGTCGACCACAATCGGACGATCATGACCCGCACCGACGACAGCGTGGTGCGCGTCGTGGCGGGAGCCCCTGCCTTCGTACGGCGAGCTCGCGGCTTCACGCCGACGCCGATCAAGCTGGCGCGCAAGCTTCCCAGCGTTGTTGCGCTCGGCGCTCAACTGAAGGCAACGATCACGATCACGCGTGACGATGAAGCGTTCGTCTCGCAGCATATAGGGGATCTCGACACGCCCATTGCGATAGCGTTTCTCGAGGAAACGCTCCGGCATATGCTGTCGATCCTCGAGGTCGAGCCTGTTGCGATTGCATGCGACTTGCATCCCGATTTTCCGACCTCGCGACTTGCCAATCGGCTCGGCCCGCCGGTTTTCCCGGTGCAGCACCATCACGCTCATGTCGGCGCGCTGGCGGCTGAGCATCACATCGAGGGGCCACTGCTCGGCCTTTCCCTCGACGGCTTCGGGCTCGGGTCCGACGGCGCGGCTTGGGGCGGCGAATTGCTCTTGGTTGAGGCAGAGGGTTTCGAGCGGCTTGGCCACCTGGCGCCGCTACCCGCCCCTGGCGGCGATCGTGCGGCGCGCGAGCCGTGGCGGATGGCGGCGGCCGCGCTGCAATTACTCGGACGTGGAGACGATATCGAGCGACGATTCGCGGACGAGGCATTGGCTCGGCCGGTCCGCGATATGCTGGCCCGCGGAATAGCATGCGACCCAACGACGTCGGCGGGACGTCTGTTCGATGCCGCAGCCGGTTTGCTCGGGGTCTCGCGCCGCCAAGCCTTCGAGGGCGAAGCCGCGACCCGGCTCGAAGGCCTAGTGACCGAAACGGCAGTGCTGGAGGACGGTTGGCGGATCGACGGCGGCGTGCTCGACCTTCTGCCGCTGCTCGGCCGGCTCGCTGATGGCGTCGAAGCGGCCGTCGGTGCCGACCTGTTTCACGGCACGCTCATTGCTGCGCTGGTCGAATGGGTTGCGGCGGCAGCTTCCGCACGCAATCTTCAAACGGTGGCACTCAGTGGCGGTTGCTTCCTCAACAAGATACTTACCGAAGGCCTCGTGGTTGGACTGGCGGCAAGAGGGCTTGAAGCGCTGATCGCTCGCGCTGTGCCACCGAATGACGGTGGGCTGTCGCTTGGCCAAGCTTTTATCGCCGCCACGGCACTGTCGCGCGGCGAAGCACTGGAAAGGGCTGGATCATGTGTCACGCGCTTCCGGTAAAGATCGTTGCGCTAACCGGACCTGAGACTGCCAAGGTTTCGCTCGGCGGCATCATCAAGGAAATCTCGATCGCGTTGATCGATGATCCAAAGCCCGGAGACTATGTCGTGCTTCATGTCGGCTATGCGCTCGCCAAGATCGACGAGACCGAGGCAGAACGCACGCTCGCCTTGCTGGCGGCGGAGGGTTCCGATTTTATGGCTGAATTTTCGACAGTTGGCGAAGCGATCGAGGCGCCCCCATGAAAACCGCCATGAAACACCTCGATGAATATCGTGACGCCGAGACCGCCCGCCGCCTTGCCGGGTCGATAAATCGTGAGGCAAGCGCGGCCCGTCGCTATCGTTTGATGGAATTCTGCGGCGGCCACACCCACGCGATCTTCCGCTATGGCATCGAGGATTTGCTGCCGGCGAACGTCGAGATGGTGCACGGTCCCGGCTGCCCGGTCTGTGTACTGCCCACTGGCCGGCTTGATATGGCAATCCGGCTCGCCAAGCGCGACGGCATTATTCTCGCCTCCTACGGCGACATGCTCCGTGTGCCCGGCTCGAAGGGACAGAGCCTTTTGAAGGCCAAAGCTGACGGCGCGGACGTCCGCATGGTTTATTCCACGCTTGACGCGGTGAAGCTTGCCGAAGCTAATCCGGACCGTGACATTATCTTCTTCGCTATCGGATTCGAAACAACCACCCCGCCAACCGCACTTGCCATTGATGCCGCAAGCAAAAAAAAGCTTCGGAACTTTTCGGTGTTCTGTAATCACTTGCTGACGCCGTCGGCGATTGCTGCGATTCTCGAAGCACCGGCAGTTCGCGAACTCGACCGCGTGGCGATCGACGGGTTCCTCGGGCCTGCACATGTCTCGGTCGTCATCGGCAGCCAGCCCTATGAGTACTTTGCCGAGGAATACGACAAGCCGGTCGCGATCTCGGGCTTCGAGCCGATCGACGTCTTGCAATCAATTCTGATGCTGGTGCGGCAGCTCAATGAGGGCCGTGCCGAAGTCGAGAACCAATATATCCGCGCCGTCACTCGCGATGGCAATCTGCGGGCCAAGCAGGTGGTGTCGCGGATCTTCGAGTTGCGTCGCGACTTTGAATGGCGCGGCCTCGGGCACATCCCTTATTCAGCGTTGCGGATCAAGCACGAATACGCGTCGTTCGATGCAGAGCGCCGCTTCGACGAGCCCTATATTCCGTCGGAAGGGGTTAAGTCCTGCGAGTGCCCGGCGATCTTGCGTGGTGCCAAGAAACCTACCGATTGCCGGCTGTTCGGTCGCGCCTGCACACCAGAAACGCCGCTCGGGTCGTGCATGGTCTCCTCCGAGGGGGCGTGCGCGGCTTATTACACTTATGGTCGGATGCGGGAGCGGAAACAATGAATATTGCGTCGTGGTCTTCGCGTCTTACGACGCACCGGCTCGACCTTGCGGCCGGCCGCGTCGACCTCACGCATGGCGCGGGCGGCCGCGCCATGCAGCAGCTGATCACAGAGATTTTTCACTCCGCCTTCGACAACCCGATCCTCAAACGCGGCGACGATCACGCTGCCTTCGCGGTTGCTGCCGGCCGCATGGTGATGTCGACGGATTCCTTCGTTGTCTCGCCGCTGTTCTTTCCGGGCGGCGATATCGGATCGCTCGCCGTCCACGGCACCGTCAACGACGTCGCGATGAGCGGCGCGAGAGCCCTTTATCTCTCCGCCGGTTTCATCATCGAAGAGGGTTTTCCGTTGGCGGATTTGCAGCGAATCGCCCGCTCGATGGGCGAGGCTGCGCGCTCTGCGGGCGTCATGGTCGTAACGGGTGATACCAAGGTCGTCGAGCGCGGTAAGGCCGACGGCCTCTTCGTCAACACTGCCGGCATCGGCATTGTACCGCCCGGCATCGAGATTTCGGGCGATCGGGCGCGACCCGGTGATGCGATACTGATTTCGGGTAGCGTCGGCGACCATGGCGTAGCTATCATGGCGCACCGGACCGGCCTCGAATTCGAGACAACCATCGTTTCAGATTCCGCGGCTCTTAACACCATCGTCGCCGACATGGTAGCCGCCGTGCCGAGCATCCGCGTATTACGCGATCCGACGCGGGGCGGTCTTGCGGCAACGTTCAACGAGATTTGCCACCAGTCGGGCGTGGGCATGCGGCTTGATGAAGCTGCCATTCCAATCAAGCCCGAAGTCCTCGGTGCCTGCGAGCTGCTCGGCCTCGATCCCCTTAATGTCGCCAACGAAGGCAAGCTCGTCGCGATCGTACCGCGTGAAGACGCTGCGGCCTTGCTTGGCGTGCTTCGCCGCCATCCGCTCGGTCGCGACGCCATGGTGATCGGCGAAGTGATTGCCGACCCCGCACGTTTTGTGCGGATGGCGACCCGGATCGGCGGGGAGCGCATCGTCGATTGGCTTGCCGGTGAGCAATTGCCGCGCATCTGCTGAGGTCGCGATGCGGATACTGTTGCTCGCCACCAGCTTCAACGCTCTGACCCAGCGTCTCTACGTCGAGCTTACCGAACGCGGTCACGATATCTCTGTCGAACTCGACATCAATGATGCTTGTGCAATCGAAGCGGTGCGTTTGTTTCGGCCGGATCTGGTGATTGCACCGTTCCTACGCCGCGCAATTTCCGAGGCCGTATGGCGCGCGGTGCGGTGCCTGATCGTCCATCCCGGGCCGGTCGGGGACCGCGGCCCCGCCGCACTCGATTGGGCGATCCTCGAGGGCGCCGCGGATTGGGGCGCGACGTTGATCGAGGCAAACGCCACGTTCGATACCGGCGACATTTGGGCATACCGCAATTTCGAACTGCGCAATGCCACCAAATCAAGCCTTTATCGCGATGAAGTCACGGAGGCGGCACTTGCCTGCGTGATCGAGGCAATCGGCAAGATCAATCGCGGCGTCACCGGCGGCCAGCCTCTTGCGGACGCGGCACCTGGTGGCGGCACTTGGCGTCCCGCCATTAGGGTAAAGGACCGGGCAATCGACTGGTCGCGCGACGCGACCGCAGCAGTCGTGCGCAAACTCCGCGCCGCGTCCGGCCAGCCAGGCATTCCTAACCACATCCTCGGGCTTTCCGCGCGGCTTCACGATCCCTGGCCGGAGGACACTTTGCGGGGGCCGCCCGGAGAGGTCATTGCTCGACGCGACGGTGCTGTTTGCCGCGCGACCATCGACGGCGCGGTGTGGATCACTGCGATTACGCCTGACCCAGTTCCCGGCACGCGCCGGTTCAAGATTCCGGCGACACTGGCATTGGCTGACCGTCTCGATGGCATACCGGAGCGACCGATAGAAGACGGGACCGAAGGGAATTGCAAAACATTTCGTGAAATCTCCTACCGGGAGACGAATGGCGTTGGCTGGCTCTCATTCGAGTTTCTCAATGGCGCGATGTCGGTCGACCAGTGCCGCCGGCTGCTAGAGGCGTACCGCTACGCGGCGGCGAGCTCTGCCAAAGTGATCGTCCTCGCCGGCGGGCGCGAATTTTGGTCGAATGGCATGCATCTCGGCGTGATTGAGGCTGCCGCAAGCCCCGCTGACGAAAGTTGGGCAAACATCAACGCAATCGATGATCTCGCGTGCGCAATGCTACACACGTCCGACAAATTGGTTATTGCGGCGCTGGAGGGCAATTCGGGCGCTGGGGGAGTTTTCCTTGCACTTGCCGCGGACCAAGTGCTGATGCGCGACGGCATCGTTCTCAATCCGCACTACAAGAACATGGGTAATATCTTCGGGTCAGAATATTGGACCTACGTACTGCCGCGTCGAGTCGGGCCGGAACGCGTCGAAGCGATTATGGGATCGCGCCTGCCCATCGGAGCGGCGGCTGCACGGCGACAAGGCCTTGTCGATGCCGTACTGCCAAACGCGCGGCCCGGCTTTCGCGCGGCCGTGCGCGACCATGCCGAACGGCTTGCCACCGATCCGGCTTTCGATCGCCTTATCGCCGAGAAGCGAGCAAGGCGCGAGCGCGACGAAGCCGAACGACCGCTCAAGGCTTATCGGGACGAAGAGCTGGAACGCATGAGGCTCGCCTTCTATGGCTTCGATCCGAGCTATCACGTGGCACGCTGGCGCTTCATAACCCACGAACCGATCGCCCGTACACCGTTGTATCTGGCGCGGCACCGCGCACGCCTTTCGCCCAGGCGAGCGCGCGCCGCTGATGACGGTTGAATGGCTGCCGCTTGTTCGCCGCGAATGCAGGGCGATGCCAGGGAAATACTGGCGTGAGGTCATCCACGAGGGCCTGCTATTCCGGCTGCTTTGCTTCGTTCTGATGCTCGAAGCGGACGACGGAGCGAGGCGAACTGGAGCAATCAGATGCCAGGTATTATCGACTTGAAGTGCCGATGATTGCCGCTTGGCGCGCAGGCCAAACCGGGTCCGCTTGACTGCTCTCCAAGCGACTCGTAGCCTTGAATGACGAATGATAACGCGGAAGTGAAAATATGACGAGCCAAAAGCACGATCACGACCATGAGGAAGCTCACACGCACGCGCACGAGCATCTGCATTCGCACGAGCACATGCACGAACACACCCACGAGCACCGACATGGCGATATCGTACATTCGCACCCGCATAGCCACACTCACATTCACGAACATGGCCATACCCACGGGCATAGCCATGATGCCGGCGACCACAGCCACGACGAATTGCATCGACTTGGCGTGTCGCACGCGCATGAGCATGAGGCGGAATTGAAACCTCACGATCACAAACATTGAGCCTCGAGGCTCAGTTGTTCGGGCTCGGCACGTTGGTGCAACTCGTCAAGCGTGCGCGGCACGCTGCGACTACCTGAGCATTGCCGCGAGTAGCCGCCTGAAGGCCGCAGGAGCCGCCACGAGCCGCCACGAGCTGACACCCGCGAGCCGAGCTCTCAATGAAGCTCAAAGAATTGACGCAGTTGGAGTTATCGGGGAAATTCCGACTGAAGACCGCTCATGGCTTTTTCGCACCCCATCGACGATCGCTACTTCGAGGACTATGTCGAAGGCGACGTTCACGCCTTCGGCAGCATCGCCGTCGAGGCGGACGAGATCATCGCCTTCGCGCGGCGGTTCGATCCGCAGCGTTTTCACACCGACCCGGAGGCAGCCAAGCAGACGCCGTTCGGCGGCCTCATCGCTAGCGGCTGGCACACCGCTGGACTGATGATGCGGCTTTATGCTGAGCACTATCTGACCCACGTCGCGAGCCTTGCCTCCCCCGGTCTCGACGAGCTGCGCTGGGTCAAGCCGGTGCGGCCGGGCGACCGGCTGTCGGTACGCGTGACCGTACTCAAAGCGACGCCGTCAAAGTCCAAGCCGGATCGCGGCGCGGTCACGTCATTTGTCGAAGTTTTCAATCAGGCCGGACAGGTTGTGATGACGGTAAAGCCCGTCAACATCATCGCACGGCGGCCGCAGTCCTGACCCGCTGTCGCAGACGGGCTATCGCTTCTGCATGAGGCGTTGCCGGATCGGCAGCGGGCGATCCATCTCCAGCCGTTTCCGTGCAGGATCAAATTCGCTCAGCGGCTCGACTTCTACCAATGTTGCGAAACTTCGCCGGGCCAATTGTTGATACTGACGGGTACCCTCGATCTTCATTGCCAGGTCATCAACCGTTAATTCGCGTACAATTCGCGCCGGCACACCGGCGACCAGGTGTTTTGGCGGAATCTTGGCGCCCACCTTGACGAAACTCATCGCCGCGACAATGGAGGATTCGCCGACCGTTGCATGGTCCATGACGACGGCATTCATTCCCACCATGGCGTTGGTGCCGATATGAGCGCTGTGGATAATCGCGCCGTGGCCGATGTGGCCGTCCCGACCTATGACCAGATCAAATCCCGGCATGCTATGCAGCGTGCAATTATCCTGGACGTTGCAACCATCCTCGAGGATGATCCGGCCAAAGTCGCCGCGTAATGACGCACACGGGCCGACATAGCATCCCGCTCCGACAATGACGTCACCGATCAGAACCGCGTCGGGATGCACGAAGGCCGTTGGATCAATGACGGGTGCGACGCCGTCTATGGCGTAGGTCTTGTACCGGCGAGCGTGCATGGCGATGATTTCTTCAAGTCGACAGCGACGATGCCGCCAACTTTGCCCGAGCATCTTGTAGCGCCGGCACGGCAATGTCTCTTGACATGGATCAAGCGCAGAACAAGCTACAAGGCAACGCAGTGCTATCGTCCGTTCAATCCACTGCGCCAACAAGAAAGCTCGGATGTCTAAGCCTTCCACGGCCGGTCTGCAGGCGCCGCCATGCCAGGGACCGGATCCGCTTCCCGGTGCGCCGCGCTTTCGCATGCCGCGCGGCGCCTGCGATTGCCACGCTCGCGTCATCGGCTCGCCCGATCATTATCCGTTTACGGCTGAGCGCAGCTATACGCCGCCGCCGGCGCCCGAGCAGGCTTATTTCGCCATGCACAATGCGCTCGGGATCGAACGCGGCGTGCTGGTGCAGGTGAGCGTGCATGGCACCGACAATCGGTTGCTTGTCGAAACGCTGCGGCGCCATCCGCAGCGGCTGCGGGGCATCGCCGTCGTCACACCCGACGCTGCGGACGCCGAACTCGACGTCCTCATGCCGCCGGGGTCCGCGGCCTACGCTGCAACGAGTTGTTCGGCGGTGGTGTTGGATTGGAAGCGATGGAGACGCTGGCCAAACGCATTGTGCGCCGCGGCTGGCATCTTCAGCTCTTGATCGACGGGCGGCGTCTGCCATCGATCTCCGCACGGCTGGCGCGGCTGCCCGTGCCCTTCGTCATCGATCACATGGGCTGTATTCCGACCGCTGGCGGTCTCGACGATCCGGGTTTCCAGAAGCTGTGCAAGCTTTTGCAAGAGGCCGACTGCTGGGTCAAGATTTCGGGCGCCAACCGTATCTCGTCCGAACCCATCCCCTACCGCGACACGATACCGTTCGCGCGGGCACTTGTCGCGGCGCGGCCGGAGCGCGCGGTTTGGGGCTCGGACTGGCCGCATGTTGCGGTCGAGGGGCCCATGGTGAACGACGGTGTCCTTCTCGACCTGCTCGCGGAATGCGTCCCCGATGCGGCGACGCGCACCCGTATCCTGGTGGACAATCCCGCGGCGCCGTACGGCTTCTGAGCCGATCCGGCCTTGCGAGTACGACGCCTTACTGCGCCGTAAGGCCGCCATCGAGCACGAACTCGGCGCCGGTGACAAAGGCGGCTTCATCCGACAGCAGATAGATGCAAAGCGCCGCGACCTCGGCGGGCGTGCCGAAGCGGCCGAGCGGCACCGAGGCAGCCAGCCGCTCGCGCGCGCGGGACGGATCGCGGAATTGCGCGATCATGCCGTCCGCCATCGGGCCTTCGATAAAGGCGGGATGCAGCGAATTGCAGCGCACCGCAGGCTTTTGTCGGGCACCGTGCAGCGCCACCGATTTGGTCAGAAGCCGTACGCCGCCCTTCGAGGCGTTGTACGCCGCGAAGTTATGCCCTCCGACCAGCCCGGAGACGGATGAGATGTTGACGATCGAGCCGCCGCTCCGCCGCAACAGCCGCATGGCGTACTTGCAGCCGAGAAACGTGCCGTCGAGATTGATCGCCATGACGCGGCGCCAAGTCGCGTAGTCGGTATCCTCGACGGTGCCGAGCGCCACGATGCCCGCCGCGTTGACGAGACCATCGAGCCGTCCGACGTCTTGCTCGATGGCGGCGATGGTCCGCGTCCAGTCCTCTTCCGAAGTGACGTCGAGGGCATGATCGAGGTCCCGGCGACCGGGAAGATCGCTGGTAACCGCAATGCCGCCGCTCTGCGCCACAGCCTCGACGACCGCCGATCCGATCGCGCCTGCCGCGCCGGTCACCAGGATGACCTTGTCCTTTACGCTGTTCATCACGGCTCAGTTTTTCCGGGAAGCCGGGGCGACGTCGGAGCAGAAGTGCTCCGGTGATTCGGTCGCAGTTTCAGACCAACCGAGTTTCCTGCGGGCCTGGTCGCTGAGCCGTTCAACCGTCCAAGGCGGATGCAGGACGCGCCGCACGCGAATCGATGCCGCCTCACGGAAGCGATGACGCAGGATATCTTTGATCTGCTGCAATAGTGCGTCAGCGAAGGGGCACGCCGCCGAGGTCGTCGTGAATTCCACTTCGATGCCCGTTGCGCACCAGTCGGCACGATACACCATGCCCATGTCGACGATGCCGATGCCGAGTTCCGGATCCTCGATCTCGTTGAGGATGTGTGTGAGGTCATCTTGCATATTGCGGCTCACGTTCACGCGGCGCGCGTGTCGCGCGCCTCCAGGCCCGATCGATCAGCGTCGAGGCGTCAAAGGCATGGGCGCATTTACAGTTTTGCTTTAAGCATCGAGACCAACGTGAAGGGTGCCTTCCCAAAATTTCCGCAGCTTCCCCTTGATTTAAGTCAATGAAATACGCCGGCAACTGGACCACAGGATTTGATTGCACCGATGAGTGCCACTAACCAATTGAAAATGCGACACTAAATGGATCGTGCATCGAGCAACACCGGCGCGATCGAGGCATCCGTCGGCCCTTGGTTCAATTTCCAGCGTCGCCCCCGTTCATTGATCGGCATATCATCGAGGACCGCGGCGCCAGGCGGCGCCATGTTCGAATAAATCGAGGAGAGCATTTTATGTCGGTTTTGCTGCCGCAGGGTTGGGCGCCGCCCATCGGATACGCCAACGGAATCATAGTCGCTGCCGGACGCATTGTGTTCATCGCCGGCCAAGTCGGCTGGAACGAACAGCAGCAATTTTGCAGCGAGCGCCTGGTGCCGCAATTCGAGCAGGCGCTCAAAAACGTGCTCGCCGTGCTGGCGGAGGCCGGCGGAACGCCCGACCATATTTGCCGTATGACGGCCTATTGCATTGACCGGCCGGCCTACCTCGCGGAGCGAGCCGAGTTAGGGCGGATATGGCATCGTTTGATGGGAAAGCATTATCCAGCCATGAGCATGATCTTCGTCGCCGATCTGCTTGACCATCCCGCCAAGATCGAGCTCGAGGCGACCGCCGTGATACCCGCGGCCAAAGCCGACTGACGCTTCCATTGGGCTGAAAGCGCGCCGCATCGCCGAATGAAACAATTACCGCGGACCGGCTCTAATGTTGATTGTTCGTGTGGGCATCGGCGCGCTGCGCGTTCCAATTCGCCTGGTTTTCCCGCTCCCACTGCAAAACGCGCTCACGCAGCGACTGACATCTTTCCTCGATAGCCGTGTTGAACAGCGAGTCCTGCTTTTCGCTCCATACCCCCTCGATGTCCGCCCAGTCTTCGGGTCGCAAGGTCTTGATGGCAATCGGAAACAGGTCTCGTTCTTCCATTTCCATGTGTTTGCGTTCCAGGTCGACGAAGTCGCGGATCGTGTTGTGGAACGTCTGCCGGAGGATATCATGATCGGTCAGGATGCTCCTGACCACTTGAGCAACCCGCCGCAAGCGTTTGCCTTCATTCTGATGCTCGGCTTCGAGGTCGCCGACGCTTTCGGCCGCGACAGAGTCGCGCAGCTTCAGTTTGTCGAAAATCATATCCTCTTTCGGATGATGGCAGCAATCGGGATAGTCTTCAAAATAACGGATGACCCCCTGTATAACTTCATAATCGGGTCGCTCATTGCGGTCGAAAACACTTAACTCATGCTCCAGAACGAGAAGCAATTCTTCGATGTTGCGATGTTCTTCGCGTAAAGTCTCGATAATTCTTGTCATGGATGAACGCCCGATATTCTCTTTGTAGAATATACGCAATCCGGTCGGCTCCATTGCGCTAGATCAATGACACCGGCAGGATTGGCGGCCGGTGTCTCGCCCGCTGCGATCGCGGTCGAGAGCTGTTCCCACCGTTGCCCTTGCTCTCCAGGTCCGATCTCGACGGCACCGCTGTTGCGCGAGCGTCGCGGGCCGCGGAACGCCGACCCCTTGTCTCAGGGGGCGCCAAGCGTTTTGCGTTAGATCAATTTCGGCTTTACCGGCACTGATAGTTTCGACAGAATTTACCTAGGGAGGATAACAACATGGCACGCAATCATATCGTCGCGGCGATCGGCATCGGTGCGTCGATCCTGTTCGCCGCTTCCCATCAGGCCTCGGCGCAAATCAAGATCGGCGCGGTGCTTTCGGTCACCGGCCCGGCGTCGTTTCTCGGCGATCCGGAGAAGAAGACGCTGGAAATGTACGTCGATGCCATCAACGCTAAGGGCGGGGTCAACGGCCAGAAGCTTGAGCTCGTCATCTACGACGACGGCGGCGATGCCAACAATGCGCGCACCTTCGCCACGCGCCTGGTCGAGGAAGACAAGATCGCGGCCATGGTCGGCGGCACCACGACCGGCGCGACAATGGCGATGATGCCCGTTTTCGAAGAAGCGCAGATTCCCTTCATCTCGCTGGCCGGCTCCGTGCAGATCATCGAGCCGGTGCGGAAGTGGGTGTTCAAGACGCCGCACACCGACAGGATGGCCTGCGAAAAGATTTTTGCCGACCTCAGGCATCGCAAACTGACGACGATCGCAATTATCTCGGGCACCGGCGGCTTCGGCAAGTCGATGAGCCACGAATGCCACAATGTCGCCGGCCAGTACGGCATCCAGATCATCCACGACGAGACCTACGGCCCGCGCGACAGCGACATGACACCGCAGCTCACCAATATCAAGAACACCGCGGGCGTGCAGGCGGTGGTCAACACCGGGTTCGGCCAAGGTCCGGCGATCGTGACGCGCAACTATCGCCAGCTCGGCATCACGGTGCCGCTCTATCAGAGTCACGGCGTTGCTTCGAAACAGTTTATCGATCTCGCGGGCGCCGCGGCGGAAGGCGTCCGCCTGCCGGCGGCGGCGCTGCTCGTCGCCGAGAAGTTGCCCAATGGCGATCCGCAAAAGCCGGTGGTCGTGAACTATTCGCGCGAGTATCAGCAAAAGACCGGGCAAGCGGTGTCGACCTTCGGCGGCCATGCTTATGACGGCCTGATGATCCTGACACAGGCGATGCAGCGGGCAAAGAGCGCCGACAAGGCGCAGGTGCGCGACGAGATCGAGAAAACCAAGGGCTACATCGGCACCGGCGGCATCGTTAACATGTCACCGACCGATCACCTCGGCTTGAATCTATCGGCCTTCCGCATGCTCGAGATCAAGAACGGAGATTGGACGCTGCTGCCCGACGCCGGCTCATGAAGAGGCGGGCGAGCGCGCCGGTGGCCTGCTCGCCTGACCGGGCAACGACGACAACGGCGACGGCGTGGGGTGGCTTGATCCGATGGCTGAATTTCTGCAATTCGCCTTCTCGGGACTAACGGTCGGGGCGGTCTACGCGCTTGTCGCTCTTGGCTTCACTCTTATTTACAACGCCTCCGGCGTCGTGAACTTCGCCCAGGGCGAATTCGTGATGCTGGGCGGGATGTCGACGGTGTTCCTGGCTCTCGCCGGAATGCCGTTGCCATTCGCGGCGCTGGTAGCAGTGGCCGTCGCGGTCGCCATCGGGCTTGTACTGCATCGCTTCGCCATCGAGCCGGCGCGCGGAGCGGGACCGGTTACGCTGATCATGATCACGATCGGCGCCTCGATATTTCTACGCGGTGCGGCGCAGATTGTCTTCGACAAGCGCTTTCATAGTCTGCCGCCGCTGTTCGGCGCCGACCCGATCCGTTTCGGTGGCGCCGCCATCCTGCCGCAGAGCCTGGTGGTGCTTGCCGGTGCGGCCGTCATCGTTACGCTGCTGTGGGCGGTGATCGATCGCACGTTGCTCGGCAGGGCGGTCATCGCCACGGCAGCCAACCGGCTTGCGGCGCGTCTCGTCGGCATCAACACCCGGCGCATCGTCGATTTCTCGTTTGCCGTATCGGCAGCGATTGGCGCTATTGCGGGAATCCTGGTCACGCCGATCACGCTGACCAGTTATGACGTCGGAACGCTGCTGGCGCTCAAGGGATTTGCCGGAGCCATGCTCGGCGGCATGGGCAGCGCCTTCGGCGCCGTGGTCGGCGGGCTGCTGCTTGGTTTGCTGGAAGCGTTCAGCGCGGGTTACATCTCTTCGAATTACAAGGATGCGGTCGCATTCCTGGTTATCCTCGCGGTGCTGTTCATGATGCCGCAGGGCCTGCTCGGTCGAGCCCAGGTCGAACGGGTGTGAGCATATGCGTGCACTGCTCGATCATCGTCTGGCGCCGGCCGTTGCAATCGCGGTTATTCTCCTGCTGCTGCCGCTGGTCTTCCCATCGACCTATTATTACCGGATTGCGGCGCTCGTCTTTATCTTCGCACTGGCGAGTCTCGGCCTCAATCTTCTGATGGGCTTCGCCGGACAGGTCAGCCTGGGCCACGCCGGCTTTCTCGGCATCGGGGCCTATGCCGTTGCGATCGGGGCGACCCATTTGGGCCTGCCGTGCTGGCTCAGCATCCTCGGCGGCGCGTCGCTGTCGGGCCTGATCGCATTTACCGTCGGCCGGCCGATACTTCAGCTCAAGGGCCAATATCTTGCGGTCGCCACTCTCGGACTCGGGCTCCTGGTCGCCATCGTGCTGACCAACGAAGCCGCCTGGACCGGCGGCCCCGACGGCATGTTGGTACCGCATCTCGTGCTATTCGGGTTTCCGCTGCACGGCCCGCGAGCATGGTATTGGATCGGCGGGGTCACGTTTGTCATCGGCACGGCGCTGGCGTTGAATCTCGTCGATAGCCCGATGGGCCGAGCGTTGCAGGCGATCCATGACAGCGAAGTCGCCGCACGGATGCTCGGCATCGATGTCGCACGGCAGAAGCTGGCGATCTTTGTTATTTCCGCGATCTATGCCTCGGTCGCCGGCTCGTATCTCGCGCTGCTCAATGAGCTTGTCACGCCCGACGTTTCGGGTTTCCTGCGGTCGATCGAACTTGTGGCCATGGTGGTCCTCGGCGGCATGGGTTCGGTGGTCGGCTCGTTGGTCGGCGCCGCGCTGCTGGTCGTGCTGCCGCAGATGCTGACGCTGCTCCATGATTATGAGCAGATGGTGCTGGGCATCGTTGTGATGGGCTTCATGATTTTTCTGCGGCACGGCATTGTCCAGGGAATCGCCGCTGTCTTCGGGCGGATGCGAACGTGACGGCTCTCGAGGTCGAGCGTCTGTCGATCGCCTTCGGCGGCGTGCGCGCCGTGAGCGACGTCAGCCTCAGCGTTCCGTTCGGGTTAGTTTTCTCGATCATCGGTCCCAATGGGGCGGGCAAAACGACGCTGCTCAACCTGATCTCGGGCGTCTATGCGCCGCAGGATGGCTACGTGCGGCTCGGCGGTGAGGACGTCACGGGGCTGGCGCCGCATCTGCTGGCGCGACGCGGCCTCTCGCGTACCTTTCAGAACCTGCAGCTGTTCCTACGCATGACCGTGCTGGAAAATGTCATGGTCGGCCGCCATCGCCACGAGAGCACGGGGACCCTGTCCGATCTGCTGCATTTGCCGTCGGTCGGTCGGCAGAACCGGCAAACGCGCGAGGCGGCACGATTGGTGCTGGCCCGGGTCGGCCTTGCCGGCCATGCGGATCGCGCTGCCGGATCGCTCGCCTTCGGCGACCTCAGACGTCTGGAAATTGCCCGCGCCCTTGCCAGTGAACCGAAAGTGTTGCTGCTCGATGAGCCCGCCGCCGGCTGCAATCCGGTGGAGACCGAGCAACTCGACGGCATCATCCGATCCATCGTCAAGGATGGCGTCACCGTGGTGCTGGTGGAGCACGACATGCGGCTGGTGATGAACATATCCGACCGCATCCACGTTCTCGCCAACGGCAAGACCCTGGCCGAGGGCACCGCCGCCGAAGTGCGGTCGAATGCGGCGGTCGTCGAAGCCTATCTCGGCGTTCACGGCTCGCAGGAGGCCGCGCGTGCTTTCGGTTGAGAACCTTGCCAGCGCCTATGGCCGCATCGAGGTCTTGCACGGCGTTTCGATGGAGGTCCGCAGCGGCGAAATCGTCGCCTTTGTCGGTGCCAACGGCGCGGGAAAAACGACCTTGCTGCGCGCGATCTCCGGCGTGCAGCCGATCACCGCCGGACGCGTCATCTTCAACGGTCAATCGATCGAAACGCTGCCGGCCCACGTTCGCGTTGCGCTTGGGATTGTCCAGGTGCCCGAAGGCCGCCAGCTGTTTGCGCCATTGTCGGTCGAGGACAATCTCAAGCTCGGATCCTGGTCGCGCCGCGCCGTCGACCTCGGCGCCGAGCTGGCCCGCATCTATGAGCTGTTCCCGGTGCTCGGCGCGCTGCGCCGTTCCGCCGCCGGCACGCTTTCCGGCGGGCAGCAGCAAATGCTCGCCATCGGCCGCGCGCTGATGGCGAAACCGCGGCTCCTGCTGCTTGACGAGCCTTCGCTCGGTCTGGCGCCGATCCTGGTCGATCAGATTCTTGAAATCATCCGCGGCTTCAAGCGGGACGGGGTCACGGTGCTTCTGATCGAGCAGAATGCGCGTGCCGCACTGGCCATTGCCGATCGCGGATACGTCCTCGAAACCGGCAGGGTCACGGCGACCGGAACTGCGGCGGATATTCAGGCGGACGCGCGCGTGCGTGCGGCGTATCTTGGTGTGTGAGCAACGCGGTTGCGCTTGATCTAAGTCAAGTTGCCGGCCGCTTTGCACAACTATCATGCAAAATTGGGAGGAAAAGCGATGAAGGACAGTCTTCAGCCCGGAATCTCGAAGGTCCGCCGCCTGATCGTCGACAGCGAACGCACGATCAGCTTCATGGGCGAGGAAGGCCGCGTCTATGGCACGCCGTGGTTTTGCCGCGACGTCGAGCAGACCTGCCGTGAAATCCTGCTCGAACACGCCGATGCCGGCGAGGATTCGGTCGGCATGGAGGTGGTTCTTCGGCATACCGCACCGACATTGATGGGGATGCAGGTCGAGATCATCGCGACCGTGAGCGCGGTCGACGGCCGCAAGGTGACGTTCGACGTTTCCGCCAAGGATGAGCTTGAACCGATCGGCGGCGGCACCCACACACGGTTCGTCGTCGACGTCGGGAAATCCCACGAGCGCTTGAAGGCGAAGGCCGCCAAGCGCGCCGCGGCGCGCGTCGGCTGAAGTGGATGCATCATGGTTGCCGCCAACCTCCGCCGCGAACGCACCGCTTCCAGTTATTGCTACCAGTGTGTGGCAGGTCCTGAGCTACTGAAAGTCCGCATTGAGGACGATGTCGCGACGGAAGTGCTGCCGAATTTCGAGGCCGCTGGAATTCCTCCGGCCGGCGGCAAAGTTTGCGTCAAGGCCTACGGGTTGATCCAAAAATCGTACAATCCGAATCGCATCCTCCACCCGATGAAGCGGACGAACGCGAAGAAGGGCCGCGGCGAGGATCCCGGGTTTGTCAGAATCTCCTGGGACGAGGCGCTCGATCTCGTCGCCGACAAGCTCAAGGCGGCGCGCGGCGCAGGGCTTACTGACGCGTCAGGGTACCCGCGCCTCGCCGTCAGTTTCGGCGGCGGCGGCACGCCGGTTGCCTATATGGGGACGCTCCCCGCGCTGCTGGCTGCCTGGGGGCCGATCGACATGAGCTTCGGCGGCGGCCAGGGCGTCAAGTGTACCCATTCCGAGCATCTCTACGGCGAATTTTGGCATCGCGCTTTTACCGTTTCGCCCGACACGCCGCTCTGCGAGTACCTGGTTTCGTTCGGCGGCAACGTCGAAGCGTCCGGCGGGGTTTGCGGCGTCAAGCGTCATGCCGACGCGCGCAAACGCGGCATGAAGCGCGTCCAGGTCGAGCCGCATCTTTCAGTGACCGGCGCCTGCTCCGCCGAATGGATCCCGATCAAACCGAAGACCGACGCGGCCTTCCTGTTCGCGATGCTGCACGTGTTCTTGCACGAGCAGCCGCGGGAACGGCTGGATATCCAATTCCTGAAACATCACACATCGTCGCCCTATCTGGTGGGTCCGCAGGGCTTTTTCCTACGCGACTCGAAGGAGCGCAAGCCGCTGGTCATCGACAAATCGAGCGGCCGCGCCGTGCCCTATGACACGCCGGGAATCGATCCCTCGCTCGAAGGGGTCTTCACGCTCGACGGTATCGAGCTCGGTCCCGACGACGAGGTCACAGACCATCATGCCGTGCAGGTCAGTCCGTCGTTCGACCGCCTCGTTCGCCATGTGAGCGGCTATTCGCCCGAATGGGCGAGCGCGATCTGCGATGTCGAGGCGCAAACCATCCGTCGCATCGCCGACGAGTTCCTCGCCCATGCGCGCATCGGGGAAACGATCGAGATCGAGGGCGAGACGCTGCCGCTGCGGCCGGTAGCGATTTCACTCGGCAAGACGGTGAACAGCGGCTGGGGCGGCTACGAATGCTGCTGGGCGCGCACGCTACTCGCCTGTCTGGTTGGGGCGCTGGAAGTTCCGGGCGGAACGCTCGGCACCACGGTGCGTCTCAATCGTCCCGCCGATAACCGCTGGTCGAGCGTACGGCCGGGCCCCGACGGCTTCATGGACTATCCCATGAACCCGACGAGCAAAAAGGATTGGGTCTCCCGTCCATCCGTGCGCAACGCCTATCGGACCTTGGTGCCGCTGGTTGGCAACTCGCCCTGGAGCCCGGCGCTCGGCCCGACCCATCTCGCTTGGATGATGCAGGCCCACGATTTCGACCATCTGCCGCACGCCACGCAGCCTGACGTGTGGCTGGTATACCGTTCCAACCCGGCGATCTCGTACTGGGACAGCAAGGCCCTGAGCGCGGCGATGGCGCGCTTTCCGTTCACCGTCTGCTTTGCCTACACGCAAGACGAAACCAATTACATGGCCGACGTGCTGCTGCCGGACTGCACGGATCTGGAAGGACTGCAATTGCTGCGCATCGGCGGCACGAAATATATCGAGCAGTTCTGGGACCACCAGGGTTTCGCGCTGCGCGATCCGGCCGTCCAGCCGCAAGGCGAGGCGAAGGATTTCACCTGGATCACCACCGAACTCGCCAGACGCACCGGCCTGTTGGAGGAGTACAACGCCGCGATCAACCGCGGGGCCGCCGGCGTAAAGCTCACAGGCCCTAATTACGACTTTTCCATCGATCCAAAAGCGGTGCACGAGACCGAGACAATCTGGAACGCCGTATGCCGCGCCGCCAGCGCCGAGCTCACCGACGGCAAGGAAACGCAAGGTCTGGAATATTTCCGCGAGCACGGTTTCCGGGTGAAGCCGTTCTCGCGGCTAAAGTGGTACCTCTATCCGAAACTCATCGGCTCCGGCCTGCGCTTCGAGCAGCCGTATCAGGAACGCTTGTTCCGCATCGGCAAGGAGTTGGGACGGCGACTGCACGAACACGGCATCAACTGGTGGGACGAGCAACTCGCGGAATACGAGCCGATGCCGCATTGGCGCGATCTCGGCGCGAAATGGGAAGGCGCCTTCGAGCGCCACTTCGACGTCCGCATCGGCGATTATCCATTCTGGCTGATCACCACGCACAGCATGCAGTACTCCTGGGGCGGCAACGTCAGCCTCCAATTCATCAGGGAAGTGGCCGAGAATATTGCCGGTCACGGCAAGGTCATCATGAACCACGGCGCAGCCGAGAAAATCGGCATCGCCGATGGCGATCTGGTCGAAGTGCGCTCGCCGCTCGACCACACCAAGGGCCGCGTCATGCTGTGTGAGGGCATCCGCCCGGATACGCTGTTGATGATCGGTCAGTTCGACCAATGGGCGACGCCGTTCGCCAAGGATTTGACGGCGCCGAGTATGAATGCGCTCATGCCGATGCTGCTGGATCTCACGGATGCCACCGGATCGAGCGCAGACCTGGTCAGGGTCAAGGTGACGCGATTGAGGGACGCGCAATGACACGTTGGGTGATGGTGGCAGACCTGCAACGCTGCGTCGGATGCCAGACCTGCACCGCGGCCTGCAAGCAGGCCAATGCCACGTCGCCGTTTGTGCAATGGCGCAGAGTTCTCGATTTCGAGGCGGGCAGCTATCCCAACGTCAGCCGCAGCTTCGTTCCCGTCGGCTGCCAGCATTGCGACGATCCGCCGTGCATGCACGTGTGTCCTTCGACGGCAACGCGGCGGCGCGCCGATGGGATCGTCACCATCGACTACGACCTCTGCATCGGCTGCGCCTATTGCGCCGTTGCCTGTCCCTATCAGGCACGGTTCAAGATCGATGCGCCCGGCTTTGCCTATGGCCGGGCTGCGATGCAAAACGAGATCGTGCGCGAGGACCCGCATCGCATCGGCGTTGCGCAGAAGTGCACTTTTTGCTCGGATCGGATCGATTTTGGGCTCGGTAATGGCATGATTCCCGGCGTCGACCCGCAGGCGACCCCGGCTTGTGTCAATGCTTGCATCGCCGACGCGCTGGCTTTCGGCGATATTGACGATGCGAACAGCAACGTTTCGCGCCTGCTGCGCACGCAGAAGCACTACCGCATGCACGCCGAGCTCGGTACCGAACCGGGCTTCTACTATGTTTACGACAAGACGGATGGCGACGAGCCGGCATCGCCGGGCGCCCACCAATTGTCTTCGCCAACGCTGGCAGCGGGAGCAATTCGCACCAAGGGCGTCGAGCCTTGGCATCAGCCGTCCTGGGATTGGAAGGCGGCCGGCAACTTCTTGTGCGGCGGCACCGGCATCGGGCTCTATACGTTTGCCGCGGTTGCGAGCGTTCTCGGCGCCCCGCCGCTGCCGCTGGCTCCGCTCGCCATTTTGTTCGTCGCCGTCGGCTTGTTTCTGGTCCTGCTCAAGATCAGCCGCCGGTGGCGCTTCGCCTATGTCCTGCGCCAGCCGCAGCGCTCGTGGATGGCGCGGGAGGCATGGCTGGCGCTGATCTTTTTCCCGCTTGCCGTGCTCGCGTTCTGGTTCGATTGGCGTCCCGCGCTTCTCGCGGCCGCCGTCGCCGGGTTGCTGTTCCTATTGTCGCAAGCGATGATGCTGAAGGGGGCAAAAGGCATTCCGGCATGGCGCGAGCCGTTGATCGTTCCCCTCCTCATCGTCACCGGGCTGGCCGAGGGCGGCGGCCTGTTCGTGGCCGCGACGGCGCCACTGGCGCCGCTCTTGGTTTCGCAAATCGCGGCGCTGGCGGTCGCGGTTCTGGTCGCGGTTCGCGCATTCGCGTGGCGGGCCTATCTCGATGCGCTACGCGTCAAAGGCGCGCCGATCCGCACCCTGCAAATACTCGATGCGGCAAGGGGCCGGCTGTTCTTGTTCGGCTTTGTTCTGCCGATTGCACTCGCCGCGGCCGGCTTCTTCATGCCCGGTGCCGCCGTTCCGCTGTTTGCGCTCGGCGGCCTTTGTGCATTCTTCAGCGGATGGGTCTTGAAGTTTACCCTGATCAGGCGCGCCGCCTACAATCAAGGATACGCAGTCGAACACACCGCCGTTCGCGGCGCGTGCGTCGGCGAACAGCCGATTAGACCCGGATGGTCTGTGGCCTGACAAAAGCGACGATGAGCACACAATCAGCAATTCAGGAAACTGGAATTTTCATGTTCGAGCCGGGCCTCGAGACGATGTCGCGCGAGGCGCTCAGCGGGCTGCAAACAACGCGCCTGAAGCAGACGTTGGACAACGCCTACGCCAACGTCCCCGCCTACCGCAAGAAATTCGACGCCGCCGGCGTCAAGCCGGCCGACTTCAAGTTGCTCGCCGACCTGGCGCGGTTTCCGTTTACGCTCAAGACGGACCTGAGAGATAATTATCCGTTCGGTATGTTTGCGGTGCCGCGCGACAAGGTCATCCGGGTCCATGCGTCGTCGGGAACGACCGGCAAGCCGACCGTCGTCGGCTATACCAAGGGCGACCTCGAACGTTGGGCCGGCCTGATGGCGCGTTCGATGGCATGCGGCGGCGCCGTGCCCGGCGACATCGTGCACAATGCCTACGGTTACGGCCTGTTCACCGGCGGGCTCGGCGCGCATTACGGCGCCGAACGTCTCGGCTGCACCATCGTTCCGGTGTCGGGCGGCGGCACCGAGCGCCAAGTGGTGCTGCTGCGGGACTTCGCGGCGAATGTCCTGTGCGCCACGCCGTCCTACGCGCTTAACATTGCCGAGGTCGCGCTCGAACAAGGGATCGATCTGCGGCGTTCCTCGTTGCGCGTCGGCTTCTTCGGCGCCGAACCGTGGAGCGACGCGATGCGCCGCGATCTGCAGGAACGGCTGGGCCTCAAGGCGATCGACATCTACGGCTTGTCGGAAATCATGGGGCCCGGCGTCGCCTGCGAATGCCACGTGGCGCAATCAGGCCTGCACGGTTGGGAAGACCATTTCGTCTTCGAAATCATCGATCCCGAGAACCTGCAGCCGCTGCCGATCGGCGAAACTGGCGAGTTGGTCATCACTACGCTCACCAAGGAAGCGCTGCCGATGATTCGCTATCGGACGCGCGATATCACTCGGCTGAGCAACGAACCGTGTCCGTGCGGCCGCAGCCATGTTCGCATCATGCGCGTCACCGGTCGCGATGACGACATGCTCATCATCCGCGGGGTGAACGTCTATCCGTCGCAAGTGGAAGCCGTACTGGTCGGCTTCCCCGGGCTGGCGCCGCACTACCAGATCGTATTGACGCGGGAAGGCGCGCTCGACACCATGACGATAGAGATCGAGCTGGCGTCGGGCTCCCGCGATACGGACGCCGGCCGCGGCCGCAAAGCCGAAGAAGTACGGCAGCACATCAAATCGCTGATCGGCGTCACCTGCCATGTCGCCGTCAAGGCGCCGGGCGAACTGCCGCGTTCGCAGGGTAAAGCGGTGCGCGTCAGGGACCTGCGCAGCAAGACGAACTGACAGCTGGACCGTTGCGTGTCGGCGGCAGGCCGGCGCTCAGCGCCGTCCCGGCGAGGTCCGCGTCATTCCTGCGAGACCGGCGGATCGAGATCCTGCAGCCATGAATCGGGCGGCGCCGGGTATTTGCGCAACAGGCGGTGCACCAGATTAACGTGCTCGGTTTCCTCCTCGACGAATTCCGCGGCCATTTGTACGACTTTCTGGTCCTTCGCGGTCTCGACGATGTGGGTAAAGAAGGCCACGGCCCGCTTCTCGCCGGCCAGCGCCATTTGCAGGGCATGCCACGGCGTCATCATGTAATGCGCCGCGGCCAGATCCACTTCCTCCGGGCTCTCGCCCTTGGTCCACTTGCCGACGCGACGCCCATGGGCCACGACGTCGATCGCTCCCGCCTGCCGTTTAATTTCCTCGGCGTGAATTCCTTCGGCCCGCGCCAGATCGCGGAACACGGCGACCATTTCCGGATTGTTGTGTATTTCCATCTGGTCGGCGAGCATCGCGTAGCGTTCGACGGCATCAATTTCGATCTGATAGGCGGCGCCGAACAGGTCCGCGAGCGTGGATACCGTCGGGGCACCCGGGGTTTTGCTCATATTTCAAATTCCTGCTCGAGGACCGACGGGTCGAGGCTCTGCGGCTGGAATTTCGGTTGGTACGGCCGCCGCTCGCCGCGGTAGAGAATGCCGATGTTGAAGCCGTCGTCGGTCATGATGCGGCGCGCCGCCTTGGCCGGGTCGTTGGTGGCGGCGACCGGCGCCGGATGTACGAGGTCCTTCCATTCCTTTTGATCCGGCCGGTAGGTGACGCAAGGGCTCAAAATCTCTACGAAGGAAAAGCCGGGGTGGCGGATGGCCTCGACCAGGACAGTTGCCGTCTCGTTTGGCTCGCCGGCGAAGCAGCGGGCGATGAAATTGGCTCCCGACGCGAGCGCGTTGACCAGGGGATGGAACGGACTGAGGCCGGTGCCGCCGGGCGATATCGCGGTGTCGAAGTCCGGTTCGGTGGTCGGTGAAGGTTGACCTTTGGTCATGCCGTATACGCGGTTGTCCATCACGACGTAGGTCATGTCGATATTTCGCCGGCAAGCGTGCAGAAAATGATTACCGCCGATGGAATAGCCGTCGCCGTCGCCGCTCGCCACCACGACCGTGAGGTCGGGTCGCGTCACCTTCAAGCCGGAGGCAAGCGCGAGCGAACGGCCGTGAACGCCGTGGAATCCGTAGCAGTTGGTGTAGGCGGGAATCCGCGAAGAGCAGCCGATCCCCGAGATGACGGCGATCTGCTCGGCGGGCACAGCCAATTGGGCAAATGCGCGCGTGAACGCCATCAGCACGTGGTAATCGCCGCAGCCGGGACACCACACGGGCTTGAGGTCGGATCTATAGTCGCTCGGCTTGCAAGCGAGCTGTTTTTCGGGCGTCACTATCAGCTCCTCCATTCCGCGATTGCTTGATGGATTTCGCTCGGACGAATGGGAAAAGGTCCGGGCCGGTGCAGCGCCCTTGTTTCAGCCGGCAGGTCGTAATGCGCCCTGAGATAGCGGTAGAATTGACCGCTGTGGCTTTGCTCGACGACCAGCAGGCGTTTGACGCCATTGAGCGCCGCGGTAAAATGTGCATTTTGCACCGGCAACAACAGCCGCGGAGCCACCAGCCGAACCGCGATGCCGTCGCGGCCCGCGAGCTCGATGGCCTCGCGTGCGGCGCCGGTCAGCGACCCCCAGGTGACCACGGCGGTGTCGCCGGTTCCCTCGATGGTGGCCCAATGATCGCCGAAGGTGAATTGCCCGAGCTTGTCACGACGCTTGTCGAGCTGGAGGCGATGCTCCGCCGCGCCGCTGGTCGGCGTTCCCCGTTCGGAATGCGTCAATCCCTCGGCGGTGTATTGGGCGCCGGGCATGCCGGGAATCGCCATCGGCGAAATGCCGTTGCCCGCTAGCGCATAGCGTCGGTAGGGAGCTTCGCTGCTGCTGTGCCTGATCCGCTCGCCGATAAATGCGACGTCCGCCGGCCGTTCGATGGCGGCGACAGTCTGGCCGAGAAACTGATCCGACAGCACGATGGCGGGAGCCTGCAGCGCTTCAGCGAGATAGGTGGCCCATTGCGTCGTGAACAGGCAATCGCCGACGGATTGCGGCGCCAGCACCAGATGCGGCGCGTCCCCGTGGAAACCGTAGATGGCGATGTTGAGATCGGCTTGCTCCGATTTCGTCGGAATGCCGGTCGACGGTCCGCCGCGCATCACGTCGACGACGACGATCGGAATTTCCGCCGCGGTAGCGAGCCCGAGCGCTTCGATCATCAGCGAGAGACCGGGCCCCGATGTCGCGGTCAAAGCCGGCGTACCGCCGAACGAAGCGCCGATGATCATATTGATCGAAGCCAGCTCGTCTTCGGCTTGCAGCAAAACACCGCCGACCTTGGCAAGTCTGGGCGCCAACCATTCGAGAATTTCGCTCGCCGGCGTGATGGGGTAGGCGGCGGCGAAACGGATGCCGCCGCGGATGGCACCGAAGCCCGTCGTTTCGTTGCCTGAGACCAGCCATCTTTTTTTCCCGGCGACCGGCGGCGCCAGACGCTTATCAAATTCCACAGCAGCGGCGGCGGCGACTCCGGCCTGCAGCGCCAGCCGACTCCCCTGCGACGCGACTTGCCCCTTCTCCGCCAGCCGCTTCTCGATCAGCGCGGTGAAAACTTCCTGGTTCAGGCCGA
The DNA here is from genome assembly GCA_049284935.1 of Xanthobacteraceae bacterium. GTDB lineage: Bacteria > Pseudomonadota > Alphaproteobacteria > Rhizobiales > Xanthobacteraceae > BOG-931. Next base: position 48,980 of record JBAPYW010000098.1, read on the forward strand.
CAAGCTTGGCGACGATCCCGAGCGCGATCATGTTGGGCCGCCCTTCGAGGATCGATTTCGCCATCTCCTTCATTGGAATTTCGACGACGCGCGCCCCGGAGTTCTTCACGAAGTCGGGCAAGTCGCCGCCGCGCGGATCGCTGATCACCAGGCTGTGCGGGCCGACCTCGATCTCGGCGCCGAATCGATTGGCGTTCAGCCAATCAATGCCAATCAGCAAATCGAATCGATCCGCAAGACATTCGACCGGCCGGCTTGCCAGTCGGATCAGCGCCGCCGCCTCGCCGCCGCGGATTTGCGGACCCACGGTGCGCGTGAGCAGGCCATACCATCCGACAGCAGTCGCGGCCTCGAGCAACAGGTTGCCCGAAGTGAGCGCGCCGGCTCCGCCGCTGCCGACGATGGCGATGGAGAGGTTTTCGGCTTCCGTCACATCGATTCCCCACGTTTGCAGGGCCTTGTTCAGGCACTACAAACATACGGGCGGCGGCCTCGGAGCATTTGTCTTAGATCAAGGAATCTCCAGTGGAACCAAGTATTTTGCTCTCAGTGCGGCGGAAAAACCGCGATAGAGGGAGGCTTTCGGAATGTCGACCGCGCCGATCCGCTGGATGATGACGGGTAAGGACGAACCGCTCATCCGTGCCGAGTTCAATCCATTTCCGCCGGCGCCGGATGAGGTCGTTGTCGAAATCGCGGGCTGCGGGGTTTGCCATACCGATCTCGGTTATTATTACGACGGGGTCCGCACCAAACATGCTTTGCCGTTGACGCTCGGCCACGAGATCAGCGGCCGTGTCGTTGACGCGGGCGCGGATGCTGTCGGCTGGAAGGGCAGGGCGGTCATCGTTCCGGCGGTCATTCCCTGCGGAACCTGCGATGTCTGTCGGCGCGGCAAATCGACCATTTGTCCGAACCAGAAAATGCCGGGCAACGACATCCACGGCGGCTTTGCCACGCACATCGTGGTGCCGGCGCGCGGCCTGTGTGCAGTCGACGAGCCGAGACTCAAGGCTGCCGGAATCGAGCTTGCCGATCTTTCGGTGATCGCCGACGCGGTGACGACGCCTTATCAGGCGGTCATTCAGGCTGGAGTGGCCGCGGGCGATCTCGTCGTCGTCAACGGGGTCGGCGGGGTCGGCGGCTATGCGGCGCAGATTGCGGCAGCCCAAGGCGGTACGGTGGTGGCGATCGACGTGAGCCAAGACAAGCTAAACGCCATTGCCGAGGGCGGCGGCGTCGCGCTGACATTGAACGCGCGCCAGCTCGACCTCCGCGAAATCAAGAAGACGATTCAGGCTTTCGCCAAGGAGCGCAACCTGCGTCAAACCGAGTGGATCATTTTCGAATGCTCGGGAACGCGCGCCGGTCAGGAGACCGCCTTTGGCCTCATCAATCACGGTGCGACGTTGTGTATCGTCGGTTTCACCATGGACAAGGTCGAGGTTCGGCTGTCCAACCTCATGGCCTTTCATGCCCGGGCGCTCGGCAACTGGGGCTGTCCGCCCGAACTTTACCCCGCGGCCTTGGAGCTTGTTCTCAACGGCCGGGTGAAAGTGGCCACGTTTGTCGAGAGACATCCGCTCGATGAAATCAATCAGATTTTCGAATCGGCCCACATCGGCGCACTGAAACGCCGGGCCGTTCTCGTTCCTTGTTGATGAGGAGACAGTCCATGAACGCCGAAGCAGCCCGCGTTAGTCCGCTCGCCGCGGTCGAGGCCAAAGACCATTCGTTGGTCCCCGCCGAGGTGCGGGACAGGATTGCCAAGGGCAGCGTTCTCTATGAAAAGCGCGCGGTCAAAGACGGCGACGGCCAACCGGTCGCCGGCCTCTACAACGCCTGGATCACGCTGAATAATCCGTCGCAATTCAATTCCTACACGACGGACATGGTCAAGAGCGTCATCCTCGCCTTCCGCGAGGCCAGCGCCGCCCGTGACGTGGTCGCGGTGGTGTTCACCGGAGCCGGCGACAAGGCGTTCTGCACCGGCGGCAACACCAAGGAATACGCGGAATACTACGCCGGCAATCCGCAGGAATATCGCGGCTACATGCGGCTGTTCAACGACATGGTGTCGGCGATCCTCGCCTGCGACAAGCCGGTGGTCTGTCGCGTCAACGGCATGCGCATCGGCGGCGGCCAGGAGATCGGCATGGCCTGCGATTTCACGATCGCGCAGGATCTGGCGCGCTTCGGTCAGGCCGGCCCGAAGCACGGCTCGGCGCCGATCGGCGGCGCCACCGACTTCCTGCCGGTGACTATCGGCGCGGAACGGGCGATGGTGGCCTGCGTGCTGTGCGAGCCGTTCTCGGCGCACGAAGCCTATTTCACCGGCGTGATCAGCGATATCGCGCCGGCGCTGAAAGTGGACGGCAAATACGTCGCCAACCCGCTGGTCGAGACCACCCGCATCATCGACGATTACGGTCGTCTGGTGTTCGGCAAGCCGAAGACCGGCGAGGCCTTGAAGGCGGGCCAGGAACTGATGAAGCGCGGCACCGTCGACCTCGATTTGCTCGACCAAAAGGTTGAGGCACTGTGCAGCAAGCTGCTCTACACATTCCCCGATTGTACGACCAAGACAGTCGAGGAGCTGCGCAAGCCGAAGCTCGATGCTTGGAATCGCAACAAGGAAAACTCGCGGGCGTGGCTCGCGCTCAACATGATGACCGAGGCGCGCGCCGGCTTTCGCGCCTTCAACGAGGGCACCCGCGAAACCGGCCGCGAGATCGATTTCGTCGCCTTACGCCGCGCGCTCGCCGCCAACACGCCGTGGAGCGACGAACTCACCGAGAGCGTCATGCCGCGGGCAAAGGACAAGCGATGACAGCGCCGCTGAAGGTCTGGTTGGACGCGGAAGGCCGGTTGCTGCGCCTGTCGCTCAACCGGCCGAAGGCCAATCTGATCGACGCCGCCATGATCGCGGCGCTGGACGGCGCGTTGGCGCAACACCTGGTAAATTTCGGTCTCAGTGCCGTGTTGATCGAGGCGGAAGGTACGCATTTCAGTTTCGGCGCCAGTGTCGAGGAGCACCTGCCCGGTCAGTGTGCAGCGATGCTGCGCGACCTTCATCGCCTGATCTTGCGCATGGTCGAGTCGCCGGTTCCCATTCTGGTCGCCGTGCGCGGGCAATGTCTCGGCGGCGGGCTCGAAGTCGCGCTCGCCGGCCACATCCTGTTCGTCGCGCCGGATGCCGCTTTAGGCCAGCCGGAGATGAAGCTCGGGGTGTTCGCGCCGGCCGCCTCCTGCCTGTTGCCGGAGCTTGCCGGTCCAATGCCGGCGCTCGATCTGCTGCTGTCGGGACGGAGCATTACCGGAGCCGAGGCTGCCCGGCTCGGCATTGCCAGAGAAGCGGCCGTCGATCCCGCCGCCGCGGCGCTCACCTACTTCGACGAGCAGCTCAAGACCAAGAGCGCGAGTTCGCTGCGCTTCGCCGTCAAGGCCGCGCGGATCGACTATGTCGCGCGCGTCAAGAACAAATTGAAAGCCGTCGAGCGGCTCTACCTCAATGAATTGATGATCACACACGATGCGGTGGAGGGGCTCGAGGCCTTCATCGCGAAGAGACCGGCACAATGGATGCATCGCTGAACATTCCGGCTACGGCCGCGATCGTCGCCCGCGCGACTGCGCTGTTCGAGGATCTGTCGTTCACCGCGGCCCGCGAATGGAAAGCCGCCGCGGCCGGCCGCAAGGTCGTCGGCTACATGCCGATCTATGTGCCGCGCGAGATCATTCACGCCGCCAACATGCTGCCGCTCGGCGTCCTCGGCGGCGGCGATCAGCTTGAGGTCATCCACGGCGACGCCTATTACCAGAGCTACATCTGCCGCATTCCGCGCTCGACCATCGAGCTCGGCGTATCGGGCCGGCTCGACTTCGTCGACGGCATGCTGTTCCCATCGATCTGCGATGTGATCCGCAATCTGTCGGGCATGTGGAAGATGATGTTTCCCAACGTCTACGTCCGTTACTTCGACGTGCCGCAGAATTACCGCGACGACATCGGCGGCAATTATTACATCAACGAGCTTGCCGAGCTCCGCCACGATCTCGGCGAACTGCGCGGCGCCCCGATCACCGACGCCGAGCTCAACCGCTCCATCGCGCTGTACAACGAGAATCGCGGGCTGGTGCGCGAGCTCTACGCGTTGCGAGCCGAGCGGCCGTGGCAGACGCCAGCCGCTGAAGTCTATGTGGTGTTGCGAGCCGGAATGGTGCTCCCAGTCGAGGAGCACTCGGCGATGATCCGCGACTATCTCGCTGCGGCCCGGGTTGAGGAGCGGACCAAGCGCGACAATTGCCGCATCGTGCTGACCGGCGCCTTTTGCGAACAGCCGCCGCTCAATCTCATCAAGTCGCTCGAGTTGTCCGGCTGTTACGTGGTCGACGACGATTTGTTGCTGGTCACCCGCTGGCTGACCGGCGACGTGCCGACCGAGGGCGATCCGCTGAAGAACCTGGCGCTGGCATTCCTGCATCATTCCGAATCGACGGCTGCCAAGTACGAGCCGGACCTGAAAGAGAAGGGCCAATACCTGGTGCGCGCGGTGCAGCGCTCCGGCGCGGAGGGCGTGATCTTCGCGGCGCCGAGCTTCTGCGACCCAGCTTTGCTCGACCGGCCGATGCTGCAGCACGTGCTCAAGGACGCCGGCATTCCCTTCATCGCCTTCAAATACGCAGAGAATTCCGGGCAGATGCAGCCGATCCGGGAACAGGCGGGAACCTTCGCCGATTCGATCAAACTATGGAGCGGAAGATGACGGCCGTAATCGTTACGCCCAAGACTGCGCCGGCCAAAGAGGCCGTCAAGGACGCTTCGATGGTGAAGCAGAAGGAGATGATGGCCGCGCACTACGATCGCCTGACCAGCGCGCCGCAGACCGGCGAGAAGATCGCCGCCACCTTCGTGCCCGGCAATCTCAACGAACTGATCATGTGCTTCGGCCTCGTCAACAATCTGCCCGAGGTCAACGCGATCCAGAACGGACTGCGGCGGACGAGCGGCGCCTTCGTGCTCGAGGCCGAGAAGATCGGCCATTCGGAAGACGTCTGCACCTACGTCAAGTCGGATATCGGCATGATGGCGAAGGGTAATATCGCGCCGAACGGCAAGAAATTCCCCAATCCCGACGTCCTGCTGCTGTCCTACACCGGCTGCTTTACCTTCATGAAGTGGTTCGAATTGCTGCGCGAGCAGTACAAATGCGAGACGATCATGTTGCACACGCCCTATATGGGCGACGGCAAGATCACCAAGAACATGGTCGATTACATGGTGAAACAGCTGAAAGAGGAGGTGATCCCCAAGCTCGAACAGGTTTCGGGGGTCAAGTTCGACATCGATCGGCTGCGCGAGAACCTGAAACGATCGGTCAAGGCCGAGGACGACCTGGTCCGGGTCCTGCAGAGCGCCAAGAACAAGCCGTCGCCGATTGACGCCTATTTCGGCGGTATCTATTACATCGGGCCGATTTTCGGCGCCTTCCGCGGCACCGAGGACGCCATCGATTACTACAAGTTCCTCCGCGAGGAGGTCGAGGATCGCCTCGCCAAGGGTCAAGGTCCGGTCACGCCCGACGGCGACATGGGCCAGGAGAAATATCGCCTGGTCGTTGAAGGTCCGCCGAACTACACGAGCTTCCGCCAGTTCTGGAAGATGTTTTATGACGAGGGCGCCGTCGTCGTCGCCTCGAGCTACACCAAGGTCGGCGGCGTCTACGATCTCGGCTTCCGCCACGACCCCGACAAGCCGCTGGAGACGCTGGCCGAATACTGCCTCGGCGTCTACACCAACCGCAGCCTGCCGATGCGCATCGACATGCTGTCGAAATACATCGAGGAATACGATGCCGACGGCCTGTTAATCAATTCGATCAAGAGCTGCAACAGTTTCTCCGCCGGCCAGCTGTTGATGATGCGCGAGGTCGAGAAACGGACCGGCAAGCCAGCGGCTTTCATCGAATCGGACCTGGTCGATCCGCGCTACTTCTCTGCGGCCAACATCAAGAACCGGCTGGAAAGCTATTTTCAGATGATCGAACAGAAGCGCGCCGCCGGGCGCGCCGCCGCGTGAGGAGATGCACGATGAAAACCTTCGTCGGCATCGATCTGGGCTCCACTACCACCAAGGCGGTGCTGCTCGACGAGAATTGCGACGTGATCGGTCGCGGCATCACCAATTCGCGTTCGAACTACAGCACGGCGGCTCGCGTCGCCGGCCAGGAGGCGGGCGTCGACGGCCGCTTCACGCTGTTCCGCCGCGCGCTGTCCCAGGGCGGCGGGCTCAACGGCGGGCTCGACAGCTTCCTCGGGGCGCTGGAGCGGGCCTTCCGCTATGAGCAATTCATCGAGCAGCTGGGCGACCTCGAACAGACCTGCCGCAGCCACATCGAGGGCGAACGCTTCCGCAAGGTCGAGGCCGGGATCAGGGAGGCGCTCGGCCAGGTGTTCGCCCGGCTGCGCGAAGAGGCGCCGGCGCTCTATGCCCCCGGCGCCAAGCGCAAGTCGGACTTCTTCCGCGATATCGCCGGCTCGCGCTACCACATCCATGCCGAGGAGGTCGCGCGCGCCGCGGATGCGCCGTACGACCTTCTGATCAACGTCTATGACAAGTCGATCATCGACGTGGAGAACAGGCCGCCGCAGGGCAATCTCAGCGACAAGTTCCGCCGCGCGCTGGCGCGCGTCCTGCAGGTGGAACCCTCGATCCAGGCAGCGGCCGGCAATATCCAGCAAAAGATCGAAGATGCGCTGGCGATCGAGCTGGAGGAAACCTACCTGGTCGGCACCGGCTACGGCCGCGTCACCTTGCCGTTCTCCAAGGAGCACATCCGTTCGGAAATCCTCTGCCACGGCCTCGGCGCGCACATGATGTACCCGAACACCCGCACCGTGCTCGACATCGGCGGCCAGGATACCAAGGGCATCCAGGTCGATGCCAACGGCATCGTGGCCAACTTCCAGATGAACGACCGCTGCGCGGCGGGCTGCGGCCGCTATCTCGGCTACATCGCCGACGAGATGAACATGGGCCTGCACGAGCTGGGCCCGATGGCCATGAAGTCGGACAAGCCGGCGCGCATCAATTCGACCTGCACGGTGTTCGCCGGCGCCGAGCTGCGCGATCGGCTGTCGCTCGGCGAGAAGCGCGAGGACATCCTTGCCGGATTGCATCGCGCCATCATCCTGCGCGCGATCTCGATCATTTCCCGGTCCGGCGGGGTGACCAACGAGTTCACCTTCACCGGCGGCGTCGCCAAGAACGAGGCCGCCGTGCGCGAGCTGCGCAAGGTCATCAAGGACAACTACGGGGAGGTGACGATCAACATCAATCCGGACTCGATCTATACCGGCGCACTGGGTGCGGCGGAATTTGCGCGGCGGGCGCATTTTGGCCAGGCCGATGGGAGCCAGACATGACCATTGCAGCCGGAATCGATGTCGGCACCGGCGCCGTCAAGGCGGCGATCTTCAAGGTGGAAGACGGCAAGGAAACTTGGCTGTCGCGGTCGACGTTGCGGATGCGCCAGCGCGATCCCATCGAACTGGCCCGGGTGGTGTACGACAACGCGCTGGAAGATGCGCGGCTGACGCCGAATGAGGTCGATTACGTCGCCACCACCGGCGAGGGCGAGAGCGCGCCGTTCAGTACCGGACACTTCTACTCGATGACTACCCACGCGCGCGGCGCCATCTACCTCGATCCCGAGTCGCGGGCGGCGCTCGACATTGGCGCCCTGCACGGGCGGGCGATCAGCGTCGACGAGCGCGGCAAGGTGTTGAGCTACAAGATGACGAGCCAGTGCGCATCGGGATCGGGGCAGTTCTTGGAGAACATCGCCCGCTATCTCGGCATCGCCCAGGAGGAAATCGGGGCGCTGTCGCGCGAGGCCGACAATCCGGAAGTGGTGTCGAGCATTTGTGCCGTGCTGGCGGAGACCGACGTGATCAACATGGTGTCGCGCGGCATCACCGCGTCGAACATTCTCAAGGGCATCCACCTGTCGATGGCGGCACGGCTGTCGAAGCTCTTGAAATCGATCGGCGCGACGCAGGGCGTCGTGATGTGCACCGGCGGGCTGGCGCTCGACAACGGTCTGGTCGCCGCTTTGACGGAGGACATCGCCACGATCAAGGACATGAAATGCGTCGTGCGCAGCCATGCCGACTCGATTTACGCCGGCGCCATCGGTGCGGCTTTGTGGGGCGCCTATCGGTTTGATAAACTCGCTGCCGCGGGCAATTTGCCGCAGGCGGCATGACGCGATGCCCGTCAAGGAGACGACGCTATGGCACTGTTGATCATCGACACCTGCACCGCTTGCGATGCGTGCGAGCCGGTGTGTCCGAACAAGGCGATTACCGCCGGCAATCCGATGTACGTCATCGACCCGATGAAATGCACGGAGTGCGTCGGCGCCGAGGACGAGCCGCAGTGCAAGCTGGTCTGCCCGGCCGACTGCATCGTGCCGAATCCCGATTGGGCGGAGAGCAAGGACGACCTGCTGGCCAAGTATCATCAGTTACACGGCTGATTCGACTCGCTCGCCGCTCGGCGCCGGCGACCTTCGCGCCGATCGAGCGGCAAAATGGGGACGGTAGTGAATTTTTCCAATCGGATCAGCCAAAGGCTGCATGAGGAGCATCGAGCGACGATCGCCTTGGTCGAGCGGATCGAAAACCTGCTGGCGCGGCAGCGCCAAAGCGGCGCGCCGGATGTCAACGACCGCGGCACCGCGCAACTGCTTGCCGATCTCTCCGCCGGGCTCGAGAGCGAGGTGCTGCGCCATTTTGCGTTCGAGGAAGACAAGATCTTTGCCTATCTCGAAGCGGCCGGCGACGCGGCTATCGGCGAACATCTGACCAGCGAGCACCAAGCGATGCGACCGCTCGGCGTCCGGCTTGCCGCGCTGGCTCGCACCGCTGGCGCCCCGGGGTTCGATGCGGCCGGCTGGGACGAGTTCCGCCGCTCGGGATCGGATCTCTGCTCGCGGTTGCGCGCCCACGTCGACAAGGAGGACATGGCGCTATTGCCGCTGCTTGAGGAGACGATGGATGCCGAAATCGAAGCGCGGCTCTTTCAGGAATATGTCGAGAATGCTTAGAGATCAGCCATGACCAGCACCACGACCGCTCCCCGAGGAGGCGCCCGCAGGCTTCGCGTCGACGACCTCGAAAGCGTTATCGCGATCGATTGCGCCTACACCGGTCAATCGCGCCGGCGCTTCTTCGAGAAGCGGTTGGCTGCCGCCAATGCGCAACCCGACGATTACGTGCTCGTCGGCGTCGACGAAGGCAAATCGCTCGCCGGCTACGCTTTTGCGCACCTGCTGCACGGCGAGTTTGGCCGCGAGCAGGTCAGCGCCACGCTCGACGCCGTCGGTGTCGCCCCCGACAGCCGCGATCACGGTATCGGACAGGTGTTGATGCAGGGGTTGGTCGAGGTGCTGCGCGGCAAGAACGTGCGATCGCTGCAGTCGCAGGCCGATTGGACAAACCACAACTTGCTGCGTTTCTTCGCTGCCGCCAAGTTCGAACTGGCGCCGCGGCTGGTCCTGCAGCGCTCGGCGGTCGATTTGTTGGCCGAGGAAGTCGACGAGGTGTGAGAGTTTTCCGCGAGGCGAATACGATGGCACGCAAATCCGCAATCACGATCCCTGAACGCGTCGGGGATGCCCCGGAGATCAATTACGGGAATCCCCCGGCCGCGGATTTCGGCCCGCTGCGGCGTGACAAGATTCCCATCCGGTCGATGGACGAAAAGGATTTACCGACCCTGATCGCGATCGATAGTCGCATCACCGGCCGCGACCGGTCGAGCTATTTCAAACGCAAGTTTGCCGACGCACTGCATGAGTCCAATGTGCGCGTGTCGCTGGTCGCCGAGCTCGATGGTGTGGCGATCGGCTTCATCATGGCGCGGGTCGATCTTGGCGAGTTCGGCCGCCTTGAGCCGGCGGCGGTCCTCGATACGATCGGCGTCGACCCGGATTACCAAGACCGCGGCGTCGGCCGCGCCCTGTTGTCGCAATTGCTGGTCAATCTATCGACGCTACGCGTCGAAATCGTGCGCACCGAACTCGATTGGCGCGACCGCGAACTGATCGCGTTCCTCGATCGATGCGGCTTTCGGCCGTCGCAGCATTTGTGCTTCCATCGGGCCATTGCCTGACGAAAGCATGATCCAGAAGCCCGCCCTTGGACTTGATCCAAGGGTGGAATCTGGTTTTCCGAAAAGATCACGCTCCTCTAGTCAGGCGCGCAAGCGCACTAGCCGGAGCTTCACTTCGTCGTCGTGGGCGCCGTGCCCGCAGGACGACAGCATCTCGTAGTCCCAGCCGCGCTGCTCAAGCTCCGGATAAAGCGAGATCGGCTCGCGGTCGAGATGCGCGGTAAGGGTGGCGCCGGCCTCGCCGTTGTCGATCAAGCCCAGGATGGTGACCGCCGGTTGCGGCGGCTCGAGCCCGCAGACGTCGATATGCAAGCCGTCCGCCTCGTGCCAGAGGCGCGATCCGTCATGCGGACGGGCGCAGTGATGATGATCGCTCACGATCGGCTTGTCGGTGTGGCACCGAGCGCGGACACCAGGCGGCGGGCGAGGCCGGCGGCGCCGAGCCGGCGGTAATGGGCCGAGGCCACCGTGGTCCGCATCGGCTGCACCTGTTTCTGCACCAGGCGATCGACCTGCTGCAGCATTTTATCGTCGATCGGTCGGCCCAGCAGTTCGTCGGTTCCGGCGAGCAGGAAGGGGCGGGAATTGGTGCCGGTTATTCCGATGCGGAGCGCCTTCACCACGCCGTTCGCGGTCGCGAGCGCCGCCGCCACGCCGGCGAGCGGATAGTCGATCGCGCCGCGCACGCGCAGTTTGGCGTAAGCCGACGGCGGCGGGTTCGACGGCAGGTGCACGGCAACGACGATTTCGTCGGCACCGAGCGCGAGATGCGCCTTGCCGTCCTCGACATAGAGTTCGCCGAGCGGGATGCGCCGGCGTTGCTGCGCCCCGGCGATTTCGACCTCGGCTCCGAGTGCCAGCAAGGCCGCTGCGAGATCGCCGGTGAAGGCGGCATGGCATCGTTGGCCCTGTGGCGCCACATGGCAGACCTCGCCGCCGTGCTTGAGGCAGTAGCTGTTGGCGTGCCGCCACCACTCACTCTGATTGTAGAAGATGCAGCGCGTATCGAGGCACAGATTGCCGCCGACCGTCGCCATGGCGCGGTGGCCAGGGCCGGCGATCGCTTCGGCGGCTTCGGCGAGGGCGCGATAACGCTCGGCCAGTATCGGGGAGCGCGGCAGCGCCGCGACGGTGACGGAGGCGCCGATCCGCACGCCGGCGTCCGTGGCCTCGATCCCGGCAAGTTCGCCGATCTCCGCGAGGTCGATCAACACCGTCGGGCGGGTAATGCCGTGGCGCATGTTGACCACGAGATCGGTTCCGCCGGCAAGGAAACGGCTGCCCGGATGCTCGCGCCGCGCCGCAACGGCAGCTTCGACGTCGCGCGGCCGCGCAATGTGGAACTGAGGCATCAGCGCCGTCATGACGCCTCCCTCCGCGCATCGCCTAGCCGCTTCCGGCGCCGCCGTTCGACCAGCGCTTCCATCACGCGGTCGGCCGTCGCCGGCAATTCGCTCATGTCGATGCCGATCGCGTTGGCGACCGCGTTGATCAGAGCCGGCGGAAATCCGGCGAGCGCGCCTTCGCTCGCTTCCTTGGCGCCGAACGGGCCGTATGGATCATGGCTTTCCACGATCTGGACGTCGATCGGCGGGGATTCGGCGCTCGTCGGAACCCGATATTCGAGCAGGCTCGCGTGCACCGGCAGGCCCTCGGCGTAGCGGGTTTCCTCGGTGAGCGCCTGACCCATGCCCATCCACACCGACCCTTCGATCTGCCCTTCGACCGCGAGCGGATTGATCGCATGCCCGCAATCGAGCGCCGCCCAAACCTTGTCGACCGAGATCGCGCCGGTCGCCTCATCGACCGTCACTTCCACCACCTGAGCCGCATAGCTAAAGCCCATGGTCGAGCCGACGGCGCCGCCGCGATGCTTGCCGCCCTGCGCCTCTGGCGGACAGGTGAAGGTGCCGGAAACGGTGATCGGACCGCGCTCGGCGAGTGCTGCTTTCACGACTTCCGCGAAGGAGAGATTCGACTGCCCGCCGCTGCCGACTTGAAAGACTTCGCCGACGCACTCGATGTCTTCCGGGCTCGCCTCGAGCTTGCGCGCCGCCGCGGCGGTCAGCAGGGCTTTGAGGCTGCGGCCTGCGTCGATTGCGGCGTTGCCGACCATGAAAGTGACGCGGGACGAGTACGAACCGTTGTCCTTCGGTGTAATGGCGCTGTCGGCGGCGATCACGCGCACCCGCTCAAGCGAAATGCCGAGCGTCTCCGCAACGGCGATCGCGACCATTGTCGAGGAACCCTGGCCGATGTCGGCGGCGCCGGTCAGCGCCGTCACGCCGCCGTCGAAATCGAGGCGCAGATTGACGGTGGCGTGCGGCTCGCCGGTCCAGTGGATGGGCTTGGCGGCGCCGCTGACGTAATGCGAGCAGGCCATGCCGAGGCCTTTACCCGGAGGCAGCTTGCCGATGCGCTCGGCCCATCGACTGGCGCGCTCGACCCTTTCCAGACATTCGCCGAGGCCGTAGCTGTTGACCATCAGATCGTTCAGGGTGCGGGTCGGCGCGCGCAGCAGATTGGCGCGACGCACGGCGAACGGATCGAGCTTGAGCTCGCGCGCCATTTGATCGAGCAGGCATTCGAAGGCATGCCGGCTATCGACCGAGCCGTGACCGCGCATGGCACCGCAGGGCGGTAGATTGGCATAGACCCGATAGCCGTCGTATTTGACCGCCGGAATGTCGTAGATGCCCTGCAGCAGCGAGCCGGCATAGAGAATGGTCACGATGCCGTAGCCGGCATAGGCGCCGCCGCGCTGCACCACCTCGCACTCGCACGCCGTAATGCGGCCGTCGCGCCGCATGCCGAGCTTCAGCCTGATGTCGGTGTGCGGCCGCGCGCGATGGGTCAAGAAAGCTTCCTCTCGCGTCAATTGCATCATCACTTTGCCGCCGGCGGCGCGGGCCAACAGCGCGGTGGCGATCTCGAAATTGAGAACCTCGACGCGTGCGCCGAAGCCGCCGCCGACGAACGGCTTGATCACGCGAATTCGCGAGGCGTCCATCTCCAGGCAACGGGCCAGCATCAGATGCAGGTAGTAGATGACCTGAGACACGCTCTGAAAGGTCAATCGTCCGGTAAGCGGATCGTAGTCGGCCAGCGCGGCATGCGGCTCGATTTGGGCGTGATTGACCTCGGCGCAGCGGAAGGTCGCTTCGCGCACGAGATCGGCCGCGGCGAATTCCTGGCGCACATCGCCGAATTCGTTGTGCACCTCGCGTTCGAGATTGCCCGGCTTGTTGTCGTGCAGCAGCGTCGCCCCGGGGGCGCGCGCTTCCTCCGACGTATAATAGGCCGGGAGCTCGCGGACCTCGAACTCGATCAGCTCCAGCGCGCGTTCGGCGGTCTCGCCGTCGATCGCGGCGACGGCCGCGACCGGTTCGCCGCGGTAGCGCACCCGCTCGCGCGCCAGCGGGTATTCGTTCATGGCGACCGGCAGGACGCCGTAGGTGTGCGGGCAGTCGTCGCCGGTGACGACGGCCACGACGCCTGGCAGCGCCCGCGCCTTCGACACGTCAAGCCGAATGATCTCGCCGTGACTTACCGGGCTGCGGAAAATCCGACCGACCAGCGCGTCGGCGTGTTCGAGATCCGCCGTGTAGCGCGCGCGGCCGGTGACCTTGTCGATGCCGTCGATCAGCGGCACGCCGGCACGCGCGGCCCCACCGTTACCGCTCGGAGCGCCTTTCATGGCGCCATCTCCGCCGCGCTTCGCACCGATTCAATGATCTTCACGTAACCGGTGCAGCGGCAAAGATTGCCCGACAGAGCCGTGTGAATATCGTGATCGTTGGGCTTCGGATTGCGCCGCAGCAGCGCCTCGGCGGCCATGATCATGCCGGGAGTGCAGAAGCCGCATTGCGCCCCGAGCTTCTCATGGAAGGCGCGCTGCAGCCGGCTGGGCCGGCCCTGCGCCACAAGGCCTTCGATGGTCTCGACCGTGCGCCCTTCGCAACGCACCGCGAGCGTGATGCAGGCGGGCACCGCCTGGCCGTCGACCAGGACCGTGCAGGCGCCGCATTCGCCGCCGTCGCAGCCGGTCTTCGTTCCGGTCAGACGAGCGACGTCACGCAGATAATCGACCAGCAGCAGGCTCTCGGCGACGGCATCTTCACGCCAGCGGCCGTTGACCTGTACTTTGAGCAGCCGTTTGGCGGAGCGCGAGTTTTCCATCGGCAAAGAGTTTTCCACCCGGGGCATGCGGCCTTGACGACGGGCAATACCCGCATTTTTGATAGGCCGTCCGCTGTTCCGGCGCCTTGACAAAAGTCAAGAAAGACGGGCCTCGCCGACGAGTAAATGCCAGCGCCTACTGCTTCGAAAGGATGATCCTTGCGTCGACGGCCATGCAGCAATCGTCGAGCGCCAGGCAGGGGTTCAGATCCACCTGCTCGATCTGCGGCTGTTCCTCCAGCAGGCGGCCCAGGGAAACGAGTGTTTCAGCAATGGCGTCGACGTTGAGTTTGTTCCTGCCGCGGGCGCCTGCGATCAGCTGCGGGGGAAGCGTATCGGCAATCAGCTCCCGCGCTTGTTCGATCCCGAGCGGCGCCAGCCGGAAGCCCACGCGTTTGAGCACTTCGACGTAGATTCCACCGAGGCCGAACATGACCACTGGGCCGAACAGCTTATCGCGGATCGCTCCCAGCACCAGCTCGGTCGTCGACGGCATCATCTTCTGCACGAGCACGCTCGGGTTGCGAATGCCGGGCGCCGCTTTCCTGACGTTCTCGACAAGCCGTGCATACGATTGCTCTAGAACGCCATTTGAGCTGATGCCGAGCATCACGCCGCCGATATCCGATTTGTGCAGGATCTGCGCCGACACCACTTTGAGCACCACCGGATAGCCGATATCGTTTGCGGCGTTTACGGCGTCTTGCACCGTTTCCACCAGTTTGAATGGCGGCACTCGGACATCGTATTGCTTGCACACCGCATAGGCTTCCGGCTCGAGCAGGCTGACGCGATCCTCCTTGGCCGCGGTAGCGATCAGCTGCGCCGTCGGCCCTTCGGTGCGACCCAACTGCCTCTTGGCGGCCGGCACCGCCGCTGCGCGAACGGCCGCAAAGCCTGAAAGATTTGCCGCCACCCGGGCAACCGTGTCCGGATACTCGAACGTTGGCAGGCCCGCGCTTTCCAGACCGTGGCGCAAGTCGGCGCCGAATTCGCCGAACATGACGACATTAAGCAGCGGCTTCTTCGTCCCGTTCTGGCCTTGGTAAGCTGCCGCGACTTCCTTGGCGAGCTGCGGCTGAACATGGAATGCGCTGGGACCCAGGATCTGAATGACCGCGTCCACGTTCGGGTCCTTGAACAGAAGCGTGAGGACCTGATTGTGGAGAGCTTCGGAACTGGTCGCCGTCATATCGATATAACCCGGCGGGTGGCCGATATTGGCGGCGGAGGACAGCATGCCTTTCAACGCCGTCTGCGTGGCATTCGAAAAGGTCGCCATCTTGATGGCGGGGAGCGCGGAAATCTCGTCAATGCACATGGTTCCCGGGCCGCCCATATGGGTCAGCACGGCAAAGCGGTTTCCGGTCGGCACCGGCTGCTTGGAAAACGCTCTCAACGTGTCGGAAAACTCCGCGATGCTGCGGGCACGTATCAGCCCGAATTGCCTGAAGGCTCCGTCATAGATCGCATCGGCGCCGGCGATTGCGCCGGTATGAGAGAGCGCGGCAGTCGAGCCAAGCTCGCTTCGGCCGCTTTTGAGGACCACCACCGGCTTCGCCAAGGCGACTTTGTCGGCGGCTTCGAAAAAGCGTCGCGGATCGGACAGGCCTTCCAGATAGATGCCGATGACCCGCGTGGAGACGTCGCTCTCGAGGAACGTCAGCAACTCGGCCATCTGCACATCGGCCATATTGCCGACTGAGACGTATTTGTTCAGGCCGACCCGGCCGCCGCTGCCGGCGGCAAACAAGAACGAGTTGCCGAACGCGCCGCTCTGCGTCAGCAGGCTAATCCCACCGCTCGGATAGGCGCCGATGTCGAAGTTGGTGTTGAACCCGCTCACGGTGTTCATGACGCCGACGCAATTCGGGCCGACCATGCGAATATCGGCGGAACGCAGGCTTTCGACCATGTCGCGTTCCCGCTTGGTCCCCTCCGGGGTGTTGATCTCGCCGAAGCCGGCCGACATGCACACGACGGCCGCAACGTCGTTGAAGCGTTTTTTCCTCTCTGCCAACTCTTTCGCGACCGACACCGCCATATCCGACGAGACCATCAGCGCGCAGGCCTCGACCGGTTCAGGGATATCGAGCACACTCTTGTAGCACGGCAGACCGAGGATGACGGACTCGCGCGGATTGACGGGAAACATCCTTCCTTTGTAGCCCGCGGCAATCATGTTGCGCAGCATAGTGTGCCCGGGCTTTTTGGGATCCGAAGAGGCGCCCACCAGGGCGACGCTTTTTGGAGTGAAAAACGCGCTCAGTGCTGAAATGCCTTGCGCCACGTGCCCCCCAAGCTTTCTGCGTTGCAAAGAACGGAACCGGTACCGCCGATCGCGATTAAGATTATGATGCGATCAACGCGAAGTCACCCGTGACTTCCCGCGCACGCTGGGAGCGCCATCCGGGGATTGTGGTTTTTGGATAGACGCGCGCTATTCCGTCGACATTGACTAAAGTCAAGAAATTCTCTTGGCGGACGATTGTCCGCAAGTGAAAAAGAACTACCGGAGTGGTGCATGGTCACGGCGGAGGAGATCGGTTCACTGGAGCCGTAATGAGGACGGGCGCGTGACCATCGCCCCCTCGGATACGCCACGTCGCCCTGACCACGCTGTCGCGTTCGCGCGACTTGACCTAAGTCAAGGACATGGATCGTGGCTTGCGCTGTGAATCATTTCTGAATTTTCTTTGAGAATTGCCGTTTGGCATGGGCGCTGACTATAACGCCGCGGCTGATTTCGTGGACCGTCACGTGCTCGAGGGCCGCGGCGAGAAGACTGCGTGCATCGATCCGTCGCGAGACATCACTTACGGACAGCTGCTCGATGAGGCCGCACGCGTCGGGCCGATGCTCGCCCGTTTGGGCGTCGAGCGGGAAAACCGTATCGCGCTGGTCATGCTCGATTCGGTCGATTTCCCGGTGCTATTTTGGGGTGCGATCCGCGCCGGCATCATTCCGGTTTTGTTGAATACCCGACTCAACGCCGAGCAATATCATCAGCTGCTCGAGGACTCGCGGGCCAAGGTGGTCTTTGTTTCGACCGCGATCTTGCCGGTTGTGCAGGAAGCGGCCGGCGGCTTGCCGGATTTGAAGGCGATTATTGTGGTCGGCGGCGGTCCGGATGGCGTGCCGCGGTTGGCGAGGCTTCTCGCCGCCGTCAATGAGCGGCCGGCACCGGCGAAAACCTGCGCCGACGAGGTTGCCTACTGGCTTTACTCCTCCGGCAGCACGGGCATGCCCAAAGGCGTCATGCATGTGCACTCGACGCCGATGGTCATAGCGCGACAAGCCGGGCAGGACCGCATCGGCCTCCGTGAGGACGATCTGATTTTTTCCGCGCCCAAGCTGTTTTTTGCCTACGGCCTCGGCAATGCGATCATCTGCCCGATGGCGGTGGGTGCGACGTCGGTATTTTATCCAGAGCGGCCGACACCGCAGACCGTGTTTGAAACGCTGCGCGGCTATCAGCCGACAATGTTCTATGCGGTTCCAACGCTTTACGCTGCGATTCTCGCGGACGCCGAATGTACTCCGGAGCGCGGCTCGAGCAGGCTGCGGCTGTGTTTCTCGGCGGCAGAGCCGTTGCCGCCGCACATCGGTAAAGCTTGGAAAGAGCGCTTCGGCCTCGATATCGTCAATGGCATCGGGTCGACCGAGGTAGGGCATCTCTTCATTACGAATATCCCGGATGCCGTCGAGTACGGAACCGCCGGCGTTCCGGTGAAAGGCTACGACATCAGGCTTGTCGACGAGGCTGGGCAGGATGTGGCCGACGGAACCATCGGCGAGATGCTGGTGCGCTGCGCCTCGGCTGCCGCCGGATATTGGAACCAGCGTGAGAAATCGCGGCGCACCTTCGAGGGCGAGTGGACTCGCACCGGCGACAAATACCTGCGCCGCGCCGACGGGGTTTACCTCTTCTGCGGCCGCACCGACGAAATGTTCAAAGTGAGCGGCATCTGGGTGTCGCCGTTTGAGGTCGAGGCGGCGCTGGTCACCCATCCGAGCGTGCTCGAGGCCGCCGTGGTGCCGGCCGAGGACGCCAACGGCTTGATCAAGCCGAAGGCGTTCGTCGTGCTCAAGGAAGCGTCCGACGGCGGCGCCAACCGCGCCCTTTACGAGGATATCAAGGTGCACGTGAAGCGTACCATCGGTCCGTGGAAATATCCGCGCTGGATCGAGTTCGTCGACAGTCTGCCGAAGACCGCCACCGGCAAGATCCAGCGTTTCAAGCTGCGGGGCGAAGCGTTTTTGGCGGGAAAGCCGCAATGACTTCGACAGATCGTAGTGGAGGAGGGGACCGATGAATTTTACCGGCAAGACGGCCTTGATCACCGGCGGCGCTTCGGGGATCGGCAAGGCGACCGTGATGGAATTCGCGCGTTGCGGCGCCCGTGTCATCTGCGCCGACATCGATGCGGCCAAGGGCGCCGATCTGGTGAAGGAGGCCGGCAACCTCGCCGTCGAGTTCGTCGCGATCGATCTGGCGGATCCGGTCAGCGTCCGTCGCTGCGCGGCGGAGGTGCTCGATCGATACGGCCGGGTCGATATTTTGGTGAATGCGGCCGGCTGGAACGACATCCAGCCGTTCCTGCAAAATGCGCCCGATTACATGGACCGGGTGCTGGCGGTCAATCTGGGCGGGCTGCTGCATCTTACCCAGGCATTGCTGCCGGCGATGGTCGCGGCCAGCAAGGGTAAGATCGTCAACGTTTCGAGCGATGCCGGCCGGGTCGGCTCCAGCGGCGAAACGGTTTATGCGGCGGCGAAAGGCGGCGTAATCGCCTTTACCAAGTCGCTCGCTCGCGAAGTCGCGCGCTATTCCATCAACGTCAATTGCGTCTGTCCGGGTCCGACCGATACGCCCATGCTGCAGTCGCGGCCGGAGAAGCTCAAGGAAGCCTTCATCCGCGCTATACCGTTCCGGCGCTTTGCCAAGCCGCAGGAAATCGCCGACGCGATTTTGTTTTTCGCCAGCTCGCGCTCCGACTACGTTACCGGACAGGTGTTGAGCATCAGCGGCGGGTTGACTTTCGCAGGCTAAAACGAAGACTTTTTTCGACCGGCGACACCCAGAGCATGACCCGGAAAAGTGGATACCGGTTTTCCGACAAGATCATGCTCCACTAAGATCTGGACCGCGACAACTTGAAGGACCGACTCCCATGCTCGCAACAGCTGCTCGTTTCCGCCCTTCCCGCCTGGATTTTTCCAGCTTTCAGCCACAGCACTTTCGCTGGGATCGCGACGGCAAGGTGGCGACCGTCACGCTCAACCGGCCCGAACGCAAGAATCCGCTCACGCTCGAATCCTATGCCGAGCTGCGCGATACTTTTCGCAATCTTGTCTATGCCGAGGACATCAAGACCGTGGTCGTGACCGGCGCCGGCGGCAACTTCTGTTCCGGCGGCGATGTGCACGAAATCATCGGACCGCTGGTGGAGATGCAGCGCCAGGGCGACATGGCCGGCCTCATCGCCTTCACGCGGATGACCGGCGACCTGGTCAAGGCCATGCGCGCCTGCCCGCAGCCGATCGTGGCGGCGGTCGACGGCATCTGCGCCGGCGCCGGCGCGATTATCGCCATGGCATCGGACCTGCGCTACGGCACTGCGCGCAGCAAGGTCGCCTTTCTGTTCGTGCGCGTCGGGCTCGCCGGCGCCGACATGGGCGCTTGCAACATGCTGCCGCGGATTATCGGCGCCGGCCGCGCCGCCGAGCTGCTCTATACCGGACGCGCGATGGACGGCAACGAGGCCGCGCAGTGGGGCTTCTATAATAAAGTGTGCGAGCCGGAGGCGGTGCTAACGGAGGCGCAGGCTTTGGCGCGTTCGCTTGCCGACGGTCCGACTTTCGCCCATGCCATGACCAAGAAATGCATCCACCAGGAATGGAACATGGGGATCGACGAAGCTATCGAAGCCGAAGCGCAGGCACAGGCGATCTGCATGCAGACCAAGGATTATGAGCGCGCCTATGAGGCCTTCGTGAAGAAAGCAAAGCCGACGTTCGAAGGGAATTGAGAGACGGCTCGGATGGCGGTCCGGGCCGATTTCGGTTTCAGCAAATCCAACCGTGCGGATTGAGCGGTATAAGCCCCAAACTTGGGAGGCCATTTCCCGGTTTATCTTCTACAGCCCAAAATCCGCGTTCGGGATAATACTGCGCTACCGTGTCAAACGGCGGCTCATCAACCGGACCAAGACCGATAATCAGGCGAGTAGCCCGCAGGGTAATCGGTCGGCCGCGCGGCGCGGTGTCCATCAATTGCAACATGCGATTCTCTCCTTTGAGCGGCATTCTATCACGTTGCGGATTGAGATATAATCCCCGCCATGACGATCCCCGTTCCTATCGATACTCACATACGCCTAGCGTCGATGCGCCAGATTAATCGCGCGATAGATCATTGCTACAACGGCGAATACGAATGCGCGATCACACTGGCTCACGCGGCCGAAGGAATGTTGCCAGAACCGGAGAAACCTTATCTCCGTCACAAAATTAAAAAAATGTCGAAATCTGAGGAAATTCAGGCGGCTGGCGGCGCCACAGATCCGAATGATATTAGCGTATGGCTTAAGCACGGCACATTCAATGGCGTAAGGACAGAAGCAGTGACGATTCCCGCTGAGGAGAGCGTCGCATTTGTTTGTCGTGCAATCTCAAAATTTGAAGCGGTATACAATGACCTTTCACCGCAAATGACAAGTTTCCGGAAATGGGCAAAAGAGTGGTTAGAGAACGATCTAAAGGCCACCTAAGCCTTCATAGCGTGACGCTTCTGAAATTTCTTCGATTGCGCCGCAACGCCCTTCGGAGTCATGCTCTTTAGGGGCTTGGGCTTTGTGTTCATTCCGGCTTTGACTGCGGCGAGGAAGCGTCGTTGCGCTTCTTCTTCGGTGTATTGCTCATCGTTTTTCATCATGGGGTCCGCGCGATATGACTCATCCTTGGATTGAAGCGTTTTTTCAAAGCGTCCGCGATACGGATTTGGCAGGTCGTCTCCTGGCCTTACAGTCAAGGTCTGAGCCGTTAAATTGGGATGGAACGACAATCAAGGATCACCTCACTACGGACGATTGGAAATCGCTTGACGCGGAAATTTCCGAACAGCTCAAACAGAAAAACGATCGTGGTGTAGCCATAACATGTGCAGCTTCGGTCGAAGATCGATTGCGCTGGCTGATCGAAACCAAATTTATCGACGGTCTTTCAGAAACCAAAAAGGATCGTATTTTTACCGGTCTCGGGCCGCTTTCTTCGTTTCTAGCGAAAACCGAAATCGCCTTCGCTCTTGGGCTGATCAAGCCAGAAGTACGCGAGCAATTACAAATCATCGGCCAGATCAGGAACAAGTTTGCTCACAATTTTAGACGGGTACGATTTTCTGATCCAAAAATCGCGGAAATGTGCGAAAGGCTTCGGAAATTCGACAAAGAAGGATTTCAGGCCAAATCCGAACTACGCGAAGTCTACGGATTTACCTGCTTAATTTGCATGATGGCCTTGTTCGTCACCGGTCAGTTAGTCTTGGCGTCTCGTGCCGCGCCTTCCACATCGCCCGAAAAATCCGAATAGCGCAGTCCTTTTCGGATTCGTAGGGGTCATTGCAGCCAAGAAACGCATCGCCTCCCGCCTCTCGCGCTTTTAGTCAAGTGCCGGATGATAATCGCCCCGCTTCAGCATGGGCGAGGGTCGGGTCGAAGCCGGGTATTGAGGATGAGAAAAAGGTCACGTCAGCGGTGACCATCCCTTGTCCCCGCTTCCGTTACATTCTAGCGAATCTCGCTCAGTGAAGGACGTCAGCCGGCGACACCGGCTGACGGAGCGAGAGCGGTGCCCGCGGGCGGCGGCTCGTCACCTCCGCTCCCGGGCGGCTTGGGCATCATGTCTGCCGGCACTACGACCGGCGCGCGAGGTGCATCGCTGGACTGGGACAGGCCGGCGCGGGTAACGCCCGCGGAGCGGCGCGAGGTCTCCGCCCCCCGGTTGGGGCGGGCTTTGCGGACCAAACGCTCCGGCCAAGTCGCAGGAAACATGGCCTGACGCTGAGCCTTGGGGACGA
>JBAPYW010000099.1:0-57998 GCA_049284935.1 Xanthobacteraceae bacterium
CACATACGAATATCCCCACGAGCCGGTGCCGGAAGGAAAAACCGCCCAGCAGCATCTTGAGGATCTCACCTGGGCGGGAGCGCAGGAGCGCTACCCGCTAGACCAATACCCGGACGGGATTCCTGAAAATATCAAGCAGCGGCTTCACGATGAACTCACGCTCATCGCCAAGCTCGACTATGCACGCTATTTCCTCACCGTCCATGACGTCGTCGCCTTCGCGCGCCGGCAGGAAAAGGAAATCCTCTGCCAGGGCCGCGGCTCGGCGGCGAACAGCGCCGTTTGCTATTGCCTCGGCATCACGTCGGTCGATCCGGACAAGAGCAATCTCCTGTTCGCCCGCTTCATTTCCGAGAACCGCGGCGAACCGCCGGATATCGACGTCGATTTCGAGCACGAGCGGCGCGAGGAGGTGATCCAGTACATCTATAAACGCTACGGGCGCGACCGCGCGGCGATCTGCTCAACCGTCGTGCATTACCGCTCGCGCCGCGCCATCCGCGAAGTCGGCAAGGCTCTTGGCCTGACGGAGGACGTGACCGCCGCGCTCGCGAAGACCGTGTGGGGCTATGGCGACGGATTGCCGAATGAACAGATTCGCCAAGCGGGGCTCGATCCCTTAAACCCGGCGATCCGGCAGGCCGTCGGGCTTGCCGACGAGCTGATCGGCTTCCCGCGCCACCTCTCGCAGCACGTCGGCGGCTTCGTGCTCACGCGCGCGCCGCTCGACGAGACGGTGCCCATCGGCAATGCCGCCATGGACGAGCGCACCTTCATCGAATGGGACAAGGACGACATCGACACGCTCGGCCTGATGAAGGTCGATGTGCTCGCGCTCGGCATGCTGAGCTGCCTGCGGCGCGGGCTCGATCTCATCCAGCAGCATTACGGCAAGGCGTATTCGCTGGCCACACTGCCGCAGGACGACGGCGCGGTCTACGAGATGCTTTCGCGCGCGGATTCCGTCGGCGTGTTCCAGGTCGAGAGCCGCGCCCAGATGTCGATGCTGCCGCGCTTGAAGCCGCAATGCTTCTACGATCTCGTCATCGAGGTCGCGATCGTGCGGCCCGGGCCGATCCAGGGCGACATGGTGCATCCCTATCTGCGCCGGCGCGACGGCATCGACCGGGAGCATTATCCCTCCCCGCATCCGGCGCACGGGCCGGCCGACGAATTGAAGGACGTTCTCAAACGAACCCTCGGCGTGCCGCTGTTCCAGGAGCAAGCGATGCAGATCGCCATCACCGCGGCAAAATTCACGCCCGACGAAGCGGATGGGCTGCGCCGCGCCATGGCTACGTTCCGCCACACCGGCAACGTCCATCTGTTCCGCGACAAGTTCACCACCGGCATGACCGCCCGCGGCTATGACCGTGATTTCGCGGAAAATTGCTTCGGCCAGATCGAAGGGTTCGGCGAATATGGCTTTCCGGAAAGCCACGCGGCGAGTTTTGCGCTGCTGGTCTATGCCTCGGCGTGGATCAAATGCCGCTACCCGGACGTTTTCTGCGCCGCCATCCTCAACAGTCAGCCGATGGGTTTTTATCAACCGGCGCAGCTCGTGCGCGATGCGCGGGCGCACGGCGTCGAGATCCGCGCCGTGGACGTGAACTTCAGCGATTGGGACTGCACGCTGGAACCAGACGCGGACGGCCGGCATGCGGTGCGCCTCGGCTTCCGCCTCATTCACGGGCTAAACGAAGACGAGCTGAAAAAACTCATCGCCGCGCGCGGCAACGGCTTTTCCTCGATCGAGCGGCTGGCGGCGATCGCCGGCATTTCCCGCTTCACCATCGAACGGCTGGCTGAGGCCGACGCGTTCCGCTCGCTCGGGCATGACCGGCGCGCGGCCTTATGGGCGGCGCGGCGGCTCGACGTGATCGGCATTCGCACGGCGCGGCAAAATGCCTCCGCCACGGTCGAGGGCGCACTTCCCCTGCTGGCGCCGCACTTGAGCGACGAGCTTTTCCCGGAAGAAACCGTCGCGCTTCCGACCATGCCGCTCTGCGAGCATGTCGTGGAAGATTACGTGGCCACCGGGCTGTCGCTGAAAGAGCATCCGGTGCGTTTCTTCCGCGACCGGCTCACCGCGGGCGGCGTCATGCGCAACACGGAGCTTCGCGACGACGGCTTGCGGCAAGATTCGATGGTCACCGTCGCCGGCCTCGTCCTGGTGCGGCAACGGCCGGGCACGGCGAAAGGCGTGATCTTCATGACGCTGGAGGACGAGACCGACATCGCCAACATCATCGTCTGGCCGAAGGCTTTTGAAAAAAATCGTCGGGTGGTGATGACGGCGCGGTTCCTCGCGGTGCGCGGACGCCTGCAACGCGCCGGCCTCGTCATCCATGTTGTCGCGGAAAGCTTTATTGATCTCAGCGCCGAATTGTCATCGCTGCGCGACGGCGACCTTTATTCAGCGGATTCTTCCCGCGCACCGCATCCGGAGTCGGCTTCCCCACTTATCAAGAGCCGCGACTTTCATTGAGCACCTTTGCCCACGCACTTTCCCAGCACGCGCGCGAGGCGATCGGAAAACAATTTTGCATCCGCCGGCCGGTCGCCCTCCAGCACCCGCGCCTCGTCGAGCAGCAGATGCGCCGCGTCTTCCTTCAACGTCCGCTCGTCTTCGCCGAGCGCCGCGAGCGCGACCACAAGCTGGTGCCGCGGATTGACCTCCAGGATCGGCTTCGACGCCGCGTTCAGCCGCCCTGCTCCCGCCAGCAGCTTTTCCAGCGCCCGGTCGGGGCCGGCGTCCGCAGCAACCAGGCAGACTGCGCTATCTGTGAGCCTCTCCGAGGCGCGCACCTCGGCCACCGTGTCGCCGAGCGTAACTTTCATGAAGGCCAGAAAGTCTTTGACCGCATCATGCAATTGCGGCGCCGGCGCTTGTTGCGCGTCGAGCAGCGGAATGAGCGCCAGATCGGCCTCGCCTTGGGTCACCGATTTGAAGGGTTTGCCCTCGAACCCAAGGCCAGCCACGACCCAGAAGCTGTCCACCGGGTCGGGCAGCAACAGAACCTCGATGCCGCGGGCGCGGAAGCCTTCGAGATGCGGCGATGACTGCAGGCGCGCGAGATCGTCGCCCGCGAGATAAAAGATCGCCGTTTGATTGGGCTTGAGCGCGGTGACGTAATCGTTGAGGCTGCGCCAGCCGTCAGCAGCCGTCGTGGTCTTGAAGCGCGCCAGCGCCAGCAGCGCGTTGCGGCGCTCGAAGTCCTCATAGATCCCTTCCTTCAGCACCGCGCCGAAGGTCTGCCAGATTTTCTCATAAGTTTGCGGCTCCCTGTCGGCGAGCCGTTCCAACTCGCCGAGCACGCGGCTGGTGGCGCCTTTCCTGATCGCGGCAAGCAGCGGGCTTTCCTGGATTTTTTCGCGGGAGACGTTGAGTGGCAGATCGGCGCTGTCGACCAGCCCGCGAACGAAACGCAGATAGCGCGGCAGGATCTCCGCGTCGTCGGTGATGAAGACGCGCTTGACGTAAAGCTTGATGCGGCCCTTGCGGTCGGGATCGAACAGGTCGAAGGGCCGCGAGCTCGGAACAAACAGCAGCGTCGTATAGTCCTGCCGTCCTTCGGCATGGAAATGGATCGTCAGCGTCGGTTCGTCGAACTGGCCGGCGATGCTGCGATAAAAGTCGGTGTAATCTGCGGCCGTGATCTCGGACTTCGGCTTCGCCCACAAAGCCGCACCGTCGGTGATTTCGGCAGGCTCGGTGCCTGCGTTCTCGACGACCGCGATCGGCACGGGCACGTGACCCGATTGGGCCTTGACGAGGCGCTCGACGGTGAAGCGCTCGGTGTAGGACTTGGCGTCTTCCATCAGATTAAGCACCACGCGGGTGCCCCGGCGCGGGGCCTCGGCAGGGTCCGCGGGCGATACGGCGAAGGCTCCCTTGCCGTCGGACGACCAGAGCCAAGCAGCGTCCGTCCCGGCGCGGCGGGAGATCACATCGACGCGTTCCGCGACCATGAACGCCGAATAGAAGCCGACACCGAACCGGCCGATCAGCGCGGTGTCCTCGCCGCCGCCCTGCCCGGCTTCCAGGCGATCGAGAAACGCCTTAGTGCCGGAGCGCGCGATGGTGCCCAGCGCCTCGACCACCTCGTCGCGGCTCATACCGATGCCGTTGTCTTCCACGGTCAGCTGCCGTTTGTCGGCATCGATCGTCAGCGTGATGCGCGGCTTTGGGTCATCGCCGAGCAGCGCCGGCGCAGCGATGGATTCGTAACGCAGCCGCTCGCAGGCGTCGGCGGCGTTGGCAATCAGCTCGCGCAAAAACACCGACTTGTCGGCATAGACCGAGTGCACCATCAGGTGCAGCAGCTTGGCGACGTCCGCTTCGAACGGGCGGCTTTCCGATTGGTACTCCTCTGTCACGGTCATGATGGATCCCCGGCGTATTGGCTACGGTTTTTGCGACGATTATTGGCTCCGAAATGGCGAGAGGGCGCCGTCAGGTCAAGACCTCGCGGCGTCCGACCGCCACCGGCTTGCAACGTGTCCAAATTGCTAGGGCGCGGGCTTCACGTCCGGGGTGTGGATGTGCTCGGGCCGCACCCCCACGGCTAAAAGCCGGCCCGGGATGCGGCGTAGCAGCGGAATCCAATTGACCAAGTTCAACAGCAGCGGCGGTTTCGGCCGCTGCGTGCCGGCGAGCGTCCGGCGGATGATCTGATTTTGCATGGTGAGTTGCAGCGCCTGCGTGAAACGGACCGGGAATGTACGGCGCGCCTGGATCGCGCGCAGGTCTTCATCGCTCACCGTGCCGGCCTTGAGTGGAGCGGCGAGGCGGTTGGCGGCGGCGACCGCGTCCTGGACGGCGAGGTTGACACCGACGCCGCCGATCGGCGACATCGCGTGCGCGGCGTCGCCGATGCAGAGAAGGCCCGGCCGCCACCATTGCCGCAGCCGGTCTACGGTCACGCTCAACAGCTTGATATCGTCCCAGCTTCTTAGTTCGCCGGCGCGGTCGGCAAGAAACGGCGACATCATCACCACCCGCTTGCGGAATGTGTCGAGACCCGCTGCTTGCACGCGGTCGATGCCGCCTTTCGGAATGACAAAGGCGCACTGCCAGTAGTCGCCACGGTTGAGCATGATCATCATCGCGCCGGCCTCGACGTGGCCGAACGTCTCGGTCTCGTCGGTTGGCTCACGCGGCAGCCGAAACCACAGCACATCCATCGGCGCGCCGTAATCGTCGCCCTTGAACCCGGCCTTGTCGCGCACCGTCGAGTGCCGGCCGTCGGCACCGACGACGAGGTCGGCGCGGATCGTCAGCTCGCCATCAGGCATCTTGGCGCGGAGCCCGACGACGCGGCCGCCTTGCTCGACCAGATCGGTCGCTTCCATCCGCATGTGCAGATGGAAAGGCGCGTAGCGCTTGCCGTGCTCGGCGAGGAAATTGAGAAAATCCCACTGCGGCATCAGCGCGATGTATTTGCAGTGGGTCGGCAGATGCGTCAGATCGATCAAGCGCACCCGCTGGTCGCCAACCTGGGCGCTCAGCCGCTCGACCTTCTGATGCGGCAGCTTGAGGAACTCCTCGAGCAGACCAAGCTCGTACATCAGCTCCAGCGTCGAAGGATGGATAGTGTCGCCGCGAAAGTCGCGAAAGAAATCGGCATGCTTCTCCAGCACCACGACATCGACGCCGGCACGTGCGAGGAGGAAGCCGAGCATCATCCCGGCCGGCCCGCCGCCGACGATGCAGCACTGCGTGGTGATTGGCGCCTTTGGCATCACCGTTCCCGCGGCCGCTGCTCCGCGCGCGCAGTCACGCGCAAGACGTTCAAGCCCGCTGCGGCGTCTGCGGCGCTACGCCGAGCTTCTTTTGCAGGTTGGTGGACGACGTCGTGTACTGGAACACCAGCCGCTTCTCCGGATAGACGTAGTGGTACGCTTTCTGCGCCATCAGCGCCGCCTCGTGGAAGCCGGACAAGATCAGCTTGAGCTTGCCGGGATACCAGTTGATGTCGCCGATGGCGAAGATGCCGGGCGTGCTGGTCTCGAAGGCCGCAGTGTCGACCGGAATGAGCTCGTTGTTCTTGAGCTCAAAACCCCAATTGGCGACCGGACCGAGCTTCATGGTCAGGCCGAAGAACGGCAGCAACACGTCGCAGGCGAGCTCCATGGTGGAGCCGTCGCCGGTCTTGACCATCGCCTTGCTGATCTGACCTTGGTCGCCATGCAGCGCGGTCACTTGACCTTGCACGAAGTCGATCTTTCCCTCGCCCACCAAGCTCATCATCTTGTTGACGCTGTCGGGCGCGGCGCGGAATTCGCTGCGCCGGTGCAGGAGCGTCAGGTGCTTGGCGATGGGCGCAAGGTTGAGCGTCCAATCGAGCGCGCTGTCGCCGCCGCCGACGATGAGAACGCGCTGGCCGCGAAATGCTTCCATCTTGCGCACGGCATAGAACACCGACGTGCCTTCGTACGGCTCAATGCCGGGGATCGGCGGACGCTTGGGCTGGAACGAGCCGCCGCCAGCGGCGATAACGACGATTTTGCTCTCGAATTGCTTGCCCTGGTCGGTGGTCACGCGGAACAACGGATCGCCGATCTTCTCCACCTTCTCTACCATCTCGTTGAGATGGAATTGGGCGTTGAACGGCTTGATCTGCTGCAGCAGCGCGTCGACCAAGCCATGCGCGCTGGTGTAGGGAATGCCGGGAATGTCGTAGATCGGCTTCTCCGGATAAAGCTCGGCGCACTGCCCGCCGATCTTGTCGAGAATGTCGATGAGGTGCGCCTTCATGTCGAGCAGACCCAGCTCGAACACGGCAAACAGGCCAATCGGGCCCGCACCAATAATGACAACGTCGGTCTTGATAGGTTCGTCCATGTCGCATCCGTACTCGTGCCTAATTGATGGCGTCTGATGGTGTGAAGTCGCGAGTGTCTAGCGTGGTCGCCGCGGCAGGGGAAGAGCGGCCTTTGGCGCCAAGGCGCCGGCGCCGGATTCGTTCCGGCTAGGCCTGGCGCTCCGGCGTTCGCAGAATGAGGCCGTCGAGCTCCTCGCGCACTTTGATTTGGCATGACAGCCGCGAGTTAGGCTGTACGCCATAGGCGAAATCGAGCATATCCTCTTCCATCGGCGACGGCTCGCCGACCTTCTCCCGCCAGGCCTGATCGATATAGACGTGGCAGGTCGAGCAGGCACAAGCGCCGCCGCATTCCGCCTCGATGCCAGGCACGCCGTGCTTGATCGCCGTCTCCATGACGGTCGAGCCGACCTCGCCTTCGACCGTGCGAGCCGTCTCCGCGGCGTCGATGAAGGTGATTTTGACCATGGCGGAATGAAATGGCGGAATGGAATCGAAAGATTACAGTCGCGAGGGAGAAGCAAAATTCAACAAGCCGGACGCGGGCTCGCCTCTTCTAACGGCTCACGTCGCGTGGCGCCAGAGGCCAGAGATCGCATCAACAGGCGCGCGCCGGGTGGCGGAACGCTTCGGATCCAGACTTATGCGGGTCAGCGCCCAAGCGCACCGCAATCGCCGCGCAGACCTCAAAACTCGCCGCCTCAAGTTCCACAAGCGCCGCCTTCATGGCGTCTTCATCGGCTTGCGTAGCGGCTTGCTCCAATCGTTCAGCAGCCCACGCCACGCGCCACGCGCCCACCCCGCGCGCGGAGCCTTTGAGGGTGTGGGCCGCAGCGGCTACGGGGCCGGGTTCCGCGCCCACGATACGGTTCAGAATGAGGCCGTTTTGGCGCGCGAAAATCTCCAAGACCTCATGCTCGAGGCGATGGTCGCCAAGCGTCATGCGTCCAAGGTGATTTTCGTCAAGGGTGGCCAGCTCTTGCTCTTGGTCAGGCAAGGCCAACGGGCACGCTGCAGTCATGGCCTCCTCATCGCGGCTTCTTTCAAACGGCGCCACGATGCGCGCGGAGCGACGAAGAGCAGGTAAATCTCGCTTCCGCAAAGAGGTTCAGGCGGCTTCTTTCAAGGCGATGGGTAAGAAACCTCTTACCCCAAATCGCTCAATCCGCCTGTTTCGGCCGGCTGCCCTGTTTTGGTCGGCTGCGAAGCTACAGTGCTGGATGGAACGTGCTGGCCCCCGCGGTCCGGAACAGGTCACGCCCCGCCA
Source organism: Xanthobacteraceae bacterium (assembly GCA_049284935.1). GTDB lineage: Bacteria > Pseudomonadota > Alphaproteobacteria > Rhizobiales > Xanthobacteraceae > BOG-931. Next base: position 8,095 of record JBAPYW010000099.1, read on the forward strand.
TAGGGCCGTTGTCGGCCCCAGACCGGCCGCATTGTTGGCCACAGAATGACGCGCCCATCGCTCGCGGTCAGCCGGCGCGATCATGGTGACTAAACCGTTAACGATGATTAAAACATCGTTGCCAATCCCGGTTTCCTTCGATCCGCCAGACCGATAGGATGGGCTACGGAAATGTGACGTGAGGGCGGGGGGAGCCCTGTGTGGTGATTAGTGATTGCGACGATCACGCGCTCGTGGCGCGGCTTGAGTTTCCTCGGGCCGTCCCAGTCCGGCGTAACAGGCGAGGCGACGACCGATATGGCCAATAACCCCAAGAAGATCGTGGATCCGACCGAAGCCGCGCTGTCGGCGATCCAGGAAGCGCTTAAAGTCCGCGACGACGACCAGCCGGATAGCGAGCCCGAAGCCAGCCCCCAGACGCTTGGCAGCGCCGCCACCGACCGCTGGCCCGACGTCTCGCCGGCGCCGGCCGCCGACGTGCCCTTCGACTCCGGCGAGACCGCCGCCCGCGGCGGCGATGCTCAAACCCTTCGCGCCGCCAATGACGATCAGCAATCCATCGGACAAATCCTGCACGCGCTGCAGCATCGACCCGCGCGCGCGTCCTATGTTGTCGCCGCCGTGTTCTCCTTCGTCTGGGTGATCGGCTGCGTCGCGTTGTCCTGGGCCTATCTGGGCGATCTCAATGCGGCGCTTGGCCCTGGCCGCTCGCCAACCGCCATCATGATCGGCCTCGGGGCCGCGGCGCTGTTGCCGATCATCTTCTTCTTCGGCCTGGCGCATATGGCTGGGCGCGCACAGGAATTGCGGCTGGTTGCGCAATCGATGGCGAAAGTTGCCATGCGGCTCGCCGAGCCCGAGGGGATGGCGCAGGATTCCATGGTTACCGTCGGACAGGCGATACGCCGCGAAGTTGCAGCGATGGGCGACGGCGTCGAGCGCGCGCTTGCGCGCGCCAGCGAGCTCGAAGCGCTGGTGCGCAATGAGGTTGCAGCTCTTGAACGCACTTACAGCGACAACGAGGTGCGCATCCGCGGCCTGTTGCAGGAACTCGCCACCCAGCGCGACACTCTTGTGGGACAAGCCGAGCAGGTGCGTTCCGCCATCAACAACGTCCACGTCGATCTGACGCAGGACCTTTCAACCATCAGTGATCTCGTCGGCCAGCAGGTCAATGAAGCCGCCGAGCGCATCACCCATTCGCTGGCCGAGAAGGGCGAGAACATCACCCTGACGCTCGGTCAGATCAGCGACACCATGATCCAGCAGCTCAGCGAGCGCGGCGAAGATCTGCTGGCGCGGCTGGAGGCGGCGAGCGACGAGACCTCGCGCGCGATCGCCTTGGCAAGCGACCAGCTGACCTCAGGCTTGAACTTCAAGACCGACCATATCGGCGAGGAATTTGCCGAAATCGCCCGCGGTCTTGAAGACATGGTGTCATCGCGGCTCGATCGGGTCACTGACGACTTTTCCGAAAAATCGCTGGCGATCGTCGACACCATGGTTGGACGCTCGCAGGAGCTCACCGACGCGATCGTCAACACGTCGAGCCAGATTGCCGAGACCATCGCCACGCGCGCCGACGAGGTTAACAGCACCATCAAAGCTTCCGGCGAATCGATCATCCTCGACCTCAATTTGCGCGGCAGCGATGTGGCGCAGAAGCTCGAGCAGGCCGGAGCGCGTGTCACCGAGGCCTTGATTTCGCGCGGCACGGCCATGACCGACACGCTGCGCCAGAGCGCCGAGCAGGTCACCGAGACCCTCATGTCGCGCGGTACCACGGTGACGGATACGCTTCGCCAGAGCGCCGAGCAGGTGGCCGAGGCCGTCGCCGCGCGCGGCGACGAAATAAAGCAGATGCTGGCGACACGGCTGGCCGCGTTCGAGGAGATGTTCGACCATTCGGGCGCCGAGCTCGGCGAAAGGATTTCGCGCGATTCGTCGACCCTCGGCAATCTCATCACTCGGCATCTCGCCGAATTCGACCGAACGGTAAAGACCTACGGCTCCGAACTCGTCGAACGGCTCGGCGCCCGCACCCAGGATGTCTCGGAGTCGATGCGCAGTTATGTCGACAGTTTCGACAATCGCGTCACCGCCAAGGCTACCGAAGTCACTACGGCGCTCGACCAGCGTCTGTCAAACTTCCAGGAAGCACTCGACAGCCGCTCGCAGACACTCACCGAGGCGCTGTCCAATCGGGTCATGGACATTGCCAAGACGCTCACCGAGGGCGGCCGGGAAGTCGTTACCGCGGTCGACAAGCGCATTGCCGAGGTCACCGCAGTCATCGACGCGCGTGGCGCAAAAGTCGCCGAGACCATCGGCGAGCGCGCCGCCGAAATCGACAAGACTCTGGGCGGCCAAGCGCTGCGGGTCGCTAACACACTCGACAGCCGCATCAGCCAACTCGAACAGCTCCTGGTGGGACGGGCCGAAGCCGTCACCCAGCAGATCGAGGTGCGTAGCCGCGCCGCCGCGGACCTGCTCAACGCCCGGCTCGAGGAACTTTCGGAATCGATCAAGGTCAATTCCGGCAACGCCGAGCAGGCGCTCGGTCAGCTTGCCGCCAGGACGGTCGAAGCGCTCGGCAAGAGCGCGGCGGCGGGCGCGGCCGCAACCGAAGCCTTAAACCGCAGTGCGGTCGAGGCGACGGTGTCGCTCAATCGCAGCGCCGGCGCGCTGAGCAACACCATCGGCAAGACCGCCGCAACCGCCGAGGAAGTCATCGGTAAGAGCGCCGCAACCGCCAATGACGTCATTGGTAAGAGCGTCGCGGCCGCGGGCGAAGCCCTCGGTAAGAGTGCTGCCGCCGCCAGTGACGTCATCAGCAAGACGACTGCCACCGCCACCGACCTCATTGCGCGAAGCGCCGCCGCCACGAGCGGGGCAATCGGGCGCAGCGCCAGCGAGGCCGAACGCACGCTCAGCGGCATCAGCAGCGAGGTGGCGCGAAGCGCCACCGCGGCGACTGAGGCGATTGAGCGCAGCGCCAGCGACGCCGAACACACGCTCAGCGGCATCAGCGTTGAGGTGGCGCGAAGCGCCGAGGCCACGACCGAAGCGATCGGCCGCAGCGCCAGCGCGGCCGAACGCCTGCTCAGCGGCGTCAGCACCGAGGTTGCCCGCAACGTCACCGACAAGGCCGGTGAGATCACGGCCGCCGTATCGCAGCGCGTCGGCGACATGACGCGCCTGCTCGACGAGAAATCGAATGGGCTGCTCGCCGCACTTTCCGGCAAGGGCCAGGAGTTCGCCGGCGAGGTCGACCGCATCACCGATCAGGCCGTCAAATCGATCGAGGCGAAGAGCTTCGTCTTCACCCAGGCCATGATGGACAATAGCGAGGAGATCGCGCGGCTCATCAATGAAGCGAGCCAGACCGCTACCATGGCGATGACGCGAACTCTCGGCCAATTGCAGGAAGGCGCTCAGGGCGTCACCGAAGCAGCGAAGTCGACGATCACCCGGACGCTTGATGACTTGCAAGGCGCGACCAGGCTCGTCGTCGAGGAGTCGAAGCAGACAGCCGCCGCGACCGTCGCCGAGATGGTGGAGACGCACAACATGCTGCGCTCCGACACCACGGCGCTGTTCGAGCGCTTGCGCGAAGCCAACATCCTGCTGCAAGAGGTGCTTAGCGGCGCCCACGATAATATGAGTTCGCTGGAACGCACGATGGTGACGCGCGTTTCCGAATTCGTCGCCGCCATGAGCGACCTCAACGCCAAGAGCGCGACCTCCACCGGCGCGGTGGAGCAGCACCTCGACCATTTCACCGCCGCGACCGGCAAGGCGCTGCAGGAGCTCGGTGAACTGGCGACCCAGTTCAGCACGCACGGGCGCATGCTGGCCGATGCGGTGGAGCTTCTGGACAAGAGCAACCGCCGCTCCGAGGAATCGGTCGCCAGCCGGCGTGCCAGCATCGAGACTATGGTCTCGACGCTCGATGCGCGCACCGAGGATTTCGGGCAGCGTCTGCAGCGCTTTTCCAGTCTGCTGGACGAATCGCTCGATGCGGCGACGATGCGGGCACGGGAAATCGCCAGTGTCGTCGCCGAGACGAGCAACGAAAGCGTGAACTCCATCGAGCAGAGCTTCGCGTTGGTGCGCGCGACCTCGGAGGAAGAGCGCAAGCGCACCAGCGAGACCTTGAACGCGGTCTACGACGAAGCCGCGACTCAGGTGCATGCGATGTTCGATCAATCCGCCGCGCGTTTCACCGAGATCATGCAGAGCATGAAGCAAATGGCGGCGGAAATGCAGCAGGAGCTGGAGACGACGCGCGCCGAGTTGCGCCGCGGCGTCTTCGAACTGCCGCAGGAGACCGCCGAGAGCGCGGCGCAAATGCGGCGCGTCATCGTCGACCAGATCGAGGCCTTGGCCGAACTCAATCGCATTGTCGCCCGTCATGGTCGCACCCTCGACACCGCCGAGCCGGTGCGGCGCGAGCCGGAGCCGGCCTATATCGGCGGCGGCGGACGCGCGCCGGCGCGGCCGACGCGCGGGGATATCACGGCGACGCCGCAGACGGCGGCGCGTGGCGACATTACCGGCGCGCCACCGCGACGGTCTGAGCAACCCCCGCTCAACCCCGCTCAGAATGCCGGCAGCGGCCGCAACAGCGGCTGGCTCAGCGATCTGTTGTCGCGCGCCTCGCGCGAGGAGAGCCCGCCCATTGCCCCGCCCTCCCCGCGCGAAGCTGCGCACGGTGCGGAGCGCCCGCCGCGCGAGGGTATCGACTCGCTCGATTCGCTCGCGGTCGACGTCGCCCGCATGATCGACCAAGAAGCAGCGGCCGAACTGTGGGACCGTTATAACCGTGGCGAACGCGGCCTATTCAACCGTCGCCTCTACACGGCCCAGGGTCAAAAGGCGTTCGATGAAATTCGTCGCAAGTACCGCGCCGATCCCGAGTTCCGGCAGACCGTCGAGCAGTACATCAACGAATTCGAGCGGCTCCTGGAGGATGTTTCGCGCGGCGACCGTGGCGCGGCGGTGGTACGTAATTACCTCACGTCGGACACCGGCAAGGTCTACACCATGCTGGCGCACGCCGCCGGACGGTTCGACCAGTAAGCGCCGTTGCGTGTGGCGCCGGCCGCGGTGCGCCGAGCGCATCGCGCAGGCGCATGACGAGCTTGCCGCAGCGGACCGCTGGATTTGCGCACCAGGCGCCAAAAACGGTCAATGACGGTCTTGCTTGCCGAACGACCGTGGCGTTACCGTTCGCCCCATGGAAGCCCCGGTTTCCTTACCCACCGCCGCGGATATCGATGAGGCCGCCCGTCGGCTCTCCGGCGTTGCCTTGCACACCCCGCTGCTCACCTCGGCAATGCTCGACGCCATGACCGGGGGCCGCGTTTTTCTCAAGGCCGAGACCTTACAGCACACCGGCTCATTCAAGTTCCGCGGTGCCTACAACAAGCTCGCTGCGATTCCGCCCGATAGGCGGGCCGGCGGCGTCGTGGCGTTCTCATCCGGCAATCACGCGCAGGGCGTGGCGGCGGCGGCGCGGCTCCTCGGCATGCCTTGCGTGATCGTCATGCCGCACGACGCGCCGCGCGGCAAACGCGAGCGCACTGCGGCACTCGGCGCCGAACTCGTGTTCTATGACCGCGCCCGCGACGACCGCGAGGCGATTGCCAGCGACATCGCGGCGCGGCGCGGCGCCGTTCTGGTGCCACCCTACGACGACGCGCTGATCATCGCCGGCCAGGGCACCGCCGGCCGCGAGATCGTCGAGGATTTGAGCGCGCTCGGGCTAGTGCCCGATGTGGTCGTGGTCACCGCGTCCGGCGGCGGGCTCACGGCCGGCATTGCGCTGGCGGTGCGGGCGCGCGTGCCAAATGCGGCGATCTACACCGCCGAGCCGCAGAATTTCGACGACCACGCGCGCTCGTTTCGCAGCGGCCAGCGCGAGCAGAACGCGGCATTGAGCGGAACAATCTGCGACGCGCTGATGGCGCGCACGCCGGACAAGCTCACCTTCGCCATCAACCGATCGCTGGTCGGCGCCGGCGTTGTCGCCAGCGACGAGGAGGTCGCTGCCGCCGTCGCCTTTGCATTTTCAGAATTGAAGCTGGTGGTCGAGCCGGGCGGCGCCGTCGCGCTCGCCGCGCTGATGACCGGCAAGGTCGACGTCACCGGCAAAATCGCGGTAGCCGTCCTGTCCGGCGGCAACATCGACCCGGAACTGTTTTCCCGACTGGTCGCCTAGCGAACGGTTCGCTCATCGTCGCCGCTATTCGCCCACTGCCGCGCCAGCGAAACAAGACCCGCCGCAAGCGCGAGGCAGCGAGTTCCGCCCGCCCGATGTCGGCGGAACAAATTCTAGGCGCCGGCGCCCGGCAAGAAGCAGCGGATTTGTGTCGCCCCTTCCGCATCCATATAGGGCCACACCACGGCCGGGCCGAAGCGATTCGGCTCGGTCACGACCGCCGATTCAGGAACAAAAATCCATTCGCCGTGAAGCCGCACCCGATAGCGGCCCTCTTGCGTGTCCCAGTCGACGTCCTGGATACTCACGCCGTCGGCAAAGGAACAGCACAAGCCTTTCCCGCTTGCGAGCTGATCGAACCACGCATGGAGCGGTGAGTTAGCATAGCGGCCGTCATCGCGCGCGGACACGCTGTTCGGAACAAAAGCACTCATGCACAACGCCACAACCGCCAAAGCAGGACCGGTGAGTCTGTGCATCGTGGCCTCCAGATGATCGCTTTATGCGGACCGACAACGAGAAGATCCGGCAGACCTGGAGAGAACGAACTTGCCTGCGCGTTGTTGTTGATCCGCATCGACTCATGGAATGCAACTTCCGTGCCGTTTACCGAATCACGCCAATGGGAGAATATCTTTCGTTAACAGAGTATGAACAAATGCGAAAATCGGTAGTGTCCTAATTAGGACACTACCCGAAAATCGCGGCGCACAAGCGAGCAGGCGGGCGAGCGTTGAGCACGCCCGATCCGGCACTGGTGGTAACGGCGGAGTGCTAGCTGCAGAGGGCGATGAGTTCTTCCTCGCTCAGGGCGCGCAAGGCCGCGAGCGAATCGTTTGGCGCGGCGCGCGGCGAAGGCGGCGGCGTATCTACGGCGATGTCGCACCGGTCGCTGCTATTGTTCCCGTGTCGGCTGCTGCCGCGAGCGCAATCATGGCGTCGACGCGACGGGCCAAGTCGCGCAACGTCAAGACAATATCTGTGACGTGTTCTGCCGCCGGAGCACTGGCGGCCGTCGGCACCCGCTGGCGGCGACCTTGGCTTCGATCCGCGCGATCGTGGCCGCCAACTCGGTCAGATCGCGTTTGAACGCGTTTGCGTGTTCAATCAGGAACCGGCGACCGCGCGGTCGCCGTTATCTTCGCGTAAGCCGCATCGTAAGCCGCATCGTTTGGCGGTGCGGAGGAAGCTTTCGACAAATAAGGATCGTTGGTCATGGGGCCCCGGCTGATGCCGACTCAAACAGCACAATGGCCGCGACCGCAATCGGATCGAGGTGTCGTGATCCGGAAATACCCACAGGGTCGCCGCCCTCGGACGGCATTGGGCCGACTCAGCCCCACAGCACTGGGTCGGGCGGATAAACAAGGCTGCCCTCATAGCGCAAGCCCTCGGCGCGATCCGAGGCGAGCAGCAACGGACCATCGAGATCGACCCAACGCGCACGCTGCGCCACAAGCATCGCCGGCGCCATCGCTAGCGACGTTGCGACCATGCAGCCCACCATGATGGTAAAGCCGCGCCGCTCCGCCTCGGCGGCGAGCGCCAGCGCCTCGGTAAGGCCGCCAGCCTTGTCGAGCTTGATATTGACGGCGTCGTACTTGCCGGTGAGCGCATCGAGCGAAGCGCGGTCGTGCACGCTTTCGTCGGCGCAGACTGGAACCGGGTGCTTGATGCGCGCGAGCGCCTCGTCGCGGCCCTCCGGGAGAGGCTGTTCGATGAGCGTGACGCCGGCATCGGCGCAGGCGGCGAGGTTTGCCTTGAAATTGTCCAGGTTCCAACCCTCGTTGGCGTCGACGATCAGTTGCGCCCGGGGCGCGGCGCGGCGCACCGCCCCGATCCGCGTGCCATCGTCGTCGCCGCCGAGCTTCACCTTGAGCAAGGGCCGCCATGCGGCCTGCTCGGCTGCCGCCGCCATCGCCGCCGCCGAGCCGAGCGAGATGGTATAGGCGGTGGTCAGCGGCCCAGGTACGCGCAGACCGCCCAATTCGTGGACCCGCCGGCCGGCCCGCTTCGCGTTAACGTCCCAGTAAGCACAATCGAGTGCATTACGGGCAGCACCGGCGGGCATGGCGCGCTGCAGGGCGCCGCGGTCGAGGCCCCGCCGCAGCAGCGGGCGTTCGGCTTCGATCGCTGCCACAATGCCGTCCGGAGTTTCGCCGTAGCGTGCGTAGGGGACGGACTCGCCGCGGCCGCGGTGGGTGCCATCGCTCAGTTCGGCCACCACCACGACGGCTTCGGTCTTGCTGCCGCGGCTGATGGCGAAGACGCCGGCCAGCGGCCATCGCTCGATCCGGACGGAGAGTTCCATGCAAGGGGCAATATGACCGGGGATATCTCGCGGGCTCAAGGGTCGCAAAGCGCTTCCTGCCCGGCGCAGAGTATAGAAGCTTGAGCGCGGCCTCGCTGACCGCCACGGCCGAGGGCGAACGCGTAGCGCTCGCCGCGACCGGCGCCTGGACGGCCGAGCGCGCGGCCGAGCTTGAAGAAATCATCGACCAGACCGTCCGACGCTACCAGGGCGCGAGCGACGTCGTCATCGACCTCGCCAAGCTTGAACGGCTGGATACCTTCGGCGCGTGGTTGATCGAGCGCCTTAAGCGCGCATTCACCGGGCGCGGCTCGACTGCGTGCGTCATCGGCCTCTCGGACGCCGATCGCGGCCTCATGGAGGAACTGCAACTTGCCAACCACGCGCCGGGGCAAGACAACGCCGGGGCTAACCGCATCGCGATTGCGCTCGGCTCACTCGGCCACGCCGTGGCCGAAATCGGCTGGTCGCTCGTCCGACTTGCCCATCTGCTCGGTGCGCTGACCACTGCCGTGCTGCGAACGATCGCGCATCCGACGCGGCTCCGTTTGCCGTCGGTGGTGCATCATTTGGAACGAGTCGGCTGGCGCGCGGTGCCGATCATTCTGCTGAGCACGTTCGTGATCGGTGCCATTCTTGCTCAGCAGGGCATTTTCCGTTTCCGCACTTTCGGCGCCGACGTCTATGTCGTCGACATGGTCAGCGTTCTGGTATTGCGCGAAGTCGGCGTGCTTATCGTCTGCGTGATGGTCGCTGGCCGCTCCGGCAGCGCCTATACCGCCGAGCTCGGCGCGATGAAGATGCGCGAGGAGATCGACGCGCTGCGTACCATGGGCCTTGATCCCATCGAGGTGCTGGTGCTGCCGCGTATCGTGGCGCTCGTCGTTGCCGTGCCGTTGCTGACGTTTCTCGGCTCAATGGCGGCGCTCTATGGCGCTGGCCTTGTCTGCTGGCTCTACGGCGGCATGGCGCCTGAGATCTTCCTGGCGCGGTTGCGCGAAGCGATCTGGCTGCCGACATTCGAGGTCGGCATGATCAAGGCCCCGTTCATGGCGCTCATGATCGGACTCGTTGCTTGCGTCGAAGGGTTCGAGGTGGACGGCAGCGCCGCCTCGCTCGGCCTCAGGACCACCTCTTCCGTGGTCAAATCGATCTTTCTTGTTATCGCACTCGACGGCGTATTCGCCATGTTCTTCGCCGGCATTGGGATGTAAGGCATGACGAATAGCGCAGCGGTAATCAGCGTGCGCGACCTGGTCGTCGGCTTCGGCGACGTCACCGTGCTCGATCATGCGGCGCTCGACGTCTTCGAAGGCGAGATCCTCGGCTTTGTCGGCGGTTCCGGCGCCGGCAAATCGGTGTTGATGCGCACCATCATCGGACTGCTGCCGAAGCGCCAGGGCACGATCGAAGTATTCGGCGCCGACCTCGCGGCGCTCGGCGAGCGCGAGCGCCGCACGATCGAGCAGCGCTGGGGCGTGCTGTTCCAGCAAGGGGCGCTGTTTTCCTCGCTCACCGCCCTGCAAAACGTTCAGTTCCCGATCCGCGAATATCTCGATCTGTCGCCGCGCCTGACCGAGGAGATCGCGCTCGCCAAGCTGGAAATGGTCGGTCTGAGCGCGGACGTGCGTGGCAAATATCCCGCCGAACTCTCCGGCGGCATGATCAAGCGGGTGGCGCTGGCGCGCGCGCTGGCGCTCGATCCCGATATCGTCTTCCTCGATGAGCCAACCTCCGGCCTCGATCCGATCGGCGCGGCCGAGTTCGACGAGTTGATCCGCACATTGCAGCGCACGCTCGGACTGAGCGTGTTCATGGTCACCCACGATCTCGACAGCCTGCATGCGGTCTGCGACCGCATCGCGGTGCTGTCCGAAGGCCGCGTGATCGCCTCCGGTCCGATCGAGACCATGCTCGCATCCGAGCATCCGTGGCTCAAATCCTATTTCCGGGGCAAACGCGGGCGCCAAAGTCAGCGCCTCGTCCACCACTAACGACCGCGCAGAAAGGCCATTCATGGAAACCAAGGCCAACTACATCGTCACCGGCCTGTTCACGCTCGCCGTCATCGTCGGCGTGTTCGGCTTCATCTATTGGTTCCAGAACACCGGCGGCGGCGGCGAGCGCGCCGTTTACCGCGTGGTGTTCGCCGGTTCGGTTTCGGGCCTGCGCACCGGCGCGCCGGTGCTGTTCGATGGCGTCCGCGTCGGCGAAGTGACGGCGCTGGCGCTCGATGCGCACGATCCGCGCAAGGTCGAGGCCTCGATCTCGGTCGATCGCGCGGTGCCGGTGCGCGCCGACACCAAGGTGACGCTCGATTTCCAGGGCCTGACGGGCCTGGCCGAGGTCTCGCTCGCCGGCGGCGCGGCCGACGCGGCATTGATTGCTGCCAACGATGGCGGACCGCCGACCATTTATGCCGAGCCGAACGCCGGCGCCGACGTGACGCAGGCGGCGCGCAACGTGCTCGCCCGCATCGACGGCCTGGTCGCCGACAATGAGACGGCGATGCGGACCTCGCTGCGCAATATCGAGACGGTAACGGCGACGTTGGCGCAGAACTCGGACCGGCTCAACAAGGTCATGGCCGGGCTCGAAAACCTTACCGGCAGCGGCGATAATCACGGCGAGATCGCGCAAGCCGCCGAGGCGATCCGCAAGCTTGCCGACAATCTCGACAAACGCACGGAAGAGATATCGACCGGGCTCGCGCAGTTCTCGAATTCGGGTCTCAAGCAATTCGAGGCGTTTGCCGTCGACGGCCGCCGCACGCTTGCCGAACTGCAGAAGACGATCAAGAACATCAACGACCACCCTAGTCGGCTGATCTTCGGGCGCTGAGAAGGCTCGTCAGGAACACGATCGCGGGCATCCGGCCGGTGAAGCTTACGCCGCGATGCCGGTATTCTCTTCAATCGCGACGTCCGGCGCCTCGGCGAACGGCCGCTCGCTGCCGGTTTCGAACCAGGTGATGATTTCGAACCGGCCGTCGTCATGCTCGGCGACCGCCGTGCAGCTCTCCACCCAGTCGCCGCAATTGATGTAGCGGATGCCAAAATCGTCGTGGATCACAGCATGGTGGATGTGGCCGCAAATGACGCCGTCGACTTGGCGGCGCTGCGCCTCGGCGGCCAGCGTCTGCTCGAACGCGCCGATATAGTTCACGGCATTCTTGACCTTGTGCTTCGCCCATTGCGACAGCGACCAATAGGAAAAGCCGAGCCGGCGGCGCAGAGCGTTGAAGTAGCGATTCACCAGGATGGCAAAGTCGTAGGCGCTGTCGCCGAGCAGCGCCAGCCAGCGCGCATGCTTGACCACCATGTCGAACACGTCGCCGTGCACCACCAGATAGCGGCGGCCGTCGGCGCCCTCGTGTGTCGCCGCCTCCGCCACCTCGATGCCGCCGAAATGCGTGCCGTAATAGTCGCGCAGGAACTCGTCGTGATTGCCCGGCAGATAAATGAGGCGGGCGCCCTTGCGCGCCTTGCGCAGGAGTTTTTGCACCACGTCGTTGTGCGGCTGCGGCCAATACCAGCCCGAGCGCAATTGCCAGCCGTCGACGATGTCGCCGACCAGATAGATCGTCTCCGCATCGTGATAGCGCAGGAAGTCGAGCAGGCGTTCGGCCTGACAGCCGCGCGCGCCGAGATGAACGTCAGAAATAAAGAGAGTACGGAACAGACGCGTGCCGTGCTCAAGTGTCACGATGTTTGATCTTTCGTCCATTCGACATGGCCGAGCATATAAATTGATTTCATTGCAGGTGGATGACAGCAAACGTTAACGTTTCGTTGCTGTGCGCGAGTCACAACGCTGTCATGGCGCGGCGTTAAGTGATTCGCCGATGACAGCGCCGATTCTCGCCGCAGCGACCTTCTGCTTCACCGCCACCTTTATTCATGCCGCCAGCATCGTGATCGCCGTCGTGCGGTTGCGCAGGCGCACGCCTGGCGAGCCGCTGTCCCACCCAGAATTTCCCCCCGTCAGCCTGGTGCGCCCGCTATGCGGAATAGACAACTATGCCGCCGATACGCTCCGTTCGACGTTCGCGCTCGATTATCCGCGTTGCGAAATCCTGTTCTGCGTCGCTTCCGCAAAGGATCCCGTCGTCCCGCTCATCGAGGCGTTGATGGCGGAACACGCCGGCGCCGGCGCGCGGCTGCTGATCGGCGACGAGAGAGTGAGTTCAAATCCGAAGCTCAACAATGTACTCAAGGGCTGGCGCGCCGCCGAACATGATTGGATCGTGCTGGCCGACAGCAATGTGCTGATGCCGCGCGACTATATCCAGCTTCTGTTCGCAAGCTGGCGGGCGGATACCGGCCTCGTCGCCTCGCCGCCAGTCGGCTGCCGGCCGCGCGGACCTTGGGCCGAGCTGGAATGCGCGTTCCTCAACACCTATCAGGCCCGCTGGCAGTATGTCGCCGACACCTTCGGTTTCGGCTTCGCCCAGGGCAAGACTATGCTGTGGCGGCGCGCCGACCTCGAACGCGCCGGCGGCATCGAGGCGCTTGCCAAGGAAGTCGCCGAAGATGCCGCTTCGACAAAGATCGTGCGCGACGCCGGCCTCAAAGTGCGCCTCGTTGATCGACCATTCGCACAACCGCTCGGTCATCGCAGCGCCGCCGAAGTATGGCGTCGGCAATTGCGCTGGGCGCGGCTGCGGCGCGCCAGCTTCCTGGCCTATTTCCTGCCCGAGGCGATCTCCGGCGGTGTGCTGCCGATGGTAACGCTCGCCGGCGTCGCCTTGGCGCTCGATCTGCCGCCTACCCTCAGCGTGGCCGCGCTTGGCGCACTCTGGTACGGCAGCGAAATGCTGCTCGCCGCGGCCGCCGGCTGGCACCTTTCGCCGCGCTACCCGCTCTGCTGCCTGGCGCGCGACCTCCTGTTACCCGTGCTCTTCATCAACGCGATGCGCGGCGACGACTTCGTCTGGCGCGGCAATGAAATGCAGGTCGAACGCATGCGGCCGCGCGGCATGATGGCGCTGGTGCGGCCTAGGCTTGCCGAGCTTGCTCCGGTGGCGCTTCGCCGGCTGCGTTCACGACGCGCCAGGATATCCTGACTTCGCGGCCCGGTCGGCAATGGCATCAAGCGCCGCGCGGTCGGCCGGAAAATCCGCCGCGATCCATGCCGCTTCGGCAGCGCGCAATGCGGTGCCAAGAGCGGGGCCTGCGGCAATGCCGCGGCGGGTGAAGTCACCCGCTTTGAGCGGAAAAACCGGTGCCGTCCAGCGTTGCGGCACGCTCGCAAGCGCGTGCCAGGCGCGGTCCGCGGCCCCTGCCTCGGACCGCGCCCAGGCGACAAACACGCGGTCAGCGAACGATTGCGGCCCGAGCTGGTATAGAAGCGCCCGGGCGGCCGACTCACCGGCCTGCGGCGCGATGCGCCACCAATGTTCGAGCGCCAAGAGGCGCTCGGATTCGGCGTTGGAGAGGCGAAGCCGCTGCGACAGCCGCTCCGCATCCTCCGCCACCCACACGCCGAGCGCGCCGAGGCGGCGGACCGGGTCGGGCTTGACGCCCAGCGCCGCCTCGACTTTCACCATATTTTCGAAGCTGGCGATGAACGCCACACCGCCGAGCACGGTGCCAAGGAGTCCGCTCTCGACCATCACCGCGAGCGTCGGCGTCGCACGCGGGGCGACGAACAGCTTGAGCAATTCCATGCGCACGCGCTCGCGCGACAGCGTCTCGAGCCCGGCGCGCGCCCTGATGCAGGCGTGCAGGCCGGCCGGGTCAGGCGGGCCGTCGGCGAAATGCGCGTGGAAGCGGAAGAACCGCAGGATACGTAGAAAGTCTTCTTCGATCCGCCGCTGCGGCTCGCCGATGAAGCGCACGCGACGGGCGGCAAGGTCGTCGATACCGCCGACATAATCGTAAACCGTTCCGTCGGCCGAAGCCGAGAGCGCATTGATGGTAAAGTCGCGACGCTCGGCGTCGGCCCGCCAGTCGCGCCCGAAGGCGACACGCGCCTTGCGTCCAAACGTCTCGACGTCCTGGCGCAGCGTCGTAACTTCGACCGGTTGGTGATCCATGACCACGGTGACGGTGCCATGCTCGATGCCGGTCGGAACGGCCTTGCAGCCGGCCGCCGCCACCCGCCGCATCACCTCCTCCGGCACCGCCGTCGTCGCCACGTCGATTTCTTCGACCGGGAGCCCCAACAAGGCATTGCGCACGGCGCCGCCGACCACGCGCGCTTCTTCGCCGTCGCGATCGAGCAGCGCCAAGAGCCGCGCCACCTCGCCATCTTTGAGCCAGGCGACGTCGCCGAGATGCGGTCTCGGCGTCACCGCGTCGTCCCCGGTACGAGCTTGCCGTCCTCGATGTGGGCCGGCACATAAGTCGAGCCCGGCGGCGCGCCGGAGAATTGGGCCAGCAACAGAAAACTTGCCGCCATCAGCGCCAGCGAGGCGATGACGAGACCGGCAAGCCGCGGCAACGTCCATGCCTTCGACTGCAGGACGCCGGCGCGCGTCGCCAAGAGAAACGCCGCATAGAGAACGAAGGGGGCGAGAAACAGCCCAAGCTCGGTGAAGAACGGCCGGATCATGCGCCGTAGACCCGTTCGTAGAGGTTCCGCACAATACCCGCGGTGATGCCCCAAATGTAGCGATCTCCGAAGGGTATGGCGTAATAATCGCGCATGACGCCTTTCCAGTCGCGGCTGCCGCGCTGGTGATTGGCCGGATTCATCAGAAAAGCCAGCGGCACTTCGAACGTCTCGGTGACTTCGAGCGGATTGACCACGAGCGTAAAGTCCGGCTTGACGCGCGCGACCGTCGGCAAAATACGGAATCCCGAAAACGTCAGATAAAGATCGAGATAACCGAGCGGTTCGACCAGGGTCGGCGACAGGCCAATTTCCTCCTTGGCCTCGCGCAGCGCCGCCGCGACCGGACTCTCGTCATCCGGATCGATCTTGCCGCCGGGAAAAGCGACCTGGCCGGCATGGCTGGCGAGCTCTTCCGTGCGCAGCGTCAGCAGCACCGCCGGTTCGCGGCGATCGATGATCGGAACCAGCACCGCCGCCGGTCTGCTCGCGCTCACTCCGGCGCGCTCCCACAGCGCCGGATTGAGATCGAGATCGCCGCGCGCACCTTGCGCCAGCGGATCGGTCAGCGCCGGCGGCACTTCGAGCCGAAGCCGCGCCCGAGCGCGGTCAAAGAAATTCTCCGCCGCCGCGCGCGGCCGCAGCGGTGCACGCTGATCACTCACGCCAATCCCTCACCTGGTCGGCCGGCGCCATCGGAAAGAACACGCCCAACGACATGAGGCCGAACATGATCTTGCCGTCAACCTCGCGCTCCTCGCCCAGTTCGACAAGGTCGAAGAACAGCGCGCGCTTGACCTTTGCCCACAGATCGCGGCGGACGTGAAGATAAGGTTTTAGGCCGCCGCTGCCCGCTTCGGGCTCGAAGCGCAACACATGCAGCGGTCCACATTGCACCCAGTCGTCGACATTGGTGCGAAAATTGAGCACGCGGTCGGTCGCGGAATCTTCGGTCTGGAGTTCGACGGCCAGGAACGGCGCGTCATCGACCTGGATACCGCACTTCTCTACCGGCGTGACCAGGAAATATTTGTCGCCTTCGCGCTTGAGCACCGAGGCGAACAGCTTGACGAGCGCCGGCCGGCCGATCGGCGTCTTCATGTAGAACCACGTACCGTCCGAGGCGATGCGCATGTCGAGATCGCCGCAGAACGGCGGATTCCAGCGCTCGACCGGCGGCGGCCCCTTCACCGCGGCGCGACTTAGCGCCCCTGTGATGGTCTCCAGCCCGGGCTGCCCTTCCTTCGCCATGGTTTGCCTCGAACCTACGCCCTCGGATAGTCGCTCCGGGGCAACCTCGCTCGCGGGATCGTGATCGACGGAACGGTATCACCTCCGCGCCGAACCTAAGTTGTGTTCCCCGTGGATGAAAGAGTTGTCGCAAGGCAGCCTGAACCGAGCTGGCGCGTATATTGCATCGCAATAGCGGTGCGAACCTTGATGCTGTGATTCGTGCCGTGACCGCGAATCTGATCCGATGAAGGCGGCACAAGACAAGGAGTCAACGATGCCTGCTGTCGGCGGTGACGGGCTCGAAAAGCTCGAAGACATGATCGTGCGCGCGGCCGAATCGAGCGCCGATCACGTGCGCGCGGCCAAGGCCGCGATCGGAACCGTTATCTTCGGCCAGGATAAGGTGATCGAGGAAGCCCTGGTGACCATCCTGTCGGGCGGCCATGCGCTGCTCCTCGGCGTGCCCGGTCTTGCCAAGACCAAGCTCGTCGACACCATGGGCACCGTGCTCGGGCTCGATGCACGACGCATCCAGTTTACGCCGGACCTCATGCCTTCGGACATTCTTGGCACCGAGGTATTGGAGGAGAGTCCCACGGGCAAGCGGAGCTTTCGCTTCCTGCCCGGTCCGGTCTTCGCCCAGCTTTTGATGGCCGACGAAATCAACCGCGCCAGTCCGCGCACCCAGTCGGCGTTGCTGCAAGCCATGCAAGAGCAGCACGTCACCATCGCCGGCTCACGCCACGATTTGCCCAAGCCTTTCCATGTGCTCGCCACGCAGAACCCGCTCGAGCAGGAAGGCACCTACCCGCTGCCGGAAGCCCAGCTCGACCGTTTCCTGATGGAAATTAATGTCAGCTATCCCGACCGCGCCGCCGAGCGAAAAATCCTGTTCGAGACAACGGGCGCCGAGGAAACGCGGGCAAAGCCGGCGATGACCGCCGAGGACCTGATGGCCGCACAGCGCCTGGTGCGGCGGCTGCCGGTCGGCGAATCAGTGGTCGAGGCCATCCTCGCGCTGGTGCGCTCGGCTCGGCCCGGCCCCGAAGGCGGCGAACCGGCCAA
Source organism: Xanthobacteraceae bacterium (assembly GCA_049284935.1). Classification (GTDB taxonomy): domain Bacteria; phylum Pseudomonadota; class Alphaproteobacteria; order Rhizobiales; family Xanthobacteraceae; genus BOG-931. Next base: position 25,482 of record JBAPYW010000099.1, read on the forward strand.
GCTGATCGCCTGGGGACCTTCTCCGCGCGCGAGCCAGGCGCTGATGTTGGCAGTGCGCGCCCGCGCGCTGCTGGAGAAGCGCTTCGCGCCCTCGATCGACGACGTGCTCGATCTCGCCGAGCCGGTGCTCAAACATCGTATGGCGCTCACGTTCACCGCGCGCGCGGAGGGCGAAAGCATCGAGGGGGTGATTGGGCGCCTGAAAGCGCGGATCGGATAGGCGGATGGCCGTCGAGCCGCGACGCACCTCCCATCATGACCGACCGGTGGTGCAGCGCGCGGTCGGCGAAGGCGCGACACTAGCCGCCGCGATGCCGCGGTTGATCTTGGAAGCGCGGCGTGTGGCGACCACCGTCATGCACGGCCTCCACGGTCGCCGGCGCGCCGGACCCGGCGAGAATTTTTGGCAATACCGCCGCTTCGTTTCCGGCGAGCCGGCTGCCCGCGTCGATTGGCGGCGCTCGGCGCGGGACGATCATCTCTATGTGCGCGAACAGGAATGGGAAGCCGCTCACACGGTCTGGATCTGGCCCGATCGCTCGCCCTCGATGGTGTTCGCCTCGCCGCTTGTGCGCGACACCAAGCTCTACCGCGCGCTGGTCGTGGCGATGGCGCTCGCCGAGGTCCTGGTCGAAGGCGGCGAGCGCGTGGGAATTCCCGGCCTCATGCGCCCGACCGGCAGCCGCAATGTCATCGAGCGCATGGCGCAGGCGATTCTGCACGATCGCAGCGAACGCGCGAGCCTGCCGCCGGACTTCTCGCCCTCCCCGCTCGCCGAGATCGTGCTCCTGTCCGATCTGTGGAGCGACATTAGCGACGTGCGCCGCACGATCACCCAGCTCGCCGGCCGCGGCGCGCGCGGTCACGTCGTGCAGATCGTCGATCCCGCCGAGGAGACGTTTCCCTATTGGGGCCGCATTGAATTCGTCGAGCCGGAGGGCGGCGGCCGCATTACCGCCGGCCGCGCCCAGACTTGGCGAACGGATTATGCGGCGCGTGTCGCGCGCCACCGCGCCGAAATCCGCAGCGAGACCGACCGCCTCGCCTGGAGCTTCACAATCCATCGCACCGATCGGCCGGCCAGTGAGCTGCTGCTCGCGTTGCATGGCCGCATCGGCGCGGGCCTGGCGAACGGCAAAACGCGCCCGTCAAGGCTGGCCGAGCCGACGGTGTCGGCATGATCGGCGGACTGGCGCTCGGTTTTGCTGAACCGCTGGTCCTGGTCGGGCTCCTCACCCTGCCGGTGCTATGGTGGCTGCTACGGCTGATCCCACCGCGCCCACGCCGCATCGACTTCCCGCCGACCCGGCTGCTCTTCGAGATTTCGCCGAAGGAAGAGACCCCGGCGCGCACGCCGTGGTGGCTCACTTTGATGCGGCTCCTGCTCGCGGCGCTGGTCATTATCGCCGCAGCGGGTCCGCAGTGGAATCCGCCGCTGGCGACTATGAAAGCGCGTGCGCCGATCGCGATCATGATCGACGACGGCTGGGCGGCCGCCGCCACCTGGGACGCGCGGCTTCGCACCGCGGACGACATCATCGCGCGCGCGGAAAGCGATCACCGCGCAGTGGCGCTGATTCCCCTTTCGGAAGGCATTCGCGACATTTCTTTCGCGACGGCGGGTTCCGCCCGCGTGCGGCTGCACCAGATCAAACCCGCACCGCACACGGTTGACCGCAGCGAAGCGTTGCCGGCGATCTCGCGCTTCCTCGCCGACGCGCACGATGTCGATCTCATTTGGCTCTCCGACGGCATCGATCTCGGCCGCGGCAGCGAGTTCGCCAAGGACTTGGCGCAGACGCTCAACAACCGGGCGATGACCATCGTCACCGGCGGCATTCCGGCGCCGCGAGCGCTCGCGGCGGCTGACAATGCGGCAGGCGCGCTGAGCGTGAAGGTCCTGCGTGCCGCTCCTGGCGCGGCCGAGACCGGCACGGTGCGCGCGCTCGACCTTAAGGGCCTGCCGCTCGGCGAGGCGTCCTTTACGTTCAAGCCGACCGATCTCGAGACCGCCGCGCAATTCGATCTGCCGGTCGAAATTCGCAACGATATTGCGCGGATCGAGATCGCCGGCGAGCGCTCCGCGGGAGCCGTGCAACTGCTCGACAAGCGCTGGAGCCGCCGCACGATCGGCATCGTGTCGGGCGCGACTGCCGACACGTCGCAGCCGCTGTTGTCGTCAAGCTACTACATCGCCCGCGCGCTCGGCCCGTTCGCCGACGTGCGGCTTGCCCAAGCCGAGTCGCCAGCGGAGGCGGTGACGCATTTCCTCGAGCAGCACGTGCCCATGCTGATCCTCGCCGATGTCGGTAACGTTGCCGGTGAAGCGCATGATCGCCTGGCTCGCTGGGTCGAGGATGGCGGTGTGCTGGTGCGCTTCGCCGGCCCGCGACTCGCCGCCTCCGACGACGATCTAGTGCCGGTGCAACTGCGGCGTGGCGGTCGCACGCTCGGCGGCAGTTTGAGCTGGGACAAGCCGCAACCGCTGGCCCCGTTCTCGCGCGACAGCCCGTTCAACGGCATGGCCGTGCCCGAGGACGTGACGGTCAGCCGGCAGGTGCTGGCGGAACCCGATGCCGCGCTGACGGAGAATACCTGGGCGACGCTGGCCGACGGCACGCCGCTCGTCACCGCTGCGCGTCGCGGCAAGGGCCTCATGGTGCTGTTTCACGTCACCGGCGACACGCGCTGGTCGAACTTGCCGCTCTCGGGTGCCTTCGTGGACATGCTCAAGCGCATCGTCGCGCTCGCCGGCACCGCGACCGTCGCCGAGATCGGCAGTCCGAAGGCGAAGAACCTGCATGAGCCGGTGCCGCCGAGCCGCGTGCTCGACGGCTTTGGCAGTTTCGTCGCGCCGCCATCGACGGCCCGGCCGATACCGACGGACTTTTCCGGAAGCGCCAGCGCCGACCATCCGCCCGGCTTTTACGGCCCGCCGGAGAATAACCTGGCGGTGAACACGCTGTCCGCCGCCGACCGCCTCGCACCGCTCGATTTTTCGCCGCTCAGCCATGCCGGCCATGAAATCTATCGCAAGAACGAGCCGCAGGATCTGCGCGGGCCGATCCTCCTCGCGGCGCTCGGCCTTTTGTTGCTGGACACGCTGCTCGTGCTTTACCTCGGCGGCGGTATGGCGCGGTTGCTGCCTCGGCTTTCCCGCGCCGCGACCGCGGCGGCGCTGATCCTCGCGGCGCTGGCGCTCACCATGCCGCGCGCCGGCGCCGAAGATGCGCCGAATACAGAGGCCCCGCGCTCGGCGCTCGAAACCAAGCTCGCCTACGTCGTTACCGGCGACCAGGATGTCGATTCGGTCAGCAAGGCCGGCCTTGGCGGCCTCACGCTCTTCCTCGCCCAGCGTACGGCGCTCGAGGCGGGCGAGCCGATCGGGCTCGACCTCGCGCGCGACGAGCTTGTCTTCTATCCGCTGATCTATTGGCCGATCGTACCGGGCGCCGCGCGGCCCTCCGAGGAGGCGCTCAAGCGCATCGATTCCTACATGAAACAGGGCGGCACCGTCCTGTTCGATACCCGCGATGCGGTCGCGGCGCCGCCCGGCCCGGGCGGCGAGACGCGCGGCCCGGGCATGACCGAGTTGCGCAATATCCTGTCGTCGCTCGATATCCCCGAGCTCGAGCCGGTGCCGCGCGATCACGTCCTGACCAAGACGTTCTATCTCCTGCGCGACTTTCCCGGCCGCTTCAATTCCGGCCAGCTCTGGGTCGAGGCCCTGCCGGCGGTCAACGAGGACGAAGAGGGATCGCGCCCGGCCCGCGGCGGCGACGGCGTGTCCTCGATCATCATCACCTCGAACGACTTCGCCGGCGCCTGGGCCATGCGGCCGGACGGCCAGCCTATGCTGCCGATGGTCGAGGGCGAGCCGCGCCAGCGCGAGCTCGCATTCCGCGCCGGCGTCAACATCGTCATGTACACGCTCACCGGCAACTACAAGGCGGACCAAGTGCACGTGCCGGCACTACTTGAACGGTTAGGGCAGTAGGAGACGAACGTGAATCTCGGCGCCGCCTTTGCCCCGCTCGTCGCAGCCGAAGTCCTCTGGGCCGCCATTGCCGCAGCCTGCATTCTCTCGTTGCTGCTCTTTGTATCGGGCAGCCGCGGCGCCGTGGTTCGGGCGCTCGCACTGGCCCTCATCGTGCTGGCGCTCGCCAATCCTTCGCTGACACGCGAGGATCGCGACCCGCTCAGCTCGGTCGCTGTCGTCGTGGTCGATAAAAGCCCGAGCCAGAATTTCGGCGACCGCGCGCGGCAGACCGCAGAGGCCCGCGACGCGGTTGTCTCGCGCCTGAGCCGGATTCCCGGACTCGACGTGCGCGTGATCGAAGCCGGCCAATCGGATGGCGAAACCGACGGCACGCGCTTATTCACCGCGCTCGGTTCGGCGCTCGCCGACGTACCTTCCGATCGCATCGCCGGTGCGATCGTGATCACCGACGGGCGGGTCCACGACGTACCAGCCGACGCCGGCGCGCTCGGCTTCGCCGCGCCCATTCACGCGCTCATCACCGGCAGCAGGGACGAGCGCGACCGCCGCGTCGCGCTGATTGCCGCGCCGCGTTTCGGCATAGTCGGGCAGTCGCAAACCGTCACTTACCGAGTCGAGGATCAAGGCGCCGATCGGGGCACGGCCCAGGTCACGGTGCGTCGCGACGGCGAGGTCATTGAGATGCGCACCGTCGCCGTCGGCAGACCGCAGCAAGCCGACATTCCGATTCCTCACGCCGGCGCCAACATCGTCGAGATCGAGGCCGCGCCGCTGCAAGACGAACTCACGACCGTCAACAACCGCGCCGTGGTGAGCATCGATGGCGTCCGCGATAAGCTGCGCGTGCTTCTAGTCTCCGGCGAACCGAACGCCGGCGAACGGACCTGGCGCAACTTGCTCAAGTCGGACGCCTCGGTCGATCTCGTGCATTTCACCATTCTGCGCCCGCCGGAGAAGCAGGACGGCACGCCGATCAACGAACTGTCGCTGATCGCGTTTCCCACGCGCGAACTGTTCCAACAGAAGATCGGCGAGTTCCAGCTCATCATCTTCGATCGTTACGCGCATCAGGGCGTGCTGCCGATCATGTATTTCGACAACATCACCCGCTATGTGCGTGACGGCGGCGCGGTGCTGGTGGCAGCCGGTCCCGATTACGCGAGCCCGACGAGCATTTGGCGCACACCGCTCGACGCCATCCTGCCGGCGGAGCCGAGCGGCAACGTCACCGAGCGCGGCTTTCACGCCCGCCTCACCGAGCTCGGCAAGCGCCATCCGGTGACGCGCGACCTCGAAGGCTCCGACAGTGATCCGCCGCACTGGAGCCGATGGTTCCGCCTCGTCGACACCAGGAACGCCACTGGCACGGCGGTGATGCAAGGACCCGACAAGAAGCCGCTGCTCATTCTTTCGCGCGAGGGCGAGGGACGCGTGGCGCTGCTGTTGTCCGACCAACTCTGGCTGTGGGCGCGCGGCTTCGAAGGCGGCGGCCCGCATCTCGATCTGCTGCGCCGGCTGTCCCATTGGCTGATGAAAGAACCCGATCTTGAGGAGGAAGCGCTGCGCCTCACCGCGAGCGGACATGAACTCCTGGTGCGGCGGCAAACCATGGCCGAGGAAGTCGCTGACGTAACGCTGACCTCGCCCTCGGGAACGACGCGTACCCTCAAGCTTGCGCCGGTCGAGCCGGGCACGTGGCAAGGCAGCGTTCCGGCGAACGAGCTTGGGCTGTGGCGCGCGACCGACGGCAAGCTCAATGCTCTGGTCAGCATCGGCCCGGCGAATCCGCGCGAGTTCGCCGAGGTGACCTCCACCACCGACTTGCTGCAGCCCATCGCCGCGGCAACCGGCGGCGATGCCCGGCGGCTCGATAACGGCAGCGGCGTGAGCGTGCCGCGCATCATTGCGGTGCGCTCCGGCGACACTTACCACGGCAACGACTGGATCGGCCTGAAAATGCGCGACGCCAGCGTCGTCCGCGGCATCGGCGTGCTGCCGGTATTTGCCGGCCTGTTAGGCCTGCTTCTGCTGCTCGGCAGTCTCGCCGGCACCTGGGCGCGCGAGGGGCGGTAAGCTCGAAAGCTGATTGTCTAGTCTGTTACGCGACGGCCCGCGCGTTGTTGCCGTGCGTCAGCTCGTCGACCTTGCGGATATGGGCGACTTCATGGCGCGCCGCCTCGTTGTGCGTGAACATTTCGAGCGTCTCGGTTTCTTCTTCGCTGACCGGCGTCAAAGCCAGATCGCTATAGGGCTTGATCTTCTGCTCGCGCACGGCGCGTCGGCGCATGCGATCGAGCTCGATCCAATGCTTGGCGAGGCGGGCGTGCTTCGACACGATCTCCCAGAAGTATTTGGGATAGAACGCCCAGACCGGCTCGATCGGAAAACTCGGCCGGCGGTCGAGACGATACTTGAGGCGGAAGGCGCCGGCCTGCAGCGGGTGCAGCTGCTCGACCGGGAAGGCAGCGGAAAACGCGAACAACACCGCGAGCAGCCGCGACATGCCCATGCCGGACGCAGCGGCGCGGCGCAGGATGGTCATCTTGTGCTCAGGCGTGTAGTAGGCGGCCCAGGCGGCGTGATAGGCCTTCTCCCATTCCTCGCGCGTCATCTTGGGATGGGCCGCGGTGACGTGCTCGAGGTCGTATTTGTTCATGTCGGGGTCCATCCACACCCCTTTTTGCCAGAGCACCTTGTGATCCTCGGAGCCGGGCAGCGGCGTCAAATACATGAACTCGAGGATGTCGAGCGGCAGTTCCTTCTTAATGATCTCGATGTCTCTGAGCATCGTTTCCGGCGTATCGCCGGGGAATCCCATGATAAAGCCGGCATAGATGAGGACGCCGGCATTCTTCCACGCCAGCAACATCTGCCGATATTCGGTGATCTTGTTCTGCCGCTTCTTGGCCGCCAGCAAGTTCTCCGGGTTGATGTTTTCCAGCCCGATATAAACGCGGGTGACGCCGGCACGCGCCGCCTTCGCGATGAAGTTCGGGATCTTGTGGCACATCGTATCGACCTGGATAACCAGCCGCAGATCGATTTTGTCCCGCTCGCGAATCTGAATCAGCCGATCGAAGACCAATTCCCAATCCTTGTTGCGGGCAAAATTATCGTCGGTAATGAAAAAGCGCCGAATGCCCTCGGCCCAGTGCCGCTTGATGAGTTGTTCGATATCGTCCGGCGAGCGGCGACGCGACTTGCGACCTTGAACGTTGATGATCGTGCAGAACGAGCATTGGAATGGACAGCCGCGGCCGGCGTCGAAGCTCGCGTGATTGTCAAACACCCGACGAACCGTCTGGCGCGGCAAATAGGGCGTGGGCGCGGATTCGAGCGACGGAAGATCGTCCATGTAATTGTAGATCGGTTTGAGTCTCCGGATTGCGGCGTCCCGCAAGATTTGGTCGATCCGCCCGTCCTCGCATTCGCCGGCAAACAGCGTGCAGCCCATGTCGATCGCTTCCTGCAGCGAAGGCGGGATCTCCGGTAGCATCGCCAGCACGCCGGATACGTGGAACCCGCCAATCACCACGGGAATGCCGGCTTGACGCAGCGGACGCGCGAGATCGAGCGCGTGGGGAAATTGGTTCGATTGCACGCCGACCAGGCCGACCATGCCAAAACCGTCGTTGTCGCGGAACAGGTCGATGATCTTTTTGACCTTCACGCGCGTGTTGGTCTCGTCGACGGCGCTGATGTCGATTTCTATGTCCGGGCCAAGAACACCACGCTGCGTGGCGTCGTCCGCGAGCGAATAAAGATTGGCGAGCGTGTTCGACGGGATCGACGATCGCCACCACTGGATGACATAGCCGTCGTCGTCGTAATGCGACGGTTTGATCAGGACAAGTTGAAAACGCCGCTTGGTCCCCGTCGGTGCGAGCACGGGCATATCCCACCAATGTCGAAACTTTTTTATTTTCTCACACAACTCAGAGGATGGAAATAGGGCTTGCGCTACCGCGCCGCCGGTTGTTGGGGCCGGCGCCACACGTCTCAGTTGGGCCAAAAGCAGGCGTGGCGGCTGGCAATTCTGACGTCGGTTCCGCCTCCAAATGCAGAAATTGCCTGCGCTTTTCTAGTTCAGGCCGCAACCCTGCACGTCTTGCTATTCCGCCCGGATCGGTCCGGAGACGCCGTCGAAGGCGCCATCGACCAGTTCGGCGACCAAAAGCCGTGCCGGATCGACCGGGCCCGGCATCATGGCACGGCCCGGCGGAACGGGCTTGAAGCCGGATTTGCCATAATACGGCTCGTCGCCGACCAGGATGACCAGCCGGTGACCCTTGGCACGCGCCTCTTGCAGAACGCGCGCTATCAAGGCTTGACCGACGCCGCGCTCGCGAAACGGCGGCTCGACCGTCAGCGGTCCGAGCAGCAGCGCTTTGGTTTCGCCGATGCGGATCGGCGAAAGCCGCACCGAGCCGACGAGCAGCGTGCCGACGCGCGCGGTGAACGACAGATCGATGCTGTGAGCGACGCGCTCGCGCAACCGGTAAGCGGTCTTGGCATAGCGGCCTGGACCGAACGTGCGCTCGTGCAGGCGCTCGATCGCCGGCGCGTCGCCCTCGGTTTCGGGCAGGATGGTCAACGAACTCTCGGTCATCGCGCCGCCCACTAGGATCCTTATTTCAAAGCCGCAAACGGGCGCGGCAACTCCGCGCGAAGGTCGGAATCATAACGGAAACTAGCACATCCAGGCGAAGTGTGGCGGGCACCCATGCGTTTGCATGACACCAGGCAACCCTATCGCGGGCTCGATCCATGCTTACATACGTGCTGAGGTTACAGTCGGAACTAGGCGACATGGCACTGGGATTGCTCGAACGAGGCGACTGGCGACAGGACGATCCCTCGCGCAACAAGGATGGCCGTTTCGTTCGGCCGCCGACGACGTTTCGCAATTTCGTCACTGCCGACGGCAGCCCCGGCCCGACTGGCGAAGGCGGCTTCCGGGCGGAGGCAGGGCGTTACCATCTTTACGTCTCGCTCGCCTGTCCGTGGGCACACCGCACCCTCATCTTCCGCAAGCTCAAGCAGCTTGACGACGTAATCTCGGTCTCCGTGGTCGAGCCGGTACTGAGCAAGCTGGGCTGGGAATTCGGCACCGGGCCGGGCGCGACGCTCGATACCGTCAACGGCAAGTCGACGCTCGCCCAAATCTATTTGCTCACCAATCCCCGCTATAGCGGCCGCGTGACCGTGCCGGTGCTCTGGGACAAGAAGCGGCGCACGATCGTCAATAACGAATCCTCTGAAATCATTCGCATGCTCAATTCCGCATTCGATACGTTCACGGATGTCCGCACCGACTATTATCCGCTCGAGCTGCGCGCCGAGATCGATCGCATCAACGACATCGTCTATGCGAACGTGAACAACGGCGTCTATCGCGCCGGTTTCGCCACCGCGCAAGCGGCCTACGAGGAAGCGGCGCGCGCGCTGTTTGCCACGCTCGACCAGCTCGAAGAGCTGCTGTCACGGCAGCGTTATCTGGTCGGGCGGCAGATCACGGAAGCGGATTGGCGGCTGTTCACGACGCTGGTTCGCTTCGACGCCGTCTATTACAGTCATTTCAAATGCAATCTGCGGCGCATCGTCGACTATCCAAATCTGTGGAATTATCTGCGCGAGCTCTATCAGGTGCCGGGCGTCGCCGAAACCGTCAGCCTCGACCACATCAAGCGCCACTATTACGGCAGCCATCTCAAGATCAATCCAACCCGCATCGTGCCGATCGGTCCGCTGCTCGATTTCACGCTGCCGCACGACCGTAGCCGGTTGGGCTGAACCGCTCGCGCGGTGCGCGTGAGCAGATGACGGGCCGGTAATCCTCGTTGACGCAAAAAAGGCGCGCCCAGACGGGCGCGGCTTTTTTCCTTCGCTTTAGCTACCAGCCGTAGTTATAGTAGCAGCTATTGTAGCCGGAGTAGTAAGGCCAGTTGTTATAGCAATAAGGCCAGCCTCCGTACGCGTAGAGGCCATCGTAGTCGCCCCACCAACCGCCGGCGCCATAGCCTCTGGCGAAGCGGCCGTGCCCTCTGCCGAAGTGGCCGCCGGCAACACGACCGCCGGCAAAGGCGTGGCCGGCGCCCATGCCGCCCATGGCAGAGTGGCCGACGGACATGCCGCCGGTAAAGGCGTGGCCGGCGCCCATGCCGCCCATCGCAGAGTGGCCGACGGACATGCCGCCGCCGATGCCTGCACCAGAATGCCCGGTGCCGAATGCCATGGCCCCGGTCGTCATTGCCGCCGTGCCGAGCGCAACGGCCGCTGCGAGCGCAAGGATTTTCTTCCGCATCGAATTCACTCCTCCTACTGATTTATTCGCCATGCATCCACAACGCCGCGGCACAACGTTGGTTGCAGGCGCATCGGCGGATGACCAAATGACGCGGCATTGGAACCGGCGCGCGATCCCGCGCAACAATCACCACAGCTCGGTGACGGAACGTCCGGCGAGCACCTCGGCGATGCGCTGGCGGGTCGATGCTGTCGTTTCCTGCGGCAACGAATCAGATGCGAAGAAGCCATGCGCCACGATTTCACGATTCGCTTGCGGCGGGGCGGTTTGCCGGAACGAACGCACGACGTAGAGCGCCACATGGTCACGCCGCGAGACGCGACCATTGAAATAGATTGCAAACAAAGCCGGCGCGCCGGTCAGTTCGATATTGCCCTCCTCGCGCAGTTCGCGAGCCAGCGCCATCATCAGCGTCTCACCGGTCTCGACGCCGCCACCCGGCAGGTGCCAGCCGGAAACGTAGCTGTGCTTGACCAGGAACACGCGGCCCTCGGCGTCGACGACGAGAGCGCGTACGCCGACGGTGAGTCCGCGCGCCAAGCGCCAATAAAAATGCAGGACGCGGCGGATGATCGGCTCGACAGGGCGGCGGATCGATTCAAGCTGCATGGCGCCACGACGATACGTCAGTCTCCGCGAAACCGCCGAATCGACGCGCAAGCTCTGGTCTCGTGTTTAGAAACGTTCTAATGTTAATTTTTGTGAACCGTCGGATCATCGGGGCGACACCGTGAAGCGTTTCGCCGATTTGAATGAGCAAGAAATCCTGGCCCTCGCCATTTCCAACGAGGACGAGGACAACCGCATCTACCGCTCCTTCGCGGATGGGCTCCGTGGCGCCTATCCGGACACGGCGGCCATGTACGACAAGATGGCGATGGAGGAGATTGGGCATCGCGACATGTTGCTTGCTCTCTACCGCCAGAAATTCGGCGAGTTTCTGCCGCTAATCAGGCGGCAAGACGTGAAGGGCTTCGTCGCGCGCCGCCCAATCTGGCTCAACCGCCCCCTGGCCATCGACGCGACGCGCAAGTTCGCCGAAGAGATGGAGTATGAGACCGCGCGGTTCTACCGGCGCGCGGCACAATCGGCGCGCGATGACGCCGTGCGCGATCTGCTGAACAAGCTTGCCGCGGCCGAGGACAAACACGAAAAACTCGCCCACGAGCTCGGCGAAAAGATCGCGCCGAGCGCGCGTGCCACCGAGGAGCAGACCGCACGGCGGATGTTCGTGCTGCAATATGTGCAGCCCGGGCTCGCCGGCCTTATGGACGGCTCGGTCTCGACGCTTGCCCCGCTGTTCGCAGCGGCCTTCGCCACCCACAACACCTGGTCGACGTTCCTGGTCGGGATGGCTGCCGCGGTCGGCGCCGGCATTTCGATGGGCTTCGCCGAGGCACTATCCGACGACGGCTCGCTCACCGGGCGCGGCGCGCCGTTAATGCGCGGCGCGGTATGCGGGGTCATGACCACGATCGGCGGGCTCGGCCACGCCCTGCCCTATCTCATTCCGCATTTCTATGTGGCGACCGCGGTCGCGTTCGCCGTGGTCGCGGTGGAATTGGCCACGATATCCTGGATCCGCACCCGCTATATGGACACGCCGTTCCTGCAGGCCGCCTTCCAGGTTGTCGTCGGCGGCGTGCTGGTCTTCGTCGTCGGCATCCTCATCGGCAGCTCGTGAAGCGCGCGGCGTATTGTCGGCGCCATTGTTCCCGGCACGATTCGCGTAGCATCATGCTGCGATGTTCGTGCTCGGCCACCTCTCCGATCTGCATCTTGCCGCGCGGCCGTGGCTCAAGGAGCTCGCCGGCAAACGCGGCCTCGGCTTCATCAATTGGCACCGCAAGCGCAAATTTATCCACCGCAGCGAGGTGATCGAGGCGCTGACGCGCGACCTGAAGGCGTCCGTCCCCGACCATATCGCGGTGACCGGCGACCTCATCAATTTCTCGGTCCCGGCCGAATATGCGCGGGCGCAAGCGTGGCTGAACGAGCTGGGGCCGCCATCCGATGTCACCGTCATTCCCGGCAATCATGACATCTATGTTCGGGGGGCGAAGCGCTGGCCGGTCAAGTACTGGGGCGAATACATGCGCGGCGACGATGACGCCGAGAGCGGCACCTTTCCCTTCCTGCGCCGGCGCGGCGCGGTCGCGCTGATCGCGCTCTCCTCGGCGCTGCCGACCGGACCATTCATGGCAACGGGCTCGCTCGGCGAGCAGCAGCTGATCCGCCTATCCGCAGCGCTCGAGCAAACGCAAAGTCTGTTCCGGGTCGTGCTCATCCATCATCCGCCGAAGAGCCCGCCCAGCCGTTATTTGCGGCGGCTCACCGACGGCGCCGAGTTTTGCGGCGTGTTAGCCGCCAAGGGGGCCGAACTCGTCCTCCACGGCCACGACCACCGCCGCGCGCTGATCTGGCTCGACGGTCCGCGCCGGACGATTCCCGTCGTCGGCGTTCCGTCGGCCTCGGCACGCGCAGCGCACGGCGACGAAGACGGCGCCGGCTATAATCTCTTTCGCATCGACGGCGAGCCCGGCGCCTGGCGCTGCGAGATGATCGCGCGGCAACGCGGCACCGACGGCAGCGTCCGCGAAGTCAATCGACAAATCCTGCATCCGGTCGCGCCGGCGTAAACCGCGGCCCGTCACTGCGATCTAAAATCGGCTGGCGACCAATAGCGCGACGACAATGAGCGTGACCACGCCCAAAACAAACCCGAGCGCGAGCGTGATCAGTCCGCGGCGGCGACGCCGCCGACTTTCGCGCGCGGCCTCCGGCCGTCCGACGCGGGTAATGAAATCGGGATCTTCGTCGAGCGCCCGCTCGCGCTCGATCAGGCGGCGCGCCACATAACCGGTGACCGCCTGGACGATGTCGGGGATGTCGTGCGACTCCGCGAGCACGTGGCGGCCGACGCGGGTATCGTGCAAAAGGCGGTAGACGCGCTTGTCGCGCGCCATGGCGACATGGGCGACGGCGTCGATCCACAGCCGCGGCGTGTCGCCACGGCTCAAGCCGCGATCGAACAGTTCGACCTCCGGCGGAATCTCGGCAAACAGCGGATCGAGCGCTTCGTTGAGCAGTTCGAGGCGGGCCACTTCCGCATCGCGCAAATCGACAACGACGCTGGTGCGCTCAGCCGCCTCGACGCGCGCCTGATGCATCGCCTCTTTCAGCGGCGAGGGCGGTTGCGCCTCGCTCGTCGGCGCCGATGACTTGGCTTTTCGACCCCACATCTGCGTCCCCAGAGCATGATCCGGAAAAGCTGCCCCAGGATTTGCTTCGGGGTGGAAGCCTATTTCGCAAGATCATGGTCCAACTGCCATTTTACGATACACCAACGCCGCGCCCCACAGAAGCGTGCGCGCCCGACCCGAGCGGAAACGCAGGAATTATGGCGATTCGCGGGCCCAGCGGCCCCGTCCTTCTCGCGGCGCCCCGACCCTCCCTCTCCACAGTGGGGAGGGGAGCCGAGCACCAGTGCGAGGCCGGCGAGGAGAACCGACCTCGCGATCATTTTTTTCGGCGCGCAACGCGAGATATATCCCACTATCTTGCCCACTCTAATGGTGGGCAATTTTGTGGTTGACCTCCGCCTCGCCGATTGGTTCGCTCGCCCCTGAAGAACGCGCGCAAATCAATCCCAAAAACAGCCGCGCGTCTTGGTCGAGGAACCAATAGGAAGCGGCGGTGCCATGAACGCCCAGCAACTGCTTCAGGAAATCTGCGATTATTGCCGCCAGACCGGACTTGCCGAATCGACATTCGGACGCCGCGCCGTCAATGACGGCAAGCTCGCCGCCCGGCTGCGCAACGGCGGTCGGATCACGACCGACACGCTCGACCGCATCCACGGTTTCATGGCTGCCCACCCTCCGGACGGGCCACGTCCCATCGTCGTCGAACGGAGTCGCGAAAGCCGGCCGGCGCTTCCGCCGCTTGCGGCCGCGGTGACGGCCAAGCTGGGCGACCCGCAGCGCAATTTCCGCTTCTTCGACAATCGGCAAAAGTATCTCCTCTTCGTCAACACGTGCAGCGAAAAGTGGGAAGTGGCGAGCCGCGTCTCCGAAGAGATCGCCCACGTCCATCCGCGGCCGCCGGCGGTGCGCCTCTTCGACGCCGGCGTCGGCGACGGCTCGGTGCTGGTGCGCGTGATGCGCGCCATGCACGACCGCTTCGCCCACATGCCGTTTTACGTGGTCGGCAAGGAGATCAGCCTCGAGGACGTGCGGCTCACGCTGCAGAAAATGTCGGATCGCTTCTTCGAGCATCCGGCGACCGTTCTGGTGCTGACCAATCTCGCCTATGCGGATGCGCCGTGGCTCGCGGTCAAATCGCTCAATGCCGCGTCAAGCCTAGTCTGGCACGAACTGCCGCTCACCGGCAATTCCGCCCACCGCTTCGAGCAGCAAATCATCGATCTCGAAAGTTTCCTGGCGCACAACTGGAAAGCCGGCGTCAGCCCGCGCACCGGCAATCCGATCTATGAGCGCCCGGTCGTGCTCGTCATCTATCGCGAAGACCACCGCTTCCTGCTCGACCCGATCATTCCCAGGCCCGGCGGCACCACCGCCAATTACGACCTGGTGATCGCCTCGCAGCCCTATCGCGCCCGCGCCCCGCTGGAGTTCAAGGCCAAGCGCGTGATCGCGCCGCTGGCGCGCGCGCTCGGCCCCGGCGGCCGGCTCATCGCCATTCATTCGCACGGCCAGGACCCGGGCATGGAGATCATCCAGAAAGTATGGCCGGACGATCATCCGTTCATCCATGACCGTCATCAGATCCTCAGGGCGGTCAAGCACGAACTTGGTCCGGCCGGCCGCGATCTCAACTTCAACGCCTACGCCGACAACCGCTCGGTGTTTCGCTACGTCATGCACACGCTGCCTTCGGAAATCTCCGAATCGATTGGTACCTCGACGTTGTTCGCGGCGTGGAACGCGGCGATCTACGTGGCGCAGGTGGAGGACGACCGGCTGGGCGAAGTAGTCTCCGACGGCCGCTACATCGACGCCACGCGCGCAGTGCTGCGCGAGCGCGGCGGACTGTGGTTCTTCGACGAGTCCTATGTGATCTCCCGCCGCCGTGGCTGAGCGACGAACATGGCCGCCCAGGCAACCTTACCGACTGAGAAGCTTCCCGCGGCAGTTCAGCGCATTGCCGCGTTCATGACGGGATTTTCGATCGAAGCGACGCGGCCTTCGGACGCCGACATCGCGGCACTGGCACCGCTCCGGCGCGGCACGCGCGTCTATCTCAGTGCGCCGCCGAACCGCCGCGTGAACGAATCCGTCGCGGCCGCGATTCGGCTGCGGGCGGCCGGCTGCGAGCCGGTGCCGCATCTCGCGGTGCGCAATTTCGGCAGCGTCCCGGCGCTCGACGATGTGCTGGCTCGGCTCACCGGCGAGGCCGGGGTGGAGAACGTGCTTGTCATCGCCGGCGACCGCGGCGAATGCGGACCGTTCCGCCGCGCCATCGACGCCATCGACTCAGGCCTGCTGCGCCGGCGCGGCATCCGCACCATCGGCATCGCCGGTTATCCGCAAGGCCATCCGCGCATCGGCGACGAAGAACTCGACCGCGCGCTCGCGGACAAGATCGCGGCCGCGGAGGCGACCGGACTGACCGTCGAGATCGTCACCCAGTTC
Source organism: Xanthobacteraceae bacterium (assembly GCA_049284935.1). Taxonomy (GTDB): domain Bacteria; phylum Pseudomonadota; class Alphaproteobacteria; order Rhizobiales; family Xanthobacteraceae; genus BOG-931. Next base: position 41,443 of record JBAPYW010000099.1, read on the forward strand.
TGCTTCGAAGCGCCCGCGATTCTCGACTTTGTTGCGCGGCTGCGTGCTTTCGGCTTCGATCATCGCCTACGCGTTGGGCTGGTCGGTCCGACCAGCCTCGCGGCGCTTCTCCGCTACGCCGGCCGCTGCGGCGTGCACGCCTCCGCGCAGGCGCTGGCGCGTCGCGCCGGCCTGATGCGCCAGATGTTCGCCCTGACCACGCCCGACGACCTGGTGCGGACGCTGGCAGAGGCGGCGCCCGCCGGCATCGTGCCGCATTTCTTTTCCTTCGGCGGCATCGCCGCGACCAGCCGCTGGGCGCGCACCGTCGCCGACGGCGTTATCGCGCTCGACGCAAGCGGCGGGTTTCGGGTTGAGGCACCGGCGCAGTAACGTTGCTCACACGCCGAGCTGCGCCGCCAAATCCTCGATGCTGTTCGCCGCGATATCGACCGCGACAGTCGGCGCCGTCTCGCCGCGACCCGGTCCGGCCTCGTTCGGCCGCGCGATATGGGCGGTGCGCAAGCCGAGCGCCGCGGCGGCGGCAAGATCGCTGCTGTGCGCCGCCACCATCAGGCAGTCCTGCGGGGCGAGATCGAAGGCGTCGGCGGCGGAGAGATAGACGCGCGGCTTCGGCTTGTAGTCGCCGGCGAATTCGGCGCCGAGAATGGCATCCCAGGGAAAATCGTTGCGCCGCGCTAGATCGACCATGATGGAAACATTGCCGTTCGACAGCGGCGCCAAGAGATAATTGCGCCTAAGACGCGCCAAGCCGGCCGTCACGTCGGGCCAGGCGTCGAGCCGGTGCCAGGCGAGGTTGAGAGCGCGGCGTTCTTCGTCGCCCAGCGCGCCGAGCCCGAAGCGCGGCAGGATGCGATCGAGGTTGCGCCGGTGCAGCACGTCGAGCTTGCAGAACGGGATGCGGCCGGAGCGCACCTCTTCCATGGCGCCCTGATATTCGCCGCGCCAGGCATCCCCTAAGGCCGGCCAGTCGAGCGCATAGCCGCGCGGCTTGAGCACCGCCTCGGCCTCGCGCGCAACCCCGCTGCGCCAATCCACCAGCGTGCCGAAGACGTCAAACAACAGCGCTTTCACAGCGACCATATTTCGCTTCTAGCGCAAACCCCTTCGAAATGGCAAAACGAAGGGCGAGCAAGGTTGCGGAAATGAGTCCGATGATCATCGATGCCTGGGCCCAACATCCGACCGCACGGCATTTGCAAGATCCGATGTTCGATTCGCTACGGCGATGGACCAAAGGCGCGCTGACGCCGCAAACCGAGCTGCCGCTTTCTGCCACCATCGCAGCCATGGATCAGGCCGGCGTCGGCAAGAGCTTGATCTCCGCCTGGTACGCGCCGCGCAACGTGATGATCTCCAATGACGAGGTCGCCGGATTCGTCGCGCAGGCGCCGGACCGTCTGGTCGGCGTCGGCTCGGTCGACATCTCCAAGCCGATGCAGGCGGTCGGCGAAATCCGGCGTTGCGTCGAACAGCTCCGCTTCAAGGCCATTCGCGTTCTGCCCTGGCTGTGGGAGGCGCCGCCGACCGATCGCCGGTTCTATCCGGTTTATGTGGCGTGCTGCGACATGGGGGTGCCGTTCTGCACGCAGATCGGCCACACCGGGCCGCTGATGCCGTCGGAGGTCGGACGGCCGATCTATCTCGACCGCGTCGCGCTGGATTTTCCTGAGCTGGTCATCGTCGGCGGCCATATCGGCTATCCGTGGACCGACGAGGCGATCGCGGTCGCGACCAAGCACCCGAACGTCTACATCGACACCTCGGCTTACACGGTGAAGCGCTATCCGGCCGCGCTGATCGACTATCTGCGCGCGCATGGCCGCAGCAAGGTTCTGTTCGGCACCAACTACCCGATGATCATGCCGGTCAAGGCGCTGGAAGGGATCGATGCGCTTGGCCTCGACGATGAGGTCAAAGCCATGTTCCTTTCCGAAAATGCGCGACGCGTCTTTAAGCTCGAAAGCGGTGGTTAGAGCATTTTCCGGAAAAGTGGACACCGGTTTGCCGTTCGAAAATGCGACCGGCAAGAATCTAGAGCGATACGATAACGGGCTCGACGCTTCGTTCGTTTCCGCAAACCGAGAGGAAACCATGGCCAAGTCGCCATCACCCCGCTCCCGATCGAACAAATCGCGCCGACCGCGCCGATCGCCCGCCCCCCGCCTGCCCATGCTCGACATGGCCAGCTTGACCGGCGAACAGCAGGCGCTGGTCGACGCGATCTCATCCGGCCCGCGCGGCCGCTTCAGCAACAGCGGTCCGTTTGCGGTCTATCTGCACGCGCCCGGCTTCGGTCATTTGGCGCAGCAGCTTGGCGGCTATGTCCGCTTGGGCACCAGCGTGCCGCCGCGGCTGTCGGAACTCGCGATCCTTTGCACCGCACGATTTTGGCAGGCGCAATACGAATGGGTGGCGCACGCGGCGATCGCCGCCAAGCAAGGCGTAAAGCCGGCCACCATCCGCGATCTTCAGGCCGGCCGGACGCCGACATCGGCGCCGCGCGACGAAAAGGCGATCTACACCTTCGTCAAGGAGTTGTACGCGACGCGGCGCGTCAGCGACGCCGCCTACAAGCGCGTGCATAAACTTCTCGGCGATGCCGGCATGGTCGAGCTGGTCGGCATCCTCGGCTACTACGCCATGGTGTCGATGATACTCAACGTGTTCCGCATGCCGGTGCCCGAGGGCACGCCGGCGCCGTTCCGCGAGGCGAACAAATAGCCGGCACGGCGCCGCGCGCCTCTAATGCTTCATCTGCATCATGCCGCCACCCTGCATCATCGTGCCGCCGCCGGCGGGAGCGCCGGGCATGGCGGCGCCGATGGCCGCGATCGGAAACTCGACATCAACCGTGCCGGCCTTCTCGAATTTGAGCGTCGCCTCGACCATCTTGCCCTGTTCCAGGGGATGCTTGAGGTCGACGAACATCACGTGCAGGCTCGACGGCTTGAGCATGACGGTCTCGCCCGGCTTGATTTCGAGACCGCCTTCTACCGGCCGCATCTTCATCACGCCGCCCTCCATGGTCATGCTGTGGATTTGGCACGTCGCGGCGGCGTCGCTGGAGACGCAACTCAGGCGATCGGGCGTCGTACCGTTGTTGGTGACGGTCATGTAACCGGCGCCGGAGCTTGCGCCCTTCGGCGTGGCGCGCGCCCAAGGCTGGGCGATGTGGATCGATCCGACATCATAGTCGGCGGCTTCGACGCCGGCCGTCGCAAATTGCGCCGCCGCCAGCGCCAACGCCGCGGTGAGGCCGTAACGGATAGACTTGGCCGCAGAATGAGTCATCGCAATGCTCCATGTCGGATACCCGCCCACACCCCCCTTGGCTGGAATTTAGGACAGATCGCTGCCGGTTGCCATGCGGCAAACGACGGCGGGCATGCGCGATCCCCGGGCGGCGTTGAACTCGACGATGTCCTTCGCTATACGGGCATTCACGACCGGAGGGGCCCGCAGCGATCGGGCTTGTTCGGCGCCGTTTCCCGCGGGCGGCGCCATTTTGCTGCCAGAAAATGAGCATGCCCGATGTCCAGTACGTTCGATAAAGTGGCTGATATCATTGCGGAAACCTGCGACATCCCGCGGGAGAACATCAAGCTGGAAAGCCACGCCATCAATGACCTCGAGATCGACAGTCTCGACTTCCTCGATATCGCCTTTGCCATCGACAAGACCTTCGGCATCAAGCTGCCGCTCGAGCAATGGACCCAGGAAGTCAACGAGGGCAAGGCGACCACCGACCAGTACTTCGTGCTGAAGAATCTGAGCGAGCAAATCGACAAGCTGGTCGCGGCGAAGGGCGCCTGAGGCGCCACCCATGCAGCTTGAATATTTTCAGATGATCGATCGCGTCGTCGAGATCGACGTCGGCGCGCGCCGGCTGCGCGCGGTCTGCACCGTGCCGCAGCAGAGCACCGTGTTCGAGGGCCACTTTCCGAGCTATCCGCTGATGCCGGGCGTGCTGCTGATCGAATGCATGGCGCAGACCACCGGCTGGCTGGTCAGCGTACTCGGCGGCTTCGTCGCCATGCCGATTCTGGTCGGCGTCAAGGACGCCAAGTTCCGCAGCCCGGTCTTTCCCGGCAGCTCGCTCGAATTCGAAGGCTCTGTGCAGCATGAGGGTTCGGGCTACGCCGTCGGCGAATGCGCCGGACGCCACGACGGCAAGGTCGTCTGCGAGGCGGATTTGAGGTATCGCATCATGCCCTACCCGACGCCGCAATTCCGCCAGGTGTTGTTCGACTGGGCGGAGCGGATCGGCATCGCGGTCAAGGAGTTCGCCAAGTGACGGAACGCCGCGAGGTGTGGATCACCGGCGTCGGACTTGTGACTTGCCTGGGCGAAGGGCTCGACGCGGCGTGGCGTCATCTCGAACACGGCGATCCGCCGCCCTACGACGACAAGAGCTTCGCGCCCTACATCGTGCATCCGCTGGCGCCGATCGATTTCGACAAGCAGATTCCGAAGAAGAGCGATCAGCGGCAGATGGAGCTGTGGCAGCGCATCGGCGTCTACGCCGCCGGCCTCGCGCTTGCCGACGCCGGTATTGCCGGCAAGCCCGAGGTCCTGGACCGCACCGATATGATCGTCGCCGCCGAGGGCGGCGAGCGTGACATCGCCGCCGACGCCGCGATCCTCAGCGGCATGCGCAACGCGGCCAAGCCCGGCGCCTTCCTCAACGAACGGCTGATGAGCGATCTGCGCCCGACCTTGTTCCTGGCGCAACTGCCGAATCTGCTTGCCGGCAATATCTCCATCGTGCACGGCGTGGTCGGATCCTCGCGAACGTTTCTCGGCGAGGAGGCCGCCGGCGTCGACGCGGTGCACGTCGCGCAGGCGCGCATCGCGGCCGGGCAAAGCGAAATGACGCTGGTCGGCGGCGCCTTTCATGCCACGCGCTGGGACGCGCTGCTGGTCTACGAGGAATCCGGCGCGCTGCTACAGGGCTCGTTCGCGCCGGTCTGGGATCGCGGTCCGCAAGGCGGCATCGCGCTGGGCAACATGGGCGCATTCCTCATGCTCGAAAGCCGCGACCACGCGCAGGCCCGCGGCGCCCGCGCCCGGGGGCGGATTTTATCGGTTCGTTCCGACCGTAACCGGCGTCAGACGGGAGACATCGAGGCGACGCTCCGCCGCCAATGGGAGGCGATCGCCGCGCAGGTCGACCGCGCTCACGCGGCAGTCATCTCCGGCGCCGCTGGGCTCGAACCGGCAACGTCGGCGGAACGCGCGGCGCTCAAGGAGTTTAGCCTTCCCGTTCGCGCCACCGGGACCTATATCGGGCATGGCCTTGAGGCTCAATTTATGAGCAATCTGGGAATCGCCTGTGCGGCGCTGGAGCACGGTAAGCTGCCGGCACCGGCCGGAGCCGGGGATGTCGGGACGTGCCCGTCCGACCTCTCGCAGGTCGTGGTCACCAGCGTCGGTAACTGGCGCGGCGAAGGCTTGGCGCTGGTTGAACGGGTCGATTGAAGGAGAACGTGATGGCCGCGGCCATACGGGACAAGCTTAACCGCCCGATCGTCGCCGTCACCGGAATCGGCATCGTGACCTCGCTCGGCGTCGGCAAATCCGACAATTGGGCGAAGTTGAGCGGTGGCGTCTCCGGCATCCGCCGTATTTCACGCTTTCCGACCGACGGTCTGAAAACCACGATCGCCGGCGCGGTCGACGCGGTGTACCGGGACGCCATGTCGCCGGCCGAGCTTTCCGAGCGCATTGCGCTTCTCGCCGGCGAGGAGGCGATCGCGGAAGCCGGCCTCGGCGCCAAAGGCCGTTTCCCCGGGCCGCTGTTCCTGGCGCCGCCGCCGCCCGAAGTCGAGTGGGCCGATCGCATCAAGATGGCCGAGATGGCCGCGGCCAATGCCGGCACCGGCTATCCCGAGCTGATGCGGGTTGCCCGCGAATTCGCCGCGCGACACGGCGCCTTCAAGTTCGGCATCATCGGCGAGCATCTCGCCGAGCATTTCGGCACCGAAGGCTCGCCGATCTCTTTGAACACCGCCTGCGCGTCCGGCGCCAGCGCCATCCAACTGGGCATCGAGGCGATCCGCCGCGGCGATTGCGAAGCCGCGCTGGCGATCGGCGCCGACGCTTCGCTAACGCCGGAATCGCTGGTGCGTTTCTCGCTCCTGTCCGCGCTCTCGACCCAAAACGATCCGCCGGAGCGCGCCTCCAAGCCGTTCTCCAAAAACCGCGACGGCTTCGTGCTGGCCGAGGGCGCCGCGGCCCTGGTGCTCGAAAATCTCGAGCACGCGCGCGCGCGCGGCGCGCGCGTGCTCGGCATTCTCGAAGGCTATGGCGAAAAGTCCGATTCGTTCCATCGCACCCGATCGAGCCCCGACGGCAAGCCGATCATCGCCTCCATGCGCAATGCGCTGGCCGACGCCGGCGTCGCACCGGCGGCGATCGACTACATCAACGCCCACGGCACCTCGACGCCGGAGAACGACAAGATGGAGCATCTCGGCGTCTCCGCGGTGTTCGGCGAGCGCATCCGCGGCATTCCGATCTCGTCGAACAAATCGATGATCGGCCACACCTTGACCGCGGCCGGTGCCGTCGAAGCGGCGTTCACGCTGTTGACGCTGCAACACCAACGCATCCCGCCGACCATCAACCACGCCGTTCCGGATCCGGCGATACCGCTCGATGTCGTGCCGAATGTGGCGCGCGATGCGACGGTACGGCGCGCCATGTCCAATTCGTTCGGCTTCGGCGGCCAGAACGTCTGCCTGGTCATGGCGCGGGAGCCGGCGTGAGCCTCACCGCCGACACGACCGCGGGCGACGCGCACGAGAGCCCGACCCTGCTGCATTCGATGCGCGCGCTCATGCTCATCGCCGATCGCAAGATCGAGCTGCGCGAGGTCGCGGCACCGCCGGCGCCGGCGGCCGGCCAGGCGCAGATCGCCATCAAGGCGGTCGGCCTCAATCACATCGACGTCTGGGGCTGGCGCGGCATGGCGTTCGCCAAGCGCAAGCTGCCGCTCGTCGTCGGCGTCGAAGCGGCCGGCGAAGTCGTCGCCGTCGGCCCCAACGTCACCGGCTTCAAGGCAGGCGATCGCGTCGTCGCCTTCGGCGCGCTGACCTGCGGCATCTGCAAAGCCTGCCGCGAGGGCCGCGACAATCTCTGCGAAAATGTCGGCGGCATCATGGGCTTTCATGTCGACGGCTTTGCCCGCGATAGGCTCAACATGCCGACGCGGCTGGTGATCCCGGTGCCGGCGGGGGTGAGTTTCCGCGATGCCGCCTGCGCGCCGGTGGCGTTTGCCACCGTCCAGCACATGCTGTTCGACAACGCCAAGCTCGAGCCCGGCGAGACCATTCTGGTGCAGGCCGGCGGTTCCGGCATCGGCACGGTCGCCATCAAAATGGCGAAGGCGATCGGCTGCACCGTCATCACCACCGTCGGTGACGACGACAAAGCGGCGAAGGCCAAGGCGCTCGGCGCCGACCACGTCATCAATTACCGCACCGAGCGGTTCGAAGGCGTGGTGCGCAAGCTCACCGCCAAAAAGGGCGTCGATGTCGCCTTCGAGCACGTCGGCCCCGATACCTTCAACGGCTCGCTGTTTTGCCTCAAGCGCGGCGGCCGGCTGGTCACCTGCGGCTCGACCTCCGGTCAGTCGACCACCATCAATCTGTTCCAGCTGTTCCTGCAGCAATACCGTATCTTCGGCTCGTTCGGCGCCTCCATGCGCAACATCCGCGAGAGCCTGGCGAAGATGGCGTCGGGTCTGCTGCCGGTGATCGACACCGAGGTCGCGCTCGCCGACTTCGAGCGCGGTCTGGCGCGGCTCGAAAGCCGCCAGGTTTTCGGCAAGATCGTCGTCACCTTCTGATGGCCGAACGGAAGCTCAAAGCCCTGTTCGATGCGGCGGTCGGCACCGGCGCCGTCGGACTGCTCGGCGCGGTCAAGCGCTTCGACCGCAAGCGTACGGCGAACTTTGCCGGCGCGGCGATGCGCGAGATCGGGCCGCTGTTCAGGGAACACCGCCTTGCCCGCCAAAACCTGCACGCCGCCTTTCCGGAAAAACCCGACGCCGAGATCGAGCAAATCCTCGGTGGCGTGTGGGACAATCTCGGACGGATCGCGGTGGAGTTCGCGCACCTCGACGAATTCTGCTTCGAGGGCGTCGGCCGGCAAACGCCGGACGTCATCACCTACGCGCCGGAAGCTGCCGAGCATTACGAACGCATCGTGGCCAGCGGCAAGCCGATGCTCGGGTTTGCCGCTCATCTGGCCAACTGGGAACTTCCCGCCGTCGTGGCGAAAGTTGTCGTCGATCATTCCGCCGTGCTGTATCGGCGGCCGAATATCCGGTCCATCAGCGACGTCATCGTCAAGCTGCGTGAGCCGCTGATGGGCGAGCTTATTCCGACCGGTCTCGACGCGCCGGTGAGGTTGGCGCGGCTGTTACAGTCCGGCACCCATGTCGGCATGCTGGTCGATCAGCATTTCACCAAGGGCGTCGAGGTGACTTTTTTCGGCCGGCGCTGCCTGGCCAATCCGCTGATCGCGCTTTTGGCCCGCCAAACCGAGGCCCCCATTCATGGCTTGCGGGCGGTGCGCAAGCCCGACGGCAATAGCTTTTCGGTTGACATCACCGACCCGATCGAGCCGGCGCACGACGCCGACGGCCGCATCGACATCAAGGGCACCATGCAGACGATCACGGCGGTGGTCGAAGGCTGGGTGCGCGAGCATCCCGAGCAATGGCTCTGGCTACACCACCGCTGGCGGGAGCGGTGAGAAGCGGTGTGTGACCTTACAACTTCGCGGCAGCTTCCTTCAGCCGCTTGCCCATTTCGCCGCGCGCAGTCGCAGAAGCTGACCAGCCGCGGGTGACGCTCGTCATCCCACCGTCAACGACGATATCTTGACCATTAATGAAACTTGATCCGTCGCCGGCCAAGAACACCGCGGCTTGGGCGATGTCTTCGGGCGTACCGGCGCGCGGGATCGGCTGCAGCGTCGCGAAAGCCCCCTTGATGACATCCGTCAGCCGGTCGGCCTTGGAAGGCTCAACGCCGGCGTTCTTGGCGAAAATGCCGGTGACGATTGCGCCTGGCGATATCGTGTTCACGCGAATTCCTTTTTCGCCCAGCTCCGCGCCGGCCGAGCGCGTGATCGACTGCACGGCGGCCTTCGTGGCGCTGTAGATGTGGCCGGAAGCGCCACCGCGAAGACCGGCAATGCTGCCGATGTTGATGATGCTCCCGGCCTTCTGCGCCAGCATGACTGGCGCCACATGCTTGATGCCCAGCAAGACGCTGCGGACATTGACAGCCAGCAGCTGATCGATGGTCGGCACGTCGATCTCGGTGATGCTGACCATCGGTGATGGCACGCCCGCGTTGTTGACCAGACAATCGACGCGGCCAAACCACTTGACAGTTTGATCGACCATCGTCTTGACATCGGACTCGCTGGCAACGTCGGCGCGGATGAAGCGGACGCCGAGCCGTTTTTCCAGCGCACGGCCCTCTTCCTGCCGGCGCGCGGCGACGACGACTTTGGCTCCCTGTTCGATGAAGATTTCTACGATTCGCTCGCCGATGCCGCTCGAACCGCCGGTGACAATGGCAACTTTGCCGTCTAGCGCGCCCATTCGTGTCTCCTCACGTTCCTGCCGCGCTCACCGCGGCGCGAATTCCGTTGCGTGGCCTTTCGGGTCGTCGGGACAAAAGAGCCGATCCCCTCATCGCCCGGTCTTGATCCGCGTCCACAGCCGGTTGATCAGCCGCTGCGTCTTCTGGTCGTGCGCGATGATGGTGTAAAGCTTCGCCATGGTGGCGGCGTCGGGATAGATCGTGCGGTCGTCGAGGATCGATTTTTCGATGAATTTCTGGCTGGCTAGATTTCCGTTGGCGTAGGAAATGAAATTGGTGTTTTTCGCCGCCACATCGGGTTTCAGCAGATAATCGATAAGGCGGTGCGCCGCGGCGACATTCGGCGCGTCCTTGGGGATGGCGAGGTTGTCGAACCACAATTGCGCGCCCTCCTGTGGGATCGCATAGCCGATCTCCACGCCGCTGTTGGCCTCGGCGGCGCGCTTCTGCGCCTGTTTGATGTCGCCGGAAAACCCGACGACGAAACAGATCTCGCCGGTCGCCAGCGCGTTGAGATATTCCGAGGAATGGAACTTGCGGACGTACGGCCTGATCCTGGCCAGCAGATCGGCAGCCTTTTGCAGATCGCCCGGATTGCTCGAATTCGGATCGAGGCGAAGATAGTGGAGCGCGGCGGACATGATGTCGTCGGACGAATCCAGCAGATAGATGCCGCAATCCTTGAACTTGGCGATCCTTTGCGAGTCGAACACATCGTCCCAAGAGTTGAAAAAACCGTCGCCGGCAGCACCGCTCGCCGCCTGCGGCCGCAGGATTGCGCTCGCCGCTTTCACGTTGTAGCCGATACCGGTCGTGCCCCACATGTAATTGACGGCATACTGATTGCCGGGATCGTAGATTGCCAGCCGCTCCGCGATCTGCGGCCATGCATTGCCGAGGTTCGGCAGCTTCGACTTGTCGAGCTTCTGAAAGACGCCGGCGGAAATTTGGCGGGCGAGAAAATAAGCGGTCGGCACCACGACATCGTAGCCGGATTTGCCGGCCAAAAGTTTGGCCTCCAGCGTGTCGTTGGAGTCGAACGTATCGTAGCGGACCTTGATGCCGGTTTCTTTGGTGAAATCGTCGAGCACTGTCGGATCGATATAGTCCGACCAATTGTAGAAATTGACGACCCGCTCCGGCTGCGCCGTGGTGGGAAATATGCTGCCGAGCCATGCACCGGTCAGCATGGCGACGATCGCCAAGATTGGGCGAGAGGCCGTCACTGGCTCAGGTCTCGGTTGGCAGTCCGGCGGCTTTCCACGCCAGAAGCCCGCCGGCGAGGTGCGCGCCGTAGGCGAAGCCTTGCTCTTGCGCCGCGAGCGACGCGGTGACCGAGCGGCGGCCGGAGCGGCAGGCAAACACCACTTCGCAACCCGGCGGCGCGGGGATCGCAGCCGGATCGAAGGCCGAGAGCGGCACCAGGACGCCGCCGGGAAAGCGTTCGACCGCCGTCTCGTTCGGCTCGCGCACGTCGACCAGAACGACGCGGCCGTCCTTCAGTCCTTGCGCGACCTCCTGCGGCGTCAGATCGCGCACGTCGCTACCCGATTGACTCGACATGTCCGTCTCCCTGTGGATCGTAGGGTGGGACCGGTATGCCGGTCCGACAAGGCCCCGTCCAGGGCGGTAATGGAACCGCATATCGAGGACCCCTGCCGCCCCCGTGACCGCCGCGGAAAAAAGCCGCACAATAGCGCACGGAACAGCCCCGGTGTCCCGCTTCCGAACGCCGGAAGTCCGTGCGGTACAGCGGCCTGCGAACTTCCAGTCGTACTACCGGGCCCCGGCCGGATCGTTGGCCGAGGGCGGATCTTGATGTGAAGTTCCTATGCGCGTTCGTCGTTATGTTGTAGTGACTTCAAACGCACCGCCCCCGCCGTTCATTGTCCAAGGAGAAAGCTCATGCGTGAGATCGGCCATTTCGTCGGCGGCAAAGAAGTAAAGGGCACATCGGGGCGCTTCGGCGACGTCTTTAATCCCAATACCGGCGAGGTGCAGGCCAAGGTGGCGCTGGCCAAGCATTCCGAGGTCGAGCACGCCATCGCCGTCGCCGAAGCGGCGCAGCCGGCCTGGGCGGCCATGAATCCGCAGCGGCGCGCGCGGGTGATGATGAAATTTCTCGAATTGGCGCAGAAGGAAGCCGACAGCCTGGCCCGGCTCCTTTCCTCCGAGCACGGCAAGACCTTCGCCGACGCCAAAGGCGACGTGCAGCGCGGCCTCGAAGTGGTCGAATTCGCCTGCGGCATCCCGCATCTGCTCAAGGGTGAATTCAGCGACGGCGCCGGTCCCGGCATCGACCTTTACTCCATGCGCCAGCCGCTCGGCGTCGTCGCCGGCATCACGCCATTCAACTTCCCGGCCATGATCCCGATGTGGAAGTTCGCACCGGCGCTGGCCTGCGGCAACGCCTTCATTCTCAAGCCTTCGGAGCGCGATCCGTCGGTGCCGATGCGGCTTGGCGAGCTGCTGCTTGAGGCCGGCCTGCCCGCGGGCGTGCTGAACGTTGTCAACGGCGACAAGGAGGCGGTCGATACGCTGCTCACCGATCCGCGCATCAAGGCGATCGGCTTCGTCGGCTCGTCGGCGATCGCCGAATATGTCTATACGACCGCCTGCGCCAACAACAAACGCGCCCAATGTTTCGGCGGCGCCAAGAACCATATGATCGTCATGCCGGACGCCGACATGGATCAGGCCGTCGATGCGCTGATCGGCGCCGGTTACGGCTCAGCCGGCGAGCGCTGCATGGCAATCTCGGTCGCGGTGCCGGTGGGCAAGAAGACGGCCGACATTCTGTTGGAGAAACTGGTGCCACGGGTCGAGAGCCTGAAGATCGGGCCGTCGACCGACACCCAGGCCGATTATGGTCCGATGATCACCAAGGCACATCTCGACAAGGTCAAAAGCTACGTCGACCTCGGTGTCAAGGAAGGCGCCAAGCTCGTCGTCGACGGCCGTAATTTCAAGCTGCAGGGCTATGAGCACGGCAACTTCATGGGCGGCTGCCTGTTCGATCACGTCACGCCCGACATGCGCATCTACAAGGACGAGATTTTCGGCCCGGTGCTCTCGGTGGTGCGCGCCAAAGACTACGAAGAGGCGGTGCGGCTGCCGTCCGAACACGATTACGGCAACGGCGTCGCCATTTTCACCCGCGACGGCGACGCCGCACGCGATTTCGTCAGCCGCGTCGAGGTCGGCATGGTGGGCGTGAATTTCGCGATCCCCGTGCCGCTCGCCTATTACACCTTCGGCGGCTGGAAGCGCTCCGGCTTCGGCGACCTCAACCAGCACGGTCCCGATGCGGTGCGTTTCTACACCAAGACCAAGACGGTGACCGCGCGCTGGCCCTCGGGCATCAAGGACGGCGCCGACTTCGTCATCCCGACGATGAAGTAGCTGAGCGGCGCTGCCCGACCGCGCCGTCGAGCCAAGCGATCAGATCGCGCGTCACTGCGTCGCGATTGGTTTCGTTCAAGCTTTCGTGGCGGCCGTCCGGGTAGACTTTGTGCACCACCTGTTTGATACCGGCGGCCCGATAAGCGTCGATGAGTTGAGCGATGTTGTCGCTGACCGGGTCGCGGTTGCCGTTGAAAATGTAGATCGGCAGGTCCTTTGGAATCCGCGCCTGCCGCGACGGCCGCGCGGTTTCGCGCAGACCTTCCAGCAGGTCGATATAGAGTTGCACGGTCGATTCAAAACCGCACAACGGGTCGGCGATGTATTTGTCGACTTCGGCGGTGTCGCGCGACAGCCAGTCGAACGCCGTGCGCGCCGGCTTGAACGGCTTGTTGAACGCGCCGAAGAACAGCGCCTGCATCACCGGGCTGTGGCCGCGTTGGCCGAGGCGGAGCCGCTCCAGCCGCGCCAGCAAAAGCCCGATCGGCGCGATCGGCGGCGGCTTGCCGTTCGAGGCCGAGAGCACCGCGCCGGCGAGCGCGTCGCCGTGTTCGCTGATGAAATATTGCACCATGAACGAGCCCAGCGAGTGACCGAGCAGGACGATCGGCACACCCGGATGGTCGGCGGCGATGCGGCGGTTGACGAGCCAAAGATCGTCGATGCATTTCTGCCAGCCGTCGCGCTCGGCGAACAGGCCGAGCTCGTCGGGCGTCCGTGCGGTGCGGCCGTGGCCGCGATGGTCGTCGGCATAGACCGCATAGCCGGCGCGGGTGAGCGCCTCGGCCACGCGGGCATACCGCGCCGCATGCTCGGCGAGGCCGTGCGCGATCTGCACCACCGCCTTCGGCGGCCCGTCGGGAAGCCAGCGATAGACAAAGAGCGACACGCCGTCCGCCGTCGCCAGCGTGAATGTGGAAGCCTGCATCGCCCCCTCCCCCGAAGGTCGGTTTTGCGGGTTTATACCGGGGATTGACGGCGGCCGGTACACGTTCTTGCGGTTGCCGCCGGCCGCGCCCGGCCTTATTGTTCGCGAAATTCGGCCGATCTTGGCATTCGCCGGCTATGAGGTGCCGCTGTCGTGGGCCCGTTGGACTTGATCTTGCCGGTCGGCGGAATTGCCCTGATCGTCCTGGTCGTCTGGCTCGTCGGCGGGCTGAGAAATGCCAGCATCGACGGCGCCGATACCGTTTGCCGCCACCTTGCGCTCGATCATCCGGAATTCGAGCCCGGCGAGCTGCGGCTGGCGGCGGACAAGCGTAGCGCGCTCGCCGTCGATCGGGTCGAGCGCCGTATCGCCGCCCTGTTCGCGCTGGGCGACCGCGTCACCATCCGCATCGTCGCGCCGGGCGATCTCGCCGGCGTTACGGCTCATGGCGGCGACCTCGTCCTCACGCTCACCGATCTCGGCGCGCGCCGGCTCATTTTGCGGCTCGGCGATGCGGAAGCGGCCAAGGCCTGGGCGGCGCGGTTGGAGCGGTTGCTGATCCGGTCGACCGAAACACAGGGAGGCCGCAGCGCGGCCGCGCTTGCATCGTGACTCTTCCCGATCCCGTTGCGCTCGCGGTGCCGGCGTTCATCGTCTTGGTGATCGCCGAGATCGTCATTGCCCGCATGCGCAACAGCGCCAGCTACGAGCTGCGCGACACGACTGCCTCGCTGCTGATGGGTCTCGGCAACTTCGCACAGGGGCTCGCTACCGCCGGGTTATTGTATTTGGCCACCGCCTGGGTATGGCAATTTCGGTTGTTTGAGATCGGCTACACGTGGTGGGCATTTCTCGCGATCTTCCTGGCCGAGGACCTTTGCTATTACTGGTTCCATCGCCTAAGCCACGAGCACCGCATCTGGTGGGCGGCCCACGTCAACCACCATTCGTCACAGCATTACAATCTGTCGACTGCGCTGCGCCAAACCTGGACCGGGAATCTGGCGCTGACCTGGGTGGTCTGGCTGCCGCTGGCGCTGATCGGCTTTCCGCCGGCGCTGATCATCTTCGAAAAAGGCATCAGCCTCATCTATCAGTTCTGGATCCACACCGAGCAGGTGCGCCGGCTGCCGCGCTGGTTCGAAGCCGTGTTCAACACGCCGTCGCACCACCGCGTGCACCACGCCACCAATCCCCGCTATCTCGACCGCAACTATGCCGGCATCCTGATCATCTGGGACAAGCTGTTCGGCACCTTCGTGCCGGAAGACGACGCCGAGCCGTGCCGTTACGGCATCGTCAAGAACCTCGGCACGTTCAATCCCTTGCGCATCGCCTTCCATGAATGGGCCGGGATCGTCCACGACGTGCGCGCGGCCGGCAATTGGCGCGGCCGGCTCGGCTACGTGTTCGGCCCGCCCGGCTGGAAGCCGGACGGCTCAGGCACCACCTCGGCGGCGATACGGGCCGCCTGGCGCGCGCGAGCCAGCGCCGCCGGGCAGGAAAATACTTAGCCGGCCGAGCGGGCTGCCTGGCGCCGTTAGGGCGTACCGGCTTGGTGTGGGCGCACACTCGTCTCGAGCATGCGAACCACGATGCTGCCTCGATCCGGGGTCCGGTACCTGTTATTTTCGGACCAACGCCCAGCCCGTGAGAAGCACGAAACCGATGGCGCACAAATATGCGAAGGTATCTCCGATCCGGCTGTAGATCGTGACGACGCCGCGTGTGGGAATGCTGGCCAACATGACGCCGCCGCCGTCGCCGTAATTTTGCCGGCCCAGCACGCGCCCCTGATAGTCGACGATCATGGACGGGCCAATGCCGGTGGCCTTCACCATGGAATAGCCGTTTTCGACGGCGCGCATGATGGCAACGACGGCGTCCTGCTGCTCGTACGGATGGATGTCATTATAGGGCGCCATCATGATGTCGGCGTCGTTGCTGCCGGCCTGCTGGATCAGCGCCTGAAAATGAAAGTCGTTGCAGATGGCCGTGGCGATGCGGCCATATGGCGTGTCGACGAACGGTAACCGCCCGGGCCCGTATGGGGTCACGTATGATTCCGTGGGAACGATCGGATAGGTCTTGTTGTATGTCCAGACGATCTTTCCCGCACTATCGAACAAGATCGATTGGTCGAGCAAATAGGGCATTGCCTGGGTTCGCGTGAACACACCCAGCGCGACCTGAATGTAGGCATCGTAGCGCTTGGCCAGAGCGGACGCCCGGTCGAGCACTTGCTGCTTGTCTTCCTCCAGGACGAAAGCTGCTTCCTCCTGCCAGCCGATGATCTTTGCGCCGGCGCGCAGCGCCGTTTCGCTGCGTTCCAGCATCTGATCGGCGGTTGCCTGAATTTGCGGGCGGACGGCAGCGCGTTCGTCGTCGGCCGATTGGTTGAACGTGATCCAGTTAAATGGCGGGCTGATCGCCTTGTCGCGCACGGCGCGATCGATGGTGACCGTTGCCGCCATGACGGTCGGCGCCGAGGGCACGGCGAAATTCAGACGGACGCTGCCGAACAGGCCGACGGCGATCAGCACAGCGGCAAAGGAAATTACCAAGCCGCGCACCGGCCGTAGGTTGAAGCCGCTATCCCAAAG
>JBAPYW010000100.1:0-41822 GCA_049284935.1 Xanthobacteraceae bacterium
TGGCGAGAACCGCGGTGGAACGCCGGCAGGCGAGCGCGCCTTGCAAGGCGCGAGCCGCACCGTGAGGTGCGGAGGATAAGGATCAGCGTCTACCGGCGTTCCCCCTCCTTTTTATTGCCGGAGGCGAACCTAAAAGAACTTCTTCCGGAGCTTGGTTGCGAAACAGATTGTACGGTTGGCTTTGCATTTGTTTGCCGAAGCATGATCGAGCCGAAGGCCGGTCCCACCGCCGGTTCAGGCGTGACGCGATGGTGCTCGGCGGAGTCGTTGACTGTCTGTTGCGCATGATCTTGTCCGAAAACCGGTAGCCACCCTCGGATCAAGTCCAAGGGCAGGCTTTTTCGGGATCATGCGGGTTGTACGGCATGACTCGGGCGCGCACCGCGCCGCGAGAAGGAATTCGTTTTCACCTCTCCCCGGTGGGGAGAGGTCGCGAGCGTAGCGAGCGGGTGAGGGGGATCAGACGGTGCAGATTTGTGAGGTCGGCTCCCCCTCACCCGCCTCGCACCTTCGGTGCTCGGCGCCCTCTCCCCACCGGGGAGAGGGGAATGGAAACGCCCCCTCACCCCACCCCTCTTCCCGCACGCGGGGAGAGGGAGGCACTCACAGGCTGCTGGCTGGAAAACGAGCGAGGGCTTGGCTGACGATGGTGCGGCGGCGGCGCCAGTCTTTGGCGGAGCCGTCGACCATGCCGTAGGCTTTGTCGGTCGTGGCGTTGAGGCCGGCTTCGACGAGGCGCCGCGCGCTCTCGAGTGCCGCGTCGTCGGCATCCGGCGCCACGCGGATCGGCTCGCCGATGGCGATGGCGAAGCGGCCGAACGGCAGATTGATGACCGAGCGGTCCCAATTATGCATCTGGATGCGGCGGCTCGTCGCCACGGCGACCGGATAGATCGGCCGTCCCGAGGCGCGCGCGAGCTGGACGATGCCGCGTCCGGCGACGCGCGACACCTTAGGCACGTCGGCGGTGAGCGCGACGCTGCAACCTTGCGCCAGCGCATCGACCATCGCCTTGAAGCCGGCGACGCCGCCCTTGCGGTGAAAGTCGCGGCCGCTCGTGCCCGATCCGCGTATCGTCTCGAGGCCGAGACGCTCGGCGGCGATGGCGTTGACCTCGCCGTCGCGATGGCGCGAGATCAGCACCGTCACGCGATGGCTGCGGCGGAAGAACGGCATCATGAAATGCTGGCCGTGCCACATCGCGACAATGATCGGCACATCCGGGACGATGCGCTCGTAAATATCCACCGGATCGATGGCGAACGAATTCGTCTTCCAGACCAGGCGCAGATACTCGGCAGCGACGACACCGACGGCTTTCTGTACCCAGGGAATGGTTCCGAGACGCCTGAATGATCGCATTGACCGCCGCTGGTTTGCTGTTGCCGCCTGGGCAAGCTGCGCTTCGCGAAGCCGTGCCGGCCGGACTTTTGGCGGTTTTTCCGAGGTCCTGCAACCCGCGCGACCTGCCCATAGCGGCCGGTCATCGCCGGCGACGGCGCGCCAGCGGGCTTACCCGGAACCCTGCTTGCCGGTCACTTCGTCTTCTCGAAGATCTCGCGGCCGATCAGCATGCGGCGGATCTCGCTGGTGCCGGCGCCGATTTCGTAGAGCTTGGCGTCGCGCAGCAGCCGCCCGGTCGGGTAATCGTTGATGTAGCCGTTGCCGCCAAGGCACTGGATCGCTTCGAGCGCCATCCAGGTCGCGCGTTCCGCCGCATAGAGAATGGCGCCGGCGGCATCCTCGCGCGAGGTCTCGCCGCGGTCGCAGGCTTTCGCCACCGCATAGACATAAGCCTTGGCGGCGTTGAGCGTGACGTACATGTCCGCGAGCTTGGCCTGCATCAGCTGGAAGCGGCCGATCGGCTGACCGAACTGCGAGCGCTGGTGGAGATAGGGAATCACCAGGTCGAGGCAGGCCTGCATCAGCCCGAGCGGTCCCGCTGCCAGCACGGTGCGCTCATAGTCGAGACCCGACATCAGGACGTTGACGCCGTTGCCGACGACACCGAGCACGTTCTCGGCCGGCACCTCGCAATCCTCGAACACGAGCTCGCTGGTGTCGGAACCGCGCATGCCGAGCTTGTCGAGCTTCTTGCTGGCGGAAAAGCCCTTGAACGTCTTCTCGACGATGAAGGCCGTCATGCCCCGCGATCCCGCGGTATGGTCGGTCTTGGCATAGATCACCAGCGTATCGGCCACCGGACCGTTGGTGATCCACATTTTCGCGCCGTTGAGCACATAGCCGGCACCGCGGCGATCGGCGCGCGTGCGCATCGACACCACATCCGAGCCGGCGCCTGCTTCCGACATCGCCAGCGCGCCGACATGCGCGCCGGAGATCAATTTCGGCAAATAGCGCTTCTTCTGCTCGGGATTGCCGTTGCGCCTGATCTGGTTGACGCAGAGGTTCGAATGCGCGCCGTAGGAGAGCCCGATCGACCCCGAGGCGCGGGAAATCTCCTCCATGGCGACGCAATGGGCGAGATAGCCGAGGCCCGAGCCGCCCCATTCCTCTTCGACCGTGATGCCAAGCAAGCCCAGCGCGCCGAGCTCTGGCCAGAGCTCGCGCGGAAAGCTGTTCGCGCGGTCGATCTCGGCCGCGTGCGGGGCGATCTTATCCTGGGCAAAGTCGGCGACCGTCTCGCGCAGCATGGTAATATCGCTGCCGAGGTCGAAATCGAGCCCGGGAAGCCGGTTCGCTATCATTTACGCGCTCCATCCCGCCGACATGGCGGACGCACGGGGCGCTTTATAGATAGCGGTTGGCTGCGAGCCTGTCAGCGGCGAAACGCGCCCTTATCCTGCGGCCGCGGCACGCGCCGCGCGCGCCAGCGCCTTGTCGATCTCCGCGGCCGGACCCGGACGGGCGAACAGGTAGCCCTGCATCTCGTCGCAGCCGGCCAGCCGCAGCAGCACCCGCTGTTCGTCGTTCTCGATGCCCTCCGCCAGCACCTTCATGCCGAGCGCGTGGCCGAGCGTGACGATCGACTGGATGATCGCGCCGGTATTGCCGGACGCTCCCAGCGAGGCAACGAAAGCGCGGTCGATCTTGAGCTGATCGAAGGGGAATTTTTGCAGGTAGCTCAAGCTCGAATAGCCGGTGCCGAAATCGTCCAGCGCGATGCTTACGCCAAGCGCGCGCAAGGCTTGCAGCCTGGTTTGCGCTTCCTGCGGATTATCGATCAGAATTCCTTCGGTGACTTCGAGCACGACGCGCGACGCGGCGATACCGGTCTCGGCCATGATGGCACTAACCAGATCGACCAGCCAGGGATCGCGGATCTGCAACGGCGAGAGATTGACCGCGACCGACAGGCCCTTCCACCGCGCGCCGTCGGCCAGCGCCCGCCGCAGCACGATCTCGCCGAGCTGCGACATCAGACCGCTCTGCTCGGCGAGCGGAATGAAGACGGACGGCGCGATGGCGCCGCGGGTCGGGTGCGTCCAGCGCAGGAGCGCCTCGACGCCGACGATTGCGCCGCCGCTGGCGGCGACCACGGGCTGGTAATGGACGTCGAACGCCTGCAGCGAGATGGCGGTTTCCAGTTCGCGCAGGAGACTCCGCCGCTCGGCGTACTCGGCTTCGATCTGCGGCTCGAAGCGTCGCGTTCGGCCGCGCCCTTCCCGCTTGGCAGCGCGCAGCGCCAGGCTGGCGCGGCGCATCAGTTCCTCGCCGGTCGTGCCGTCCTCCGGTGCTTGCGCGATACCGATGCCGGCCGCGATCTGCCACATCCGGTCGATAAACATCGGACGCAGCAGCGAAGCGCGCAGCGCTTCGGTGAGCACCGTCGCAGTGCGCCGATCGTCGCTGCTGACGATCACGGCGAACTCGTCGTCCTCGAAGCGGCCGAACAGCGCACCCGCCGGCAATCCGGCGCGCAACCGTTCGGCGATATTCAACAGCACGGTGTCGCCGGCCGCCCGACCCAGCGTGTCGTTGACGTCGCGAAAGCCGTCGAGATCGATCAGCGCGAAGACCACGATGCCGGAGCCGCGCCGGGCCAGCGCATCGGCGAGGCTCTCGATCATCACGCGGTGATTTGGCAGGCCGGTCAATTCATCCTGACGGGTCAGCTTGCGCACCGTCTCGGTGCTGCTTTCGAGCGAACGCAGCAGCGCCTGCAGGCCGCGCACGGCGAGAACGGCGGACAATGCGAGGGCGGCGCCGACCGCCGCCAGCAGCGCCCACATCCGATCCATGGCGCGAAAGTGCGCGCTCTCGACCGACCAACTGAACCAGCCGACGATGCGGCCGCGCGCATCGTGCAGCGATTGCAGGTCGCGGCCGGCATCCGGCGTGGGCGCGGCATCGAACCGCAGGTCGGTCACGCCGGCCCGCCGCTCGATCAGGCGGAGCCGGGCATCGTCGAACTGCCCGGCGTCGCCGGACGCCCCGCCAAACGCGTCAAGCGCCAGCCGCAGCGCCGCATGCCGCTCGGCCTGGAGACGGCTCTCGCCAAGCTGGGTAACGGCAAAACCGATCGCGGCGAAAACGATCATCGCGCCGGCGAGAAAGGCCGGTAGGAACAACGCGAGGCGCAGCGCTCTCGAGTTTTTGCCCTCGCGGACGAACGAGCGCACCGACTCGCGCGAACGCCGCCGGTGTGCCGCCCACCATTCCCGGGCTGCCGCCGCGGCCGTCATACTCACGCCCCGTCAGGAAATGCCGGGGGGCAGATTAGGTGCTCATCATTAACGGCAAGGAAAGAGGCGAGCCCGCTTGGCACCTTTCAACAGCGCCTAGTCGTTCACCGATCGTTAACATGACATTAATTACGCCTCTCCGTAATGTGAGTCGCAGGGGCGGTACCGCGGCGAAAGGCAAGCCGGCCGAGTACCGAAAATGGGGCATGCGAAGCCTGCGGGCATCGATTCATTTGGTTTTGGCTGCTGCTCTCGGCGCGACCGCCGGCATGGCTGGCGCGCTCGTCGGAGCCGCGCCCGCGCGGGCGCAGGACTGTTCAGGAAATTCCAACGCGCTCGGAACCAGCCGCGTGCTCGTGCTGCAGCCCGGCGAGCTGACGCGGATCGGGCGAATGCAGTATCCCGAAACGCTGCCGCTCGCCGATAAGGAGGTCGTCCTCACCTTCGACGACGGGCCGCTGCCGCCGTATTCGAACCAGATCCTCGACATCCTGGCTGCGCAATGCGTCAAGGCGACGTATTTCCTCGTCGGCCGCATGGCACACGCGTATCCCGACGTGGTGCGCCGCATCTATGAGGCCGGGCATAGCATCGGCACCCACAGCGAAGATCATCCGTCCCGATTCCGGAAGTTGTCGGTCGAGAAAGTACGCCAGGAGATCGACCAAGGCATCGCCGATGTGGGCGCCGCACTCGGCGATCCGGCGGAGCTGGCGCCGTTCTTTCGCATTCCCGGCCTGGCGCGCTCCGACGCGATCGAAGAGGAGCTTGCCGCCCGTTCCCTCGTGGTTTTCGGCTCCGACACGGTGGCCGACGATTGGTACCGGCGCATCAAGCCGAGCGACATCACCCGCCGCGCCATGAGCCGCCTGCAGGCGCGCGGCAAGGGCATCTTGCTGCTGCACGACATTCACCCGAAAACGGTCGCCGCCTTGCCGGGCCTGCTCAAGGAATTGCGCGAGCAGGGTTTTCATGTGGTGCACGTGATACCCGGCGAGCGGCCGGGCCGCATCGAGACGGCGGGCGGGCCGACGGCCTGGTCGCCGATCACGGCGGTGCTGGCCACCGATCGCGTCGCGCTGCCGGCGCCGGACGCGATGGCCTTTGCTGCCGATTACCGCCCATGGCGAAGAGTCGTGCTGGCGGACGGCTCGGCAGATGCCCCAATGTTCGCGGCGGCCGTTATGCCGTGGCCCGATCCCACGGACGCCGTAGTGCCGTCCGGCACTGCGGAATTGCCGGTGCCGAGCGTAGATGACATCGGCCCGGTGGCTCGCTATTTGGGCGGTCCGACGCTGACCTCGATCGCCGAGTAATAGGCGGCGAGATCATCGATGTCCTGGTCTTTGAGGGCCGGCGCCACCAGAGACATCATGTCGTTCTTGCGCGCGCCACTGCGGTAGTCCTTCAGCGCTTTGACGAGGTAGATGTCGCCTTGGCCGGCGAGGTTTGGCGCTTCCGGAATCTTCGCCTTGCCGTCCATGCCGTGACAAGCCTGACACGCCAGCGCCTTCTGCCGCCCGGCAGGCACGCTACCGGCGGCGAAGCCGTCGTCGACCGCGTGGGCCGCAACCGCGCAGCCCCCGACGATGAAGGCCGCTATCCGAGTCCGCAGCGTCATGGTCGACTACCGTGTCCAGCGACGTCATCATAACGGACGGCGCCGCGCCAACCGAGCGCGGCGCCGATAATGGGGAAAACGGACCTGCTCTACTTACCGTCGTACCAGATCCGATAGAGCGCGCCGGCCAAATCATCCGACACGAGGATGGAGCCGTCCTTCAGTTGAGCGACGTCCACCGGCCGACCTAAATATTCGCCATTCTCGTCGAGCCAGCCTTCCGCGAACGGCTCGGTCTTTTCGGCCGTGCCGTCCTCTTTGAGGTAGGTCACCATCACGCGCGCGCCGACCGGAACGGTGCGGTTCCAGGAGCCGTGCTGCGCCGAGAAGATGGCGCCCTGATATTTCCGCGGGAACATCTTTCCGCTGTAGAAGGTCATGCCGAGATCGGCCGCATGCGCAACCATCTCGACCTGCGGAAACACCACGTCGGCCGGCGGCGTGTCGTTCTTATACTCCTCGGTGCGGACATGGCCGCCGCCGTAATAGGGGAAGCCGAAATTCTGACCAGCCTTGGTCGCGCGGTTGAGTTCGCCGGGCGGAATATCGTCGCCCATGCCGTCGACCTGATTATCGGTGAACCAAAGGGTCTTATCCTTCGGGTTGAAGTCCATGCCCACCGAGTTACGGACGCCCCACGCATAGACCTCGCGGTTTTTGCCGTCGCGATCCGTGCGGATGATGCCGCCGAGGCCCCATTTCTTGAATCCGTCGAGCTTTTCCGGAGCCGGCACGTTGAACGGCTGACCGAGCGTGATGTAGAGCTTGTTGTCCGGGCCGACGCGGCACGTCCGCGCCGTGTGATTGTAGCTCTCGTCTTCCTTCGGAATCAGCTGGCCCTGCGGCACGATCGGCACCGCCACCACATCCGGGCTCTCGTAGAAGAACTCGGCCGCCGGATACATCAGCACCCGGTTCTGCTCGACCACGAACAGAAAGCCGTCCTTGGAGAAGCACGGACCGTTCGGAATGACGAGATCGAGGGTCGAAGCGAACGGCTTGACCTCGTTGGCGACGCCGGTCTTGCCGCGGTCGGTGACCGCATAGACGTTGGCCTTGCGGGTGCCGACGAAGGTCACGATGCCCTGCGGCCCAACCGCCATGTGGCGGGCATCAGGGACAAGCGCGTAGAGGCCGATGTGGAAGCCGTGCGGCAGTTTGATCTTTTCCAGATTCTTCTTGATCGCGTCGGCCTTGGGGCCGGTTTGCGGAATCGTCGGAATGTTCGGAGACGCGCCGGTCGTTTTGAACTCTCCAAGTTTTTCCAGGTTGCTCGGATTATTCTGCGCGAACGCCGTCACCGAGGCCAACAGCATGGCTGCCGGCACAGCGAGTAACATACTCTTCTGCATGCGCAACCCTCCCTAACTACGTTTGTTGAAGTTTGTATTCGGCGATTTTGGCCGTTGTGATTATGGCACATTCTGGAAACGCCGAACAAGTGATGACCGGAGATCAACGCTAGCAAGCAGCACTGTGCGCGCGATGTGGGCGTAGGCCCATTAGGCGGCCCCTCACCCCTGGCGAAGCCCGTCCCACGTCAAGGTCGCGTGGCCATGTAATGCGCCAGCGCCTGCATGTCGGCGTCGTTGAGCTCGTAGACGACATCTGACATGGAGGCGACGCCGGAGCCAATGCGGGCTCCAGATTTGAAATCGTGCAGCGCCTTGAGCAAAACATCCTCGCGCTGGCCGGCAAGCCGCGCCGCCGCGCGGAAGCCCGAGTAATCGTCGGCGTGACACGATGCACAGCGGCGCTGCCGCGCAAGCTTTTCGCCGGTCTGAGCGAGTGCGTCCGCCGCAGCCTCCGGCTTCGGCGGCGCGAGCGAAACATAATAAGCGCCGAGGTTGCGGATTTCCTCGTTAGTCAAAGGCTCGGCAATCGGCCCCATCACCTCGCTCTTTCTGGTCCCCGAGCGAAAATAGACGAGCTGCCATTGCACGAACTCGTCCGACTGGCCGGCGAGCGACGGCGTCAGCGGCATTTGCGAAATGCCGTCCGCCCCATGGCAGCCGGCGCAGCTCTCCGCCGTCGCTTTGCCGGCCAAAACATCCGCGGCCGATGCCGGTCCGACACCGATGCGCTGACCCGACAGCGCCAAGACAAGCAGAAGGGACAAAACCGATTTCATGTTCAGCGCACCGCGAACTGTTTGCACTAATGTGGCGGTTCAGAAGTCCGCATCATTTTTGCCGCCAACTCGTCATGCGGACTTCTGAACCAAAGCCACACTAGATCAATACGTTGTTAGTGTCCTTCGATTCCAAAGTACGCGAACGAAGGTGCCGCATAATGATACGAACTTCGGAATCGGGACACTAGACGACACGTCGATGCGGGAAGCGTCGCTCTTCACCGAACGACCCGCGCGCCTCCCGGTGAGGCACGCCGCACCGTCATCCGACGGAATTTTATTTGGATTGGAGGACCGGTCGAAGCCGGAGCTGGCCGGCTCGGACCGCAAAGGATCAAATAACGATCGCTCCCGCCATCGGCGGGAGCGATCGCACTGAGGATCACTTGCTGTAGCTGATCCGGTAGATGGCACCGGTGAAATCGTCGGCCACCATCAGCGAGCCGTCCTTCGCTTGCAGCACGTCATTGGGCCGGCCGCGATACTTGCCGTCGGCGCCGATCCAACCGGAGGCGAACTCGTGCTCCTTAATGTTCTTGCCATCCGGATCGACGGTGACGCGCACCAGCCGCCCACCCTGGAACTTATGACGGTTCCAGGAGCCATGCTCGGCAATGATCATGCTGTCCTTGTAGTCCGCCGGGAATTGATTCCCGGTGTAGAACTTCATGCCCAGCGGCGCCACGTGGGCGCCGAGCTTGAGCGCCGGAGGAGCGAATTCCGAGCACTTGTGACCCATCGCCAATTTCGGATCCGGTATGTCGCCTTGGTGGCAATGCGGGTAACCGAAATTCTCGCCGGTCTTGGTGATGTGGTTGAGTTTGTCGCTCGGAACATCGTCGCCGAGCCAATCGCGCGCGTTTTCGGTGAACCAGTAGTCGCCGGTGCGCGGATCGACATCGCCGCCGACGCTGTTGCGGACGCCCAGCGCCACGATTTCCGCCAGCCCGGTCGACGGATCGATATGCCGGATCTGCGAGGTCGACGTCGGCGGCAGGCAGATGTTGCACGGCGGCCCGAAGGCCACGTACAGCCAGCCGTTCTTGTCGAACGTCAGATATTTCCAGCCATGCGGAATGTAAGGCGGCATGTCGTCGTAGACGACTTCCGGCTTCGGCATGTTGTCGAGAACGCCGTCGGGCTTGTTGTACTTGTAGATCTTATCGATGTCGGCAACGTAGAGCGCGCCGTCACGGTAGGCGATCCCGGTGGGCATCTTCATGCCCTTGAGGACGGTCTTGACCGTCTTCTTGCCGCCCACGTCCACCACGGCGTAGACGTTGGTGTTCAAGAACGAGCCGACGTACAGCGTGCCGTTGTCGCCCCACGCCATCTGCCGCGCACCGGGCAGGCCGGTCGCCCACAGCTCGATCTTGAAGCCGGGCGGCAGCTTGATGTTCTTTAGATTGGCCTCGATCTCGTCTTTGGTGAAGCCGGTCGGCGGCGGCAGCGTGTTGAGGACGTGGGTGCCCTTCTGCTCCTGCGTCTCGTCACCCATGAACCAGTCATCCGGCGGATGCAGCCAGAAGTCTTTCTTGCTGGAATCGTAGTGCTTGAGCTCTTCGGAGCCGGCGCCGGACGCAAACAGGAATCCCGCGACGGCAACAGCGGCCGTGGCCGCCACCATCGTCGCTACGCCCGGCTTCAACTTTGCTACAAGACTCATTCTCTTCCTCCCATGGATCGTTTTTGGTCTGGCCCGTGACGACAGGTCAGCGCCGTTGCAGCTGCGGACGTGATGTCCGCCGGCCAGGCTGCGAAGTGCGCCGTCGCTATCATGGCCTCCGCGGCCCCGCATATCGGGCCCGCGCGGTCAAGATCGAGAACATGAATAAAGCTCGATCGCCTGGAACCGGCGTCGATATCCTCCCTTTTGCTTCCCGTAACGGTCTTTTGGCCGATTGGGAAGTCGCTTTGTCCAGCGACCAGCGCCTTTGAGGGTACGTCACCCTAGGAACCTGTCAAGCGGGGTTGGGCGCTGGCCCCTGCCCGGCCGGCTCGAGGGTGCGAATTTCGCGCCGGGCATTGCGGCGATGATGGTTGTCGCTGTCGCTGCGCATCGCCAAGATCGACGGTCTTCGAGAATGGTGCGGTCGAGAGGACTCGAACCTCCACGGGTCGCCCCGCTAGCACCTCAAGCTAGTGCGTCTACCAATTCCGCCACGACCGCATGTGGGGCGAACGCGCCCTATGCGGGCGCGCGACGGCGCCGATGTAACAGTTCGCCCTTGCGCCGACAAGGCCCGCGCCGGGCGTAGTTTGCGATCGGGGTCGGGTGCGATATTCTCTCCGCCCAACGGCATAGGACAAGGCATCCACACGCGCAGCAATCTGACGATTGGCCTTCTTCCCGCCGCCGGCTCGCCGCCGGTCGAGTGGCTTGCAAGCGACGCGCCGGTCGACTACGCGAGCGCCCTCGCGGCCATGGCGGCCCGTGCCGCAGCGATCGCGCAAGGCGAGGCAAGCGAACTCGTCTGGCTCCTCGAACATCCGCCGCTTTATACCGCCGGGACCTCGTCGCGGCCGCAAGAGTTGATCGAGGCGCGCTTTCCGGTCCACGTCGCCGGCCGCGGCGGCCAGTTCACCTATCACGGTCCGGGCCAGCGCGTCGGCTATGTCATGCTCGATCTCAAGCGCCGGGCGCCGGACGTCCGCCGCTTCGTCGCCACGATTGAGGAATGGATCATCCGCACGCTGGCCGCCTTCGGCGTGCGCGGCGAGCGTCGCGACGACCGCATCGGCGTGTGGGTGCGGCGCCCAGAGAAGGGCGAAGACGCCGAGGACAAGATCGCCGCCATCGGCATCCGCATCCAGCGCTGGGTGACGCTGCACGGCTTCGCGATCAACGTCGCGCCCGACCTGTCGCATTTCTCCGGCATCGTGCCGTGCGGGATTTCCGATCCGCGCCACGGCGTCACCAGCCTCACCGATCTCGGCCGCCGGGTTTCGCTGGCGCAGCTCGACAGCGTCCTGCGCGCTGAGTTCGAACGGCTGTTCGGCGCCACGGCCGATGTTCAGCTGGTTTCGAGTATCGAGAACAGCTCGCCGCGACGGCGCAGCGCCAGTTCTTCATCGGTGCCGTCGCGCTGATCGATTTGTACAACGCGGGCGCCGGGCGGCCCCTCGCGGCAGAGCTCGATCATGGTCAGGACGACCTCTTCCAAGCCGGCGAACAGCGCCTCGACCGAGCCGTCGCGGCAATTGCGCACCCAACCTTCGACACCGCGTTCGAGCGCCATCAGTTCGGTCCAGGCGCGAAAGCCGACCCCGTGCACCCGGCCGCGGATGACGACACAGCGGATCACATCCATGCGAATTCCCTGAGGTTGCGCGGCCCGGCGCCAAGTGGACGCAACCAGTGGCGCAAGGACGCGATGTACGAGGCCGACAACTCCCATTCGCGCGCTGCCGCAATGACAATCTCCATATAGCCCGCGCGCGGCCGGCCCGCACCGCGCGGACGGGCGATATAAACCAGCGCCATGCGGCGGCGGCCGGCGTGCTGCACCGGCAGCGTCTCGGCCCGATATAATCCGGCCGCGATGTTCTCCCAGGCGTCGAGCGTCGCGCGGTCGCGCGGCGTCAGCCGCCACAGCACGCCGTGGACCGCCGCGACGCGCCGCGGCTCGATCGAGGCGTAACCATCGGCGGTAATGACGAAACGGTGGTTCCCCAGCATCGCGGCACCGAGCGGCACCGCGCCCGGGGCGTGCGCACGCATGACGGCGCGGCTCATGTTCGATCCATAGGCGAAATGCAGCATCACGGCGGGACCGCTGCAGGCGGCACGCTCGGCCTGCGTGGCCGCGTCGCAGCCCATAGCGACACGACGATCGCCACGATGACGGGGACGAAGGCGATCAGCAGCAAGATCGCCACCATCAGCCAGGCAAGATCGTAATGCGGCGAGCCGAGCAAAATGGCGACGATCGAAACCAACAGGATCAAGCCAAGCGCGCTCGCCGTATTCGCATCCGGGACTTCGCCGGCCAGCGGGTTGTAGAACGAAGCGACGATGATGATCAGCAGGACGACCGAGAGTGCGTAAAGAAGGCTGACGCCAGCCGCCAGCCCGGCGCTGCGGCCGGCATCACGCAGGCGCTTGGCATGAAGCACAAACCAGATCCAGACGAGCAGCGCCTGGGCCGCCACGAAAGGCCACAGCCCACCGCGGGCAATCACCGTCGGCGCCGTAAGCAGGTGCGACGCCGCGCCGGCGAGATAGACAACAACCACGGCAAAGGCGAACGCCAGCGGCGGCAACCGCCCGGACGGCGAGAACAGAAAGCGTAGAGCTTGCATGTTGTCAGCCCCAGCGGCACCGGCCTACGCCCCGGAATGATGCTTAGGCGAATTCCATGATCACCGCGTCCACGGCGACGCTATCGCCCGGCTTGACGCGGATGTTCTTGATGGTGCCGTCGCGCTCGGCGCGCAGGATATTCTCCATCTTCATGGCCTCGACCACGGCCAAGGTCTCGCCGGCCTTGACCTCCTGGCCTTCGGCGACGGCGACCGAAACGACCAGGCCGGGCATCGGGCAGCGCACGGATTTTTCGCTGGCTGACAGCGTCTTGACCGGCATCAGCCGCGCGTAAGCGGCTTCACGCTCGGTGTAGACGAAGGCCTTCACCTCAACGCCGCGGTGCGCAAGCTCGAAGCCGTTGGGGATCATACGCACATGCGCCGCCACGGTAGTGCCATCGAGCGAGCCGACCCAGACCGGCATGCCGGGAATCCATTTCGAGGCGAGCACGTGACTATTGCCGTCCTCGAACAGCACCGTGATGGCGTCGCCTTCGCGCACGACATCGGCGTGAATTTCGTCCGCGCCGAGCCAAATGGCGCGCCGGCGTTCGCGGGTCACCGCGCGGTTCGATTGTCCGGAGATGCGCCGTTTACGCTCGCCCATCACATGGTCGATGCCGGCGGCGACGCCGGCGAGTGTCCGCGCCACCGCGCCGGTCGGCCGCGGCCGCTCGAAGCCGCCGGGAAATTCCTCGGCGATGAAGGCCGTGCTGAGCTCGCCGGAGCGCCAGCGCGGCCGCTGCATGATGGCGGCGAGAAAAGGAATGTTGTGGCGGATGCCTTCGATGGTGAACGCATCGAGCGCATCGGCCTGGGCATCGATCGCCTGCTCGCGGGTCTTGGCGTGGGTGACCAGCTTGGCGATCATCGGATCGTAATAGAGCGAGATTTCGCCGCCCTCGAAGACGCCGGTGTCGTTGCGCAGCGTCACGCCGTTATGCTCGCCTTCGGCCGGCGGCCGGTAGCGCACCAGCCGGCCGATCGAGGGCGCGAAGTTGCGGTAGGGATCCTCGGCATAGATGCGGCTCTCGACAGCCCAGCCGTCAAGTTTGATGTCGCCCTGGTTGAGCTTAAGCGGCTCGCCCGCCGCGACGCGGATCATCTGCTCGACCAGATCGATGCCGGTGACCAGCTCGGTCACCGGATGCTCGACCTGGAGCCGGGTGTTCATCTCCAGAAAAAAGAAGCTCCGGTCCTGGCCGGCGACGAACTCCACCGTGCCAGCGCTGTCGTAGCCGACGGCTTTCGCCAGCGCGACCGCCTGCTCGCCCATTTTTGCGCGGGTCTTGGCGTCGAGCAGCGGGCTCGGCGATTCCTCGATGACTTTTTGGTTGCGGCGCTGGATCGAGCACTCGCGCTCGCCGAGATAAATAACGTTGCCGTGCTTGTCGCCCAACACTTGGATTTCGACGTGGCGCGGATCGGTGATGAATTTTTCGATGAAGACGCGATCATCGCCGAAGCTCGATTTCGCCTCGGAGCGCGCGCGGGCAAAGTTTTCCGCCACCTCGCCTTTGGTGAAGGCGATACGCATGCCTTTGCCGCCGCCGCCGGCTGACGCCTTGATCATCACCGGGTAACCGATCTCTTCGGCGATGGCGATCGCCTGAATATCATCCTCGATGACGCCGAGATGCCCCGGGACGGTCGAGACCTTGGCGCGAGCGGCCGCCTTCTTCGACTCGATCTTGTCGCCCATGGCGGCGATGGCTTTGGGATTTGGCCCGATAAAAACGACGCCGGCCTTGGCCAGCGCTTCCGCGAACGTCGCGCGCTCGGAGAGGAATCCGTAACCCGGATGCACCGCTTCGGCGCCGCTCTGCTTGCAGGCGGCGATGATATTGGCGACGACGAGGTAACTCTGCGCCGCCGGCGGCGGCCCGATCGGGATCGCCATGTCGGCCATCTCGACATGCAAGGCGTCGCGGTCGGCCTCGGAATAGACCGCGACAGTCTCGATGCCCATGCGGCGGGCGGTTTTGATGATCCGGCAGGCGATCTCGCCGCGGTTGGCAATCAGGATTCGCTTGAACATTCCGGGTATGAAACTCGCGTGCCGGTTGTTTGGCTTAACGGTGTCCTCGCCGCCGTGTCAATGACGGCCGCGAGTCGGTCGGCCGTTGCCGGCATGGCGACCGAAAGCCCCTCTGACAAGCTTGTTTATGCGATGAAGGGGCCCTTGGCTATCGGGCCGCAGGATTCCCGGCCGCAGCGTCAGTTGTCCAGCACGACGCTGCTAGAGCGTGATCCGGAAAAGTGGAAGCCGGTTTTCCGAAAAGAACATGCTCCACATACGATATAGGCATACGGCGCCACGCCGCGATTACATCCGCACGAAGCCGCGGCCAAGGCGGTGACCCTCGGCGGCGATCCAGTCAAGGATGGCGGCGTCCACGTTATCGAAACCGCCGGGCAGACGCTTCGCCGGTCCTTCGACAACGATTTGCGAATGCGCAACCGCTGCGACAAGCAGCTCCAGAGTGACATCGTCTTGATCGATCGAGAGCTTCATCGGGCCTTCCGCATGCATCCACAACAGCTGAGGCCGACGCGCGGTTCCACTATCTTCGGGGCCGGCCGGCCTGGGACTCAACGCTTGGAAGGAAATTTGGGAGGTGAGGCTGGCCGCCGAAAGGCCGCGATAAGGCAAAGTAGGGGCAAAAGCAGCTCATCCCCTTCAAGCATTGGTGAACGGCAGCCCCGCTCGTGCCGGTCAAGAGGTCTCAGCGGCTGGCGAAAGTCTTGGAAATTTCTTCCACCAACGAATGAAGCGACGGTTCAATTCTTCTTAGTGTTCCGCCCAATTCAAACGAATGATCCTCAGTAGAAGGGCTGGTATTGCCGCCTCGTTAACGCCATGTAATACAAGAAAATATCTCCCAAACATCTTGGATCAGTCCCACAGGACGGAGGTTTGCATGGCACTCCAGATTGGCGATACCGCCCCGGATTTCGAAGCCGAAACGACGGAAGGCAAAATCCGCTTCCATGATTGGATCGGCGACAATTGGGTCGTGCTGTTCTCGCACCCCAAGGATTTTACTCCGGTCTGCACCACCGAATTGGGCACGATGGCGCGTCTTAAACCCGAGTTCGACAAGCGCGGCGTGAAAATCATCGGGCTTTCCGTCGATCCGGTCGACAATCACAAGAAGTGGTCAGCCGACATCAAGGACGTTACCGGCTTCGCGCCGAATTACCCGATGATCGGCGACACCGATCTGAAGGTTTCCAAGCTTTACAGCATGCTGCCGGCGAGCACGAGCGGCACGTCCGAAGGCCGTACGCCCGCCGACAATCAAACGGTGCGCAACGTGTTCGTCATCGGCCCCGACAAGAAGATCAGGCTCGTTTTGGTCTACCCGATGACCACGGGGCGCAATTTCGATGAGGTGCTGCGCGTGGTCGACTCGTTGCAGCTTACCGCCAAGCATCGCGTGGCGACGCCGGCCAACTGGAAGCAAGGCGAAGACGTCATCCTCACCGGCGCCGTAACCAATGAGGAGGCGCAGAAGCTTTATCCGCAAGGCTGGAAGACGCCGAAGCCGTATATCCGCGTCGTGCCGGCGCCGCGGCAATAACCTCGGACGAATTGAACCGCCAAATGCAAGGGGCGCGGCTACGGCCGCGCTCTTTGTCTTTGCGGACATCGCGGCGGCTTGTCACTTGCCCTGGTGCCAGCGTAAGAGCTTCTGTTGCGTGCTGGAATTTGAGCGCATGAGGAAGCCTATGAGCAGCCGCGCCGAACTGCGCGCCCCCTTCGCCGATTTTCTCGGCATCAAAATCACCCACATTTCCCCGGAGCGCGTCGAAGCCGAGCTTCCGGTGCGCCGGGAGCTTGCCACCGTTCCCGACATCCTGCACGGCGGTGCCATTACGGCATTCGCCGACAATGTGGGCGCCGTGGGCGCCGTGGCGAATTTGCCGAAGGGGGCGCGGACAGCGACGATCGAGAGCAAGACCAATTTCTTCGCCGCCATTCCCGTCGGCGAAACCGCCCGCGCCGAATCGACCCCGCTGCACCTGGGCCGCACCACCATGGTGTGGCAGACGAAGATCACACGCGCCGACGGCAGGCTTTGCGCGCTGGTGATTCAGACCCAGATCGTCATTCCGGCTGAGAAAAGCTAATTCGTCCGCAGCTACTTGCCGACCAATCCCTCCGAGGCGGCGCCAAGCCGAAGGGCAAGGCGCGGATCGAGCCGCTCCGCCAGCGCCGCGTGCGCTTCACGCCAGATTGGGATGGCCGCTTCGAGTTGTCTGGCGCCCTGCTCGGTGAGCCACACCGCGCGTCGTCTCAGGTCTTGCTCGGCGCTGGCGATTTCGACGAGCCCAGCCATCTCCAAGCCGCGCAGGTTCCGCGACAATGTCGATTGATCAATGCCCATGCGCTCTGCCAAGGCGCCGAGCGTATCGTCCGCGGCGGCAGCGACCTGGGCCATCATTCCAAATTGAGCGAGGCTGAGACCGCCCCCTTCCATATGTTGGTCCAAGAACTTTGTGATCCGCCGGGCGGCGAGGCGGCTGTTCCAGCCGGCGCAGGCGGCGATGGCTGCCCGCGCATCACGGACGAGTGTCTTTTCCAGGGCTTGCGGTCGCTTGGCCATAGTTGTATGTAGATACATCATTTGTATCTACAAGGAAATACCCTTATGCGCCAGGCACCTTTACTGCGCTACGGCACCGCGAACCCCGAGGATGTTGCCGGCATGACCGGCCGGCAGATGATGCAGGCCTTGATCGACGGCACGATCCCCGCGCCGCCGATCGCGCAGACGCTCGGTTTCTGGCTCGTCGAAGTCGGCGACGGCACTGCCGTGTTCGAGGGGGAGACCGGGCCGCATTTGCTTAATCCGTTGGGCGGAGTGCATGGCGGCTGGGCACTGACCTTGATCGACAGCGCCGCCGGCTGCGCCGGACACACGCTCTTGCCTCCTGGCGTCGGTTACACTTCGGTCGAGACCAAGGCCAATTTCACCCGTCCCATCAAACACGATACCGGACGCGTGCGCGCCGAGGGCCGCGTCATTGGCCGCGGCCGCCAGATCATGTCCGCCGAAGCGCGCATCCTCGATTCGGCCGGACGCATTCTCGCCCATGGTACGTCGACGATGATGGTTCTTGGCAAAGGCGAAAAGCGGACCCAGGCGTCTTCCAAATGACAGCAAAGGTGCCGCGCCAGAAAAAGACCGGCGACCTTCGCATCAAGCGTGTTTACGCGCCCGCCACCGCAGACGATGGGTTGCGCGTGCTGGTCGATCGGCTATGGCCGCGCGGTATCGCCAAAGCAAAGGCGCGCATCGATCTGTGGCTCAAGGACATCGCCCCGAGCGACGCGCTGCGCCGCCGCTTTCATGGCGACTCGAGCAAATGGCCGGAGTTCGTCGCAGCCTACGACAGCGAGCTTCGGCGAGAGCCGGCAAGCACGGCGGTCGCCAGTCTGCGCGAACATCTGCACAGCCGGCCGGTGACGCTGCTTTACGCGGCGCGCGACGAGACTCACAACAATGCGGTGGCGCTGAAGGCTTGGCTGGAGGGGCCAACCTGATACGTGAGTTTAGGGCTTCGTGCATAATTCAGTCACAGCATCTTATAAAACTTGAGCTTCACGCCGGCCGGCTCACGTTCGCCGGTGCAGACAACGATGTGCCTGGTGATCCAGGCATAGCGCACCGCGCTGGTTTCGAAGAAAGTAGCGCCGCGAAAGTAGTAGCTCGAGGGATCGACCGGGCGGCCGGCGGTCAGCGCGGCGATGACGTCCGCCGGACCGTGGCGAAGCGCGTGGTTGCGGACATAGATCAAGGCGCCGTCGTCGGTGCATAGCGTGTAGCGCGCCTCCAGCTCGGCGACGCCGTCGCTGCGTAAAATCTGCCAGTCGGCGCCGCCCGGCAGCACCTTACCGCGGAGCTGCGGCCCGGAAAAATCTCCACCAGTGATCGGCACGATGCGCCTGCCGCCCTTGGCGACATCGCCGAGATCGAGCGGCGGATCGACCGTCACATGGGCCGCAAAGATGAACGCGAGCTTCGGTAGAGAGTCCGCGTTCGCCATGGCCTTCTCCCGAAACGGTTGCATTAAGGGTACGAGAGTCCTGATAATCGGCAGCGCTCGTCACCGTCAAGGCAACCGCCGGCATCCGCCGACAATGACTTGATCGCTCAAACCGGGTTCCTGACCATGTCAGCAGGCGCTGCCGCTTCCACTTTGTTTCCGACCACGATCGCCGGCAGCTTGCCGAAGCCGGCCTGGCTTGCCGCGCCGAACAAGCTTTGGGCGCCCTGGCGTCTCGACGGCGCGGAGCTTGCCGAAGCCAAGGACGACGCCACGCTACTCGGGCTCAAGCTGCAGGAGGACGCCGGCATCGACATCGTCGGCGACGGCGAGCAATCGCGCCAGCATTTCGTGCACGGCTTCCTCGAAGCGGTCGAGGGCATCGATTTCGACCGGCGCGTGGAGATGGGCATCCGCAACAACCGCTACAAGGCGATGTGTCCGACCGTGATCGGGCCACTGCGGCTGCGCGCGCGCGTGCACGCCCGCGAGGCGCGGCTGGCGCGCGCCCATACCAGGCGGAAGCTCAAATTCACCCTGCCCGGCCCGATGACCATCGTCGACACCGTCGCCGACGCGCATTACAGCGACCGCGTGCAAATGGCGTTTGCCTTCGCGGCGCTGCTCAACGCCGAAGCGCGCGGTCTCGCCGCCGACGGCGTCGACGTCATCCAGTTCGACGAGCCGGCCTTCAACGTCTACATGGACGCAGCCGCCGGCTGGGGCATCGAAGCGCTGCACCGCGCCATCGACGGCGTCGCCGCAACGAGTGCCGTGCACATCTGCTACGGCTACGGCATTCCCGCCAATATCGAGTGGAAGGCGACGCTCGGCAGCGAATGGCGACAATACGAGAAATTTTTCCCGGCGCTGGCGAACAGCCGCATCGACCAGGTCTCGATCGAGTGCATCAACTCGCATGTGCCGATGAGCGTGCTCAAATTGCTCGACGGCAAGGATGTGCTGGTCGGCGCCATCGACGTCGCCAGCGAACAGATTGAGACGCCCGAGGAAGTCGCGGCAGTGATCATGCGGGCGACGGAATATGTGGCGAAGGAGAAAATCGTCGCCTGCACCAATTGCGGCATGGCACCGATTCGCCGCGACATCGCGGTGAAGAAACTCGAGGCGCTTGCCTGCGGCGCAGCGCTGGCGCGGCAGAAGTTCGACGCATAGGAGAGAGCTCGACTTGCCGCGCCGGCTGTGGCGGCTGGTAAAGAAGAAGCCGAAGATTTGGCGCAATCAATACGCCCGCATCGGCCAGATGGCGGATGGCTAGGCGGACGCCGGCACCGGCTTCGCGGGCGCTGTCGCCCTCACCGATCGCTGCGCGACAGCACCTCGATCAGTTCGCCGACCTTGCGCCGCTGCTCGGTCTTGTTGCCGGACGCGATCGCGTGCTCGACGCAGTGCGCGACGTGGTCGGCGAGGATTTCCTCCTCGGCGCGGCGCAACGCGGCGCGCGCCGCCGAGAGCTGGGTGACGATGTCGATGCAGTAGCGGTCGTCCTCGACCATGCGCGTGAGCCCGCGCACCTGGCCCTCGATGCGCTTGAGCCGCTTCATCACCGCCGTCTTGGCATCCGCACGCATGTCCACTATATACCCCTCCAGGGTATCCGTTGCAAGCAGGCCTTCAGCGTGGAAGCTTTGGTTCAGGCGCATGGCGGCGGCGTCATCGATCCGGTGTGCGGCATGACGGTCGATGCGGCGGCGAGCCCGCACCGTTACACCCATCACGGCCGCGATTACGCGTTCTGCTCGGCCGGCTGCCGCGCCAAGTTTGCCGCCGATCCAAATAAATATCTGGGCGAAAAGGCCGCCGCACCAGCAGCGCCGGTGCCCGAGGATGCGATCTATACCTGCCCGATGCATCCGGAAGTCCGCCAGCTGGGACCGGGCGCCTGCCACATTTGCGGCATGGCGCTCGAGCCCGAAGCCGGCGGCGCCGATGACGGCGGCGAACTCGGCGACATGACACGGCGCTTTTGGGTGTCGGCAGCGCTGGCGCTGCCTTTACTGGTGCTGGAGATGGGTGGGCATTTCGGCTTTGCGCCGCTGCCGCACGGCGCGTCGGAAATCGTGCAGCTTGTCTTGGCGACGCCGGTCGTGCTGTGGGGCGGCTGGCCGTTCTTCGTGCGCGGCGCCCGTTCGCTAGTGAGCCGTCATCTCAATATGTTCACGCTGATCGCCATGGGCATCGGCGTCGCCTACCTCTACAGCCTGGTGGCGGCGCTGGCGCCCGGATTGTTTCCGCCGGGGTTCCGCGATGCGCACGGTGCCGTAGCGCTTTATTTCGAGGCCGCCGCGATAATCACCGTGCTGGTGCTGCTCGGGCAGGTTTTGGAACTGCGCGCCCGCGCCTCGACCTTAAGCGCGATCCGCGCGCTGATGACGCTGACGCCCAACAGCGCGCGGCGCGTGCGGGGCGACGGCAGCGACGAGGACGTGCCGCTCGAGGCCGTCGCAGTCGGCGACTTGATCCGCGTCCGCCCCGGCGAACGGGTGCCGGTCGACGGCGTCCTGGTCGAGGGCCAATCGTCGATCGATGAATCGATGGTCACCGGCGAATCGATGCCGGCGCCCAAGCAAGCCAGCGCAAACCTCATCGCCGGAACGCTCAATCAAAGCGGCGGCTTCATCATGCGCGCGGAAAAGATCGGCCGCGACACGATGCTGGCGCGGATCGTGCAGATGGTCGCCGCCGCGCAGCGCTCGCGCGCGCCGATCGCGCGGCTCGCCGATCGGGTCGCCTCCTGGTTCGTGCCGGCAGTCATCGTGGCGGCGCTGCTGGCGTTCGCGGCCTGGGCGGTTTTCGGACCGCAGCCGCGCCTGTCCTACGCGCTCGTGGCCGCCGTCACCGTGCTAATCATCGCCTGCCCCTGCGCGCTCGGGCTGGCCACCCCGATGTCGATCATGGTCGGCGTCGGCCGCGCGGCCCAGGCCGGTATCCTGATCAGGAACGCCGAAGCCCTGGAGCGCATGGAAAAGGTCGACACCCTCGTCGTCGACAAGACCGGCACACTGACCGAGGGCAAGCCGAAGCTCACCGCCGTCGTGTTGGCGGCGAATTTCGACGAAGAGATGCTGCTGCAGTTTGCCGCGAGCGTCGAGCGCGCCAGCGAGCATCCGCTCGCCGCGGCGATCGTCGCCGCGGCAACCGAGCGAAAGATCGAACTCCACCGCGTCGTCGGATTCGACGCCCCGGCGGGCAAGGGTGCGGTCGGCCTGGTCGAGCGTCGCCGCGTCGCGCTCGGCAACGCCGAATTCTTTGCCGAACTCGGCGTCGCTACCGACCCGTTGCGCGACGACGCCGAGCGCCTGCGCCACGACGGTGCCACGGTCGTTTTCGTCGCGATGGACGGCAAGCTCGCCGGCCTCCTCGCCGTCGCCGATCCGATCAAGCCGACGACGCCGGCGGCGCTCGCGGCGCTGAACGCACAAGGCATCGCCATCGTCATGCTGACCGGCGACAATCGCACCACGGCGCTCGCCGTGGCGAGGCGCCTCGGCATCGCCGACGTGGAGGCCCAGGTATTGCCCGAGCGCAAGAGCGCCGTGGTCGAAAAACTGCGGCGTGCCGGCCGCGTCGTCGCCATGGCGGGCGACGGCGTCAACGATGCGCCGGCGCTGGCCGCCGCCGACATCGGCATCGCCATGGGCGGCGGCACCGACGCCGCCATGGCCAGCGCCGGCATTACGCTGGCCAAGGGCGACCTCACTGGCATCGTCCGCGCGCGCCAACTCTCCGCCGCGACCATGCGCAACATCCGGCAAAACCTGCTCTTTGCGTTTCTCTATAATGCGGCCGGCGTGCCGATCGCGGCCGGTGCGCTCTACCCGCTGTTCGGGCTGTTGCTGTCGCCGACGATCGGGGCCGCGGCCATGGCGTTGTCGTCGGTCAGCGTCGTCGCCAATGCGTTGCGGCTGCGGCACGTTGCGCTGTCGTAAGCGGCGCATTTTGCGTCCATCGTCCGGCGAGCATTTATTGGCGCGGCGCACGTCGGGCTTGCGGTCTTGGCGTATCCTGTCGCAGATATCCCGGCGCGATGCCGTTGCGGAGTCCGACGCTTGAGCAAAAGCCCATTTTACACCGCCGACCACATCGCGTTCCGCGACACGGTGCGTCGCTTTGTCGAACGCGAGATCGAGCCCTACGCGCACAGCTGGGACGAAGCGGGCGAGTTTCCTCGCGCGCTCTACGAAAAAGCGGCACGGATCGGCCTGCTCGGGCTCGGATTTCCCGAGGCGTACGGCGGGACCGAGACCGACCGCTTCATGTGGATCATCGCGGTGCAGGAGCTGGCGCGGGCAGGCGCCGGCGGCGTCAGCGCCGGCCTCAACAGCCATTCGATCGGTGCGCCGCCGATCGCGCGCGCCGGCAGCGCCGAACTCAAAGCCCGCGTGCTGCCGGAAATCCTTTCCGGCAAGAAGATTTCCGCACTCGCCATCACCGAGCCGAGCGGCGGCTCCGACGTCGCCAATCTGCGGACCATCGCGCGCCGCGACGGCGATTGCTACCTGGTCAACGGCGAGAAGACTTTCATCACCTCCGGCATGCGCGCCGATTACATCACCACCGCGGTCCGCACCGGCGGGCCGGGGGCCGACGGCGTCAGCCTGCTGCTGATCGAAGGTGCGACGCCGGGACTGACCCGCACGCCGCTGAAGAAAATGGGCTGGTGGGCTTCCGACACCGCGACGCTGCATTTCGACAATTGTCGGGTCCGCGCCCGCAATCTGCTCGGCGAGGAAGGGGTCGGCTTCAAGCTCATCATGCAGAATTTCAACAACGAGCGTTTGACGATGGCGGCCGGATGCACCGCCGCTGCCCGTGTCTGTCTCGACGAGGCAATAGAATACGCCAAGCAGCGGCAGACGTTCGGCAAGGCGCTGGCACAGCACCAGGTGATCAGGCACAAGCTGGTGGATATGGCGCAGCGCGTCGCCGCCTCGCAGGCGATGCTGGAAATGCTGGCCTGGCGGCTCGATCAGGGTGAAAATCCGGTGGCAGAAATCTGCATGCTGAAAAACCAGGCGACCCAGACCATGGCGTTCTGCGCGTCGGAAGCGGTACAGATTTTCGGCGGTGCCGGCTATATGCGCGGGCTGAAGGTCGAACGCATCTACCGCGAGGTCAAAGTCAATGCGATCGGCGGCGGCAGCGAAGAGATCATGAAGGATCTCGCCAGCAGGCAAATGGGCCTGTGAGCGGCGGTTGACCAACGACAGGGGCGCCATGATCACGCTTTATCATTGTGCGGCGGCGCGCTCGTTTCGTCCGCTGTGGATGCTCGAAGAATTGGGGCTTGCTTACGAGCTCAAGATGCTGCCGTTCCCGCCGCGCGCGCTGGCGAAAGACTATCTCGCCATCAATCCGCTCGGCACCATTCCCTTCATGATCGACGGCGAAACCCGCATGACGGAATCGTCGGCGATCTGCCACTATCTCGGAACGCGGTACGGGCCGACACCGCTGGTGGTCGGCGTCGATGAGCCGGCCTATGGCGCCTACCTCAACTGGCTTCATTTCGGCGAGGCCACGCTGACGTTTCCGCAGACTCTGGTGCTGCGCTATAGCTTCCTGGAGCCGGAGGAACGGCGCAGCCCGCAGGTTGCCGGCGACTACACCAAGTGGTTCTTCGGCCGGCTCAAGGCCGTCGAAGCGGCGCTCGGCCGGGCCGAGACCCTCTGCGCCGATCGGTTCACCGCGGCCGACATCTCGATCGGCTTTGCCTTGCGGCTCGCCGAGAGCATCGGCCTGGCCAAGGACTTCGGCCCAAACGTGGCGGCCTACTGGCGGCGGCTGCAGCGGCGGGACGGCTACCGGCGCGCGGTGACGGCCGAGAAATTGGCCGGCGAGCAGCAGCAAGTCCCGGCGCTATTTCTGACAGTATCGAGCTTATAACCGGCCAGCTGCGCTATTATCCGGGAAGCTGGCTGGATCGGGTGCCGGATCGCTCCCAACGGCTGAGTCAGAGGCTGCCAGTCTATCGGCCAACCGACTGTAGAACCCTTTCTCCTGCCTCGGACTAGAGTTCAATTTTGCCGTAGATCGTTATATCCAATGCGACCTTCTCGCTGGAAAACGTGATTGCGGCGGTCCAGGATTCGTTGCCCTGCAGTTTTCCACTGGCGATGGCGCTACGGACCGCCTGTACTATTTCAAGCTGTGCCATACCGCTGGCGTTCTTCAGGAACTTGGCCACTGCCGCCTGCAATGCTTCGTCCTTCATCGCGCGTCTCCTGAACCGTACCGACCCCTACGACAAAGGTGGCACAACTATTAACGTTCGTTTTGGTAAACGCTGCAAGACCGCAAAATACCGTCGCACTCGATCAGTCGCTGGAAATCTGCCGAATGCAAGCCCGAGTGCCGCGCATGGTGTCCTCTGGCTCCGTTATCAATATCTCCATTATTTTGTACTTGGCAGAGCGATCTGATTTATAATTCATTGTTGGTTGTGGCAGCGGCGCTTGTTTGCTGGTGAACAGCGAACCATTCGCTCTATAGCGATTGAGGAGGTCGAATTGAGTATCTTTTCCAAAGGCGAAAACGGGGTTAGCCTCAACACGGCAGCAATCTCCAGCAAGACGTCGCCGGAAGTGGTTTCCACTCTCGGTCCCGGCATGCGAGTGACCGGCAACATCGTCTGTGAGGGCCCCCTGCAGATCTTCGGCCGCATCATCGGCGATATTCACGCCTCGCAACTTATCATTCGCGAGAGTGCGCAGGTCGAAGGAAACATCATCGCCCATGAGACAAGCATTCAGGGCGGTTTTAAGGGCACTATTCATAGCAACGGTGTCAAGCTGCAGGGCAAGGCCGTGGTTAGCGGCGAAATCTACAACCAGTCACTAACCATTGAGCAAGATGTGCAATTCGAAGGGGTTTCGCGGCGGCCTGAAAAGCCGATCGAATCGCCATCGCGTGACGAAGCAAAGACCGATCTGTCGTCCGTCGCCGATGAAATTCGCGCCACGGGAGATGGCCAGCTCAGTCACTAAGGCCTGCGAGCCGCCATGCCCCGCTGCCTGAGACCCGTTCCAAGACATTGCAGGGCGGTAATGAGCTAATGCTATCGCCACGTCCGGCGTATGCGTTCGCGGAGATCGACCGGCACGCGGACCGGCTTTACCGATGATTGCGCCGGCGTCGCGCGCGGCCAGGCGCAGCACTCGAAGTGTTCGAGCAGCGCCGCCGGGATAAAGCGCGTGCGCGATGCGTACAGGTGCCGGTCGCCGTTCTTTCGTTGCGCGTGCACGAAAAACCGCTGCGGCACCATCACGTGGAGATGGTCCTTGGCACGCGTCATGGCGACGTAGAGGAGCCGCCGCTCCTCCTCGATCTCGGCGCTGGTTCCGGTCGCCAGGTCCGACGGCAAACAACCGTCGACCGCGTTCAAGATGAAAACCGACTTCCATTCCTGCCCTTTGGCCGAGTGGATGGTGGAGAGGATGAGATAATCCTCGTCGAGCAGCGGATCGCCGGCGCGATCGCTGGTCGCGTCCGGCGGATCGAGCGTCAGCTCAGTCAAGAACCGCTCGCGGCTGGGATAGGTCGAGGCGATCTGCACGAGTTGCAAGAGATCGGGCTGGCGCAGCATCGCGTCGTCATGAATGCGCTCGAGGTGCGGTTCGTACCAGCGGCGCACGAGGTCGAGCTCCGCCGGCCATCCCGCCGCCCGGCCGCGGACCAAACGAACCGCCTCGATGAAACCGGGCCAGTGCTCAGCCGCCGCGGCCGGCGGCTTGAATTCACTCAGTGCCGCGACCGGATCGGCCACTTCGCCGATGTGCTGCAACACTTTTGCCGCCGTGACCGGCCCGGCGCCCGGCAACAACTGGACGACCCGGAAACCGGCGACACGGTCGCGCGGATTTTCCGCCCAGCGCAGGAAGGACAGCATGTCCTTGATATGCGCGGCCTCGAGAAATTTCAGGCCGCCGAATTTCACGAATGGAATGTTGCGCCGGGTCAGCTCGACTTCCAGCGGCCCTGAGTGGTGCGAGGCGCGGAATAAGACGGCCTGGCTTTTGAGCGTCAACCCCTGCTCGCGGTTCTCAAGGATTTCTTCGACAACGTAGAACGCCTGATCCGACTCGTCGCGCACGCTGACGATCTGCGGCCGCTCCCCGGATTTTCGCTCTGACCACAAGTTCTTGGTGAAGCGCTCCTCGGCCAATTCGATGACCGCGTTGGCTGCGGCCAGGATCGGCTGCGTCGAGCGGTAGTTCTGCTCCAGCGTGACGATGTCGGCGCGCGGATTAAAGTGCCCGGGAAAGTCGAGGATATTGCGCACGGTCGCGGCGCGAAACGAATAGATCGACTGCGCGTCGTCGCCGACGACGGTGAGGCCCCTGCCGCTCGGCCGCAGCGCCAAGAGGACCGTGGCCTGGAGCCTGTTGGTGTCCTGATATTCGTCGACCAGCACGTGATCGAAGCGTTCGGCGACTTCCGCCGCGATCGCCGGCTCCTGCATCATGTGCGCCCAATATAGGAGGAGATCGTCGTAATCGAGCACCTGCTGGCGCTGTTTTCCTTCAACATAGTGCGCGAACAGCGCGCGCAGCTCGTCTTGCCAGGTCGCGCACCACGGGAAATACGAGCCGAGAACCTCGTCGAGCGGAAGTTCGCCGTTCACCGCGCGCGAGTAGATTGCGAGACACGTGCCCTTGGCCGGAAATCGCTTCTCGGTTTTGGAAAAACCGAGATCGTGACGGACGAGATTCATCAGATCGGCCGAATCCTCGCGATCGTGGATGGTGAAGCCGGGCGC
This sequence comes from Xanthobacteraceae bacterium, assembly GCA_049284935.1. Lineage (GTDB taxonomy): Bacteria > Pseudomonadota > Alphaproteobacteria > Rhizobiales > Xanthobacteraceae > BOG-931. The sequence goes on from JBAPYW010000100.1 coordinate 27,540, forward strand.
AAGCCCGATCGTCTCCGCATATTCGCGCAAAAGCCGCGCGCCGATGGCGTGGAACGTGCCGGCCCAGGCCAGGACGTCGGCCAAAGCGCCGGCGGCGCCGCCGCCGCTCCCGCGTATAAAGCCGGCGAGGATGCGGTCGACCCGCCGCGTCATCTCCGCCGCGGCGCGCCGCGAGAAGGTCAGCAGCATGATGCGGCGCGGATCGGCACCGTGTTCGACGAGATAGGCGACGCGGTGCGCCAGCGTCGCGGTCTTGCCGGACCCGGCGCCGGCGATAATGAGCAGCGGTCCGGCCTCTCCAAGCGGCAGGCCGCCATGCTCGACGGCGCGGCGTTGTTGCGGATTAAGCTTTTCCAGGCACGCCGCCGGCATGGGACCTTTTTTTGGCTCGAATCACCGAGGACCGAGCCAGGACTCGATCACGATTCCCGTTTTGTTCGCAATGGGCCCGTACCTGGTTTCGGGTGCTGGACAGATTTCCGGCCCTCGTCCTCAGGACATTCCCTTAGTTGTCGGCCGGCTTTCGCCCATGCCGTAATTGGTCGATGGCCACAATCATCTACCGATGCCCGACGACAGGGCTGAATGTGCAAGGCTGGTTCGCGGACGATCCGGCACGCGCGGGTGCCGACGACACTTACGAATCGCTGATCTGCACGGCTTGCACAAAGCTGCACCTCGTGAATCCCAAGACCGGCAGGGTCCTTGGGGATGACAGGGAATAAGACGCCTGGGCTGGTGGCCTATTGATTCAATTCCAGCCGAGCTACGGAACGATTACCGCCGTTGGCGCGAAGGATCGAGCCTAATTCTCCGGCAGCGGGATGAACTCGGTGGCGTCGCCCGGTATCGGCGCGAAGCGTCCGGTTTTCCACTCCTCTTTCGCCTGCTCGATGCGCTCCTGGCGCGAGGAGACGAAATTCCACCAGATGTAGCGCGGGCCCTCCAGCGCCGCGCCGCCGAGGAACATCAGCCGCGCCGGCCGCGTCGCCGTCACCGTGATGCGATCGCCGGGACGAAATACCAGGAGTTGCGGCGCCGGAAATTTGTCGCCGGCGATGTCGACCTCGCCTTCGGCGACGTAGACCGCCCGCTCCTCGTGGTCGGGATCGAGCGGGGCGCTGGAGCCGGCGTCGACCAGGACTTCGGCATAAAACCATTCCGAGACCATTCCGACGGGAGATTTTTGGCCGAAGGCAGCGCCGGCGATGACGCGAGCGCGTACACCCTTGTCCTTGACGGTGGGAAGGCTCTCGGCGTCGAAATGCTCGAACAGCGGCGCCATTTCCTCGTGCGATTGCGGCAGCGCGATCCAGCTCTGAATGCCGAACATTCCCTCGCTGCCGGATCGCGCACTCGCCGGAGAGCGTTCGGAATGAGCGATGCCGCGCCCCGCGGTCATCAGATTCATCGACCCCGGCGTAATCTCCAGCGCGTTGCCTTCGCTGTCGCGATGCATGACGCGGCCGTCGAACAGGTAGGTGACCGTCGCCAGCCCGATGTGCGGATGCGGGCGAACGTCCATACCCTTCCCAGCCATGAGCTGCACCGGCCCCATCTGGTCGAAGAAAATGAACGGACCGACCATCTGCCGCCTGCCATGCGGCAGCGCGCGACGTACCGAAAAACCGTCGCCGAGATCGCGCACCCGCGGCACAATGATCAGTTCAAGGGCGTCGCATGAATGCTTGTCGCCGAGCACCGGGTCCTTGTCGGGTAACCAGCTCATCGCTTCCCTCCCAAGATTCGATCTCCCGGCCCAGCTTTGCGGGTCAGGTCAACCGCCGGACGCTTTTTGCGCTTCTTCGTTCGCCCTATCAGGCCATGTATGATAGGGCCGATCAAGCTGCCACGGCCCGACCTCGTCAACCTCCACGGTCGATCTCATGATTTCGGCACCTTCAGTGACGAGCGTGGCTCTGCTGCTCGGCTTGAGCCTGTTTCTCGGCCTGGCATTCGAGGACTTTTTCGCCCGCACCGACACCAAGCGTCCGGGCGGCATTCGCACCTTTCCCTTGCTCGCCGCGGCGGGGGGCGTGCTCTACCTGCTCGACCCGACGCATTTCCTCCCCTTCACGGCCGGCTTCCTCGTGCTTGGCGCCTGGCTCGCCGTCTTCTATCGCCAGCATGTCGGCGAGCAGGACGAGAAGGGCGAGCCCAATGTCGGGCTAGTGGTGCCTGTGCTCAACGTCCACGCCTATCTGCTCGGCGCCGTCGCCTTGGCGTTGCCGCCCTGGGTGGCAGTGGCGTTTACGGTGACCGCTGTCCTCCTCCTTACCGGCCGCGAGAAGCTTCACGCGCTGGCGCGGCGCGTCGCCCTGAAGGAGATCGTCACCGCCGGCGAATTTTTGATCCTGACCGGAATTATCCTGCCGCTCTTGCCCAACGAGCCGGTGACGACGCTCACGACCATCACGCCGCATCAGGCCTGGCTGGCGCTCGTCGTGGTCTCCTCGCTGTCCTATGTGAGCTATCTTGCTCAGCGCTACTGGCCCGCCGCAGCCCGCGGGCTATGGATGGCGGCGCTGGGCGGCCTTTATTCGTCGACGGCGACGACGGTAGTACTGGCGCGGCAGGCAAAGACCGGATCGGTAATGCGGGGGCCGGCGCAAGCCGGCATCACGCTCGCCACCGCCATCATGTATCTGCGCATTCTGGCGGTAGTCGCGTTCTTCAATATGCCGCTGGCGCGGGGTTTGGCGCTGCCGCTCTGCGGGCTGTCGCTGGCCGGCCTCGTGGTCTGCGCGCTGCAATATCGGTTTGCCAAACCGGCGTCGCATGACGCCAAAACGCAGCGGCTGGCGCCATCCGGCGGCAACCCGCTGGAGCTCGGCCCCGCCGCGCTGTTTGCCTGCCTGTTCGTTGCCGTATCGCTGTTGTCGAAGTGGGCGGAAACCCAGTTCGGAACTTCCGGCATCTATGCGCTCGCCGCCATTGTCGGCGTGACCGACATCGATCCTTTCGTGCTCAATTTGGCGCAAGGCGGCACATCGGGAATATCGGACAGCGCGCTGGCGGCGGCGATCCTTATCGCCGCCTCCTCGAACAATATTCTCAAGGCCGCGTACGCCGCTTTTTTCGCAGGTGGGCGGGCGACCGCCGTCAGCGCCGCCGTGCTGGTGCTGCTCGCGATCGCCGGCGTCGCGATTGCGCTCACCACCGGCGGCTTCTAGATGCAAAAGATGCCAACGGCGACGGACTTTGCGGCGATCACTTTGCCGCCATCACTTGGCCGCCGCGTGGCTGTGGCGGAATTCTTCGATCATCGTCTTGTTGAAGGCCGGCAGATCATCTGGCTTGCGCGAGGTGATGAGGCCGCCGTCGCTCACCACCTGCTCGTCGACCCACGTGGCGCCGGCGTTCGACAGATCAGATTTCAGCGACGGCCAGGAGGTCATTTTCTTGCCCTTGACGCCGCCGGCGTCGATCAGCGTCCACGGACCGTGGCAGATCGCGGCGATCGGCTTGTTCTCCTGCACGAAATGACGGACGAAAGCGATCGCCGCCGGCACCAGCCGCAGCGCGTCTGGATTGATGACGCCCCCGGGCAGCACCAGACCGTCAAAGTCTTCCGGGTTGGCGTCATCGAGCGCCATGTCGACCGGCACTTTGCTGGCCTTGTCGTGATGCTTGAAGGCCTGAATTTCCGTCTTGTTCGAAACGATCTGCACGTCGGCGCCGGCGTCCTTCAGGGCCTTCACCGGCTCGGTGAGTTCCACTTGCTCGACGCCGTCGGTCGCCAGCACGGCGATGGTGCGCCCGTTCAGTTCTCCTGCCATGGTTGTCTCCGATCAATGCGATGGTCGATGCCCGAAACCGCCCCGGCGGTTGGGCAGCGTCTTCGTGCAACGTCGCCGCCGTGCCGCCGGTTCCGCACAACCGCAAGGCGACGCGTGCCGCGGCAAAGCCAGATTCCGCTGGCGCCGCCGCCTCGGCTCCGATAGGAGCAGCGGTTGGGTTTTCATCCGGCCATCGAAGCGCATCGCCATGAACCCGCTTTCCCACGCCCGCAACGACGTCTTCGGCGGCCTGGTGTCGGCCGCAGTCGCCATTCCGCTGGCGATGGGCTACGGCATGTTCGCCTTCGCCGCGCTCGGCGAGGATTATTTTGCTTACGGCGCATTGGCTGGGATCGCGACGGCGTGTGTCGTTGCCGTCGTCTGCGTGTTGCTCGGCGATAAGACCACGACGATCTATGCGCCGCGGGTCACCAGCACCTTTTTCCTCGGCCTGTTGATTTACGGCCTTGTTCATTCCGATATGCCGGCGATCACTACAGGCGGCATTCCGTTGATCCTGGCCACCACGTTTTCAGTGGTCCTGCTTGGCGGTGCGCTACAGGCGCTATTCGGCCTCGCCCGGCTCGGAACATTGATCAAGTTCGCGCCGCAACCGGTGATGGCCGGGTTTCAGAACGCCGCGGCGGCGCTGTTGTTTCTCGTACAATTGGGCAATGTGTGCGGCTTCGACCGCAACATCCCGTTCATGCAGGTGCCGCAGCATCTGCAATCCATAAAGCCGCTCAGCGTCGCCATCGCCGCCGTGACCTTTGCCGCGATGTGGAACGCCCGCAAATGGCTGCCGAAAGTTCCACCGATTGTCGTCGGCATCGTCACCGGCTGCGGCCTCTATTATCTCGGCAAGCTGGCCGGTCTCGGCGCCTATCTCGGACCCGTCGTCGCCAGCGGACCGCGTGCCGACATCGGCTTGACGGCGTTTCCCTATTTTACCGCTCTGGCGCGCGGCGGCGACCTTGCTGCGCTCGCGCCGACCGTCCTCGGCGGCGCGCTGGCGCTCGCCATGATCGCCTCCATCGATGCGCTGTTGTGCGCCAAGCTGGTGACGGCGCCGAACGAGCCGCGCCGCGACGGCAATCGGCTGCTCGTTCGCCTCGGCGTCGGCAACCTCGCCGCCGCCTGCATCGGCGGCATCACCAGCGGCATCAATATCGGCCCCAGCGTCGCCAACCGCGCGTTCGGCGCGCGCACGCCGCTGTCGGTGTTGGTCAACGCCGTGGCGCTTTTGATCGCCGGCGCCGTGGCGTTCCGCTGGCTCGGCCAAATTCCGCGCGTCGCGTTGTCTGCCGTCATCATGGTCATCGCCGTGCAGCATTTCGATCTCTGGAGCCTGCGGCTGGCCGGTGGGTTGCGCCGGGGGCCCGCCGCTTATCGCCTCAACGTCGTTCTCGATCTCGCGGTTGTCGTCGTCGTGGCGGTGCTCTCGATCGCGCTCAACATCGTCTCGGCGGTTTTCATCGGCGTGGCGATCGCCATCGCGCTGTTCGTGTTCCGCATGAGCCGGTCAATCATCCGGCGTAGCTATCGCTGCGGCGCAATCCATTCGCGTACCGCGTGGACTGCTGCGGAGCGGGTATTTCTCGATCGCGCTGGCGATGCCATTCTGGTCGTCGAGTTGCAGGGCGCGCTGTTCTTCGGCACCGGCGAAAAAATGCTGAACGATATCGACGCCGCTTTGCGGCGCGAAACGTCGTGCGTGATCCTCGATTTGCGCCGCCTCACCGAGATCGACTCCACGGGCGCCGGCGCCTTGCTGGAGCTCAAAACCAGGCTATCCCAACAAAAGAAAGAGTTGTTGCTGGCGGTGGCGGACGGGACGACAGCGATGGAGCGGCTGGAGAATTTCGGCATGCTGTCGTCGATTGGCGATGCCGGCATCCTGCCGGACGTCGATCGCGCCATCGAGCGAGCGGAGAACGATCTGTTGCGCACGCAACCGCGGCTGCATCGCGAAGAGATCCCGCTGGCGGAGGCCGGCGTGTTCGCGCATTTCAACGCCGCCGACCTGGCGACCGTGGAGCAGTACTTGCGGCGGGTGTCCTACCGGGCGGGCGACGTGATCTTTCGCGAAGGGGATCCCGGCAACGAGCTTTTGGTGGTCACCAAAGGCAGCGCCAGCGCGTACCTCGAATTGCCCAACACCAATATCCGGTTGGCGACGTTCGCTCCCGGCACCATGTTCGGGGAGCTGGCGCTGCTCGATGCCGGAGCCCGCTCGGCGACGGTCGTCGCCGACGAGGACCTCGTCTGCTATGCGCTCCCAACGTCGAACTTTACCGCGATGGCGGCGAAATTCCCCGCTGTTGTCATCCAGCTCTTGGCTGCAATCGGCCGCGAGCTGAGTGGGCGGCTGCGAACCGCCAATCGGACAATTCATCAGCTCGAGACGTGAAGGCCGCGCCGCGTAGCCCGCGTGCGGCTTTCCCCGAATCATCAGCGAATGCTTTGATCGCTCTGATAAGTGGGCGGCGGACCGAGCGGACCAAGGTCGCATTTCTTCTCGGCCGCCAGGCGGCGCACGAGTTTCTGGTCGCTGAGCACGCTTTCGTACTCGGTGCGATAGGACAACGCGCCGATCAGGGCGCCACCGGTACTTTCCCCCGCCTTGTCCATCAGGTTGCGCAATTCCTTTTCCCGATTGATCAGGCCCTTCAGTCGGTCCACCAGATTATTGCAATGATACAAGGCGTATCGACCGGGATCGAGGGTGAGTGTGCCTATGCCCTGTTCGCTGACCCCGCAGCCGGTGAGCGCGCCGGCGGCCAGGCCGCCGATCAGTCCGATCGCACTCACTCTGGAGCGTGAGTGGCGATACGGTTGGGCAACCCGGCCGTTGCCGGGAACGGCCGCACCAGCACCGTCACGCAAGTTCATGGGGGCGTCCAACATGACAAAAGACGAGTTCAATGCCGCTCGATCGTTGTAAATTGTCCGGCATTCCGTTTGCAGCCTCCTACGCCACAAATAAGGCACGCGCCGGCTCGCGCGCGCCGAACGGGCAGACGACCCCGCACGCCGCAGCCGCCGCCCACCGCCGAAGCCGATGTTATGGGAAGTTCCGCAACATTGCCATCGATGCCAGCCCTGTGCTGACGCCGCACGCAGGAACTGCCGCACGGACTCTAGCGTTGGGTGACGATATTGTTACAATTCCATGAGCGTTCGGTAACGCGTGCAGGTAGGCCGATGCGCCTCGACTGGCTCACTTGGTCAAATCCGGTTTCGGTGTGGTGGAGCTTTCTGGTCCTCGTCAGCGCCGCAAATATTGCTTTGCTGCTCGGGCTCCGGTCTCGCTTCCGCGGCGCGCGCAGCAAGCGGCGGGTCCGCGCGTTTGCGATCGAGCCGCTGTTGCTGCTCAGCGCCGCCTATGTGTTCGGCTGCGCCTTCCGCTCGGTCCTGCCGCGAGCAGATGTGCAGCGGATTTGTTTGTTCGACACCTGGCTGTCGAGCGTCATGGTCGGGCGGTCGGTCGCGACCGTCGCCGAGATCTGCTTTGCCGTCCAATGGGCGATCGTCTTGCGCGAGTTGGCGAAAGCGGCGAATTCGAACACGGCGCGAAATGTCGCGAACGCGATTGTTCCCATAATCGTGGTTGCCGAGGCCTGCTCCTGGTACGCGGTCATCACCACGAACTATCTGGGCAACGTGCTGGAAAATTCGCTTTGGACGGCAGCCTTCCTGTTGATCGCATTGGCCCTGTTCCGACTCGTGACCAAGTTCCGCGGCCTCGTTCAATTCGCCATCCTGGCCGCGACAGCCGGGGTGGTCGGATACGTCGCCTTCATGACCACGGTGGACGTGCCGATGTATTTCGCCCGCTGGCACGCCGAGACAGCGGCCGGGCAGGAATTTTTCGGATTGCTCGGCGGCCTGCACGACGTCGCCACCCATCGGGTCGTGACCCACGATATCGACCGCTGGAAGAATGAAATTGTCTGGATGAGCCTGTATTTCAGCGTCGCCGTGTGGACGAGCCTCATCCTCGCCGGCTTTGGTTTGGTGAAACACCATTTGCCGCGCTACTGCGCCAACGCGGGGATTTCTCATCGCGCGGGCCGCCGTCCGGCGTCGCTGCCGGCCGGGCACTGACGTTCGCTTCGCGCCATCGGCAGCGCATGAACAGGCCCTCAGCGCTATCCACAATGATACACTGCAAGCCCTCGGCGAGGAGCCGACAATGGAGGGGTCAATGGAGTTCGAACGTGCGCGCCTGGACCGCGAGGGGGCCGTTGCTATCCTGAGCATGAACCACCCGGAAGTGCTTAACGCGGTGTCGCCGGAGATGCTCAAGGGCCTAACCGATGCCCTCGATGCCCTCGCCGACTCGAGCGAACGGACCCGGTGTTTGGTGATCACCGGCGTGGGACGCGCGTTTTCCACCGGAGCCAACCTGCAGGGACGCGGCAATGGCCCGCTGCCGCGTGGCGCCGGCCAGGCGCTGGAGACGCTGTACCATCCATTCCTGCGGCGGCTGCGCGACCTGCCCTATCCGATCATCTCTGCCGTCAACGGCCCCGCCGCCGGCGCCGCCATGAGCATCGCGCTGATGGCCGATCTCATCGTTTGCGCGCGCTCCGCCTATTTCCTCCAGGCGTTTCGGCGTATCGGCCTGGTGCCCGATTGCGGCTCGACGTGGCTGCTGCCGCGACTGATCGGGCGAGCGCGCGCAATGGAGCTATCGCTGCTTGGCGAGCGTCTGTCGGCCGAGACCGCGCTCGCCTGGGGCCTCGTCACTCGCGTCTTCGATGACGCGATGCTGATGCCCGAAACGCGGCGACTGGCGCACGAGCTTGCCGCCGGTCCAACCGTCGCGCTCGGCCTCATCCGGCGCCTCTACTGGGAGAGTCCCGAGAACGCCTATGAGCAGCAGCTCGATCTCGAATGCCGCATGCAGCGCATCGCCGGCGCTTCGGCGGACTTTGGCGAGGGCGTCACGGCGTTTTTGGAGAAGCGGCCGGCCCAATTCGCCGGGAAGTAATCGTTGCTCGCACCGCATGCCATACCGGCGCGTGGGCGAATCGCGAAACGCGCCTCGGCGGTGTTCAATCCTGGTATCAAGAGTAAGCTACACCGTTGCCGTAGAGTCGCACCGCGGCGCCGCGGACTAAAGAGGAAATGCCGATGAATTGGCGTGCCGAACTGGAAGAGCTTCGCCTGCGCGAGCAGCTGGCTCACGAAATGGGTGGAGCCGACAAGGTCAAGCGCCAGCACGATGGCGGCCGGCTCACCGTGCGCGAGCGCATCGTTGGACTGGTCGACGCCGGAAGCTTCCACGAAACCGGTGCGATTGCCGGCAGTGCGACCTATGACGAGAACAACGAGCTGGAGTCGTTCACAGCATCGAATTGCGTGTTCGGGCGCGCCCGCATCGACGGCCGACCGGTCGTCGTGGTCGGCGACGATTTCACCGTGCGCGGCGGATCGGCAGACGCCGCTATCCACGAGAAGTCATTGATGGCCGAACGGATGGCGGCCGAATTCCGCCTGCCGATCATTCGCATCATCGAGGGCTCCGGCGGCGGCGGCTCGGTGAAGACGATCGAGACCAAGGGCCGCGCCAATCTGCCCGGCGGCGTCGGCCAATCGATGTTGTTCCATTACACCAGCGCCAACATGGCCGTGGTGCCGGTCGTCGCGCTCGGCCTCGGGTCGGTCGCCGGACTCGGCGCTGCGCGGCTCGCCGCCAGCCATTATTCGGTAATGACCAATTCCTCCGCCATGTTCGTCGCCGGACCGCCGGTGGTGGCCCGGATCGGCCAGAACCTCAGCAAGCAGGAACTCGGCGGCTGGGAGATCCAGACCCGCAGCGGCGCCGTCGATCATGCCGTCGACAGCGAAGAAGAGGCCTTCGCCTGTGCGCGGCGCTTTCTCTCCTATCTGCCGAACTCGGTGCATGAGCTGCCGCCAAGGCTCGCCAGCGATGACGATCCGGAACGCCGGGATGAAAGTCTCATGGACGCCATTCCGAAGGACCGCCGCAAGGTCTACAAGGTGCGCCCGATCATCGAAGCCTTGGTGGACCGCGGCAGCTTCTTCGAAATGGGCGCGATGTTCGGCCGCTCCATCGTTGCCGGACTGGCAAGATTGGACGGCCGCGCTTTCGCCGTGATGGCGAGCGACCCGTATTTCTACGGCGGCTCCTGGACCGCCACCGCGTGCCAGAAGATCGTGCGCTTCGTCGACCTGGCGGAGACCTTTCATCTGCCGGTCGTCTATCTCATGGACTGTCCCGGCTTTCTCATCGGCATCGAGGCCGAGCGCGCCGCCACCATCCGTCACGGCGTGCGCGCCATGGCGGCGATCAATCAGACCACCGTGCCATGGTGCACCATCATCATGCGCAATTGTTTCGGCGTCGCCGGAGCCGTGCACCAGCCGGCCGGCCGGTTGGCGCTGCGCTATGCATGGCCGTCCGGCTATTGGGGCTCGCTGCCGCTCGAGGGCGGCATCGAGGCGGCCTACCGGGCAGAGATCGATGCCGCAGCGGATCCGACCGCCAAGCTCACCGAGATCGAGCAGCGCCTGAACAAGCTGCGGTCGCCGTTCCGCACCGCCGAGGCGTTCTGGGTCGAGGAGATCATCGATCCGCGCGAGAGCCGCCCGCTGCTATGCGAATTCGCGCGACTTTCCGACAAGCTTGTCGCACCCGGTCCATCCGCGTTCCCCATGCGTCCCTGAAAGGCTCGCCCAGATGTCCGATACGTCGGTGCTTTCCGAGCTCAATGCCGTGGTGTTGACCATCGCGGTCGCCACCGGCGATCGCGTGCAAAACGGCGATACCTTGATCGTGCTCGAATCGATGAAGATGGAGATACCGGTCGCCGCGCCGCGCGCCGGCACCGTGGCGGCAATCCTGGTGCAGGAAAAAGAGACGGTAGAGGAAGGGCAGAAGCTCGCGATCCTTGGCGATTAACCGGTGTATCCGGACGCGGGAAGACATTTTTGCCTTAGCGTCATGGTGTCATAATACGATGGCTAGAGCCCAGCGGAAGAGCCGCGGCGCGTAAGCCCGTCAGCCTTCTGCCAGGAACAAACCTCACCACATTTTCGTTGAGTTGGGCGGGAGCACGGGAAATGGCGGCGGCAAGAGATTACCAGCGATTCTCAGCCCGGTGCCTTGAAGCGGCACGCGGAACCGACGATCCCCAGCATCGGGCGTTTTTGGTCGAAATGGCCCAAGCCTGGCGGCGCCTTGCCGAGGAAGCGATGAGTTCCAAAGGTGCCCAAGTAGTCTGTTCCGCAGCCGAGCCGGATCGAGGCGACTAGACGCTCGCGCTCTATCCTCATAGAGAAGACTTTTCACTCGCCGTGTGCTTGGCATGCCATTTCGGCCCAGGACCGCGCATGTAATGCAGCTCCGGCCGATAGGAGTTCACGGCGTAACCGATCGTCCGCCACAGTTCGCTGACCGCTTCCGCGAATTCACGGCACATAATGCTCTCCCACCGGGGCATTCTGGGAGTTTCTGTTGTTCCGACAATTCAGGAATTCTCCGTTAAGGGATGTTCCGTATTCGTGGTTCGCGGGTGGCGGGATTGCTGGCTCTTCGAGTAAGGCCGCGGATTGCTTGTCTCTAGGTTTGGACAGGCTTGCATCTAAAGTCGCAATCTTTGCGCGTGCCAGGGTGACATTGATTCAGATCAATGCACTCAGCCAATTATTCCGCCTGCCTGGAACGAGAAACGCCGGGAGGATTTTCATGCAAATCGGCAATTCCACCTCCGCCGCAGCCGATGACCTCCTGGGCTGCAGAATGGCCATGCTGGGGCTCGATCTGAACGCGATCGAAAGCTGCGGCGGCCAGGTGTTGGAAGCCATCAAGGAGCGCTGCACGCGTTGCGACTGTCGCGAGGCTTGCGCGCTCGACATCAGACGCGACCCCAACGATCCGGTCTGGGAAACCTATTGCCCGAATACGGCAACGCTCATCGCGCTGCCCGAGGCGTGGTGGCTGGGAGCCCGATAGACTCAATCCGTCAGCGCCGCTCCGCCGAGCTGCGAGCCGAAGCGGGCGCGCAATAGACCCGATAGACCGTGCGCACCAGCGAGCGCGCTTGCGGACTGCCGATCGAATACCAGATGGTCTGTCCATCGCGCCGTGCCGTGACCAGCCCGTCCTTGCGCAGCAGCGCCAAATGCTGCGACACGGTGGAGTGGCGCAGCTTCAGCAATGCAGCCAACTCGCCGACCGAGCGCTCCTTCTCAATCAATTGACAGATGATGATCAGGCGATGCCGGTTGGCGAGCGCTTTCAGCAGCCCGCTCGCCTCGTCCGCCGCAGCAAACATGGCATTGGCTTGCATTTTCATAGCCGCGTCCACACGAACTGCAGCATATAGGGTCAATGGGCCCGCGGGGCGCGCCGGCAACTTGGCGGTTGCTCAGCTACGCGGCGCGCGGGCCTCACTCCACCGGACCCCTGCGTGACCGCCACCCGGCCATGCCGCCCGGATAATGCCGAACGTCCTGCCGTCCGACGGCGATCGCGCGATGCATCGCGGCAGTCGACCTAGAGCCGGCCTGACAGATCAGCACGACCGGCTTGCCACGCGGAATGCGCGCCGGCTCAAATTTCGAGAGCGGATGATTGATCGCGCCGGGGATATGTCCAGCGGCGTATTCATGCGCCTCGCGCACGTCGACGACGGTGCAGGTCCCGTTTTGATGGGCCTGTTGCAGTTCCTCGTGGGTGACGGCGGGAACGCCGGTGGAAGCCGTAAGCTTGGTCAACAATCGAGACAGCATTGAAGGATCCTTCCCTGTCAGGCAACTTGGCCGCTCTTGACGGCCTCAAATTGCGCCAGCGCCGCCACCGCGTGGCTCGCGTACATGACCGACGGCCCGGCGCCGAGATAGATCGCCGTCCCGAGCGTCTCCAGCACCTCGTCGCGGGTCGCGCCGTGGTCGAGTGCCGCCTTGACGTGGAAAGCGATGCAATCGTCGCAGCGGATCGCCACGGAAATGCCGAGCGCGACCAGTTCCTTGGTCTTGGTGTCCAGCGCCTTCGGCGCCAACGCCGCTTGCGCAATCGCCGAAAACGCCTTCATGACCTCTGGTGCACCGCCGCGCAAATCTTTCAAAAGCGGGCGAAGCTGATCCGTCAGTCCTGGCCAACTGGCCTCCATTGTTCTTCTCCTGGTCAGCGGCAGTGCGCCGAACCAACGCCGCGGCCTTCAAATTCCCGCCGCAGCCGGCATGACGCCGCCTCGTATCTTCATACTTGCGTATATACGATTATGCGAATATATTGTCAATATCCCTGCTGCGCCGTTGACGCAATGGAAGAACGACGATGTGTGAGCTCCTTGCGCTGTCGAGCCGGCTGCCGACCTCGGTCACGTTTTCGCTCTCGGCATTCGCCCAGCACCGAGGCGCCGACGACGGCTGGGGGTGGCTTTCTACGACAGCGGCGATGCGCGGCTTTACAAGGAACCGGAACTCGCCGCCGAAAGCGAATGGCTCGCCGTCGTTCAACAACGCCGCTTATCGGCGTCGCTTTTCATCTCGCATATCCGTCACGCGACACGGGGCAGTCGCTCGCTGCCGAATACTCAGCCGTTTTCCCGGGAACTGGGCGGCCGGATACACCTTTTTGCCCACAACGGCCGGTTCGACAGCATCGAACGCGATCACGCCGGCAGCTGGAAACGCTATCGGCCGATCGGCGAGACCGATTCGGAGATCGCCTTTTGCATCTTGCTCGAGCGGCTGGCGCCGCTCTGGGCGGACGGCTCAATTCCCGCATTGGACCAGAGACTTGCCGTCTTCACGCAGTTTGCCGCCGACATGGCCGCCATCGGCCCCGCCAATTTTCTTTATTCGGATGGCGATGTGCTCTTCGTTCATGGGCACCGCCGCACGCAGGCGGACGGACGTATCGCGGCGCCCGGGCTTTGGCGGCTTTCGCGTCAATGCGAGAAATGTCGCGACAGCGCCGAACGGGATCAGAAAAAATCCTCCACCGTGGACCGTCGCCAACAACAGGTGATGTTGTTCGCCAGCATACCCCTGAGTGATGAAGACTGGGTCCCCCTCGCAGAAGGCGAGGTGCTCGCCATTCGGCACGGCCGATTACTGGATTCGGCCGGCCCCCACGTCGTGCGCGAAACTGTCCTCGCCCAATAAGCAGATATTGGCAGCACCGCCTAACCTTCTCGCGACCTCGATAGATATCCACCAAGCTGGTGCGGACGGCGGGACGCCATCCGAGCGCTCAAAAGCGCCTGAAAAATCGAGGTTTCCGAACGGTCATTGCTGACCCTTTGTACTCGGTTTTTGTACGCGCGGAAAGCGGCTCGCAGCGTTAAGCGTGACACCACCAGCAAAACCCAAAACTAGACGGTGAGGCTTGTTCGGCTCATAACCTGCGGCGGGGTAAAATGGGGAGGCTGGGCGTGATCAGGAGACTATTGATCTGCAGTGCTCTAATGCTGACCGGCTGCATGACGGCTCAGGAACGGCAAGAACAGTTCGCACGGAACATGGA
>JBAPYW010000101.1:0-1514 GCA_049284935.1 Xanthobacteraceae bacterium
CCGACATCCACCGCATCCTGGAGGCGACCCGCAAGGACGTGCCGCGCGGCTCCTATGTCGTGCTGCGTGGCCAGGTCCGGACCATGACCGACGCCTATAGCCAGCTCTATTTCGGGCTCGCCGGCGCGGTCGTGCTTGTTTATCTGGTGATCGTGGTCAATTTCCAGTCGTGGCTTGACCCCTTCATCATCATCACCGCGTTGCCGGGGGCACTCGCCGGCATCATCTGGATGCTGTTCATGACCGGAACGACGCTGTCGGTGCCGGCGTTGACCGGCGCCATCATGTGCATGGGCATCGCTACCGCCAATAGCGTCCTGCTGGTGAGCTTCGCGCGCGAAGGCCTGGTGCAGGGCATGGATGCCGCCGCCGCGGCGCTTGAGGCCGGCTTCACCCGTTTCCGCCCGGTGCTGATGACCGCGCTCGCCATGATCATCGGTATGGTGCCGATGGCGTTTGCGCTCGGCGAGGGCGGCGAGCAGAACGCCCCGCTCGGCCGCGCCGTCATCGGCGGACTGACGGTGGCGACTGTGGCCACGTTATTCTTCGTCCCGACCGTGTTCAGCGTGCTGCACCGCCGGCGGGATGCCCCGGGGCCTCGATAGGAGACTATGGCCGTGTGGATCGTCCTCACCGCGCTCAGGCGTCCCTATACCTTCGTGGTGCTAGCGGTCGTGATCGCGATTTTTGGCGTCCGTGCCGCGCTGCTGACGCCGACCGACATTTTCCCCAACATCAACATTCCGGTGGTCAGCGTGGTGTGGACCTATACCGGGCTCTTGCCGAACGACATGTCCGGCCGCGTCATCTACTTCTACGAACGCTACCTGACCGCACAGGTTGCAGACATCGAGCACATCGAGTCGCAGTCGCTCTCCGGCTACGGCGTGGTCAAGATCTTCTTTCAGAAGAATGTCGACATCGCCGCGGCCTTGGCGCAGGTGACGGCCGCCTCGCAGACCGTCCTCAAGCTGCTGCCGCCCGGCATCACCCCGCCCTATGTGCTGAGCTACAACGCCTCGAGCGTACCGATCCTGCAACTGGCGTTGTCGAGCAAAAAGCTGCCGCAAATGCGGCTATTCGATCTCGGCCAGAACTTTATTCGGCCGCAGCTCGCCACCGTGGCCGGTGCGGCAGTCCCCTCGCCCTATGGCGGCAAGATTCTGCAGGTGCAGGTCGATCTCGATCAGCACGCCATGCAGGCCCACAACGTGTCGGCCGCCGACGTCGTCAACGCCATCAGCGTGCAGAACCTGATCCTGCCGGCCGGCGACCAGAAGGTCGGCAAATTCGACTGGAACGTCGCGCTCAATGCCAGCCCCATTCTGTTAAAGAGAATCAACGAGCTGCCGGTCAGGAAGGTCAACGACACCATCATCTACATGCACGACATCGCCTACGTGCATGAGGGCTCACCGCCGCAGACCAATTTGGTACGGGTCAACGGCTCGCGTGCCGTGCTGATGACGATCCTCAAGGCCGGCGCGGCGTCGACGCTGAACGTCATCGACGGC
>JBAPYW010000102.1:0-81786 GCA_049284935.1 Xanthobacteraceae bacterium
GGCCAAGCCCATTCGGGGACGAGATCGGGGACGAAGCGCCAAAAATGCCGAAAATGTCAATAAAATCAGATAGCCATGGCGGAGAGGGGGGGATTCGAACCCCCGATACCCTTGCGAGTATGCCGCATTTCGAGTGCGGTGCTTTCAACCGCTCAGCCACCTCTCCTTAAGGCCGAAAAAGGTTGAGCGTTGCGCGAGTATGTAGAGCATGATCCGGCAAAGTGGAAGCCGGATTTCCGAAGAGAAGGCCCGACCCAACGAGGACCACAACGGCAAAATTCCCCGCCAAGGGCTGAAGCGCCGGTGATCCCGGCCTCCGCCCCGTCACGCGACATGAACGCGCGCCCGGTCGATAATGCTGCGCGCGTCGACGTCCTTCGGCATGGTGCCGAAGGCCTGGCCCCAATCGCCGTCGAGCCGGGTCCTACAGAAGGCGTCGGCGACCGCCGGCGGCGCGTACCGCAGCAGCAAGCTTGCCTGCAGCGCGAAGGCCATCATCTCGACGACGCGCCGGGCGACGCGTTCGAGCTCGCCGGCTTTCATCAGGCGGCGCTCAAGCGCATCGGCGAAGGCATCGAGGCGCTGGTCGGCGCCCCGCGCCAGGCGGACTTCATCGAGAAAGACCATTAGACTTTCGGGCTCGCGCTCAATCGCCCGCAGCACGTCGAGACAAATGACGTTGCCGGTCCCTTCCCAAATGCCGTTGAGCGGCGCTTCGCGGTAGAGGCGCTCCATGAAATGGTCGGCAATGAAGCCGTTGCCGCCATGGCACTCCAAGGCTTCGGCGATGAACGCAGGCGCCCGCTTGCAGGCCCAGTATTTCGCCACCGGCGTGCAAATCCGCGATAGCAGCGCTTCGCGAGGGTCATGCGCGGAGCGGTCGAGCGCATAGGCAAGCCGCATCGACAGCCACATCAGCGCCTCGGACTCCACCGCCAGATCGGCGACGACGTTTTCCATGATCGGCAGATCCACCAGCGAGCGCTGAAACGCGCGCCGGTGCGTGGTGTGATGGATGGCCTGAACCAGAGCCTGGCGCATCAGGCCAGACGACCCCACGGCGAAATCGAGCCGCGTGACATGCGCCATCTCGATGATGGTGCGGATGCCCTTGCCGTCCTCGCCCAGCATGGTGGCGTGGAGATCGTAGAATTCGACCTCGGAAGAGGCGTTGGATTTGTTACCGCACTTGTCCTTGAGACGTTGCAGCTTCAGGCGATTGCGCGTGCCGTCCGGCAGCCAGCCGGTCGCCAGGAGCACGACAGGCCCTTTTCGGTCTGCGCCAGCGTCAGGAACAGGTCGCTCATCGGCACCGAGAAGAACCATTTGTGCCCGCTGATAAGATAAGGCGCACCGGAGCCCCGCTGGCTGGTCGCCGGCCGCGCCGCGGTCATCGTGGCGCGCAAGTCGGAGCCGCCTTGCTTTTCGGTCATCGCCATGCCGACCGTCACGCCGTTCTTTTCCGCGGCGTAGAGCGGCCGCGGATCGTAGGCGTTCTTGAGAATGTGCGGCGCCCATTGCTGGTAGAGACTAGCGTCGTTGCGCAAGGCCGGGATCACGGCAAAGGTCATGCCCATGGGGCAGCAAATCCCGTTCTCGCCCTGGTTCCAGAGATAGCTCAACGCCGCACGGCCGACATGCGAACCGCGCCGCGTCTCGGTCCAGGCCAGCGAATGCGTCTGCGTTGCGAAGATCAATCCCATCAGTTCGTGATAGGCGGGATGGAATTCGACGAGGTCGACGCGGTTGCCGAAACGGTCGTGGGTCTTGAGTTCCGGAAGATGCCGGTTGGCCTGCCGCGCCAGCTCTTGCACCTTGCCGCTGCCGACGATCGAACCGGCCCGCGTAAGGTGGTCGCCCGCCCAATCGGCCCCGAACACGGCCACCGCTTCGACCAGCGCTCTATCGCCGGAGAAGGCGTTGTAGCCGGCGAGTGAGCCCGGCTGGTTGAGGACCTCGTGGGTGGCGTAACCAGCGGCTTCGCCCGATCGGCCAGCGGGAGTTGCGGTTACGCTCATTGCCCGGCATCTCCCCTAGCTGCCGGTAAACACCGGTTTCCGCTTCTCCATGAAGGCGGTGCGGCCCTCGGTATAGTCGCGACTGGCGAAGCACGCCTCCACCAACCTTTCGACCCGCGCGACATCGCGCTTCGATTCGTCCTTGAGGATTTCGCCGACGGTGAATTTGACCGCTTTGATGGTGAGCGGGGCATTGGCGCAGATCATGTCGGTGATGTTTTTCACGTAAGCTTCCAGCTCCGCCCCCGGCACCACGCGATTGACCAGACCCATCGCATAGGCTTCCTGCGCGTCGAACTGGCGCGCGGTGTAGAAAATCTCCTTGGCGAAAGACTGCCCGACGATGTCCACCAGCCGCTTGAGGCCGGCATAGCCGTAACCCAATCCGAGCTTCGCCGCCGGCACCGCGAACTTGGAATTGGCCGAGCAAATGCGCAGGTCGCAGCATGACGCCAGTCCGACGCCGCCGCCGATGCAGTAGCCGCGGATCATCGCGATCGTCGGCTTCGGGAATTCGTAGATGCTGTTGAAGGCCGCGGCGGTAGCGACGTCGTAGGCGCGGGTCGCTTCGATCGAGGCCCGTTCGCTGGCGAATTTCGAAATATCGGCGCCTGATACGAACGCCTTGCCGCCGGCGCCGGTCAGCACGACGACGCGCACCTCGTCGTCAGTCGCGAATTGCTGAAGCACGCGCGCGCAGGCCTCCCACATATCGAGCGAGACGGCGTTGTGCCGGTCGGGATTGTTGAAGGTCACGATGCCGACGCCCGCCTCCTTGCGCGCGAGCAGCTTGTCGCCTTGAGTCATTAACGGGCTCCTCCGCCTTTATTTGCTATACCGCATTCGCCTTGTGCAGCGCGGCGATCTGGCGCGCGCTAAAGCCGAATTCCTTGAGCACGGCGTCGGTATGCTCGCCGAGCTTGGGCGGCTGCGCCACGAGACGCGACGGCGTGCGCGACAGCGAGATCGGCTGGCCGACAAGCCGCAGCGCCGGCTTCGTCCCGGCGACGCTCTGGGCAATGCCGAGATGCCGTACCTGCGGGTCGGCGAACATTTGGTCGATGGAGTAGATCGGCCCGCTGGGCACGCCTTCCTTGTTGAAGCGCTCGACCCATTCGGCGCTGGTGCGGTCTTTGAGATAGGTCTCGATCTCGGCATTGAGCGCATCGCGATTTTCGGATCTGGCGGCAGTCGTTTGATACTCCGGCTTCTCCAAGAGCGCATCCGCACCGATTGCACGGCAGAGCCGTACCCACATTTTATGTCCGGTCGTAGCGATGTTGATGGTGCCGTCTCGCGTCTTGAATACGCCGGTCGGAATCGTGGTTGGATGATTGTTGCCGGCCTGCCGCGCCACCTCGCCCTGAACCAGATAGCGCGCGGCTTGAAAGTCGAGCATGAAGACCTGGGCTTGCAGAAGCGAGGTTTCGATCGCCTGGCCCTTGCCGGAATTTTCCCGTTCCAGCAGCGCGACGAGAATCCCGAGCGCGGCGAACAACCCGGCGCTCAGATCGGCAAGGGGGATGCCGGCGCGAACAGGTCCCTGGCCGGGCAGGCCATTGATCGACATGAAGCCGCCCATGCCCTGCGCGACTTGGTCGAAGCCCGGCCGACCGGCATACGGCCCATCCTGGCCGAAGCCGGAAATACTGGCATAGACCAGGCGCGGGTTTATCTTGGCCAGCGCCTTGTAATCGATGCCCAGTCGCTTCTTCACGTTGGGGCGGAAATTCTCGACCACGACGTCGGCTTTCTTGACCATGCGCTTGAAGGCGGCGAGCCCTTCGGGCGCCTTCAGATTGAGCGTCATGCTCCGCTTGTTGCGGTGCAGGTTCTGGAAGTCCGATCCCTCGCGCGGCCCGCCCATCGGTTCCTCCGGTGTCGGCGGCGCTTCGATCTTGACGACATTGGCGCCCCAGTCGGCGAGCTGGCGCACGCAGGTCGGGCCGGCCCGCACCCGTGTGAGATCGAGCACGGTGAAGCGCGTCAGCGCCTTGGAAGCGCGGGGAGGTGCCATTGCGGGACGAACTCCAATGCGGTCGAAAGGGGGTCAGAACTTCCCCGATCCGATCCTGGTTGTCTACCGGCCCGCGCGGCTTACACGCCGGCCGTTGTCTTGGTGCCCCGCCGATATATATGGCCGAGGCAGCCATCTTTCGGGCACTTCCCCGGACGATCATGGCAGGCATGCCCGAAACCGGCCGCAGACAAATTGCCAGAACAGGTCCTGACATGATCGATTTTCGCCGTACCACGATCGCCCTCGGGATTGCGCTCCTTGCAACCGCCGCGGTCGCGCAGGAGCACCCTGGCAGACCGGCGGCCGAGCGAAATCGCTCGGGCCAGGACCGGCAGGAGCAGACCGGGCCGGGAGTGCTGTCGCTGTTGCCCGGCGACGCCGTCACCGAGCACAGCATCGATGTTCCGGGCGGCAAGCTCGCCTACACGGCCACCGCCGGTACGTTCTCGCTGTTCGATCAATCGGGCGAGCGCTCGGCCGCAATCTTCTATACCGCCTATGTGGCCAAATCGAACGATCAAGGCCGGCCGCTGACCTTCGTGTTCAACGGCGGGCCGGGCGCCGCCTCGGCGTTTCTCAATCTCGGCCTAGTCGGCCCGCGCATCGCCGCATTCGGCAACGGCTTTGACGGCACCCACGTCCATCTCGTGGATAACCCGGACACCTGGCTCGCCTTCACCGATCTGGTGTTGATCGATCCGATCGGCACCGGTTGGAGCCGGGCGGCCAAGGCCGACGGCGGCAGCGCATTCTGGGGTATCGACCACGATGCCGAATCGATGGCGAAAGTGATCGCGCTCTACGTCGCCAAGAACGGCCGATTGAGCTCGCCGAAATATATTCTGGGCGAGAGCTACGGCGGCTTCCGCGCCGCCAAGGTCGCGCGAACCGTGCAGAACAACCAGGGCATCGTGATCGGCGGCATCGTCATGATCTCGCCGCTGCTCGAAGGCGCGCTGACATTTGGCGGCGACCGCTTCGCGCTTGGCGCCGCGCTGCAATTGCCTTCGCTGGCGGCGGCCGAGCTCGAGCGCACCGGCACGTTCAGCAAGGAGGCGCTGGCGCAGGCCGAGCATTTCGCGTTGACCGACTATCTCTCCACGCTCGCCGGCCCGCCGCTCAGCGGCGATGCCGCGCACGCGTTTTACGCACGCGTCGCGCGCATGACCGGTTTGCCGGAAGATGTGGTCGCCCACTCGCGCGGCTTCATTCGCGACGCCTTCGTCAAGAACCTGCGCCTACGCGACCACAAGATCGTCAGCCATTACGACGCGACGTTCGCGGTCGATGATCCCAATCCCGCATCGGAGGGGGCGCGCGGTCCCGATCCATTTCTCGACGGCTTCATTCGCGCCTATGGCAGCGCCTTCGTCGCCTATGCGCGCGACGAGCTCGGCTTCAAAACCGAGATGACCTACAACCTCTTGGCCGCGGAAATTTCCGGCAAGTGGGACTGGCAAGAGGGCCCCGGTCACGCGCCGCCGAGCATCGCCGAGGATTTACGCGAGCTGTTCGCGCTCACGCCGTCGTTCCGGCTCATAATCGCTCACGGCTATAGCGACATGGTCACGCCCTACGCGGATTCCCGTTACGTGCTCGATCACATTCCGTCGAGCGTCGACGGCGAGCGCGCCGCGCTCCAGCTCTACCGCGGCGGCCACATGTTCTACACCGATCCCCAGTCGCGCAAGGCGTTCACGGCCGACGCACGGACGATGTATGCGGCCCCCTGACGCCGGCACGGCGTCAGGCTGCAAGCGGAGCGCCGTCGAGAGCGGCTCTTTGTCTCACCACGCGACGGTCCGCTCGGCGGGTTGGCCGGAGTGTGAACTCGTTTTCACTGTTATGACATGGCCTGCGATGCAATGTTGAAGCCGGCGGCTGCCTGCCGCGGCCGTTGGTGGCCTTGTCGTCCGCTGCCGCGGTATATTTGCCTTTTGACGGCAAATCCCGTTTGATGAGTTGAGGGGCAAAATCGCAGCGAAAATATCAAAGCCCGAAAATATCAAAGCCCGAAAACATCAAAACCCAAGGGAGGAAACGATGTCCAACGATCCCATCGGCCGCTCCGTTCGGCGCCGAACCATACTCAAGGCCGGTCTCGCCATTGGCGCCATGCAGGTGGCGAGCCCGTTCGTGGTCAAGGCCCTTGCCGACGAGCCGATCAAGATCGGGCTCGACAATCCGCTGACCGGAACCTACGCCGCCCCCGGCAAGAACGAACAGATCGGCTGCCAGCTCGCGGTCGACCAGCTCAATGCCAAGGGCGGAATTCTCGGCCGCAAGATCGAGCTGCTTTCCGAGGATTCCACCAGCGGCGACGCCGGCACGGCGGTGCAGAAGGCGCGCAAGCTGATCGAGCGCGACAACGTCGATTTTCTGGTCGGCAATGTCAATTCGGCGCTGGCGCAGGCGATGGCGCAGGTGTCGAACGAGAAAGGCGTGCTGCATGTCGTCCCCGGCGGCCATACCGATGGCATCACCGGCGTCGACTGCAAATGGAACGTGTTCCGCGTCTGCAACACGACGCGCATGGAGGCGAACGCGGTCAGCGAACTGCTGTTCAAGGATTACGGCAAGAAGTGGTATTTCATCACGCCGGATTACGCATTCGGCCACACGCTGTTTCAGGGCTGCGAAGCCGATTTGAAGAAGCTCGGCGGCACGGTGGCCGGCAATGCGCTTACCCCGCTCGGGACTACCGACTTCTCGGCGTACCTGATCCAGGCGCGCGCCGCCAATCCCGACGTGCTGGTGGTGCTGGTCCAGGGCAACGACATGGTCAATTGCCTCAAGCAGATCGCCCAGTTCGGCATCGAGAAGCAGATCCACGTCGCCGGCACCCAGCAGGAACTTGAAGCCGTCGAAGCCATGCCGCCGGAGGCCCGGGTCGGCGTCTGGATGTTCGAATGGTACTGGAAGCAGGCGGCGGGCACGCCGGGCCTCAACCAGTTCATCGCCGAAATCCGCAAGCGCAGCGGCGGCAAGGTGCCAACCGCGCGCACCTGGTTCGGCTACGTCACCATTCACGCTTACGCGCTGGCTTGCGCGAAGGCGAAGTCGATCGAAGCCAAGGCCGTCGCCCGGGCGCTCGCCGACATGGAGCTGCCGCCGGACATCAAGCTGCAGCCGAACAAGGTGTATTTCCGCGGCGGCGACCATCAGCTGATGCTGTCGGCCTTCATCGGCGAACTGCGGCAGCAGGGCGACGGCGATCCGGAAAACCTGTTCAAGGTGAATAACATTGTGCCCGGCGACAGCATCGCTCCGCCGGTGGCGGATACCGGCTGCAAGATGAATATGCCGGCCTGATCTTGTTTTGCTGCGCCCCTCATCGCGATCGTCGCGGTCGCAGGTGAGGGGCTTCATTGTGGCCGGCTCCATGTTGCAGCTCATCGTTTTCAACATCACCAATGGACTGATCATCGGCGCGTTCTACGCCCTGATGGCGATCGGCCTGTCGCTGATCCTCAACCTGTCGGGAGTCATCAACTTCGCCCACGGCGGCTTTCTGGTCATCGGCGGCTATCTCGCCTACACGCTGACGCCGTCGCTCGGTTTCTGGGGCGCCCTCATCGTTGCACCGTTCCTCACCGCGCTGATCGGCTTCGTCGTCGAGCGTCTGCTCATTCGCCGCCTCTATGGCCGCGATCCGCTCTATAGCCTGTTGCTGACCTTCGGCTTGGCCTTCATCATCGAAGACGGCACCCGGCAAATCTGGGGCGCCCAGGGGCTTCCGGTCTCGATTCCCACCGTGCTGTCGTCGCCGCTCAGCAATGAGTTCTTCTTCATCACCGGTTACCGCATGTTCATGGTGGCGACGGTGGCGATTGTGGTCGGGCTGTTATTCGTGCTGTTGCGTTACACCCGCATCGGCGTGCGCATTCGGGCCGGCACGCTCGATCTCGACACCGTCGCCGCGCTCGGCATCAACGTCCGCGCCCTGCGCTCGCTCAATTTCGCGGTTGGCATATTCCTCGCGGGATTGGCCGGCGTGCTGGCCGGCGGCCAGCTCGGGCTGGAGCCGACCATGGGCGACGGCCTGCTGATGCCGAGCTTCATCGCCATCATCGTCGGCGGCGTCGGCTCGCTCACCGGCACGCTGCTCGGCGGGCTGCTGATCGGAGTGGCCTCGGGTGTCACGGCGGTGATCTTTCCGTCCGCCAGCGAGGCGGTCATCTACGTGATGATGGCGGTCGTACTTCTGCTGCGGCCGCGCGGGCTGCTCGGCGAGGAAGGCATGTTCACGTGACGGCGGCGCGGGGCAGGCATCTGGCGATCCTCGCCGCCATCTGGGGCGCGCTCATTTTCGCGCCCCACTGGATGCCGCTGTTCGGCGGCTATACGGCGCTGGGCAGCCGCGTGTTGGTGCTCGGTCTCGGCGCCATGTCGGTCAACTTTCTGCTCGGCTTCACCGGCGTGCTGTCGTTCGGTCACGCCGCCTGGTTCGGACTGGGTGCTTACGCCTGCGGGCTCGCTCTGAAATTTCTCGCGCCGAGCACGCCGCTCGGACTTGTCGCCGGCACGTTCGTCGGCGGCATCGCCGGCGCCATCCTCGGCGGTCTATTGATCCGCCGCCGCGGCATTTACTTCGCCATGGTGACGATCGCCTTCGGCCAGGTGTTTTATTACATCGCCTTCCAATGGAGCTCGCTGACCGGCGGCGACGACGGCTTGCGCGGCTTCGCGCGCCAGCCGCTGGACTTCGAGCTGTTCCAAATCGACCTGCTGCACAACGACGTTTCTTTCTATTACTTCGTGCTGGTCTGCTTCGCCGCCGTGGTCGCCATCATGGCGTTCATCCTGCGCTCGCCGTTCGGCCGCACGATGATCGCGATCCGGGAGAACGAGCGGCGCGCCCGCTTCCTTGGCATCCCGATCGAGCTGCACATCTGGATCGCCTTCACGCTGTCGTGTTTCTTCATGGCATTTGCCGGCGCGCTCTATGCCTTGATCAACAATTTTGCCGATCCGCGCATGCTGCACTACACGCTGTCGGGCGACTTCGTCATCATGGCGGTGATGGGCGGTATGCGCACGTTCTGGGGGCCGCTGCTCGGCGCCGTGATCTTCGTCGTGCTACAGGATTACATATCGAGTGTCACGGTCAACTGGATGTCGTTCATCGGCATTCTCATCGTTTTCATCGTGCTGTTCTTTCCGCGCGGGGTTCTCGGCCTGTTGCGGCAGCGGAGAGCGGCATGAGCGTGCTCGCGGTGGAAAATCTGAGTAAGCGGTTCGGCAGCCTGGTCGCCGTGCGCGACATATCGTTGACGGTCGAGCCCGGCGAACTGCGTGCCGTGATCGGCCCGAACGGCGCCGGCAAAACCACGTTCTTCAATCTGGTGAGCGGATTTTTGGCGCCATCCACCGGCTCGATCCTGTTCGAGGGCCGCGACATCAGCCGCGTACCGGCGCATCAGCGGGTCGGTCTCGGCATGGCGCGCACGTTTCAGATCACCGAGATCTTTCCCGAACTGACCGTATTCGAGAATATCCGCATCGTCACCGAGGTTGCCGCCGGCTATCGGTTGCGGCCGTGGCTCAATCGCGCCGAGGCGGCGGATATTCGCCGTCGCATCGACGAGACGCTGGCGCTCGCCGGGCTCTCCGACAAGGCGGACCGCGTGGTCGGCGAACTGGCGCACGGCGACCAGCGCGCCACCGAGATCATGATGGCGTTGGCACTCAAACCGCGCCTGCTGCTGCTCGACGAGCCGACCGCGGGCATGGGCGATCAGGAAACCTACGACGTCACCCAGCTCATCCTCCGCCTGCACAGGGACAACAAGCTGACGATCGTGCTGATCGAGCACGATATGCGGGTCGTCTTTCATCTTGCCGACCGGATCACCGTGCTCGATCAGGGCGGCTTCCTCGCCGAAGGCACGCCGCAGGAGATCGCCGCGAACCGGGCGGTGCAGACCGCCTATCTGGGCCAGGCCGCATGAGCGCAGCACTCACCGCGGAAGGGCTGCATACCTATTACGGCAAAAGCCACATCCTGCATGGCGTCAGCCTCGAGGCCGGTGAAGGCCAGGTGACGGCGCTGCTCGGCCGCAACGGCGCGGGCAAGACCACGACGCTGCGCAGCCTGATGGGACTGACAATGCCCCGCGACGGCCGCATCACCGTCTTTGGCAGAGAGACCACGCGCTGGCCGCCGTTCCGAGTCGCCGCGCTCGGCGTCGGCTACGTTCCCGAAGGCCGCCGCATCTTTCCTAATCTCAACGTCAATGAAAATCTTATGGTGCCACTGGAGCGGCCGGGCCCGTGGACGCCGCAGAGCGTATTTCGCCTATTTCCCCGGCTCGCTGAACGCCGGCTGAGCCGCGGCCGCCAGCTCTCCGGCGGCGAACAGGAAATGCTCTCGATCGCCCGCGCGCTGCTGCTCAATCCCAAGCTCCTCATTCTCGACGAGCCCTCGCAAGGGCTGGCGCCGCTGGTCACGCGCGAAGTTTTTCGCATCGTGGCGCAGATGCGCAGCGAAGGCATCTCGGTGCTGCTGGTCGAGCAGAACGTGCGCATGAGTCTGGAGATCGCCGACCACGCCTACGTGCTCGACGACGGCCACGTGGTCTATTCCGGTCCGGCGCGCGAGCTTGCCGCCGACGAGGCGCGGGTCCAGTCGCTGGCCGGCGCCAGCGTCGAGGAATGGACGCCGCAGTCGAGTTCGTGAAATTTAAATTTGCGCTCGTCGCCGCGCAGCCGGGGCCATGAGCCCGTCGCACGCCGCTCGCGCCGAACGGGCGTACGCCTACTCAACTCGCGTCAGGATCGAGATCGTATTTCTTGCACATGTTGCGGACGATCTCGAAATCCTTGCCGCCGGCGACGAGACCGACCACGGCGGATGAAATCTTGCCGTTCGAGACCGTGGCGGAGACGATAAAGGCCTGGCGGCCGTTATAGGGGGCGTACGGGCTCTTGGCGTTGACCATCCCGCAATAATTGACCGGACCGTCCGGCACGCTCTGAATCTTCGGCCATCGGTACTGCGCCGTCGCCGCGTCGCGGAGCGAGGGAGCGATGGCGTTGGCGATGATCTTTTTTTCTGCCGGCGTAAGCTCGCGCTGGCCAAGCCCGGCGGGCGGCGGCGCGCCGTCCAGTTTGAGCATATCCGGCGACGACGAAGACGAAGGCGGCGATGGAGACGGCGACGAGGTCGCACAAGCCCCGAGCGCCAAGTCGGCGGCCAATGCAACAATCAACCCGCACTTGATATGCAGGTTTGCTGGGCGTGACTCATGCCTGAACTTGCTTTGCATCATTAGTCTCGATGTGACCAATAGGAACAATCGACGGCGGTCATCCCGGTGGATGCGGCCGCTGCCGCCATTTTGCGACGCGCCCGGAGGGTAGCAACCTTGGGCGGAGTTTGCATGCGATGCAGATTCTGCCGAATGCGGCAAATTTGCAACGCTTGTTCCGGACAGGCGCCTCGCTTCACAATCATCAGTACTGGCAGCAATTTGGCAATAATCGTGGGACAAGTTCCCGCCGCCTCTGACGGCCACAGCGCTAAAATCAGCTCCACAGTGTGGCTTTTCCGCACTAGAGGATCGCGGCCAGCGGCGTGTATGTGTGATGCGTCATGTCGAGGGATGGTACTGCAAGCAAGAAACTTGCTCTGGCACTGGTCGCGGTGCTTTCGGTCCTGAGCATCGCCGGCTGCACCAGCATGCCCCCGCCGCCGATCGCGACGAAGGGGTAATGACCGGACTGCTTGAATGGGGAGTCGGGGGAGGGCCGGTCATTGGACCGGCCCCTTTTTTTGAGCATTGCGCATTGGCACCCTTTAGCCTGCCTTGCATACCGCGATGACGCATCAATCCATCTGGCCGTGAGCCGCTTCATTTTTGCCAAAGAACTACCAGATGATCAGTGCGTAAATGCCCTGGGCTCGGCGGAGCAAATCCGGTACCGGCTGGAGCCGGCTGCCCTTCGGACGGTTCGGAGGTTCTCATGCCTCGCGTCGTCGGTATCGACCATCTCGTTCTCAGCGTCGGCAATTTTGCGCGTTCGAAGGAATTCTACGGCAAAGTGCTCGGCTTTCTCGGCTTCAAGCTCAAATACGACTACGCCGACATGGCGGGCTGGAGCAACGGCAAGACGTTGTTCTGGCTCGCCGCGGCTGACGCCCAAGGCCGAAAGCGGCAGTACCGCAAGGGCGATATCGGCTTTCATCACTATGCCTTCGAGCTTGCGAGCCGCGACGACGTCGACGAGCTCGGCGCCTTTCTGGAAAAGAACGGAATGACCGTGCTCGACCCGCCGGGTGAGTATTACGGCCGCAACTACTACGCCGTGTATTTCGTCGATCCCGACGGCATGAAGCTTGAGGGCATGATCTGGGCGCCGCCCAAGAAGCTCAAGAAGCCGAAGCGCCAACAAGCCGCGCGCAAGAAAACCCAGGCGCGGAAATCCCGAAGCTAGTCCGGCGTTATTTGACCTCAGGACGCGGCGCTCAGCCGCATCGGAATATGCGCGACCACCATGTTGCGACCGCGCCGCTTGGCGGTGTAGAGCGCACGGTCCGCGGCCTCGACCAGATCGAAGGCCGGTTGGTTGTGATCCGGCACCAGTGATTCGACGCCGATGCTGATGGTCACTAGGCCGCAGGGCGCTTCGACGTGGTTGATGAGGAGGTCTTCGATGGCCTTGCGCGCCTCCTCGGCAAGCGCGGCCGTGCGCTCAAGGTCGAGGCCGGGCAGCAGCAGGGCGAATTCCTCGCCGCCGTAACGGGCGACGAGCACAGCCTCCTCCAGGGTGACCAGCGACAATGTCTCGCCGACCGCGCGCAGGCAGGCGTCGCCCCTGACATGGCCGTATCGGTCGTTGAACAGCTTGAAATGATCGATATCGATCATCATCAGCGCGAGCGGTTGCCGGCGCTCGGCCGCTCGACGCCACTCGCGCTCGAGCTGGCGGTCGAAGCCGCGCCGGTTGGCCAAGCCGGTAAGGCCGTCGAGACTCGCCAGCTCCTCCAGGTGTTGATTGGCGATCTGCAATTCCTCTTCGCGCGCCGCAAGCTTGCGCGCCATGTCGTCGAGCGCGGCGGCAAGAGGCTCGAATTCGGCAATCCAGGGCTTCTCCCCGGCGTCCACGTGGAGATCGCCGCGGCCAAAACGCGCGGCCGTGCGCACCAGTATCCGGATCGGGCGCAGGATGAGCCGCTCGCCGCCGAACCAAGCCGTGAGCAGAACTAGCAAGGCGACCAGCGCCAGCTGCAGGTAGGCGATGCGCAGCTCGCGGTCGACACGGCTGTGAACGACGCGTTCGTCGAGGCCGACGGCGAGCCGTGCTTGCGTCCAAGGCACGCGGACATAGGAGAAGATGCGGCGGACGCCGTCGAGCCCGGCAATCGTCATCGTGCCTTCGTCCTTGGCCAGCATCTCCCGCACCAGGGCATTGTCGGCGAAGTTCTTGCCGACGATCTCGCCTTGGTCGGCCGAAGCGGCCATCAGCGTGCCGCTGCTGTCGACCAGCAGCACCGAAGTGCCGTCATGATGCGCGGCGTTCGCCGCGAGCTCGCCGATCCAATGAAGATCGATCGATGCAAGAAGGATCGCATCGAGCGCGCCGTCTCCTTTCACCGCGGGATAGGTCGCGATCAAGCCCGGCGTTTGGTGGACCCGGCTGATCAGGTAGTCGCTCAGCGCGAAATCACGCGTATGCAGCGCTTTCTGGAAATAAGGACGGTCCGCCACGTTTAATCCGATCGCGCGTGAATCGGTGGCGCAGATAATTCGACCGTCCGATCCGGCGACGTTTAGTCCGCGCAGCCAAGGAATATTGTTGGTCAGGTCGGCGAGTGTTTGGTTGCAGTCGACCTGATCGGACGCCATCCGCGTGTAGACGCGAGCCACGACCTGGAGCAGGGCGCGCATGGAATTGACAATCTCGCGCTGTGCCTGGACACCGCTTTGCGCCAGATCGATGACCTGGCCGCGGGCCAGTTCGGCGTGCTCGGCGCGGGCTTGCTCGAGGCCGCGCATGCGTTCGAGCATCAGCGGAGCGAGCGCCAAAAGGGCGACAACGATCAGTCGCGCACGAATGCTAAGGATCGGCTTGTTAGGCCGCGATGCCTTGGCAGAGTCTGCTGGAACGGCGGACATCGTCGATCCCCACCCCCGGGGTTCCACAACATAGTAGAAATGCGTAAAGACGATCTTCGGACCGCCGTTAAAATTTGAGCCGTTCCGGGCATTGACGAAATGGAAAGCACGAATCGAGCGGATCGGTTAGCGGCAGTTCGCGCCGAAATCGCCCGCGCCTGCCGCGACGCCGGACGCGATCCGGCGAGCGTGACATTGATCGCGGTTGCAAAGACCTTCGGCGCGGATGCGATCGAGCCGGTGATTGTCGCCGGCCAGCGCGTGTTCGGAGAAAACCGGGTGCAGGAAGCCAAGGCCAAGTGGCCGGCACTGCGCGCCCGCCACGGCGATCTCGAACTGCATCTAGTCGGCTCGCTGCAATCGAACAAGGCGCGAGAGGCGGTGGCGCTGTTCGATGCCATCCATTCGGTCGACCGGGCGAGCCTGGCGGCGGCGTTGGCCAAGGAGATCGCGGCGCAGGCGCGCCGTCCCCTCCTTTTCGTCGAGATCAATACCGGCGCGGAGCCGCAAAAGGCCGGCCTGCAGCCGCAGGATGCCGATGCGTTTCTCGCCGCCTGTCGCCACCGCCACGGCCTCGCCATTTCAGGCCTCATGTGCATCCCGCCGCTGGACGAGGCCCCAGCGCCGCATTTCGCGTTGACCGCCCAGATCGCCCGGCGCAACGGCTTGGCGCTCCTCTCCATGGGCATGAGCGCCGACTTCGCGACGGCGATCGCGTTCGGCGCGACGCACGTGCGGGTCGGCACAGCGATCTTCGGAGAGCGAACGTCCCTCTAGAAATGAACAATGATTCGCGTGTTTCGCGTAATCCGGCCGACCAATGCCAAAAGGTCGTGACGGTGCAAGGCGATACAACCGGCGGTCGGTGCTAGGCCGGGGCGGGCGATGTGGGCGAACACGGCGCTGCCGCGACCGGCAACCCGGGGCCGCGTGTTGTGATCGAGTTCGAGAAAAATGTCGTAGAGGGCGTCGTCGCGCCAGAGGCGGTCGCCTGGTTCATTGGCCGACCGCCGAAAGGGGCGATTATAGCGCCGATCGGTCGGATCTTCACACCAGGCGTCGGCGGGGCCGATCCGGCGAAGGGGCAGCGATGTCCGCGGGCGCGGAAGGCGATCGGCCCGCCACCATAGCCGTACCGCGCGAAACCGGCCGCAGGGCGTACCCTCGTCGCCTTCGCGCTTATTGGCCCTGACGCCGGAGCGGCCGAGCGCGACGGGGACCAGCAAAGCACCGGCACGCAGCCAGCCCTGCGACCGCCGCCCCGGTCGCGGGCGCACCTCGATCGTGCCGAAAGAAACCCGTCGCATCCCTCTTCCTCGCGCGCAGGCGAATTCCCAACTCACACTTGCTCTTGTATCCTTGAATGCTCTACTTCGCGCTAGTGTCGCGATTCCGAAGCTCGCGAGCGGCGCGGCAAGCGCAACAGAGGCATTGGGGCCGCGTCATTGACCGGCGGGCGAGCGGCGGCGGGGGGCCGGATTGATGCCGAACACGCGTAAGATTCTCATCGTCGACGACGATCCCGAGCTGCGCGATGCGCTGACCGAGCAATTGTCGCTGCACGAAGAGTTTGAAGCCGTCGCCGTAGAGAACGGCAGCAAGGGTGTGCAAGCCGCCAAGGCGGGACAGATCGATCTCGTGATCATGGACGTCGGCCTGCCCGACATCGACGGCCGCGAAGCCGTGCGCATCCTGCGCAAGAACGGCTTCAAAGCGCCCATCATCATGCTCACCGGACACGACACGGATTCCGATACCATCCTCGGCCTTGAATCGGGCGCCAACGATTACGTCAGCAAGCCGTTCCGCTTTGCCGTGCTGCTGGCGCGCATTCGCGCGCAATTGCGCCAGCACGAAGCGAGCGAAGACGCGATTTTCACCATCGGACCGTACACGTTCCGGCCAAGCTCCAAGCTTCTGCTCAACCCCAAGGGCAACAAAGTCCGGCTGACCGAGAAGGAGACCTCGATCCTGCGCTACCTCTATCGCGCCGGCCAGCGCCCGGTATCGCGGGAGACGTTGTTGCAGGAAGTCTGGGGTTACAATTCGGGAGTGACGACGCACACGCTGGAAACCCACATCTATCGGCTGCGGCAGAAGATCGAGAAAGATGCCGCCGCCCCTGCCATCCTGGTCACCGAGGCCGGGGGATATAAACTCGTGCCCTAAGCGCGGCCCGTCATGACGATCGAGGACGACATCGCATACCTGGAGCGGATCCCGCTGCTGCGCCGACTCGGCTCGGGCGCGCTGCGCATCGTCGCCATCGGGGTCGAAAGCTACGACCTGCAACCCGGCCAAATCCTGTTCGCGGCCGGCGATTCTGCCGACGGCGCTTATATCATCCAGCGCGGTTCCGTCAGCCTCAAGCCGGAACGCAGCGGCGAACCTGAAGTCATTGCCGGCCCCGGCACCTTGCTCGGCGAATCGGCCCTGCTGGCAGAAACGCGGCGACCGGCAACCGCCACCGCGCGCGAGAGCGCAACCGTCATGCGCATCTCGCGCGCGATGTTTCTGCGAATGCTCGAAGGCTATCCGGACGCCGCACACCGGCTGCGCGAGATGATAGTGTCGCGCGCCGATCAGTGGGCGCGCGAGATGGAGAACGTCCGCGCCACGCTGCTGCCCGGCGGCAAGCCGCAGTAGTCCCCGCAGGGCGGTAAATCGGAGCCGGTCTAAAGCTCAATCGTCGCCGTCACCGGCACATGATCGGAAGGGCGCGCCGCGCCGCGGTAGGCCTTGGCGATATCGATGTCGGCGACGCGATCGGCCAGCATGGGCGAAGTCCAGATATGGTCGAGGCGGCGGCCTTTGTCCGCAGCCGCCCAATCGGGCGAGCGGTAGCTCCACCAGGTGTAGAGTTTTTCCGGTTCCGGCGTGAGCACGCGCATACTGTCGACCCAGCCGCCGGCGCTCAGCGCCTGAGTGAACTTCTCGCACTCGACCGGCGTGTGCGACACCACGCGCAGCATCTGCTTGTGGCTCCAGACGTCGTGTTCGAGCGGCGCCACGTTGAGGTCGCCGAGCAGGATCGCGCGTTCGCAGCGGGCCGGGCGCAGCGTCGCGCAGTCGCGCATCTCGTCGAGAAAGGCGAGCTTATGGGCGAATTTCGCATTGATCTCGGGATCGGGAGTATCGCCGCCGGCGGGCACATAGAAATTATGGATGGTGATCGGGTCGCGCAGCCCGGCGCGTTCGCCGAACACCGCGGACACGTGACGGCAATCGGTCTTGCCGCAGAAGCTCTGAACGTCGAAGCGCTCGAATGGCAGCCGCGAGAGCACGACGACGCCGTGATAGCCCTTCTGACCGTTGAGCGCGATGTGCTCGTAGCCGAGCCGCTTGAAGCGCTTGCGCGGAAATCTGTCGTCCGGGCATTTGGTCTCCTGCAGACACAGGATGCCCGGACGGACCGCCTTGATGAACTTGGCGACGAGATCGATGCGCAGCCGCACCGAATTGATGTTCCAGGTGGTGACCGTTAATCGCATGCGCAGCGTTGCTGGAGGGACCGGCAGATTATATGCGGCGCGACGACCACAGGCACAAGGCCAATCTGACGGCGTTGCCGGAGCGCGCAGCGGAACTCGTCGCCGGCCTCGACTTAGCCTATGATGCCGACTGGGAGGCGGGGATGGACAGCACATCGCAGCGGCGGCGCGTGGTGATTGCCGGCGCCGGCTTCGCCGGGCTCGAAGCGAGCAAAGCTCTAGCCAAAGTCGATGTCGACGCGGCGCTGATCGACGTGCAGAACCACCATTGCTTTCAGCCGCTGCTTTACGAGGTTGCCACCGCGGCGTTGTCGCCCGCCGATGTCGCGTGGCCGATCCGCGCCATTTTGCGCGAGCAGAAGAACGTCCGGGTGATCATGGCGCGAGTTACCGGGATCGACCTGCAAGCGCGCCGCGTCCACACCAGTGAGATCGATCTTGCCTACGACTATCTGATCCTCGCCACCGGAGCGACGCACTCCTATTTCGGGCATGACGATTGGGCGCCGTTCGCGCCCGGGCTCAAGCAGGTCGCGGATGCGACCGAGATCAGGCGGCGGTTCCTGCTCGCCTTCGAGCGGGCGGAACTGGTGGAGGACGCGGTCGAGCGGGCGCGGCTGCTCACTTTCGTCATCGTCGGCGGCGGCGCCACCGGCGTGGAAATGGCCGGCGCGTTCGCCGAGGTGGCGCGGCGGACATTGCAGCACGACTTCCGCCGCATCGACCCGCGCACCTCGCGCATCGTTCTGATCGAGGCTGGGCCGCGGCTGTTACCGACTTTTCCCGAGGCGTTGTCGAATTACACTGCCCGCTCGCTGCAAAGGATGGGCGTGGAGGTCGAGCTTAACCGCAAGGTCACCGGCTGCGACGCCCACGGGGTCACTGTAGACGACGGCCGCGTCGAGGCGGCAACGGTCGTCTGGGCGGCGGGCATCGTCGCATCGCCGGCGGCATTGTGGATCGGCGCCGAGCACGATCGCGCCGGCCGCATCAAGGTGAACGCCGACCTCAGCGTTCCCGGACGACCGGAGATCTTCGCCGTCGGCGACACCGCGAGCGTCAGCAGCCGCGACGGCCGCCCGGTTCCCGGCATCGCGCCGGCGGCCAAGCAGATGGGCCGCTATGTCGCCGAGGTCATCGCCGCCCGCGTGCGAGGCCGACCGGCGTCGCCGCCGTTCGTCTATCGTCATATGGGCGAACTCGCCACGATCGGCCGCAAGGCGGCGGTGGTGAAGCTTGGCCCGCTGCAGCTCACCGGATTTTTGGGTTGGCTGTTCTGGAGCGCCGTCCACATCTATTTTTTGATCGGATTGCGCAACCGCTTCGCGGTCGCGCTGAACTGGCTGTGGATCTACATGACGTTCCAGCGCGGCGCGCGGCTGATCGGAATTGCACCGCGTTGAGCGGCCTCGCTTACGGCCGGCCCTGTCCCGACCATCCGCGGCCCTGCACGTCGTTCTGGTTCTGGTAATTGATGACGAATAGATTCGGATCGGGCTTCTTGGTGGTGTCGAGATTATACACCGCGACGGTAGTATCGAGCCCTTGCGGATCGGTGACCGTCCACTGCTTGAGCTGAAGATTTTTGGCGTCGAACATGATCATCAGCCGGCTGGTGCCGGTCAGCAGCCGCGTTTCCTCGATGACCACGGTGATGAAGGTGTCGTCGGCCGAAACGCTGACCACATCGGTATCGCGCAGCAGATCGATGTGGTCGGCAAGCAGATAGCGCAGCGGCGTCTGCGACAGCGGATAGTAGTCCGACGTTTCCAGCGAGCGATCGCGCACCACGACCGCGGAGCCATCGGCGATGATGTCGATCGGGCTCGGCGGGTTATAGGCGAAGCGGACTTTCCCCGGCTTTTGTATGTAGAACGCCCCCTCGACGCGCCCGCCGTCCGGGCCGATCTGCACGAAATTTCCCACCAAGGTCTGCACGCCGGACAGATAATTGCTAATCTTGTCGAGCAGCGCACGCTGATGGGCGTCGAAGGCGGTCGCCTGGCTCGGTACCGCGCTCTTGCCCAAGGAAAACGAGAAGGGAAAAAGGCCCTTTGCTCCCGGATCGGCGGCTGCGGCCGCAGCAGCAGTATCGGGCGATGCCGGGGTTGCGGCCGCCGGCGGCGCCGCCGTCGATTTGGGCCGCGGCGCCGGCGTCGGCAACGGCACGCTGTCGTCGGCGGCAGCGAAGCCGGCTGCCAGCATGCTGCACGCCATCGCCAGGAGAACGATCCTCGCACCCCGTCCCATCATGTCACTCCCCCGCACGCCCGCAACCGGATCATCGTTACGGGCGCGTTATGGCGAATTCGCGGCTGCATGCCGGCTTAAAGCGCCGACACTTGATTCTCAATAGGGATCGTCCTCGGGGCCTTCGACGAGGATTTCCCGTTTGCCGGCGTGGTTGGGTTGTCCGACGATGCCTTCTTGTTCCATGCGCTCCATCAGCGAAGCAGCGCGGTTGTAGCCGATCTGCAGCCGGCGCTGGATGTAGCTGGTCGAGGCCTTGCGGTCGCGCACCACGACCTGCACCGCCTGCTGATACAGGTCGCCGCCTTCGGCGCCGCCCATGGCGGTGCCGTCGAACACCGCGCTGTCGTTGCCGTCGTCCAGTTCTTCGGCGGTGACCGCCTCGAGGTATTGCGGAACACCTTGCGATTTCAGGTGCCGCACGACTTTTTCGACCTCTTCGTCGGAGACGAACGGTCCGTGCACGCGGCTGATGCGGCCGCCGCCGACCATGTAGAGCATGTCGCCCTGGCCGAGCAGCTGCTCGGCACCCTGCTCGCCGAGGATGGTGCGGCTGTCGATCTTCGAGGTGACCTGAAAGGAGATGCGGGTCGGGAAGTTGGCCTTGATCGTGCCGGTGATGACGTCGACCGAAGGCCGCTGCGTCGCCAGGATGACGTGCAGTCCTGCCGCGCGCGCCATTTGCGCGAGACGCTGCACCGCCCCCTCGATGTCTTTGCCGGCAACCATCATCAAATCGGCCATCTCGTCGACGATGACGACGATGTAGGGCAGCGGCTCGAGATCGAGTTCCTCTTTTTCGTAGATCGCTTCGCCGGTCTCGCGGTCGTAGCCGGTGTGAACAGTGCGGGTGAGCTTCTCGCCTTTGCCATTAGCCTCGGCGACGCGCGCGTTGTAGCCGTCGATGTTGCGCACGCCGAGCTTCGACATCTTTTTGTAGCGCTCCTCCATTTCGCGCACCGCCCATTTCAGCGCAACCACCGCTTTCTTCGGGTCGGTGACCACCGGCGTGAGCAGGTGGGGGATGCCGTCGTAGACCGAAAGCTCCAGCATCTTGGGATCGACCATGATCAGCCGGCACTGGTGCGGATGCAGCCGATAGACCAGGCTGAGAATCATGGTGTTGATGGCCACCGATTTTCCCGAGCCGGTGGTGCCGGCGATCAACAGGTGCGGCATGCGCGACAGATCGACCAGCACCGCTTCGCCGCCGATCGCCTTGCCGAGGCACAGCGGCAGCCGGGCGGCGGTCTCGGCATAGTCGCGCGAGGCGAGCAGCTCGCGCAGGTAGACCTTCTCGCGCGTCGGGTTGGGCAGTTCGATGCCGATGACGTTGCGGCCGGATACCACGGCGACGCGCGCGGAGAGCGCGCTCATGGAACGGGCGATGTCGTCGGCCAGGCTGATCACGCGCGAGGATTTGATACCGGGGGCAGGCTCCAGCTCGTACAGCGTGACCACCGGCCCCGGCCGTGCATTGATGATCTCGCCGCGCACGCCGAAATCCGCGAGCACGCTTTCGAGCGCGGTACCGTTCTCCTCGATCAGTTCTTCACTCAGGGTTGTTCGCTCGCTGGCGCGGGGCGCTGTCAGGAGATTGAGCGACGGCAATGTATAACCGCCGGAGAGCCGCCGCGCCGGTCGTGGAGCTGAACGCGGTTTGCGCGCGCCCGGCGACCCGGCGATCGACTCATTTTCGGAGTCGGCGTCCGCGCGCTGTTCCGGCGCTCCGTCGAAGCGGGGCTCGATATGCCGCGGCATCGCGGTGTAGCTCTGCATCGGCGGCTGCGCCCGCATGCGGCGGCGGAACACCCGCGACAGCCGCGAGCGCACGCTTAGGACCGCATGCGTCACACGGCCCAGCGAAATCCACACGCTGTCGTCTTCGAGGTCGGCGATATCCTCATCTTCGTCCGGCGAGCCACGCCAAATCATGCCGGCCGCAACGGAAAAGGCAGCGAGCGCCGCAATGCCAAGCCCGATTGCGGCGGCCACGCGATAGGTTCCAGTGAGCGGCGTGCCGAGGATTGTCGCCGGCACGCGCAGCACGGCATCGCCGATCACGCCGCCAAGCCCGGACGGCAGCGGCCAATGGCTGCCGCGCGGCAGGCATGACGCGAACGCGGCCGCAAAGGCGGCGCCGAACAGCCAGAGCACGACGCGCAACCGCTCGCGGCTGAGCGGCCGATGGCCGAGCAGCCGATAGCCCCACACCGCGATCGGCACCAATAGCGCTAGCGAACCGAGCCCGAACAATTGCATCAGTAGATCGGCGACAATCGCGCCGGGGCGGCCGAGCAGATTGTGCACCGCCGCATCGGTGGCATGGCTGAGTGAAGGATCCCGCACCGACCAGGTGGCGAGCGCCAGCGCCGCCATCATGGCGAGACTGATCAGCGCGATACCGCCGACCTCGCGCAGCCGCCGCCGCAGAATGGCGCCGAGCTGGCCGGAGAGAAAGGCCATCCCGTCAAGGCTGCGGTCGATCATCGACATCGCGTTTTCTCAGCTCAACCAAGCACCGCGACGAGGCGGTGCAGCGCCTCGACGGTGATGTCCTTGTTCTGCACCATGGCGACGCGGATATAGTCCGCACCCGGATTGCTGCCGTCGGCTTGCTCGCGCGCGAGATAGCGGCCGGGCACGACGCGCACGCCGGCCTCGCGCCACAGTGCCACCGTGGCCGCTTCGCTGCCGCCTTGCGCCGCGACATTGAGCCAAAGGAAAAACCCGCCAGCCGGGCGCCGGTAGCCGTAGCGGTCGCCGACAATCTGATCGGCGAGATCGAATTTCTCGCGATAGAGTCGCCGGTTCTCCTCGACATGGGTCTCGTCGCCATAGGCGGCGATCGCGACGTGCTGCGCCGGCATTGCCACCTGCGGCGCTGCGACGTTGCGCAGCTCGAGATAGGCCGCGAGAAAACGCCGGTCGCCGGCGGCGAAGCCGACGCGCAGCCCCGGCAGATTGGAACGCTTGGACAGCGAATGAAACACCACGACGTTGGCAAAATCCGGCGCCGAAGCTTGCAGCATCCCCGGCGGCGGCCGGTCATGATAGATTTCGCAATAGCATTCGTCGCAGAGGACGAGGAAGCCGAAGCGCCGCGCCAGCGCGGCCAGCTTAGCGAGGTAGTTGCGGTCGGCGACCGCGCCCTGCGGGTTCGAGGGCGAGGCGAGATAACAGGCGACGGTGCGCGCCAGCACCTCCTCGCTCAGCGCGTCGAGGTCGGGCAAAAAACCCGTGGCGGCGGTCGCCGGCAGATAGACCGGCTCGCAGTCGGCCGCGAGCGCGCCGGCGGCATAGGCGGCATAGAACGGATTGGGAATAAGCACAGCTGGCCGGCCGGCGCGCGGCTTCACCCATCTTTTGGCGGCGAGCGCGGCGAGAAACAGCCCTTCGCGGGTGCCGTTGAGCACCAGCACTTCCGTCGCCGGATCGACCGGCCGCTCGAGCGCGTAGCGGCGGTTCAGCCACTTGGCGACTGCCTCGCCGAAGGCATCGAGGCCTTTGTTCATCGGATAGCGGCCGAATTCCTCGATATGCGCTGCGATCACCGGCCCGACAAAAGGCGGAATCGGATGTTGCGGCTCGCCGACCGCCATGCTGATCGCCGGCTTGCCGGGCGGGGCGTCGCCGAGCAGGTCGCGCAAACGCACGAACGGCGAGCGCGAATCAACCGCGCGAACGGGCGAAGGGGGAGCCTGGCGGGTCATCCTATACATCATGAACAGCGGGGCCGCCCGCCGCGTCAACGACGGGATAGCATAGGAACGGCGAGGTTAAGACCCGATTAACCATCGCCCACCCCGGGGCCCTGCTCGCTATCCCGATAAGAGGCCAATGGCGGTCGGATGGGACTAGGCGTGCGCCTTGCGCTGCGGATCGACGATGCCTTCGAGCTTGCCGAGCACCCGCATGCAGGGCAGCACCTGGGCCAGGCTGCCATTCGGCTCGCGCTTTTCCTTGATCGCGGCGATGAACTCGCGATCCTCCAGCTCGATGCCGTCCATGGAGACGTCGACTTTCGATAGATCGATCTTCTGATCTTTGCCGTCGGACAGATCGTCGTAATAGGCCTTGTAGGTGCCGTTGTCGCAGATGTAGCGGAAGAACGAGCCGAGCGGTCCGTCGTTGTTGAACGACAGCGACAAGGTGAGGATCGCCCCCGAGGGCACCTTGGCGACGATACCCATATCCATGGCAATGCCGAGCTGCGGGTGGATCGGCCCCTGCACGGCGTAGCAATCCGAGATCGTTTCGCCGGTCTGATACTGGAACAGGTCGATGGTGTGGGCGGCGTGGTGCCAGAGCAGATGATCGGTCCAGCTCCGCGGCTGGCCCGCCGCGTTCATGTTCTTGCGTCGGAAGAAATAGGTCTGCACGTTCATCTGCTGGATATTCAGCTCGCCCCTTTGGATGCGCTTGTGCACCCATTGATGGCTGGGATTAAAGCGGCGCACGTGGCCGGCCATGGCGACGACGCCGGTTTCCTTGGCGATCTTCACCAGCGCCTCAGCGTCCTCGACTGAGTCGGTGACCGGGATTTCGATCAGCACGTGCTTGCCGGCGCGCATCACCTGCTCGCCCTGGCGGAAGTGAATCTTGGTCGGGGTAGTGAGGATCACCGCGTCGGCGCGCTTGATGCCTTCCGAGAGGTCGCCGGTATGGTGGGGAATGCCGTATTTCTTCGCCACCTGCGCGGTGGCGTCCTGATTGCCGCCGACCAGCGAGGTGACCTCGGCGTCGGGAATACGCTTGAGCGCGTCGAGATGTTTTTGACCGAACGCGCCCTGCCCGGCGACGCAAATTTTCATTACCGGCCTCGGATAATCGTCGCCTTGGCGTGCGCCGCGGCGCGCCGTGCCGGCGACTTAGCCGTTTTGGCGGACTTCGCCTTGTGCGCCGCAACGCGCTTGGACGTTGCCGGCCGCCGGCCCGCGCCACGCGGCTTGTTCTCGAGAATGATGTGGCCGACCGCGGTATTCGAGGCCGGCACGGTGTAATAGCGATAGACCTCCTCGACCTTGTCGTCGAGCGCGCCCCGCATGACCAGCCACATGACCATTTCGACGCCCTCGGCGCCGGCCTCGCGCATGTATTCGACGTGCGGCATGCGCGTGAGCTTCTTCGGGTCCTTGCTGAGGTTGTCGAGAAAAGCCTTGTCGAACTTGCTGTTGATCAGGCCGGCGCGCGGCCCGGAAATCTGGTGCGACATGCCGCCGGTGCCGAATACCACGACGCGCAGATCCTCCGGATAGGATTCGACCGCCTTGCGGATCGCGCGCCCCAGCATGAAGCAGCGATGGCCGGTCGGCGGCGGATAAAGCACCACGTTGACGGCAAGCGGAATGACCGGACAGGGCCATTCCTTCGGCGAGCCAAACAACAGATTGAGCGGCACGGTCAGGCCGTGATCGACCTCCATCTTGTTGACGACGGTGAGATCGAACTCGTCGAGAATGACGGACTGGGCGATATGGGCGGCGAGTTCCGGATGGCCCTTCACCACCGGCACCGGCCGCGGCCCCCAGCCTTCGTCGGCCGGCGGGAATTCCGCGGCGCAGCCGAGCGCGAAGGTCGGCACGAACTCGACGGAGAACGCCGAGGCATGGTCGTTATAGACGGCAATGCACACGTCGGGCTTGGCTTTCGCCATCCATTCCTTGGATTTCTCGAAGCCGGAAAACACCCGCTTCCAGTAGGGCTCTTCGGTGCGATGATTGTCGATCGCGGCGCCGATCGCCGGCACGTGCGACGACGCCACTCCTGCAATGATCCTAGCCACGTTTCGACCTCGCTTTGCTGCGCGTCTTCGATTTGCCTTTCGCCGCCTTGCCCCTCTTGGCGGCGCGCGCCGGCTTGGCCGCCGCGCCCTTGCCGGATTTGTTCTTGCCGGATTTGTTCTTGCCTGATTTGCTGCGGTTGCCTTCGATCGAGCGGCCGCCGCCGAGCATCATCTTGGCGTAGTCCTCTTGCGTGGAGCCGGTCATCACCGCGGCGAGATGCTGGAACGAATGGCCGTCGGTGGCGCCGAGCTTGGCGGTGAAATAGATGTTGCCGCCGAGTTCGAGCATGCGGTTGTAGTCGCGCCTGAGGACGGCGTCGGTCTGCTCCGGCGTCAGCTTGAACCGTTTCAGGTATTCCGCTTCGTTCGCCTTGAAGGCCTTACGGTTGTCTTCCTTCATCAGCGACATGCAGAACATGTTGATGCCGTAACCCTGGCGCGAGCGCTCCTGATCGAAGACAAACGTCCCCGGGATATCCTCATAATCTTTGTGGTCGCGGGCCATCGGCGTCTCTCCCGTTTGGCTTTTCATATATAGCGCAGAGAACTAAGGCAACGTAAGACGGCAGCAAGCTGCAGTCGGGCCGAATTTGACCTTCAGGGCAACGAAGAGCATATTTAACAGATTAGAAAAATCTGTGTGATGACCCGAATCGTCAAGTTTCACCGACATCGCTATGCGCCGCGAGCCGTCCTGTTCGATGAGGAACTGGAGCTTCGGTCAATCGACGAACTGCGCGAATGGGCTGCCAAGGCGGTGGACTTCGTCGTTATCGACACTGCGAGCGGTGAAGATATCACTCAGGTGCTGTTGGCATAGCGCTTCGGGCCGTCGCTTTATCCCCAATAAAGCCTCATCGGATTGTCGACCAGCAGCAATTGCTGCAGGGCGGCCGTCGGCGCGATTTTTGGGATGTAATCGACCAGGACGCCGTCGTCCGACGCGGTGTCCTTCATGTTGGGATGCGGCCAGTCGGTGCCCCAGATCACGCGGTCGGGGAAGCGCTCGACCAGCGCGCGGCCGAACGGCACCACGTCGTCGTAGGGCGGCCCGACCGCAGTCATGCGCTCCGGGCAGGTTGCTTTGACCCAGAAATTCTTGTGCTTGTCCATCAGTTTATGGAAGCGCCGGTTGTCCGGATGCTCGACGCCCTTGGTCACGTCGGGCCGGCCCATGTGGTCGACCACGACGCCGGTGGGCAGTGCTGTGAAGAAGCTTTCCAGCTCGGGCAGATCCGGCATCTCGAAATAGACCACGATATGCCAGCCGAGTTTTTCGACCCGCGCGGCAATGCGCTGCAACACATCGCGCGGGGTGAAGTCGACCAGCCGCTTGAGAAAATTAAAGCGCACGCCGCGCACCCCGGCCTGGTCCATCCATCTCAGCTCGGCGTCGGTCACCTCCTCGCCGACGAAGGCGACGCCCTTAGCGCGGCCGTCGGCCGCATCGAGCGCATCGACCATCGCCCGGTTGTCCTTGCCGTGACAGGACGCCTGCACGATGACGTTCTTGTCGAAGCCGAGGAAGTCGCGCAGCGCGAACAGCTTCTCCTTCGGCGCGTCGCACGGCGTGTATTTGCGCTCCGGCGCGTAGGGAAATTCGCTCTCCGGCCCGAACACGTGGCAATGCGCGTCGACCGCGCCCGCCGGCGGCTTGTACTTCGGCTTCGACGGATTGGGATGGAAGGGAACGTAGCCGGGACTCATCGGCACGGCTCGGTCTCCATTTCCACCGGACTGACGGTTAAACCCGCTCCAGCGCCAGCGAGACGCCCTGCCCGACGCCGACGCACATGGTGGCGAGCGCGCGCTTGCCGCCGCGCTTTTCCAGGCCATGCACCGCGGTCAACGCGAGCCGCGCTCCGGACATGCCGAGCGGATGGCCGAGCGCAATGGCGCCGCCGTGCGGATTGACGTAGTCCGCGTCGTCGGCGACGCCGAGCTGGCGCAGGCAGGCGAGCCCCTGCGAGGCGAAGGCCTCATTGAGCTCGATCAGGTCGAAATCGCCGATCTTCAAGTTGAGCCGCTCCATCAGCTTGCGCGTCGACGGCACCGGGCCGATGCCCATGATACGCGGCGGCACCGCGGCCGAGGCCATGCCGAGCACCCGTGCGCGCGGTTT
Organism: Xanthobacteraceae bacterium; assembly: GCA_049284935.1. GTDB lineage: Bacteria > Pseudomonadota > Alphaproteobacteria > Rhizobiales > Xanthobacteraceae > BOG-931. The sequence continues at coordinate 27,805 of JBAPYW010000102.1, forward strand.
CAGACCGTGCGCCTTCACCGCCTCCGCGCAGGCGAGAATGATGGCGGCGGCGCCGTCATTGATGCCGGAAGCATTGCCGGCGGTGATGGTGCCGGGATTGCGCACGATCGGCTTGAGCTTGGTGAGATTGTCGATTGTGGTGTCAGGGCGCGGATGCTCGTCCTTGTCGACCACGATCGGTCCGGCCTTGCCGCCCGGCGCTTGCACCGGGACGATCTCCTCGGCGAAATAGCCGGCGGCGGCCGCCTTGCCGGCGCGCTGCTGCGAGCGCAGCGCGAAGGCGTCCTGGTCCTTGCGCGCCACCTGGTATTCCTCGGCGACGTTCTCGGCGGTCTCGGGCATCGAATCGACGCCGTATTGCGCCTTGAGCACCGGATTGACGAAGCGCCAGCCGATCGTGGTGTCATAGATTTCGGCGGTGCGCGAAAACGCCTCGCTCGCCTTGCCCATCACCATCGGCGCGCGCGTCATCGACTCGACGCCGCCGGCGATGGCGAAATCCATGTCGCCGACACCGATCGCACGCGCGGCATCGCCGACGGCATTGAGCCCGGAGGCGCACAGCCGGTTGATGGTCAAGCCGGGCACCGTGTCGGGCAGCCCGGCCAGCAGGATCGCCATGCGCGCGACGTTGCGGTTGTCCTCGCCGGCCTGATTGGCGCAACCGAGGAAGACTTCATCGAGCCGCGACCAGTCGGCTTGCGCATTGCGCGCGACCAGCGCCCGGATCGGAACTGCGGCGAGATCGTCGGTGCGGACCCTGGCGAGCGCGCCGCCGTAGCGGCCGATGGCGGTACGCGCCGCGTCGCAAATGAAAACTTCTCGCATCGGGCTCTCCCTCCGCCGGCGATGGAGGTCGCCGGTCTTTCCTGGCGGCTAGATGACGACGCCGCTTTTCTTCGCGTAAAGGTTATTACGAGCCATGGCTGACACGGTCAAATGGCGGATGCGCATCGCTGCTCAGCCGAATTCGCGCAACAGCTCGAGCAGCAACATGCGGCGCTTCGGTCCGATCAATTCGACCATTTGCGCCTCGTGGCGCGCGGTCAAAGCCTTGATCCGCGCCAAGGCCTTGTCGCCGGCCGCGGTAAGAAACAGCGCATGCGAGCGGCCGTCGCCGGCCGCAGCCCGCCGTTCGATCCATTTGCGCCGTTCCAGCTCATGCAACATGCGCGCAAGCCTGGCACGCTCGATGCCGAGCGCGCGGCCGATCGCGGCCTGGGAGCGGCCCGGGTTGGCGGCAATAAGGATCAGAATGGAATATTGCGCCGGACGCACGTCAACCGGCGCCAGCGTGCGGATGAAGTCCTTGAACAACGCGACCTGCAGCCGACGCAGAAAATAACCGACGTGGTCGTTCAATTCCGCGAGCTTAAGCGGCTCCGATTGCGCGGGCGGGAGCGCCTGCGCGCGCCGCGCCTGCCTGCGTTCTGCGCCGCGTATGCCGCCCGCCCGTCCGTCCAGTGATACCACGCTCACGTCCTCCGCTTACGTTCTCTCTAACACAATCCGGCCCGCCACAAGCCGCTTGACGCGGATTGTTGTCAATGACAACATTCACCGCGGCGCTCGGCACGGCCGCGTCGGCCGCATTCTCAATGCGCTCCAAAACGGCGCCGCGGGCGCCAAAGCAGGGGGAGGATGGCATGCTCAAGTTTGCCACGATTACGGCTGCGCTGTTTTGCTTGATGTCATCCCCGGCCGGCGCCGAGATGAATGGCACCATCCGCATCGGCGTGCTCAACGACATGTCGAGCGTCTACGCCGCCTTCCAGGGACCGGGATCGGTCGTCGCCGCCCAATTGGCGGTCGAAGACTTTGCCAAGCATTCCAAGCGCAAGGTCGAGATCCTGTCGGCGGATCATCAAAACAAGCCGGACATCGGCGCCGCCATCGCGCGGCAGTGGTTCGATGTCGACGGCGTCGACATGATCATCGACGTGCCGAATTCGGCGGTGGCGCTGGCCGTCGCCGATATCGCGCGCGAGAAGAACAAGGTTTTTATCGGATCGGGCGCCGGCACCGCATTATTGACCGGCGCCAAGTGCTCGCCGAACACCGTGCACTGGACCTACGACACCTGGGCGCTGGGACATGGACTTGCCCGCGGCGTGGTGCAGCAGGGCGGCAAGACCTGGTTTTTCGTCACTGCGGACTATGCCTTCGGGCATGACCTGGAAAAACAAGGCGCCGACCAGGTCCTCGCCGACGGCGGCCGTGTGTTGGGCAGCGTTCGCCATCCGCTCGGCACCAACGATTTCTCGTCATTTCTGCTGCAGGCGCAAGCCTCCGGCGCCCAGGTGATCGCGCTCGCCAACGCCGGCGGCGATACCGTCAATACGATCAAACAAGCGGCCGAGTTCAAGATCGGCGAAAAGCAGAAGATCGTCGCCTTGATCTTCGACCTGCAAAGCGTGCCGGCGCTCGGGCTTGCTACCGCGCAAGGCATCACGGCGCTCAACGCCTTCTACTGGGACATGAACGATCAGACGCGGGCCTGGTCGCGGCGCTACCAGGAGCGGTACTCCAAAAAAGAGATGCCCAATCACATGCAAGCGGGCGTCTATTCGGGCATCATGGACTATCTGCAAGCGGTCGAGCAGGTCGGTTCGCCCGCCGACGGGCGCGCGGTGGTGGCCGCGATGAAAGCGACGCCGGTCGATGACCCGCTGTTCGGCCACGTCAGTGTCCGCCAGGACGGGCGCGCGATGCACCCGATGTATCTGTTGCAGGTCAAGACCCCCGCCGAGTCGAAGGGCGAGTGGGACGTTTTCAAGGTGACGGGCACGATCCCGGCCGAGAAGGCCTTTCGTCCGCTCAACGAAGGCGGCTGTCCGCTGGTCAATAAATAGTGCCGAGCGGCTTAAGCGCGGCGATAATGGCAATAACAGGCTGAACGGGTCGCTAGCTGAAGGGCAAAACCATGAATAACGCATACGTTCCCTATGGCGCCTATTGGTCGACGCCGTTCGCCAAGTGGCAGGGCTCGCTCGGTCATTTGCACAGCATGAAGCTTGCGGCCAACGTCGCGCGCGACACGCTCAAGGCCAAGCAGTTTCCCATGGACGCGATCGACCTCGGAATTCTCGGCATCACGATTCCGCAACCGAGCAGTTTCTTCGGGCTACCGTGGGTGACGGGCATGATGGGAATTCCCGACGTGCCGGGACCTACCGTGAGCCAGGCCTGCGCCACCAGCGCCCGCGTGTTGCAGATGGCGGCCAACGAAGTCGAACAGGGATCGGCCGACTGCGCCATCGCGGTGACGGCGGACCGCTGCTCGAACGGCGCGATGCTGGTTTATCCCAATCCGGGCGGACCGGGCGGCACCAGCCTCACCGAGGCCTGGGTGCTGGATAACTTCAGCAACGATCCCTTCGCGCTGAACGCCATGATCGACACCGCCGAAAACGTCGCCATGCGTTACCAGATCACCCCGGCCGAGCAGCACGCCGTGGTGCTGCGGCGCTACCAGCAATATCAACAGGCGCTCGCCGACGACCGCGCCTTTCAACGCCGCTACATGGTCGAGGTGCCGATCACCGACGCGAATTTCCGCAAGCAAACCGGCAAGCTCGCCGCCGACGAAGGCGTGTTCGCCGTTACCGCCGACGGCTTGACCAAGCTGAAGCCGGTGAAGGCGAACGGCACCGTCACCTTCGGCAGCCAGACCCATCCGGCCGACGGCAATGCCGGCATGATCGTGACGACGAAGGAACGCGCCGCCGAGCTGGCGCAGGATAAGTTCATCGAGGTACGGCTGTTGGGTTTCGGCCAGGCCCGCGTCGAAAAGGGGCACATGCCGATGGCACCGGTGCCCGCGGCGCGCGCGGCGCTCAAAGCGGCGGAGCTCGAGATCAAAGACATCGACGCCCTGAAAACCCACAACCCGTTCGCGGTGAATGACATCGTGTTCGCCCGCGATACCGGCTTTCCGGTCGAGAAGATGAACAACTACGGCTCGTCGTTGATTTTCGGGCACCCGCAGGGGCCCACGGGGATGCGCTGTGTGATAGAGCTGATCGAAGAGCTGGCGCTGCGGGGCGGCGGCAACGGCCTGTTCACCGGCTGCGCCGCCGGGGATACGGCCATGGCGGTGGTAGTCAATGTCAGCGACTTGCGTAAGCATTAACGCGTTCTCCGTCGGCAAAATCCGCACGCGGGGCGGAGATCGCATCATGGCGTTGGCCAACTAGGAGCCCGGCTCCGTGTCAAACACCGATCCGCTTCGTTCGGCCGCGCCGGCACCGTTACGCCGGGTGCGGCTCGGCGCCCCGAATGTCGTGGTCGAGCGCCGAAGCGACGGCTGCATCCTCATGCGCTCGCCGGACGCGCTGCCCCCTTATCCGGCAAAGCTCACCGAGCGGCTCGACTATTGGGCCAAGGCGGCGCCGCAACGCATCTTCCTGGCGCAGCGCGATAGCGCGGGCGAGTGGCGCACGCTGACCTATACGGCGGCGTTCGCCAAAGTGCGCGCGATCGCCGCGGCGCTGCTCGCGCGGGACCTTTCGGCCGATCGCCCGATCGCCATTCTGTCCGGCAACGATATCGAGCACGCGCTCATCGGTCTTGCCGCCATGCATGTCGGCATTCCCTATGCGCCGATCTCGGTGCCCTATTCGCTGCTGTCGCAGGATTTCAAACAGCTCAAGGCCATCATCGACATTTTGGCGCCCGGCCTGGTCTTCGCCGCCAACGGCACGGCATTCGCACGCGCCCTCGCCGCTGCCGTGCCGCCCGGCGTCGAAGTCGTGGTGACCGCAAATCCGCCGCCCGATCGGCCGGCGACGCCGTTTGCCGAATTGGCGAGCGCGCAGCCGACGCCGGCGGTCGAAACGGCGCATGCCGAAGTCGGTCCCGATACGGTGGCAAAAATCCTGTTCACCTCCGGCTCCACCGGCCAGCCGAAAGGCGTCATCAACACGCAACGCATGCTGTGCGCCAACCAGGTCATGATCCGCGCCGGCTTTTCGTTCTTTGCCGACGAACCGCCGGTCGTGGTCGATTGGCTGCCGTGGAACCACACCTTCGGCAGCAACCACAATTTCGGGCTGGTGCTCGACAATGGCGGCTCGCTCTATATCGACGAAGGCAAGCCGATGCCCGGCGCCATCGCGGCGACGGTACGCAATCTGCGCGACATTGCGCCGACCATCTATTTCAACGTGCCGAAGGGTTTTGAGATGCTGCTGCCCTATCTCGATGGGGATCAGGCGCTGCGCGAAAAATTCTTCAGCCGGCTCAAAGTCCTGTTCTACGCCGGCGCCGCCCTCTCGCAGCACGTTCGCAACGAGCTGGAGCGGCTCGCCATCGCCACAACGGGCGAACGCATCATTTTTCTGTCGAGCCTCGGCTCGACGGAAACGGCGCCGCTGGCGGTCGCCTGCAGCTGGGAAAGCAAGCACGTCGGCAATATCGGCCTGCCCGCTGTCGGCGTGGAACTGAAACTCGTGCCGCGCGAGGGTAAGCTCGAGGCGCGGCTCAAGGGTCCCAACATCACGCCGGGCTATTGGCGCGCGCCGGCGCTGACCGCGGACGCGTTCGACGCGGAAGGGTTTTACAAGATCGGCGATGCGCTCAAGTTTGAAGACGCCGCCGATCCGGCCAAGGGCCTGATCTTCGACGGCCGTCTCGCCGAGGATTTCAAGCTCGCGACCGGCACCTGGGTCAGCGTCGGTCCGCTGCGCGCGGCTTTTATCGGGCATTGCGCACCGCTGGTGCGCGATGTGGTGTTGGCGGGAGCGGATCGCGACGAAGTTGCGGCGCTGGTGTTTCCCGATCTCGACGCCTGCCGCAAGCTGGCGCCCGACCTTGCCGCTGACGTGCCGGCCGCGGATTTGCTCGCCGAGCCGCGCGTGCGACAGGCGTTCGCCCGCCTGCTCGAGACGCTGGCGGAGGGAAGCCGCGGCACTTCGACCCGCGTCTGCCGTGCCATGTTGCTCGCCGAGCTGCCATCGCTCGATGTCGGCGAGATGACCGATAAAGGATCGATCAACCAGCGCAGGGTGCTTGCCCATCGCGCGATTTTGGTCGAACAGCTTTACGCCGACCCGCCGCCGGCAAACGTGATCGTCGCCGGCGGGCCGGCAGTACCCACAGCGAAAGCGAGTTGATCATGGATATTCGTGGACATGCAGCTATCGTCACCGGCGGCGGTTCGGGCCTGGGCGGCGCGACCGCGCGCATGCTGGCCGCGGCCGGCGCCAAAGTCACCATTTTGGACGTCAACCAGCAGGCCGCAGCCGAGGTGGCGATCGACATCAACGGCCTCGCGATAAAGTGCGATGTGGCCGATAGCGCCAGCACGGAGGCGGCGTTTGCCAAGGCCGCCGCGGACCACGGTCCGGCGCGTATTCTGGTCAATTGCGCCGGCATTGGCACGGCCAAGCGCATCGTCGGCAAAGAAGGACCGATGCCGCTCGCCGATTACGAGCGCATCATCCGCGTCAATCTGATCGGCACATTCAATGCCATGCGGCTCGCCGCTGCCGCCATGTCGACGCTCGATCCGCTCACCGACGGCGAGCGCGGCGTCATTATTTCTACGGCGTCCGTCGCGGCCTTCGAAGGCCAGATCGGCCAAGCCGCCTATGCGTCGTCGAAGGGCGGCGTCGTCAGCCTGGTCATGCCGGCGGCGCGCGAGTTCGCCCAATTCGGGGTCCGCGTCAACGCCATCGCTCCCGGCATTTTCCTGACGCCGATGCTGATGGGGCTCACCCCGCAGGCGCAGGAGAGTCTCGCCGCGTCGCTGCCGTTCCCGAAAAAGCTCGGCGACCCGGCACAGTTCGCGGCACTGGTCCGCCACCTGATCGAGAACACCTATATCAACGGCGAGGTCATCCGGATCGACGCGGCATTGCGCATGGCACCGCGGTAGCGGAGGACGGAGGACAGATGGAACGGCCAAAGCGTTTGGGGCTTCATCATGAAGCATGATCCCGATTATTAATCCATCCTCCATCCTCCGTCCTCCGTCGTCCGTCCTCCGATCACATGCTTTCCAACATCCGCAACACGCGCATCGAATGGTACCAGTGCGATCCCGCCGGGATTATCTTCTATCCGCGCTATTTCGAGATATTCGATACCTCCACGACCATGCTGATCGAGCGCGCGCTCGGCATGACCAAGATCGAATACCTCAAGGTCTATGACTTCGCCGGCCATCCGGTGGTGGAGACGCGCGGCCGTTTCCGCCTGCCGACGCGGTTCGGCGACGAGGTGGCAATCGAGACGGCGTTGGTCGAATGCGGTCGCTCGAGCTTCAAGATCGAACATCGGCTCACCAAGGCCGGCGTGCTCGCGGCCGAAGGCTTCGAGACGCGCGTGTGGGTGGTGCGCCGGGAGGACGATCCGAAACGCATACGGTCACAGCCGATCCCGCCCGAGGTTCTCGCGCGTTTTCATCAGGCGCGCATTTGAGCGCGGGTTGCGCGCCATGACGATCGGTCACGTTCCTTGCCTCGTCCCGGGAGGCTTCGTATGATTCCGCATGGCTGTTCCGGCGCCTCCCTCCGGCGGTGAGCCGCGCGACGACGCGGTCAATCACGAACGCTTCCGCCGCGTCATGGCGTCGTTCGTCACCGGCGTCACCGTCATCACCACGCAGGTGCGCGGCGAGGTGCGCGGCATGACCGCGAACGCCTTCATGTCGGGATCACTCGATCCGCCGCTTTGCGTGGTCGCGGTCAGCGAGACCGCGCGTATGCACGGCTTTCTCATCGAATCCCGCCATTTCGGCGTCAGCATCCTCGCCCGCGGCCAGGAAGCCTTGATCGGGCATTTTGCCGGGCGTCCGGTCGAGCACCTCGATCTGAAATACGACTATGCCGGCAACACGCCGCTGCTCGCTCACGCGCAAGCAACCATCGCCGCCAAGGTGGTCGCGCGGCACGCCTGCGGCGACCACTCACTGTTCGTCGGCGAGATCTTTGCGCTGCGGCTCAGCGAGGGGCTTTCGCCGATCGTCCTGCATATCGGCCGGCTGGCGTCGCTCCGGCATTCACACGAGCAAAGACTGGAGCCGACGCTCGATTTCTGGTGAGGCCGCGCCATTGCCGACCGAGCCCGCGAAATGAGCATGATCCGGAAAAGTGGAGGCCGGTTTTCCGAAAAGATCATGCTCCACTAGAAACTAGCGTCTTATTTCGCCGCGCCGCGCAGGACGTGGTAGCTGAGCTCGCCGGGATCGGTCAGGTCCGGCACCTTCCAGCCGTTGAGATCGTACTCCGCCATGCAATCCTCGGCGAAGCCCTTGAAGCGGTCGGCATTGCCGGACGCCTGCGCGCCGAACAGGCAATAGCGGCGGATTTCTTCGGTCGAGCCGCCGTAGTTGATCTCGTAAAGCTCATGCCGGCCGCCGAATTCCGTCGCCAGGCAGTCCCAGAGAAGCTTCATCAGCTTGACGCGCTCCTCAGCCTTGTAGCCGCCGGAGCCGCGCATGTAGCGGTCGATATAGGGACGGATCTCGGCATTCTTGAAATCGTTGGCGTGGGAATTGAGATAGATCAGCCCGGAGGCGACGGTCTGCTCGATGATGTATTTGACCTTGGTGTAGGCGATGGTGGCGATGATCTGATAGGCGTTGCCGGGGTCCATGTTGGGCAGCACGTAATCGCCGATCCAGGGCTTGGGATCGCGCACCATCGCGTCCGACAAGGCCCAGAACAGGTTGCGCCAGGCGATGACCTCGCCGACATTGGCCTGCACGCCGCGATAATCCTTGGTGCCGGCGGCTTCGACCGCCTTGAGCAGCAAGCCGGCGATGAAGTCGAGTTTCACGGCGAGCCGCGTGCAGCCGTGGACGACGAAGCGCGGCAAGAAGCCGGTGCGCGGGAAGAAATTGTTGGCCTTCTCGATGTCGCCGTAGACGAAGACGTTCTCCCAAGGCACCAAAACCTTGTCGAGAATGAAAACGGCGTCATTCTCGTCGATCCGGCTCGACAGCGGATAATCGAACGGGCTGCCCATTGCCGTCGACGTCATCTCATAGGAGGTGCGGCAGATGAATTTGACGCCCGGATGGTTGGTCGGCACCATGAACACGACGGCGAAATTCTTGTCCTGAACCGGGATCAGGCCGTGATGGGCGACGAAGGTGTAATTGGTCAGCACCGATCCCGTCGCCACCACCTTGGCGCCGGACACGACGATGCCGGCGTCGGTCTCCTTTTCCACGTGGCAGCAAATATCGCCGACCTCGTTGGGCGGCCGGTCGCGATCGACCGGCGGATGAATGATGGCATGATTGACGAAGGGAACACGCTCCTGGCTGAACTTGTACCAGCGCCGCGCGTTGTCGCTGTACGGATCGTAGAACTCGGCATTGGCGCCCAGCGTGGCCAGGAACGCAGCCTTGTAGTCGGGTGAACGGCCGAGCCAGCCGTAGGTGATCTTCGCCCATGCGGCGATGGCGCTGCGTCCGGCCAACAGATCATCGAGCGATTTCGGCGCCTTGAAGAAGGCGTGCGTCTTACCGCCGTTGCCCGTATCGGTCGGCACCAGGATCTTGGCAGCGTGTTTGGGGTCATACAGCGCATCGTAAAGCCGTGCCACCATGCGGGCGGTGTTGCGGAACGCCGGATGCGTGGTGACGTCTTTCACCCGCTCGCCGTAGATGAAGACGGTGCGGTCATCGCGGAGCGAGTCGAGATATTCGTTGCCGGTCTGCGGCTTGGTCGCGCCTCTCGGCGTTTTGGACTCGGACGATCCCGACTTCACGGCCGTGCTCATAGCGCTTCCCCCTTGATACGAGTCGGACTGTTCGATTATCGAACTTGCGTCCGGTATCCGACCTTTGGCTGACGATACCCCGCACGATGGCTGGCAGGCAAGATACCGATAGAGGGAAACTAAACCACGGAGGACGAGATCTGCTTCGCGACCTCGCGCAGGTTAGGGAGAAAGCGCTCGCGCATCTCGTTTCGCGTGGTGCGCGTCGAATGTGTACTGAGGTTGAGCGCGGCGACCGCTTGGCCGTTGCGGTCCACGATCGGCACTGCGATCGACCGCAGCCCGCGCTCGAGCTCTTCGTCAACAATGGAAAATCCCTGGGCGTGGTCGTCCTGCACGCGGTCGAAGAGCGCCTGTACCTCAACGATCGTCGACGGCGTGTAAGCCTCGATACGCAGCGATCGCAGACGCCGCCAAAGCTCTGCGTCGTCAACAAAGCCGAGTTGGATTCGCCCCAACGACGTATGAAAGGCCGGCAATCGCGTTCCGACCGCGAGCGCCACCGACATGATGCGGCTGGCAGGTATGCGCGCGACGTAGACAATCTCCGTTCCCTCGAGAATCGCCGCCGAGCAGGATTCGTGGAACTGCTCACTGAGCTGACGCATCAGCGGCGCGGCCTGCTCGATCCAATTCTGGGTCGCAAGATAGGCAAAGCCGAGCTTCAGAATGCCGGAAGATAGCGAGAACTGCCGCCCCTCTTGCACGACATAGCCGAGCTCCGTCAGCGTTCGGAGGATGCGCCGCGCCGTCGCCCGCGACACACCAGTGGCTCGCGCGGCCTGCGACAAGGTCATGGCGGGCCGTTGCTTGTCGAACGAGCCCAACACCGCGAGACCCTTCGCCAGCGTCGCCATGAACTCCTTGTCTTCGGTCATCGCGCCGCCCCCGGAGCAGCAGCGAGTGATTGACAGAAACCCGGCTCTCGGCAACAATCAGCCATATAGCGAACCCTCGTTCGATAATCGAACATAACAAGCAGCAGGAAATGCTGCAAGCATTGGGTCGCTCGGGGGCAAACGCCGTGAGCACGGCCCGCCAAGGGCGATCGTGCCATCGGACAGGGAGGACGGAATGGCGCGGACATCAAATTCTACTCGCTTCAATCGGCGAAGTTTCATCAAAGCGTCGGCTGCAACCGGCGCGGTGCTGGCTGCAGGACCGGCGTTTGCGCCGGCGGCGCACGCCGCGAAGAGCATCAAGCTCGGCTATGTCAGCCCGCAGACCGGACCACTCGCCGCCTTTGCCGAGGCGGACAACTTCGTTATTTCCAACTTTCTCAACGCGGTGAAGGGCGGCATCAAAGTCGGCAACGCGACCCTTCCGGTCGAAGTCACCGTTAAGGACAGCCAGTCCAATCCCAATCGCGCGGCCGAGGTCGCCAAGGAGCTGATTGTCTCCAACAAGATTGATCTGATGCTGGTGGCCTCGACGCCCGAAACGACCAATCCGGTATCGACGCAATGCGAGAACGAGGAGGTGCCGTGCATCTCCACGGTGGCGCCGTGGCAGCCTTATTTCATCGGCCGGCAGGGCAACCCGGGCGATCCGGCGTCGTGGAAGCCGTTCAATTACACTTATCACTTCTTCTGGGGGCTCGAAGACGTCATCGCGGTTTACACCAACATGTGGGGGCAGCTCAAAACCGACAAATCCGTCGGCGGGCTGTTTCCCAATGACGGTGACGGCAATGCGTGGGGCGACAAGCACGTGGGCTTTCCACCAGTGCTCGACAAGCTCGGCTACAAGCTTACCGATCCAGGCCGTTATCAGAATCTCACCGACGACTTCACCGCGCAGATCACCGCGTTCAAGAAGGCCGAATGCGACATCATCACCGGCGTGATGATACCGCCGGACTTCCCGACGTTCTGGAATCAGGCGCAACAGCAGGGCTTCAAGCCGAAGGCCGCCTCGATCGGCAAGGCCATTCTATTCCCGGTGGCGCTCGAAGCGCTGGGCAGGAACGGCAACAACCTCTCTTCCGAGGTCTGGTGGACGCCGAGCCATCCGTTTAAGTCATCGTTGAACGGAATGTCGGCGAAGGCCATCGCTGATGCCTATGAGAAGGCGTCGGGCAAGCAATGGACGCAGCCGATCGGATTCGTCCACGCGCTGTTCGAACTCGCCGTCGACGTCATGAAGCGCAGCCACGATGTCGGCAACAACAAGGCGATCGTGGACGCGATCGCCGCGACCAAACTCAACACTGTGGTCGGACATATCGAATGGGGACAGAAGAACCTGCCGCCCTTCGCTCAGAAAAACATCGCCAAGACGCCGCTCGTCGGCGGTCAGTGGCGGTTGCGTAATGGCAACAAGTACGACATCGTCATTACCGACAACAAGACCGCTCCGGAAATCCCGGCCGGCGGTCACATGGAGCCGATCGGCTGAGGTCGGGTCGACCGAATTCCGAGTGGCTGTGACATTCGATCGGGCAGGATAAACCGGCCAGCCCGATCAGTTCTCGACTGGGCGGTCGCGTGATCCTGAGGCTGGACAATTTGACGAAATCGTTCGGCTCGCTCAAGGCCGTCGATGCTGTCCAGCTCGAGGTTGCGCCGGGCGAAGCGCTCGGCATCATCGGGCCAAACGGCGCCGGAAAAACGACGCTGTTCAACCTCGTCACCGGGCTGCTTAAGCCGGATACGGGGACGGTCTGGTTCGGCGGACGCGACATTACGCACGCTCCGCCGCGCGCCCGTTGCATCGCCGGCATCGGGCGCTCGTTCCAGATTCCGCATCCGTTCGAGAACCTGACTGTGTTCGAGAATCTGTTCGTCGCCGCCATCCACGGCCGCAGGCAGCGCGAGCCCCAGGTGGTCGATGCCTGCGGCGAGATTCTGGAGCGAACGCGCCTCATCGCGTTCGCCAATCGCCGCGCCGGCACGCTCAATCTCTTGGGTCGCAAGCGCCTGGAGCTGGCGCGCGCTTTGGCGGGCGCGCCGCGACTGCTCTTGCTCGATGAAATCGCCGGCGGCCTGACCGAGGCCGAATGCGCCGAACTCGTTGAGCTGGTTCAAGGCATCAAACAATCGGGCGTTACCATCGTATGGATCGAGCACATCGTGCATGCACTGGTTGAAGTAGTTTCGCGACTGGTGGTGTTGAATTTCGGCCGCAAGATTGTGGAAGGCGAGCCACGCTCGGTGATGCTTTCGGACGAGGTCCGGGAAATCTACATGGGGATCGCGGCGTGAGCGGCGCGAACGTGGCGGTGTTGGAAACCCACGGGCTCACCGCCTTTTACGGCGACTTCCAGGCGCTGTTCGGCATCACGTTTGCTCTCAATGAGGGCGAGACCGTCGCCATCGTCGGCGCCAACGGCGCGGGCAAGTCCACCTTCTTGAAGGCGATCGCGGGCTTGCTGCCGCGACCGGCTTCAGCCGTGCGTCTCGATGGCCGCGATATCGGCGCGCTGCCGGCGTTCGAAATCGTCAAGCTCGGCCTCGCTTTGGTGCCGGAAGGCCGCCGATTGTTCCCGTCGCTCTCGGTCGAGGAAAATCTGCTGGTCGGCGCCTACGGCCGGCAGCTTGACGGACCGTGGACCCTCGCTGCGGTTTATCGGCTGTTTCCCATGCTGCGGGCGCGACGTCACGCGCCGAGCACCGCGCTGTCGGGCGGCCAGCAACAGATGGTCGCCATCGGCCGCAGCCTGATGTCGAACCCGCGCATTTTGTTGTGCGACGAACTCAGTCTCGGCCTTGCCCCGATCGTCATCCGCGACATTTACGCCGCCCTCGCAGACGTCAAGAAGCATGGGACGAGCGTGGTGTTGGTCGAGCAGGACCTCGCGCACGCCATGTCGGTTGCCGACCGGGCCTATTGCTTTCAGGAGGGGCGGGTGAGCCTTAACGGCCGGCCGCAGGACCTGACCCGGGACGCCATTCACGCCGCCTATTTCGGATTGTGAGCCATGCTCGGCTGGATCGATACGCTGCTGCAAGGGGTCATGCTCGGCGGGCTCTATTCGCTCTACGCCACCGGCCTCTCCGTCATTTTCGGCATTATGCGCCTGGTCAACCTCGCCCATGGCGACCTGATCGTGCTCGGCGCGTTCCTGATGCTTGCGGCATCGACCGCTGGCGTCCCTATCGTTCTCGCCTTCGCCGTGGTGGTGCCGCTGATGTTCGTCGTCGGTTACGCGCTGCAATCCGTGCTGCTCAATCGCGCGCTTGGCCGCAATATCCTGCCGCCGTTGCTGATCACATTCGGATTGTCAATCATCGTGCAGAACGGGCTGCTCGAAACGTTCTCAGCAGATACCCGCCGCCTCAATGTCGGAGCGCTCGAAAGCGCTTCGCTGCCGCTGGGTGGCGGCATAGCGGTCGGGCTGATGCCGCTGATCTGTCTGGTTGCGGCGGTCGGCGTCATCGTGCTCCTCAATGGGGTATTCTACCGGACCGCACTTGGACGCGCCTTCCGCGCCACGTCCGACGATGTCGAGATCGCGCAGCTCATGGGCATCAACAACAAATCGATCTATGCAGTGACCATGGGCATCGCGCTTGCCGTATGCACCATCGCCGGGTTCTTTCTCGGCGCCCGCGCCAACTTCGACCCCAGCATCGGTCCGGCCCGTCTCCTCTACGCTTTCGAGGCCGTCATTATCGGCGGTCTCGGCAGCCTGTGGGGGACGCTTGCCGGCGGCATCGTCGTCGGCGTGGCGCAGACAATCGGCGCGCATATAAATCCCGAATGGCAGATTCTTTCAGGTCATGTCGCTTTTTTGATTGTGCTGGTGATACGGCCGCGTGGCCTGTTTCCGCGCGCGGTGGATTGAGAGCGGCGGCATGCGCGTGAGTAAGCTGAACCGGGTCGGTGTCGACGAAGGCCGGCTTCACGGCTCGCGCTTTAGCGTCGTGACGGCGACGCGTGCATCCACGATCGCGATGCTCCTGGCCATCCCGGCGATCCTTCTGCTGTTCTCCCTGCCGGCATTCGCCAGTCGGACGCTACTGCAGGAGCTGTTCTACGTTTTCACGATGCTGGTGCTGGCGCAATTATGGAATCTGCTCGCCGGCTGCGCTGGCCTGATTTCCGTCGGGCAACAGGCCTTTGTCGGCGTCGGAGCCTACGCGCTGTTCGCCTGCACCTTGATGGCGGGCCTTGAACCGGTGCTGTCGATCGTGCTGGCGGGGATCGTCGCGGGGGTTGTTGCCGTCCCGGCCGCGCTGATCGTCTTCCGCCTGAGGGGCGCTTACTTCGCCATCGGCACCTGGGTGGTGGCCGAGGTCTGTCGGCTGGTGCTTGCGCAATTCAAGCAACTGGGCGGCGGCACCGGAACCTCGCTGCCGTCGGACATCGTCGATTCCATTGTCGGGTTGGACTTTGTCCGCCACCTGTTTCAGGTCCGCGGCCCCGCAGCGCGCGACATCCTGGCCTATTGGCTGGCTCTCGCGCTTGCGGTCGGCACGCTCGTCCTAGTGTACAAGTTGCTGCGGTCGCGGTACGGCCTCGCCTTATCCGCCATCGGCGACACCGAAGCTGCCGCCGAAAGCGCCGGCGTCGATGTTTTTCGCACCAAGCTTTTGATCTACATCGTGACCGCCGTCGTGACCGGCATGGCGGGGGCGCTGATTTTCCTTCAGAAGGCCAGGATCTCGCCGGATGCGGCGTTCTCGCTCATCGATTGGACCGCCTACGTGATCTTCATCGTCGTCATCGGCGGAATCGGAACAATCGAAGGGCCGATCATCGGCGTCGTCATATTCTACCTTCTGCAATATTATCTGGCCGCGCTCGGTTCCTGGTATCTGATCCTCCTGGGGGCGCTCGCCATTCTCCTCATGCTGTTTGCTCCGACCGGCGTCTGGGGCCTGATGTCCCACGTCTTCGACGTCAGCCTGTTCCCGGTGCGGCGCCGATTGATCGTTCGGCCCAAGGTCGCGGCAGGAGAACCGGGCGGCAAGCCGTAGCGGCCGCAGGATGATGCGAGTACGGATCGCGCCCACAATCTTGCCACCGAGACGGAAGGCAAATCGCGGAGACGCTATCGGGATTTTTTCTGGGATTAAGTCCCGTCGCCCCGCGGTTATCTGTGGCCCCGCCTTTATCTTTCTCAGTGCACTGCACCAATGATTGCCGCGATGGTGTCAATTTTAAAATAGTTCCAATTATTTGCCGCATAGGTGCGTTGCAACATTCGGCAGCGCGAATCGACAACCGGCAACTATATCGCCGTGGCGAGTGAGGGTGTGAGCAGCGGGAACCTTGGACGGGTTGCCACATCCGAGCTGCTAACTGGAACCCACATGGAGTTGAATATGTCCCCTAAGATTATGACTGCGGTGGCCGCCGCTATTCTGCTTGCGTCCACTGGTCTGGCGTCTGCCCAAACCCAAGCTCCCCGTCACGACAGGGTGAATGGGTATAACGGGTATTACAATATGGCGCCCAATGGGTATGCAACGCCGGATGATGGATGGAACATCGACCATTACCCGTTCCCCGTCACCGGCCAAAGCTACTAACGACATCTGATGAATGGTGTGACGCGTCGCGCGACAACTGGCGGCGTGGCTACACTTTGAGACAGATGCCTCCCTACAACAGCCGCACAATTGTGCGGCTGTTGCCTTTTCGCTCCTCGGCCAGCGCCTCGCCTCTGCCGCCGCGGATGACCGCCCTGCGCCGGAGCCGTTGCGCGGCCTGTGCCGACGCGCGTTCGGTTTGCTACAACAGCGCCAGGAAGCCGCTTCGGACATCCGGGACTCGATCCTGGGAACGAGGCCGCACCAGGCTGGACCATGCTGACAGGCGGCGGCGCAAGCCCTGAAGACGCTCCGATCTCGCGGGGACATTCCGTCACCCCGATGATGGAGCAATATATTGAGATCAAGGCCGCCAATCCGGATTGCCTGCTGTTCTACCGGATGGGCGATTTCTACGAATTATTCTTCGACGACGCCGAGGTTGCCTCGCGCGCGCTCGGCATCGTGCTGACCAAGCGCGGCAAGCATCTCGGCCGCGACATTCCGATGTGCGGCGTTCCGATCGAACGCGCCGACGAATATCTGCACCGGCTGATCGCGCTCGGTCACCGCGTCGCCGTCTGCGAACAGCTCGAAGACCCGGCCGAGGCGCGAAAACGTGGCGCCAAGAGCGTCGTGCGCCGCGACGTGGTGCGGCTGGTGACGCCGGGCACGCTGACCGAGGATTCGCTCCTCGACGCGCGGCGCAACAACTACCTGCTCGCGCTGGCGCGGGCCCGCGCCTCGTCCGGCGACGACCGCTTTGGGCTCGCCTGGATTGATATTTCGACCGGCGAGTTCTGCGTCGCCGAATGCGACCGCGTGGCGTTGGCGGCCGAGATCGCCCGCATCGAACCGGGCGAGATCATCGTCTCGGACGCGCTGTATTCGGATCCGGAATTGACCGGTTATTTGCGCAGCTGGCCGGCGGTGACGCCGCTTGCGCGTGACGCTTTCGACGGTGCGACCGCGGAGCGCCGGCTGGCGTCGTTCTTCGGCGTGGCGACCACCGCCGCCTTCGGCGCGTTCTCGCGCATCGAGCTGACGGCGGCGGCGGCGGCGATCACTTATGTCGAGCGCACCCAACTCGGCAAGCGGCCGCCGCTGTCGCCGCCGGTTCGCGAGGCGGCCGGTGCCACGCTCGCCATCGACCAGGCGACCCGCAGCAATCTCGAACTCATCCGCACGCTGACCGGCGAGCGACGCGGCTCGCTGTTGGCGGCGATCGATCGCACGGTGACGGCGCCCGGCTCGCGGGCGTTGGCGCAGCGGCTGGCCGCCCCGCTGACCGACCCGGCGGAGATCGGGCATCGGCTCGACGCGGTCGCCGCGTTCGTCGACGCGCCCGACCTCCGCGCCGATCTGCAGGCGCGGCTGAAAGCGGCGCCCGATCTCGCGCGCGCGCTGTCGCGTATCGTCGTCGGCCGCGGCGGGCCGCGCGATCTCGCCGCCATCCGCGACGGTATTTTTGCCGCCGCCGGCATCGCCGAGCGGCTTGCCACGCTGGCCCAGGTTCCCCGCGACATCGCGCAGGCGTCGGCGGCGCTGCGCCGCCCCGATGCTGCGCTTGCCGCCGAGCTTAAGCGGGCGCTCGCGGAAGAGCTGCCGGCGTTCCGCCGCGACGGCGGCTTCGTGCGCGCCGGCTACGAGCCGGCGCTCGATGAGGCGCGCGCCTTGCGCGACGAATCCCGCCGCGTCATCGCCGCGCTGCAGGTGCGCTACGCCGAAACCACCGGCATCCGCTCGTTGAAGATCCGGCACAACAACGTGCTCGGCTATTTCGTCGATGTCACCGCCCAGCACGGCGATAAGTTGTTGACTGCGCCGCTCAATGCGACGTTCATCCATCGGCAGACGCTCGCCGGTCAGGTGCGCTTTACCACCACGGAGCTCGGCGAACTTGAAGCCAAGATCGCCAACGCCGCCGAGCGCGCCTTGGCGCTCGAGCTCGAAATCTTCGATCGCCTGGCCGCCGGCGTCGCGGCGGCGAGCACCGCGATCAAGGCGGCGGCCGACGCGCTCGCCGTCGTCGATGTCGCGGCGGCGCTGGCAAGCCTCGCGGTCGAGCGGGATTATGTGCGCCCCGAGGTCGACGACAGTCTGGCTTTTGCGATCGCCGGCGGACGCCATCCGGTCGTCGAGCTGGCGCTGGCGCATGACGGCGGCCCGTTCGTCGCCAACGATTGCGACCTGTCGCCGCCGGAGGCGTCGGCCGACGACAAAGCCGGCCGCATCTGGCTGGTCACCGGCCCGAACATGGCGGGAAAATCGACGTTCCTGCGGCAGAACGCGCTGATCGCCGTGCTGGCGCAGATGGGAAGCTTCGTGCCGGCGCGAGCCGCCCATATCGGCGTGGTCGATCGGCTGTTCTCGCGCGTCGGCGCCGCCGACGATCTGGCGCGCGGGCGCTCGACCTTCATGGTCGAGATGGTCGAGACCGCGGCGATCCTCAACCAGGCCGGCGAGCGCGCGCTGGTCATCCTAGACGAGATCGGCCGCGGCACCGCGACCTTCGACGGGCTCTCCATCGCCTGGGCGACGATCGAACATCTGCACGAGCGCAATCGCTGCCGCGCGCTGTTCGCCACGCATTTCCACGAGATGACCGCGCTCGCCGCCAAGCTGCCGCGGCTCCATAACGCCACCATGCGGGCCAAGGAATGGCAGGGCGAGGTCGTCTTCCTGCACGAAGTCGTGCCCGGCGCCGCCGACCGTTCCTACGGCATTCAGGTGGCGAAGCTTGCCGGATTGCCGCCGAGCGTGATCGAGCGCGCCAAGCTGGTGCTCGCGCAACTCGAGGCCGAGGACCGCACCTCGCCGGCGCGCCGGCTGATCGACGACCTGCCGCTGTTCGCCGCGGCGCGGCCGGCGGCGGAGCCGCCACGCGACGCCGCGCTTCATGCGCTGGTCGAGGCGCTCGCGGCACTGCATCCCGACGAAATGTCGCCGAGGGAGGCGATCGAAGCGCTCTATGCGCTCAAGGCGCAACTGGGGACGATGAAGTAGCACGGATCGAGTCACACCGGACTACAGCCGTCTCCGCCGGCGCATCTGGGTCAGCAACAGCCCACCGCTCCAGGCGATGCAGATGATAAGCCCGACGACGAGCGCCGGCCACACGCCGATTGGCGCGACCAGATAATGGACGGCGAAAGACGCAACGGCGAGACCAAAGAGGGGAAACTGCGTGTGCGCCAGCATGCTCGCCGTGGCTTTGCCGCCGATGCGGGGATGCAGGATGACGATCGAACTGCCGAGCACGATCGGAAAGAAGGCGAACATGCCGGAGGCGAACGAGCCGATGCTGGAGCTGGCGGCGGTTACGACGGCGACGACAATGGCGACGGTGAGTGCGCGCAGCGGAATATCGAAGCGCGTGCGGATGAATTTCACCGGCCCGCTGCTAGTACGATAGCGCCAGCTCAGCGGGACGGTGACGGCGTAGATCGCGACCGTGATTGCCATGGCGCCGAGCGGCGTCCAATCGACCGTGCGGAGTGCGGCCGCGACCGCGAGCCACAGCGCAGTCGCCGCACCGAGACTGACGAGCAGGCCGCGGCGTTGCGCCAGCATCGCATAGGCGGCGGCAAAGATCGCGATGGCGCCATTAACGGCGACGCTGCCGATCGCGCTCGCCGCGATGAAGTCCGGCGGCTGCTCGAGGGCAAGAATGACATAGGCGGCGCCGGCCGCGGTCGGCAGCGCGCCGACCAGCGCGCCCACGAACGGCCCGCTGCGCTCGACCACCAACGAGGTAACGACGACGACGATCGCCGTCAGCACCATCTTGAGGAGTAGTCCGGACCAGAACAGCAGTTCGGGGAAGACCATGCGGCGAAACGATCCTCGTCATAGAGATAGGCCGAAGGCAACTCCCGATCAGTGGCCATAGACTCACAGATCAAGCACTGGTCTGTCGTCTAAACAAAGCGTAAAAAAAAGCCCTCGAGCCATCGCCAACTGGACCCAGGGAGGATGCCATGCGGGGACATCGCCTGCTCGTGTTGGGAGTTGTATTGGCTGGCCTGTCCCCGGAGTTGTGCGCCGCCCAGCCCACCGGCGACGCGTGCGTGCGGCTGAAGCAATCGATCCCGGCCGCCAGCATCGGTTTGCCGACCGGCGGCGCTGCGATCGAGTCTGCCGAACTCATGCCGCCGGCGCCGCTCACTTTATCCCAGCTGCCGTTCGGGCCGTTGCCGTCTTTTCTCGCCGTTGTGCCCGCTACGCCGGAATACTGCAAGGTCGTCGGTGCTATCGCGCCGGTCGATCCGAAGGCGCCGCCGATCCGGTTCCAGGTCAATCTTCCCACACAGTGGAACGGATCGTCCGTGCAGTTCGGTGGCGGCGGCTTCAACGGCACGCTGATCACCGGTCTTGGCCTGCCGCCGTTGGCGCCCGCCGATCGTCCGTCGCCGCTTGCGCGGGGCTTCGTCACCTATGGGACCGATGCCGGCCACCAGAACGCAGCCAATGCACCGCTGCAGGTCTTTGCGCTCAATGACGAGGCGCTCACGAACTTCGCTTACGCTGCCTACAAGAAGGTGCGCGACGCGGCCGTAGTGCTGATGCAGCGGCGGTATGGGCGCGCGCCAGCGAAGCTCTATTATGTCGGTTTCTCCGAAGGTGGCCGCGAGGGGCTCACCATGGCCCAACGCTTCCCCGCCGACTTCGACGGCATCCTCAGTGGCGTACCGGTCATCAACTGGGTCGGCCTGCAAGCGGCGGGCACGCGTGTAGGCGTGGCACAGTTCGGTGGCGGCTGGATCGGGCCCGACAAGGTGAAGCTTGTGAATGATGCCGTAATCGCCGCTTGCGATCAACTCGATGGGCTCGCCGACGGCATCATCAGTGACTACGAGGGCTGCAAACGGGTCTTTGATGTGACGAAGGTGGCTTGTGCACCGGGGGTCGAAGCGGGGTGCCTGTCGCAGGCGCAGCTCAATGCCGTGAAGGCAATGCTCGCGCCATTCGAGTTCAGTTTCACGCTGGCGAATGGGGTGCACAGCTATCCCGGCTGGGGTCTTGGCGGCGAGGGCGCGCCGGGCACCGGCCCGGTCGGAGGTTGGGTGAGCTGGCAGACCGGTACCGCGGCCCCGACCTTGCCGCCCAGCAAGACGAGTAGCCGCGCTTGGCTTTATGGCAGCGGCGCTGTGCAATATTTCTTCGCGCGCGATCCAAGTTACGACGTGACCAGATTCGATCCCGCGCAGTTCGCCGATCGCATGCGGGAAATTTCGACGCTGATGGATTCCACGGACCCCGATCTCTCTGCCTTTTCGGCGCGGGGCGGCAAGCTCATTATGTACGAAAATATGGCTGATTATGCGCAGAGTCCCTACGCGGGCATCGTGTACTACAAGTCCATTGTAGCCAAGATGGGGGCGACCAACGTCGAGAACTTCTTGAGCTTCTATGTCACGCCAGGTCTAGACCACATGGGCGTCGGCGCGCCGTCAAGCGTGGACTTGCTGGAAGTGCTCACCGAATGGTCCGAGAACGGCAAGGCACCGGGTGAGCTGGTACAGGTGCGTCAGGACACGAAGCCGCCGTTCGCACAGCTCGCCGCTCGACCGATGTGCCGCTACCCGACCTATCCACACTATCAAGGTGGCGACGTGACCAAGGCTGAAAGCTTTGTGTGCAAAGCGCCGTGAAGACTCCGCGAGCTCATCAGACAACAGAAACATGACTGGCGCGACGACTCCGATCTGGCGCGCTGGAGACTGAAAAGCGATCGGATCGAAAACATGAACGCGCTCGCTCACGTGCCCACGGTCCGCCGCACGCTGATCTCGACCGGCGGCCCGTTCCTGATGGTCTGATAGACGACGCAGTAACGTTCGGTGAGCTTGAGCAATTGGTCGAGCTTGTCCTGCGGCGCGTCGGTGTCGAGATCGAAACGCAAGCGGATCTGCGCAAAGCCGACCGGCGCATCCTTGGCGACGCCGAGCGTGCCGCGGACATCGAGATCGCCTTCCGCCGACACCGTGCCGGATCGCAGCGGAACCTCGAGCGCGGTGGCGACCGCCTTCAGCGTCACGCCGGCGCAGGCGACCAGCGCTTCGAGCAGCATGTCGCCGGAGCACAGTTGGAGGCCCGACCCGCCGGCCAGCGGATGCAGGCCCGCGATTGCGAGCGCGCGGCCGGTCTCGACCTTGCAGGCGATGCTGGTGTCGTCCAGCGTGCCGTTGGCCTTCAGCGTGATGATCGCGGCCTTGGGGTCGGTCTTGTAGCGCTCCTTGATCGGCGTCTGCAGCGCGCGAAGTTCGGCAGCGTCCATAGGCCCTATCCTCTCCGGTCGAGGTGTTACCGTGCCGCCGGATCGTGGCAGCAAACGCAAAGCTTGTTGCCGTCCGGGTCACGGAAATATGCACCATAATAGTTTGCGTGATAATGAGGTCGCAGTCCTGGCTTGCCCTCGCTTCGTGCGCCGTTGGCGATAGCTCTGGCATAGCAGCGGTCAACCGCATCCCGGTTCGGAGCCAGCAAAGCGACCATCTGCCCATTGCCCGGCGTGGCGCGCTCACCGTTGTACGGATGGCCAATCAGGAAAAGCGGCCTGTCGAACCCCGGCCGCATCCAGCCGGCCCAAGGCTTTTCCGGCTCGGAAAATTTCAAGGCAAAGCCAAGCTCTTCCATCACGCTTTGGTAGAAGGCAAACGCACGCTCGAAATCGGTAATTCCGACATGGACGTGCGAGATCATCTGACGATTCCCCGAGCGCAATCGCTTCAGATTGAATCGATTGGCGCACTCATATTTTAGCGGAGCATGATCTTTTCGGAAAACCGGCCTCCACTTTTCCGGATCATGCTCTTTGGTGGAGCATGATCTTTTCGGAAAACCGGCCTCCACTTTTCCGGATCATGCTCTAGGATCACTCCGCCGGCATCAGCACCACGCGGCCGATGACCTTGCCGGCCTTTAAGTCGTTAAGCGCGTCGTTGACCGCGGCGAGCGGACGCGTCGCGACCGGAAGATCGGGTGCGCCCTTGCGGCGCACGAGATCAAGAAGCTCGGCCATTTCGGTGAGACTGCCGACATAGGAGCCTTGAATGGTCATCGCCCGCAACGGCAGGGATGGCGTCGGCACCGTGATGTCGCCGCCGAACAACCCGACCACGATTACCTTGCCGCCCTTGACGAGGCTGTCGACGCCAAGCTGGACGGTGCGTGAAGCGCCGACCAGATCGATCACCGCCCAGGCGCCACCCTTGGTCGCCTCGATGATCTCTTTGGCGGCGTCCGCCGCATTGCCGTCGATCACGGCTTGGGCGCCGGCTCGGCGCGCCGCCTCGCGCTTGACCGGGTCGATGTCGACCACAATCGCGGCCTTGCCGCCCATGGCCCGGTGCAATGCCAGGCACATCAGCCCGAGCCCGCCGGCGCCGATGATGACCACCGGTTCCTCCCGCAGCAGCGGGCCGACCTTCTTCAAGGCGCCGTAGGTGGTGATGCCCGAACAGGCGAGCGGCGCCGCCTTTTCCGGCGCAATGCTGCCGATGTCGAACAGATAACGCGGATGCGGCACCAGCAAATGGTCGGCATAGCCGCCGGAGCGGAACACCCCGATGCTGAACGGCGTGCGGCAAAGCTGCTCGTCGCCGCGCCGGCACACCGCACATTCGCCGCAGCCGAGCCATGGATGCACGAGCCTGCGGTCGCCGACCTTGACGCCGACGGCGTCGGGACCGACGGCGACGACCTCGCCGACATTCTCATGGCCCATGGTCAGCGGCAGTTTGACGCCGCGATCGCTGAGCTGCAGCCGTTTGCCGCCGCCCAGGTCGTAATAGCCGTCCCAGATATGCAGATCGCTGTGGCAGACGCCGGCGGCGATGACTTTGAGCAGGATCTCGGTCCCGGCCGGCTTTGGCGTCGGCCGTTCCATCAGCCGCAGCGGCGCCCCGCATTCACAGACATCATAGCTTTTCATTGGACCGATCCTCCCTCTGGCCGCCGCCGGCTGGCGTAGCGGATAAGGCTAGCACAAGGCCGGCGGCGGGGCCGCATGCTCGGCCATTGCCTGCGCGCCGGCGGCCGCCGGCAAGCCCGGCCCCGATGACAGCGCGCGGCGGCTCGGCTAAGAGGTGCGATGATGCTCGATAGCCCCCGCGCCGCGCACGCCGCCGCCAACCTCCTCGACAGCGCGGCGATCGTCGCCGACCTCAAGGCGCTCGCCGAGACCCACGCCGGGCGCGAGCGCGAATTGCGCGCCGCCGTCGCCCAACGCCTGAAAGCGGCGCTGACACAAGCGCGCGCCCGCGCCGAGGAGCTGCTGCTGCAGGAGCGTCAGGGCCGGCGTTGCGCCGAAAGATTGTGCCGGGTGCAGGACGAGATCATCGGCATCCTGTTCGAGTTCGCCGCCAGTAAGCTTTATCCGATCCAGGTCCCTTCCCAGGCCGAGCGCATGGCGGTGATCGCCACCGGCGGCTACGGCCGCGGTCTGTTGGCGCCGGGCTCCGACATCGATCTGCTGTTCATCATGCCCTACAAACAGACCGCCTGGGGCGAATCGGTCGCCGAGACGCTGCTCTATTGCCTGTGGGACATGGGGCTGAAGGTCGGCCATGCGACGCGTTCGGTCAACGAATGCATACGGCAGGCCAAGGCCGATATGACGATCCGCACCGCGCTCCTGGAGTCGCGCTACCTGTTCGGCGATGCCGAGCTTTACGCCGAGCTGACCGCGCGCTTCGAAAAGGAAGTCGTGCAGGGCACGGCGGCGGAATTCGTCGCCGCCAAGCTCGTCGAGCGCGAGGAGCGCATCCGCCGCGCCGGCCAATCGCGCTATCTGGTCGAGCCCAACGTCAAGGACGGCAAGGGCGGCTTGCGCGACCTGCACACGCTGTTCTGGATCGCAAAATACGTCTACCGCGTGCGCGAGCCCGAGGAGTTGATCGAGCGCGGCGTGTTCGACCGCGGCGAATACAACATGTTCCGCCGTTGCGAGGACTTTCTTTGGCTGGTCCGCTGCAACATGCACTTCCTCTGCGGCCGCGCCGAGGAGCGGCTATCGTTCGATATCCAGCGCGAGATCGCGGTGCGGCTCGGCTACACCGAACATCCGGGTCTCCAGGATGTCGAGCGCTTCATGAAGCACTACTTTCTCACCGCCAAGCATGTCGGCGATCTCACCGCCATCCTGTGCGCCGGGCTGGAGGAACGTCAGGCCAAGCCAGCGCCGGTGCTCAGTCGGGTGATCGCCCGGCTGCGGCCGGCGCGCGGCCGCCGCACGCTGACCGAGACCGGCGACTTCATCATCGACAACAACCGCATCAACCTCGCCCGTCCCAATGTGTTTGCCCGCGATCCGGTCAATCTGATCCGGCTGTTTTACCTGGCGCAGAAGCACAACCTCGCCATCCATCCCGATGCCATGCGCATCGCCGCGCGCTCGCTCAAGCTGATCGACGCCAAGGTGCGCGGCAACAAGGAGGCCAACCGGCTGTTCCTGGAGATTCTGACCTCGAAGAGCGAGGCGGAAACCGTGCTGCGCCGCATGAACGAGGCCGGCGTGCTCGGCGAATTCATCCGCGCGTTCGGCCGCATCGTGGCGATGATGCAGTTCAACATGTACCACCACTACACTGTGGACGAGCACCTGTTGCGCTGCATCGGCGTGCTCAACGAGATCGACCGCGGCGGCGTCCCCGAGGTCGCATTCGCCAGCGAGCTGATGCGGACGATCCTGCCGGAGCACCGCACGGTGCTGTATCTCGCGCTGTTCCTGCACGACATCGCCAAGGGACGCATCGAGGACCATTCGATCGTCGGCGCGCGCATCGCGCGGCGGCTGGGTCCGCGGCTCGGCCTCAATGCCGCCGAGACCGAGCTGGTCGCCTGGCTGGTCGAGGTGCATCTCGTCATGTCGACGGTGGCACAGTCGCGCGACCTCTCCGACCGCCGCACGATCGAGAATTTCGCCGCCGTGGTGCAGTCATTGGAGCGGATGAAGCTTCTGGCCATCCTGACCACGGCCGACATCCGCGCGGTGGGACCCGGAGTGTGGAACGGCTGGAAGGCGCAGCTTCTGCGCACGCTCTATTACGAAACCGAGCCGGTGCTCACCGGCGGCTTCTCCGAGGTCAACCGCGCCGAGCGCGTGGCGGCGGCCAAGGCCGAGTTCCGCGCCGAAATGGCGGATTGGCCGGCGGAAGCGCTCGACGCCTATATCGCGCGCCACTATCCGGCCTACTGGCTCAAGGTCGATCTGCCGCACAAGGTGGCGCATGCGCGCTTCGTGCGCGACACCGAAGCGGCTGCCAAGCGGCTCGCCACCAGCGTCGGCTTCGACGCCGGGCGCGGCGTCACCGAGCTGACCGTGTACGCGCCCGACCATCCGTGGCTTCTTTCGATCATCGCCGGCGCCTGCGCGCTCACCGGCGCCAACATCGTCGATGCCCAGATCTACACGACCACCGACGGGCTGGCGCTCGACACCATCTCCGTCTCGCGCGAGTTCGAGTTCGACGAGGACGAGGCGCGCCGCGCCGCGCGCATCGGCGACGCCATCGAGAAGGCGGTGCGCGGACAGATCAAGCTTCCCGACGTGGTGCCGAAGCGGGCACCCCCGAAGGGCCGGCTCAAGGCCTTCGCCATCGAGCCCGAGGTGACCATCAACAATCAATGGTCGCACCGTTACACCGTGGTCGAGGTGACCGGCCTCGATCGGACGGGCCTGCTTTACGAGCTGACTACGACGCTCTCCAAGCTCAACCTGAACATCGCCTCGGCGCATGTCGCCACCTTCGGCGAACGTGTCGTCGACGTGTTTTACGTGACCGACCTGCTCGGCGCCAAAATTACGACACCGACCCGCCAGGCCGGCATCAAGCGGCCGCTGCTGGCGTTGTTCACCTTGCCCGGCAACGAGACCAAGCCGGCGCGGGAGACCGCGGCGGAGTAAGCTCGCTCTCCCCGCGTGGGGGGAGAGGTTCAATACGACCGGTAACCGGCCCTTAAACCCCGCTCTCTACCGTTACTTTTAGCCAAAGCATGATCTTTTCCGACCTTCCTTCGCCCGCCGAAGCGGGCTTCGCGAAGGCGGGAAACCGGTAGCCACCCCGGATCAAGTTCGGGGCAGGCTCTTTCGGGATCATGCGACGGCGCGTTGCGCGGGGACGGGACATGGCGTGGCGACGACAGGTGGGCCGCAAACGCGCGCCGGGGCCGGGGATTCTCGACCTTCGGCTGCGCCCGCAGGATCGCACCGGCGGGCCGCCCGCTGCGCGCGGCGATGGTGGCCGGCGGCGACGTGACAGTATCCCGCCGCGCGAGACTCGTAAGCGGCGCCGCGGCCGCGGCGGCAAAGGTCGTTCCGGCATTGGCCGTCTGATCTATTGGGGCGCGGTGCTCGCGCTCTGGGCGGTGATCGGCGGAATCGGCACGCTCGTCTGGATCGGCATCCACCTGCCGCCGATCCAGTCGCTGGAAATTCCCAAGCGCCCGCCCTCGGTGCTGATCCTCGGCGCCAACGGTGCGACGCTCGCCACCCGCGGCAACATGGGCGGCGCGGCGGTGCCGCTGCGCGAACTGCCGGATTACGTGCCCAAGGCCTTCATCGCCATCGAGGATCGCCGCTTCTATTCGCATCACGGTGTCGATCCGTGGGGCATCATGCGCGCCGTCATCAAGGACGTGTTGCGGCGCGGCGCCTCGCAAGGCGCTTCCACCATCACCCAGCAGCTCGCCAAGAATCTGTTCTTGACGCAGGAGCGCACCGTGTCGCGCAAGCTGCAGGAGGTAGCGCTCGCCTTCTGGCTCGAGCACAAGTTCACCAAGGCAGAGATCCTCGAACTCTATCTCAACCGCGTCTATTTCGGCTCCGGCGCCTACGGCGTGGAAGCCGCCGCTCAGCGCTATTTCGGGAAATCGGCGCGGCAGTTGACGCTCGCCGAGGCAGCCATGCTGGCGGGTCTGGTGCAATCGCCGTCACGGCTGGCGCCGAGCCATAACCCGGACGGCGCCGAGCGCCGCGCCCGCCTCGTGCTCGCCGACATGGCGGAGCAAAAACTGATCGGCAACGACGCGGCGCGGCTGGCGCTCGTCAATCCCGCGCGCGCGAAAAAACCGGCCGGCGCCGGCTCCGACAATTACGTGGCGGACTGGGTGATGGACGCGGTCGACGACCTCGTCGGCCGCTTCGATCAGGACATTGTGGTCGAGACTTCGATCGATCCGATGCTGCAGGACGCGGCCGAGCGTGCCTTGACCGATGCGCTGGCGCAGAAGGGCGAAAAACTCGGCATCGGCGAGGGTGCGCTGGTGGCGATGACGCCGGACGGCGTCGTGCGCGCGCTCGTCGGCGGCAAGAGTTATGCCGAAAGCCAGTTCAATCGCGCCATCGCCGCCAAGCGGCAGCCCGGCTCGGCGTTCAAGCCCTTCGTCTATCTCACCGCGCTCGAACACGGGCTTACTCCCGAAACGATGCGCGAGGACGCGCCGATTTCCGTCAAAGGCTGGAAGCCGGAAAACTACGAGCATGAATATCTCGGCCCGGTGACGCTGACGCAGGCGCTTGCCAATTCGCTCAACACCGTGTCCGTGCGCCTGACGCTGGAAGTCGGCGCCGCCGCGGTGGTCCGCACCGCCTATCGCCTCGGCATCACCTCCAAGCTCGAGCCCAACGCCTCGATCGCGCTCGGCACGTCGGAGGTCTCGCCACTCGAACTCGTGTCCGCCTACGCGCCCTTCGCCAATGGCGGCTTCGCTGTTGCGCCGCATGTCATCGACCGCGTGCGCGGCGCCGACGGCAAGACGCTGTACGCGCGCGCTACGCAAGCGCTCGGCCGCATCGTCGACGCGCGCTACGTGGCGATGATGAACGGCATGATGCACGAGACGCTCCTCAGCGGCACCGCGCGCCGGGCGGATCTGCCCGGCTGGGCCGCGGCCGGCAAGACCGGCACCAGCCAGGATTTCCGCGACGCTTGGTTCGTCGGTTACACCGCGCACCTCGTCGCCGGCGTGTGGCTCGGCAACGACGACAATTCGCCGACGCGCAAAGCGGTCGGCGGCGGCTTGCCGGTCGAAATCTGGAGTCGGTTCATGAAGGCCGCCCACCAGGGTGTGGCGCCTGCGGCGCTGCCCGGCATCGGCGGCGGCGGATGGCTGAGCGCGGCGCCGCAGCCCCACGGCGCTGCGCCCGCGGGCGCACCCGCGGCGGCAGGCGCACGGCCGCAGTCCGACCACGGCGGCCTCGATTCCTGGCTGCTCGACCGCCTGTTCGGACGGCGCTGAGCGTCCTTTTGTCCTAGGTTGGCAATGCCGTGAAAGCTGGCGTTGTTGCGGCAAGTTGATGCAGATCAAGTCGCCGCGGCGCGTTTTACGGTCTGTTGCTCGTGGCCCGGCGTCTTGCCGGTGAACCGGCGCCCGATGCAACCGCAGCTGATGAAATATCTCGATCGGCGGATACCGCGCTACACGAGCTATCCGACCGCCGTGCAATTCGGCGCCGGCGTCGATGCGCGAACCTACCAGCGTTGGCTCGCGGCCTTGCCCGCCGCCGCGCCGGTCTCGATCTATCTGCACGTACCGTTTTGCGCCGAGCTTTGTCTTTACTGCGGCTGCCATACGACGGTGGCCCGGCGCTATGGCCCGGTTGCGGCCTATGTGGACCTCTTGGAGCGCGAGATCGAGTTGATCGGCGGATTTTTGCCGAGACCGCCGGTGAACGAGATTCACTGGGGCGGCGGCACGCCGACGATGCTGCTGCCGCAGGATTTGCTGCGACTGACCACCGGCTTGCGGAAAAACTTCACGATGACGGCGGAGACCGCCAGCGCCATCGAGATCGATCCCCGTTCGCTGACGCCCGAACACATCGCCGCGATGGCGAAAATGGGGGTCACGCGCGCCAGCCTCGGCGTGCAGGATTTCGAGGAGCGCGTGCAACAGGCGATCCGGCGGCCGCAGAGTTTCGAACAGACCGCACGCGCGGTCGATGGATTGCGCGCGGCGGGTATCGCCAACATCAATCTCGATCTGATGTACGGCTTGCCGCACCAGACGGTGGCGACGATCACGGCGACCGCGAAACGTGCGCTGTCGCTCGATCCGGATCGTATCGCACTGTTCGGCTATGCCCATGTGCCGTGGATGAAGCGTCACCAACGGCTGATCCCGGAAGCGGCGCTGCCCGGCGACAGCGAGCGGTTTGCGCAAAGTTCCGCGGCAGCCGCGGTGCTGGTCGGCGCCGGCTATCGGCGGATCGGCCTCGATCACTTCGCCAAAGACGGCGACCTGCTCGCCCGGCGCCAGCGTCAAGGCCGGCTGCACCGCAACTTCCAAGGCTATACCACCGACGAGTCGTCGAACCTGATCGGCTTCGGTCCTTCGTCGATCGGCGCGTTGCCCGAGGGCTACGTGCAGAACGCCCCCGGCATGGTCGCCTACCGCGATGCGATCGTTGCCGGCCGGCCGGCCACGGTGCGCGGCCGCGCGCTGACGCCGGAGGATCGGCTGCGCCGCTCGATCATCGAGCGCTTGATGTGCGATCTGACCGTGGACGTTGCCGAGCGGTGCGCCGCCTACGATACCGACGCGGAGCATTTCACCGCCGAACTTGCCCGGCTCGATGAGCTGGTGAGCGACGGCATCGTCGAGCGCAGCGGCACCAGGATCACGGTGCTGGAGCAAAGCCGGGCGTTCGTGCGTTCGGTGTGCGCGGTATTCGACGCCTATATGTCGAGCGGCGAGGCACGCTTCTCCAAGGCGTCGTGATTTTGTTGACGAAGGACACCTCACCGCCGAGCGAGGAGTGGGGTCGGTCATCAGGGAGCGAATTCAGGAGGGCGAAGATGCGCTTTCTTTCTTTGATCAGCTTGTTCTGCGCCGGGTTGTTCCTCACTGGCGTCGCGCATGCGCAAAGCACCGCCGGCGCCATACGCATCGGAATCCTCAACGACCAATCCGGCCCCTATGCGGATTTCGGCGGCAAGACTTCGGTCGAGGCCGCGCGCATGGCCGTCGAGGACGTCGGCGGCAAGGTGCTCGGCAGACCGATCGAGATCATCGTCGGCGATCACCAGAACAAGCCGGACGTCGCTTCCGGCATCGCCCGGCGCTGGTTCGACGTCGACGGCGTGAGCGCCGTTGCCGACCTGACGAATTCGGGCGTTGCGCTCGCGGTCCAGCAAATCGCCAAGGAGCAAGGCAAGATCACGTTGTTCACCGGACCGGCGACGACGCGATTGACCAATGAAGATTGCTCGCCGACCGGCTTTCACTGGGCGTTCGATACCTATTCGCAGGCGGTCGGCACGGCGCGCGCCGTTGTCGCCGAAGGCGGCAAGAGCTGGTTCCTGCTGGTCGCCGACTACGCCTTCGGCCATCAGCTGGCCAACGATCTCAACAAGGTCGTCAAGGCGAGCGGCGGCACCGTGGTCGGCGAAGTCCGCCATCCGCTCAACACTAGCGACTTTTCATCGTTCCTGCTGCAGGCGCAGAGCTCGAAGGCGCAAATCGTCGCTCTGGCGAACGCCGGCGCCGACACCATCAACTCGGTGAAGCAGGCGGCCGAATACCAGATCGCCGCGCGCGGGCAGAGGTTGGCCGCGCTTGTGGTGGTGATCAGCGATGTCCATGCGCTGGGTTTGGCGACGGCACATGGGCTGGTCTTCACCACCGCCTTTTATTGGGATTTGAACGACGCGACGCGTGCCTGGTCGAAGCGCTTCTTCGATCGCACCGGCCGCATGCCGGGAATGGTGCAGGCCGGCACCTACTCTTCGGTCCTGCACTATCTCAAGGCGATGGCGGCGGCAGGCGCCGCCGACGGTAAGACCGTGGCGGCGAAAATGCGGGAAATGCCGGTCGACGATTTCTTTGCCAAAGGCCGCATCCGCGAGGACGGCCGCATGATGCACGACATGTATCTCGTCGAGGTCAAGGCACCGAACGAATCCAAGGCGCCATGGGACTACTACAAGGTGCTGCGCCGGATTCCGGCCGAAGAGGCGGCGCAACCGCTGAGCGAGAGCAAGTGCTCGCTCGTCAAGCAATAGCGACTTCGTCAAAAACGCACTTCGCGGCTGCAATGGGGTTTTTTTGATCAAGATCAAAGCGTCAGGGACCGAACAATGGGCTTATTTTCAGCCTACTCGCGCGCCTGAGCACGCTTGAGAACAAGAACCTACCGTGTTTCAGCGAATTTCGGGGGGATTGTGCAGGAAAAGCACGAGGTCCGCATTCATGGGCGGGGCGGCCAAGGCGCCGTCCTGGCTTGCTCGATTCTCGCGCACGCGCTGATCGACGACGGCAAACATGCGGTCGCGATCCCCTCGTTCGGATTCGAGCGCCGCGGCGCCCCGGTTGCCGCCTTTCTGCGCTGCGATACGCAACCAATCCGGGCGATGACCAACGTCTACCATCCCGATTGCGTTGTCTGTATCGACCCCACTGTCCACCGCACAGTCGATATTTTTGCCGGTATGAAACCGGGCGGCACCGCGGTGCTGACAACGAAGGCAAAGCTGGAAGAACTCAGCTTCCCAAATGCTGTTTCCCGCGTCGGCCTGTGCGACGCGGTCGGCATAGCTCTTTCGATCTATCAAAAACCGGTAACTAATGCGGTCATGCTCGGTGCGTTCGCGCGCACCACCGGATTGCTGACTCTCGTCTCGCTCAAGGAAGCGCTGCAGCAAATGGATTTCCGCGATGCCGGATTGACCGAAAACCTGTCGGCGGCCGAGCGCGGTTACAACGAGACTGCCGTGTACGAATTGCAGAAGGTGGGCCATGAAGCGGCAGTCGCGTGATCATTTCGACGCGTCGACGGTTCCCGACGATCTGGCGCCGATCGCCACCGTCCTGAGTGGAATGCTGCCCGGCGATTGGCGCAGCATGCGGCCGCTGATCAATCGGCTGAAGTGCGTCAAATGCGGGCTGTGTTGGCTCTACTGCCCGGTGCAATGCGTGATCGAGAAGCCGCGTTGGTTCGATTTCGATCTGGCCGTGTGCAAGGGATGCGGAGTTTGCGCGCAGGAGTGTCCGCACCGCGCTATCCGCATGGTTGAGGAGGTCGGCCGATGAACACCACCGCTCATGAATCCCGCGCCACCTCCAACAAACCGCACTTCACCGTATGCGAAGGCAACGAAGCCGCCGCAATCGGCGTCGGCTTGGCACGTCCGGACGTCGTCGCCGTTTATCCCATTACACCGCAATCCTCCCTGGTGGAGCACCTTTCGCAGATGATCGCCGATGGCCGCTTGCAGGCCGATCTCATGAATGTGGAGGGCGAACATGCAGTGATGTGCGGATTGCAAGGCGTGGCCCTCGCCGGCGGTCGGACCTTTACCGCCACGTGCGGGCCGGGGCTTGCCTTCATGTTCGAGCCTTACGTGCGCACGCCCGGCTTGCGGCTGCCGATGGTGGCGTCGCTGGTCACGCGGGATCTGCTGAGCCCGCAATGCGTCTGGGGCGGACAGCAGGACGCCATGGTCGTGCGCGAAGCCGGCTGGATTCAGATGTATTGCGAAACGGTGCAGGAAATACTCGACACCACCGTTATGGCCTACAAGATCGCCGAGCACCGCGATGTCATGTTGCCGGTAAACGTCTGTCACGACGGCAATTACCTTTCGTTTGGCGTCACCCGGGTCGAATTGCCGGATCAGCAGGACGTTGATGACTTCCTCGGTCCACCGGCCACCAACTGGCACATTGCGCTGGATCCATCACGGCCGATGGGAGTCGATCCGCTGACCGGCGGCGCCGGCGGGGCCGGCCCAAGCAACTTCGTACGTTATCGGAAGGGCCAATGCCGTGGCATGCAGAACGCGCTCCGAGTCATCCGCGAGGTGCACGCCACCTGGGGCGAGCGGTTCGGCCGCTATCACGCGCCGCTAGTGGAGGAATATCGGCTCGACGACGCCGATTATGCGCTTGTCACCATCGGCAGCATGACCGGCGCTGCCAAGGATGCGATCGACATCGCCCGCAGCGAGGGCGAAGCGGTTGGCCTCATCAAGATCAAGACGTTCCGGCCGTTCCCGCTCCATGCGATGGTGGCCGCACTGGCGAAGGTGAACCGCATTGGCGTCGTCGATCGCTCGGTGAGCTTTGGCTGGAATTGCGGTCCCGTCTATCAGGAGACATTGGCAGCGCTCCATCGCACCGGCAAATCCATTCCGGCCGTCAGCTTTATCGGCGGTCTTGCCGGTGCCGACATCACCGTCGAGCATTTCGCTCGCGCCATCGCGTTAACGCGCGAGGTGAAATGGGACCACCCCCCCAACGAGCCGGTCTGGCTGAATGAGAACGATTGAGGGCGCTATGCACAGCGAGTACATCATCGTTGGCAGCAGCCATGCGGCCCTGGAAGCGGCAACGGCGATCCGCCTTGTCGACGCCGACGGTACGTTGACGCTGTTGACGCGCGACGCCCATCTTCCCTACTCGCCGACCATTCTGCCGTATGTGGTGTCCGGACGGTCGCAACCCGACAACGTGGTTCTGCGCGACCATGCCTATTTTCGCGATAACGCAATCGCGTTCATGTCCGGTACGGACGTTGTCGCGGTCGATCCGGCCCAATCAAGCTTACGCCTCGCATCCGGCGAGACTTGGCAGTACGACCGACTGCTGATCGCTACCGGCGCTGCGCCCACGCTGCCGCCGGTTCGCGGCTTGGCCGACGTCCCGTTTCATGTGCTGCGGTCAATGGATGACGCCGTCGATCTGCGGCAAGCAATCGGCAAAGCTCGGTCGGCGATAGTGTTGGGCGCCGGTCTTATCGGCATGCACGCCGCCGAAAACATGGCCAAGGCCAAGATTGCGGTGACGGTGGTCGAACTGCAACCGCACGCGCTCGCGGGGTATTTCGAACCGAGAGCTTCGGCGATCATTGAACGCACTTTCGTCCACAACGGCATCCGCATGTTGATGGGGCAAACCCTGCGCAGCGTCGAGCGGCAGGGCGACGGCTGTCTCGCCGCGCTCGCCGATGGCACGACGATCGCGGCCGATCTGTTGCTGATTTGCACAGGGGTCCGGCCCAACATCGGATTTCTGCACGGATCGGGCATAGAGGTGGACGCCGGTATTCTGGTCGACGATTGGATGCGTACGAACCTGCCGAATATCTGGGCCGCCGGTGACGTGGCGCAGGCGCGCGGGTTTTGGGGCGGCAACGTTGTCAATGGCATTTTGCCGAATGCCGTTGAGCAAGGCCGCATTGCCGGATTCGGCATGGCCGACGACGCAGGCGTTGTGCCTTTTGCGGGCGCCGTGCCGCTCAACACCTACAGTTTCTTCGGACAACAGGCGATTTCCGTCGGACGCGGCGGCACCCGCGGCGGGCTCGAGATTGAAGAAAGCGGTGTCGACGCCGACGGAGTCTACCGGCGTATCGTCCTAAAGGACGGCCGGCTGGTTGGTATCGCGACGATTAACGATTTCGTCGATGCCGGCATTATGTGGCAGCTGATCCTCAGACGCACCGATCTCTCATCAGTCAAGGCCGAGTTCATCGCCAATCCACAGCTAACCGGGCGACAATTGATGTCGCAGAACTGGCGTTAGGGGCGCACCGTGGGCCAGTGCTTCAATACTCTGCAATTCCATGCAAGCCGCTGCGACGGCTGCGGCGACTGCATGACCGCCTGCGCGCAGGCCAAGGCGAATTCCGACGATCAAGCGTACTCCCGCATCCGCATCTTTCCCAAGGCTGCGGGCGACGGCGTCGAGCTCGCGCTCTGCCGGCAATGCGCCGATCCTATCTGCGTTATGAATTGTCCATCTGGAGCGCTTGCGAAAAACAGCGCCACCGGAGTCATCGACTGGGCCGAGAGCAAATGCGTCAACTGTCTGTTGTGCACGGCCGGCTGTGTCTATGCCGGTATCGTTTATGAGGCCGCGGTCGGACACGTCAGCAAATGCGATTTATGCAGCGGCAATCCAGTCTGCGTGAAAGCTTGTTCGCGCGAGGCGATCGAGTATCTCACGGCGGCGCGCATCTTCAATGCCTACGCTGACCAGGAGGATATGTTCTGCCGTGGCCTCGCCGCCTGTCACGGCTGCAACTCCGAACTCTTGATCCGCCACACTATGCGCATGGTAGGCCCGGACGCGGTCGTTGCCGCGCCGCCCGGCTGCATCCCGGGCATGGGTACGGTCGGCTACAACGGGCAGACCGGCGCCAAGGTTCCGATCTTTCATTCACTCTTGACCAACACCGCCACCATGCTGGCCGGGGTCAAGATGCAGTACAACCGCGTCGGGCGGGATGTGACGGCGATTGCGCTGGCGGGTGACGGCGGCACCTCGGATGCCGGATTCCAATCGGTTTCCGGCGCGGCGGAGCGTAACGACCCGATTTTATTCATCTGCGTCGATAACGAAGGTTACATGAACACCGGCATGCAGTCGTCCGGCGTGACGCCCTACGGTTCGTGGACCTCGACGACGCCGGTCGGCGGCCAAATGCAGGGCAAGCGCACCGAGGCGAAAAATCTGCCGGTGATCATGACCATGCATAACTGTTCCTACGTCGCCACCGCCTCGACCGCATTCCTTGAGGACTACTACGCCAAGCTGGAGAAGGCGATCGAAGTCGCGAAGACCGGCATGGCCTATCTGCATGTCTACGCCCCGTGTCCGACTGGTTGGCGCTTCCCTTCGGCGATGACCACGCATGTTTGCCGCATGCAAGTTCGCACGAATTTTATTGCTCTGTGGGAGTACGATCCCGGAAACGGCCTGCAGTTCACCCATCCGATTGACAGGCCGGAACCGGTTGCAGAGTACCTCAAGCTGATCGGCAAGTACCGCCACCTCAGCGAGGAGCAGGTCAGCCATATCCAACACACCGTCGATGAAAAGATCGCTTTTTTACAGCAGTTGACGCAGATAGCTGCGGCCCGCCGCCCTGCACCGTTTCACTAAATCGCTGGGCCGCGGCGCAGACCGCTTCAGCGTGCCAAATCAGCCGTAGTTGCGATGCGCTCACCGCCGGCGACCGCGCCGAGCAAGCGTCGGCGCTGCGCCAGCGCGAAGCCGTTGGCGTTCGGCTGATAGAACACGCTGTAGCGGCCGACCGCCTCGGCATAGGCCGCGGCGTCGGCGGCCTTCTTGACCTCGAGCGAGTCGAAGCCGGCGCGGACCAGAAATAAAAACTGATCGCGCAAAATTTCGCCGGTGGCGCGCAGCTCGCCGCGGAAGCCGTAGCGCTCGCGCAGCTGCCGGGCCTGGGTATAGCCGCGGCCGTCGCGGAAATTCGGAAACGTCAGCGCGATCAGCGCTAGCCGGTCGAGCCAGGGCGCAAGCTCGGCGACCTTGCGATCATTGGGCCAGATCAGGCCGGTGGGCGCGCCGCGTTGCGTCAGCTCGGCGGCGTCGGCGAGAAAGCGCGCGGCCGGTACGATGACCGCCGCGCCGTCGGCGATCGGCGCATCGTCGACGACGCGCAGATAGGGGTCCTCGACGACACGGCCGCGCTTAACGAGTGGCATAGACACGCTCCCTGAATGGCTCGATGCCGGTGCGATCGACCGTCTGCAGGAAGGTTTCCTGCGGGTCCTCGCGCAATTCGAGATAGGCGGCGACGATGTCCTCGACCACGTCGGCGACGTCGGCGTAGCGCACCGCCGGGCCGATCAGCGTGCCGAGCGCGGCGTTCTCGTCGGCGCGGCCGCCGAGGGTGATCTGATAGAACTCTTCGTTGTTCTTCTCGACGCCGAGAATCCCGATATTGCCGACGTGATGATGG
The DNA here is from genome assembly GCA_049284935.1 of Xanthobacteraceae bacterium. GTDB lineage: Bacteria > Pseudomonadota > Alphaproteobacteria > Rhizobiales > Xanthobacteraceae > BOG-931. The sequence continues at coordinate 65,725 of JBAPYW010000102.1, forward strand.
CCGCAGGCGTTGATGCACCCGGAAATGTTGATGTGCAGCGGGCCGAGATCGCGGGCGAGGTCGCGATCGCGGAAACGCCGGCTGATCTCCTGCGCCACCGGAATGGAGCGGGTATTCGCCAGGCTGCAATAGGCGAGCCCGGGGCAGCTGATGATGTCGGAAACGAGACCGACATTCGGCGTGGCGAGACCGGCGGCGTCGAGCGCCCGCCATAGCCGCGGCAAGTCGCGCTGCGCCACATGCGGCAGCACCAGGTTCTGCTCATGGCCGACGCGGATCTCGCCGAACGAGTAACGGTCGGCGAGATCGGCGATCGCATCCATCTGCTCGGCGGTGGCGTCGCCGGGCGTGCCGGCTTCCGGCTTGAGCGACAGCGTGACGATGGCGTAGCCGTCGACCTTGTGGTTGGCGACCGAATTGGCGAGCCAGGCGTCGAACACGCGGTCACTGCGCGCCGCGGCGAGCGCCGGCGGCGAATCCGCGAGCCGCTCGTAGGCCGGATAGCGAAAGCGCGTAGCGATGCCGTCGACCGCGGCCGGATCGAGCACCAGCGGCCCGTCCTTGATCTCACGCCATTCGGCCTCGACCTCTTTGGCGAAGGCTTCGGCGCCGAGATCGTGCACCAGAATCTTGATTCGCGCCTTGTAGATGTTGTCGCGCCGTCCGTATGAATTGTAGACGCGCAGGATGGCCTCGACGTAGCTCAACAGATCGCGCTTCGGCAGGAACGGCTTGATCGTCTGGGCGATGAACGGGGTGCGGCCGAGGCCGCCGCCGACCATGACTTCGAAGCCGGTTTCGCCGGCGCCGTTGCGATGGAGCCGCAGCCCGATGTCGTGCACCTTGACGGCGGCGCGGTCGTTCGCGGCGGCGGTCAGCGCGATCTTGAATTTACGCGGCAGAAACGAAAATTCAGGATGCATGGTCAGATGTTGGCGCAGCACCTCGGCCCCGATGCGCGGATCTTCGATCTCGTCGGGGGCGACGCCGGCCCACTGGTCGGTTGTGATATTGCGCACGCAATTGCCGCTGGTCTGCATGCCATGAAGGTCGACGCTGGCGAGATCGGCCATGGCGTCGGGCAGCTCCTCGAGTTTGATCCAGTGGAACTGGATGTTCTGCCGCGTGGTGAAATGGCCGAAATTGCGGTCGTAGCGCCGCGCCACGTGCGCCAGCATGCGCATCTGGGCCGACGACAGCGTGCCGTAGGGAATGGCGATGCGCAGCATGTAGGCGTGCAGCTGCAAATAAACGCCGTTCATCAGCCGCAGCGGCCGGAATTCGTCCTCGGTCAGCTCGCCGGACAATCGGCGCCCGACTTGATCGCGAAACTCGGCAACGCGCTCAGTCACCAGCGTTCGGTCGAGTTCGTCGTAGAGATACATGCTTGCCTCGCCGTCAGAACGCGATGCGCGTCTCGCTGCGCGCCTCGACGGTGGGTCCAGTCGAGCGGATCGCCTCGCGCAAGTTTCCGGGCTGCACTTGCCCGTCCGCCGCGACCTTGACCGGGGCGACATAAGCGCCGACCGCGCTCGTCTGGTCGACGCTCGCCGCCGCCAAGAGCTCGCGCGCGGCCGCAGCCGAAGTGGCGACGGCGGCGTCGGGGAGCTGCGTCGTCCAGCCGCGATCGGCACGCCAGTACACCACCGCGCCATCGGCCAGCCGGTTCGCGGTCACCACCACCGGCCCGGTGACTTTCAGTTTCTGTTGCAGCGGCGAGGTCATGCCGCCAACTCCCGCTCCGCGGCTGGTTCGGCGGCGCAGCCGAGTGCCGCCGTCACGCCGGGCACCACGACGACCGCGATGCCGGCGTTGCGCAGATAGTCCAGCTCTTCGCCGCCGCGGCCGAAGATAAAGGGATCGCCGCCCTTCAAGCGCACGACATTCAGTCCCCGCCGCGCCGCGTCGGCGAGACGCTGATTGATCGCATCCTGACCGATACCCGGCCGGCCGCTGCGCTTGCCGACAAACACCAGCTCGGCTTCGCGGCGCGCACGGCCGAGAATCTCGGCGGTGACAAGCTCGTCGTAGAACACGATGTCGGCGGCCTGCAGCGCCTGCAAGGCGCGCAACGTCAACAGGTCGGCGGCGCCCGGACCGGCGCCGACGACGAACACAGTGCCGGACTGCGCCGGCGTTTCGTCCGAATGTTCGATGGCGCGCGTCAGCGCCCGCTCGGCATCGCGCCAGCGCCCGGCCAGCGCCGCGGCGCCGATCGGACCGTCGACGACGCGCTCCCAGAACCGCCGTAGCGAGCGCCCGCCCCGCCGCGCCTGCGCCGCGCGCACGCGGAAGCGGCCCATCAGCGCGGCGAGATCGCCGATCCGCGCCGGCAACAGCGCTTCGATGCGTTCACGCAGCCGCCGTGCCAGAACCGGCGAGGTGCCGCCGGTGCCGATCGCGACCACGACATCGCCGCGATCGACAATGGCGGGAAAGATGAACGTCGAAAGCTCCGGCCGGTCGACGACATTGACCGGAACGTGCTGGCTCCTTGCCAGCGCCGCGATATCGTCGTCGAGTGCGTCGCCCGCCGCCGACACCACGGCGATGCAATCGGCAAAATCGCCTTGGCGCGGATCGGCGAAACAAATTTCGAGCGGCCCGGACAACGCGGCGGTCAGCACTTCTTCGGCGACGCCGACATCCTTGGAATACCAGCGCACCCGCGCGCCTGCGGAGCGCAGCAGGCGGAGCTTATTGAGCGCCGCCGGCCCGGCCCCAACTAGGCCCACCACGCCTTCCGTGAGATCGAGAAACACCGGCAAGAAACGCATCGGCGCGAATTCCACGCAATGGAAGAATGTCCTTCCATATAACACTGAAGTTTGCCTTTCAAATAGAAGAATATTCTACTTATCCTTCTTGATGAGAGAGGATGCATCAATCGCGCGACGCCCGGAAATGAGAGGGATTTGGTCGCCTCGGGATGCTTTGATCCGAGGATGAGTGATCCCGCGGACCGTTTTGCGGATTGGCACGTTGATCATCTGCCCGACTGCCCCCCAGCCGGGTAGGCGGCCTTGATCTTGAACCGACCCACAAAGCGGCTCCCGGGTCCTGGCCGCCTTCTGCTTCCGCCGATGGGCGAAATCCGAACGTCACGCCGTTGCGCCGAGGTGGAATCAAATTTCCGGCTCGATGGGCCGATGCGCGCGGTGCGTACGCTGTCGTACCGAACGGATGCGGAGACACTTTTCTGCCGCAGTGCCCTTTGATTCAAATCAAGGCGACCCGAGCCAAGGCGCTTAGCGTTGTCTTCGGCTCAGAGCGATCCGGCCGGGAAGGAAGAACAAGCTGAGCCGGGCGGCCTTGACCGAACCTTCAGCGGGGGCTCCGGTCAGGCCGCCTTCGTCTTTTCCGCAGAGCCCGAAATCCAAATCGCCACAGTAATTCAAATTACAACAATCAAAACTGTCTGACGTTGCGCGGCAAGTGGACGAAAACTCCGCTTTGATCCGCCTCTATGAAAAGGCTCCGCCACCGGCGAGTCGCGACCCGGCGGTGCGCCGTGAACGAGAGCTTTCTCGCCAGTGCCCTTTTGGCACGAGTAAGTGCCAACCCGCCCAGAACAATCGCCCTGGGTCCACGCCCGAAAATAGGAAATATAAATACTGAACATCGCGAAATGCGGTCTATTTTTGCTTTTTGCGGCCGAGATATTGCCTCCGAGTGAAATATTATTCTAATGCTGCCCGCCCTGGTTCCGTGGCGAGCCGCGGACAGACGCCGCGGGTCAAATGATTGCAGGCAAGATGAGCAACATCTCCGAAGTCCAAAGCACGATCCCCGCACCGGCGCCGCTGCGTTGGCGCGAGCTCTGGCGCAAAGAAGATTGGTGGGCGATCTGGCTCGGGCTTGGCATCGTCGTCGTCGCTTACGCGCTGTTTGCCAACGGCGCGAGCATCCGCTGGCTGGCGGTCACGCCGGCGAAGTGGTCGAACCTGGCGCAGCTCGGCGCGCATTTCAGCGCCAACGCCGTGCGCTACCTGGCGCAGTTTCTGGTCTGGCTCGCGGTGTTTTCCGCCGCGCTCACTGCGCTCGGACATAAGGTCAGAGACTTCGTTCCCGCGTTCGTGCTGGTCTATGCGCTGTCGGTCGCGATCTTCGCGCTCGGGCAATGGGACAAGGCCAATACCTATAATCTCGAGCCGCCGCTGGTGGCGCTGCTGATCGGCCTCACTCTGTCGAATCTCGTCGGCCTGCCGCGCTGGCTCGACGCCGGGTTTCGCGTCGAATTTTACATCAAGACCGGCATTGTGCTGCTCGGCGCGACGCTGCCGTTCACGCTGATCGTGTGGGCGGGACCGGCGGCGATTCTGCAGGCCTCGATCGTTTCCGTGGTGACGTTCCTGGTCATCTACTGGGTCAGCTTGCGCATCGGTCTCGACCGGCGCCTCGCTGCAACGCTTGGCGCCGGCGGCGCGGTGTGCGGGATCTCCGCCGCCATCGCCATTGCCGGCGCGGTCGGCGCCAAGAGAGAAGACGCGCCGATCGCCATCACCACGGTGATCATCTGGGCGATCGTGATGATCTTCGTGCTGCCGTTCGCCGCCGCGGCGCTGCATCTTCCCGCCGGCGTCGGCGGCGCCTGGATCGGCACCTCGGAATTCGCCGATGCCGCGGGCTTCGCCGCGGCGCAGACCTACGGGCATCTGGCCGAAAACGGTGTCGTCGCGGGCACCAGCGACCAGGCGGTCTTTGCCTATACCCTGATCAAGGTGGTGGGACGCGACGTCTGGATTGGCATCTGGGCCTTTGTGCTGGCGATCATCGCCACCACGCAATGGGAGCGCAGCGAGACCGGCCGCAAACCTGACGCCGCAGAAATCTGGTGGCGGTTTCCGAAATTCGTCATCGGCTTTCTGGTGGCGTCGCTGATCGTCACGCTGGCGACCACCGGCTACAGCCTGGCCGATTACAACAAGACCGTGGTGCCGACTCTCGTCGGGCCGATCAAGGATCTGCGGAGCTGGGCCTTCATCTTCTGCTTCCTCAGCATCGGCCTGACCACGCGGTTCCGCGATTTGGCGACGGCCGGAACCAAGCCGTTCCTCGCCTTCAGCGCCGGCGCGGTCGTCAATATCATCGTCGGTTTCGTCCTCTCGGCGGTGGTCTTCGCCGCGCATTGGGAAAATCTGGCGCGCTGACATGACAGCGCTTGACGCTACTCCGCAGCACTATTGTTTCGCGTGCGTTCATTTCCGCAACGACGCGAAATTTCTTGAAGCCGCCTTTGGCGGACTGACCAGCTTGAGCTCGGGCTTCGGCTCGGTGCGCGGCGACGACGGCATCTGTCTGCGCCACGATCGTTATCTGTCGGCGCGCAGTTTTTGCGCGGAGTTCTCTCCCGCGGGGGTAGCGCCTCTCAGATCGCCTTGCTGAGATCGTGGTTTCTCAGCGGCAGCGAGCGGATGCGCCGGCCGGTGGCGGCGAATACGGCGTTGCATAAGGCCGGCGCCAGCGGCGGCACCGGCGGCTCGCCGACGCCGCCCCAGAAATCGCCGCTCGGCACCAACACGGTTTCGACCTTCGGCACGCCGGCGATGCGCAGCATCTCGTAATCGTCGAAGTTCGATTGCTCGACGCCGCCGTCCTTGATGGTGATTTCGCCCTGCAGCGCCGCCGTCAGCGCGAACACGACGGCGCCTTGGACCTGCATCTCAACCGACAGCGGATTGACGACATGGCCGCAGTCGAGCGCGACCACGACGCGGTGCACGCGCACGGCGCCGCCTGCGATCGAGGCTTCGACCACGTGGGCGCAATAACTGCCGCAGGCCTCGTTGATCGCGATGCCGCGGAATACACCCGACGGCAGCGGTGCGAACCAATCCGCCTTCTTGGCCGCGGCGTCGAGCACGGCGAGATTCTTCGGGCTGTTGCGCAGGAGCCGCCGCCGGTAGAGATAAGGGTCCATTCCCGCGGCGTGCGCCATCTCGTCGACGAAGCATTCCTTGTAATAGACGTTCTGCGTGTAGTTGATCGCGCGCCACACCCCGATCGGCACCGGCGACTGGCACACCACGTAATCGACCAGATAGTTCGGGACGTCGTAGGGCATTTCGCTGGTGAGCCCGGACAGGAAGCTGCGGTCGATAAAACTGTTGCCGAACCCCGGCACGATACCGGAAACGAAAGACGGGCCGGCGAGCCGGATCTTCCAGGCGATCGGCATGCCGTCGGCGTCGAGGCCGGCGGTCAAGCGCGCCGCGCCGACCGGCCGATAGAAGTCGTGCTTGACGTCCTCTTCGCGTGTCCAAATGAGCTTGACCGGCGCTTCGACTTCCTTGGCGATAAGTACCGCCTCGCGGATGTACTCCTGGATCGCGGCGCGCCGGCCGAAGCCGCCGCCGAGCATCATGCGATGGACCACGACCTTGTCGTTCGACACGCCGGCCGCCGCCGCCGCGGTGGCGAGCGCGGTCGTGGTGTCCTGCGACGGAGCCCAGATTTCAACCCCGCCGGGCCTGACCTGGGCGGTGCAGGTCTGCGGCTCCATGGTGGCGTGCGCCAGGAACGGCACCGCATAGTCCGCCTCGACGCGGCGGGCGGCGCCGGCCAAGCCGGCCGCCACGTCGCCGTCGGCGCGGCCGACTTGCGAGCTTTTGGCGTCGAGGCCGCAGCGCACGGTTTGAAAAATGTCGGCGCTCGCCATGCGGCCGTTGCCGCGCTCGTCCCAGACTACCGGCAGCGTCTCGATCGCGCGCCGCGCGCGCCACCAGGAATCGGCGACGACCGCAACCGCGTCGGGCAGCCGCACCAAGCGGCGGACGCCCGGCATCGCGGCAATCGCGCTTTCGTCGACCGATTTCAGTCGGCCGCCGAATACCGGGCAATGCAGGATGGCGGCGTAAAGCATGCCCGGCAGCCGCACGTCGATCGCATAGATCGGCTGCGCGGTCACCTTGTCGAGCACGTCAAGGCGCCGGCGCGGCTTGCCGGCGAGCTTCCAGGTGTCCGGCTCCTTCAGCTCGACCGCAGCCGGCGGCGTGAGCTTGGCCGCATCCCCGGCGACAGCGCCGAACGTCACCGTGCGGCCGGTCGGCCGGTGCGTGATCGCGCTCATGTGCGCGACGCATTCCGACGCCGCCACATTCCAGCGCGCCGCGGCCGCAGCGATCAGCATGTGCCGGGCGATGGCGCCGGCCTGCCGCAGGTAAAGCTGCGAGGACGCGATCGAACGGCTGGCGCCGGTCGATAGATCGCCCCAAACGCGGTCGCGGCGCCAATTCTCCTCGGGAGCGACGAATTCGGTGCGAACTTTGTCCCAGTCGCATTCCAGCTCCTCGGCGACCAACATGGCGAGGCCGGTCTGCGCGCCCTGTCCCATCTCGGACCGCGCGACGCGGATGACGACCGAATTGTCCGCGCAAATCACCAGCCAAGCCGTGACCTCCGGGGCTTCCTCGGCCGCGCGCGCCGGTGCAAAGGGAATGGCAAAGGCCAGCGTCAAGCCGCCGCCCGCAGCGCTTATCCCTTTGAGAAAGGAACGGCGGCTCAGCGGGTCGCCCGTCATTGCTCTTCCCTGGCCTTCATGATGCTTGGCGGTGAAGGCGGTGGCTTAATCGAGAACATCGTCACTTGCGCGTAGCCTCGCCCGCGCGCCCCTCGCCGCCCAGCACGGCATCCTAACAAACATCGTGCCGCAGGCAACGCCGGAGTTAAGGGCCGCTCCCGCGCGGTTGCGCGCGGAGCCGCCGGGTCAGCCCCCAAAGCAGGAACGTCAGGCAACCCATGGTGGCGACCACGCCGGCGACGGGCCACGCCGAGTGGCCGAGGTAATCGCCGACCACCGCCGCGACGACGGCCGCGGCCGTCTGCTGCACGAGCCCCATCAGGGAAGCCGCGGTGCCGGCGCGCTGGGGAAACGGCGTCAGCGCCCCCGCCATCGCCTGCGGCATGGAAAGGCCGAGGCCGGCGAGGTACACCGCCATCACCGCCACCAGCCAGATACCGCTAGGGATTCCGACGGCGACGACCGCCGCGACGCCCAGGCCGCCGACGGCGAGCGCCACCACGCCGAGCCCCATCGTGCGATCAAGACCGAGCCGGGTCACGAGCCGCGCCGCGATGGCCGCCCCTGCCATGTATCCGGCGGCGCCGAGCGCGAAGGTGAAGCCGAAGGCAAGCGCCGAAAGTCCGTAGACCCCTTGCAGCACGACCGGGCCGCCGGAGATCCAGGCGAACAAGCCGGCATAGCTGACGGTGAGGATGCCGAGATAGGCGAGAAAGCCACGATGCCGCAGCACTGCGCCATAGCCGCCGACCATGGACGATAACGAGATCGGTTCGCCGCCCCGCTGCGGCAGCGTCTCTGGCAGCAAGCGGTGCGCCACCAAAATAGCGATCGCCGCAGCGGCGCCCATGACGATGAAACTCGCACGCCAGCCGAACGCGGTCTGCAGCACGCCGCCCATCATCGGTGCCACAATCGGCGCAAACGCACTGATCGAGCCCATCAACGACAGTTCGCGCGCCGCCCGCACGCCGGAATACAGATCGCGCACCATGGCGCGCGCCAGCACGATCGAACCCGCCCCGCCGACCGCCTGCAGGAACCGCGCCGCAATCAGCGTGTCGATGGATTGTGTCACCGCGCAAATCAGCGTGCCGGTGACGTAAAGACCGAGCGCCGCAAACAGTACCGGACGGCGGCCGTGCCGATCCGAGAGCGGGCCGTAGATCAGCTGGCCGACGGCAAAGCCGATCAGGTAGCTCGAAATCGTCAGCTGCACGCGCGCCGTCGGCGCCTCGAGAACGCGAGCGATGTCGGGCAGCGATGGTAGATACATGTCCATCGACAGCGGGCCGAGCGCCGTCAGCATGGCCAGGAGCGTCGTCAACGAGAGCGTGCCGGGGCGGAGCATCAGCGGAAATATCTGGAGGAAGGGTGCCTTCAGCGGGCGGCGGTTTCGGTTATAAGGGGCGGATTTTGGTGCCCATAGACCATCCGGAACAGAGCATGGATGCAAAAATCGAGCATCGCGCGGCGCGCCAGCCGCGCTTGGAAGACGACGCGCTCGTGCGCGGCAACGGCCGCTACGCCGCCGATGTTCCGCTGCCGAACCAAGCTTACGCCTATTTCGTGCGGTCGCCGCATGCTTTTGCCCGCATCGTCCGCCTGGATGTCAGCGCGGCGCTGAGCGCGTCCGGCGTCGTCGGCGTGTTGACCGCGAAGGATATGGCAGGGCTCGGCGGCATCGGCCGTCATCCGCCGCTCAACGGGCGCGGCGGTAAGGGGCTGGTGATGCCGCACCGCCCGGCGCTCGCGTCCGAGCGGGTCGTGCATGTCGGCGAGGCGGTAGCGATGATTGTCGCCGAGAGCGCGTTCACCGCGCAGGATGCCGCCGAGCTCATCGCCGTCGATTACGACGCGCTCGCCCCGGTGACCGACGCGCGCGCCGCGCTCGAACCCGGCGCGCCGCAAATCTGGCCGGAAGCTCCGGGCAATCTCGCCATTGACTGGCCGGGGCCGGCCGCCGATGCCGAGGCCAATGCCCGCGAGGTCGACGCCATCTTCGCCGCCGCAAAATTCGTGGCGCGCGTCGCGGTGACAAACCAGCGCATGGTGGTCGCCTCGATCGAGCCACGCGGCGCCACCGCGAGCTACGATGCCGCGGCCGACAGCTACACGCTGCGCGTCTGCACGCAGGGCGCCGGCGCCGTGCGCGACGTCCTGGTCGCCATCATGAACCTGCCGAAGGAGCGCCTGCGGGTGCTGACCGACGACGTCGGCGGCGCCTTCGGCTTGAAGACCGGCCCCTATCCGGAATACGTCGCGCAACTGGTCGCGGCCAAGAAACTCGGCCGCCCGATTCATTGGATGTCGGGACGCTCCGAGGCGTTTCTCAGTGACAACCAGGCGCGCGACCTCTATTCCGAGGCGGAACTGGCGCTCGACGGCAAGGGCCGCTTCCTGGCGCTGCGCATCCGCAACACCGCCAATCTCGGCGCTTATGTCGGCGCCGTCGGCGCCAGCATCCAGGCGTGGAATTTCACCCGCTGCCTGCCCGGCATGTACGACATCCGGCATATCGACGTGAGCACGCGCTGCGTCTACACCAACACAATTGCGACCGCACCCTATCGCGGCGCCGGGCGGCCGGAGGCGAACTACGTGCTCGAGCGCGTGGTCGAGGAGGCGGCGCGCATCACCGGCATCGATCCGGTAAAGCTGCGGCGGCGCAACCTCATCCCCGCCGCCGCCATGCCGTACAAGACCGCCATCGGCACGACCTATGACAGCGGCGATTTTGCGGCCGTCCTCGACAAGGCGCTGGCGCTTGCCCGTTACGATGGCCTCAAGGCGCGCCGGCGCGCAGCAAAATTGCGCGGCAAATATCGCGGCATCGGCATTTCCTGCATGCTCGAACATGCCGGCGCCACGCCGCTCGAGGGCGCCTGGCTCACCTTCCCGGGCGACGGCACGCTCACCGTCAATCTCAACGTTCAGTCGACCGGTCAGGGCCACGCCTCGGTGTTCACGAGGCTCGTTGCCGAGCGGCTCGGCATCGGGCGCGATAAAATCACCCACAAGCACGGCGACTCGGCGCGGGAGATCGCCGGCTACGCCTCGGTCGGCTCGCGTTCGGCGATGACCGCCGGCGCCGCCATCGTCAAATGCGTCGATGTGATGCTGGAGAAGGGCAAGCGTATGGCGGCGATGCTGCTGGAGGCGTCGGAAGTCGACATTGTTTACGAAGCCGGAAGCTTCGGCGTGGTCGGCACCGACCGCCGCATCGCGCTATTCGAACTTGCCGCGCGCGCGGCGGAGCTGAAGAAGCAAGGCGCCGTCGCGGAGGATCTTGACACCAAGGCCGCGACCGAAACGCCGCTGACCTTCCCCAACGGCGTCCACATCGCCGAGGTCGAGATCGATCCGGCCACCGGCCACATGGACATCATCGCCTACACCGCGGTCGACGATTGCGGCAATGTGCTCGACGACATGATCGTCGAGGGCCAGCTCCATGGCGCGGTGGCGCAAGGCCTCGGCCAGGCGCTGATGGAGCAGGTCGTTTACGACGACGGCGGGCAGCTCGTCACCGGTTCGTTCATGGACTACGCCATGCCGCGCGCCGCCGACATGCCGCCGATCCGCGACGCGCTTTTCTGCGTGCCGGCGACCACCAACCCGCTCGGCGTCAAGGGCGTCGGCGAAGCCGGCACCACGGCGTCGATCGCCGCGGTGATGAACGCGGTGGCCGACGCCATTCCCGGCGGTTCCGCCGCGCATCTCGACATGCCGGCAACCGCCGCGCGGCTCTGGGAGGCCTGCCGGCGCGTGCAGGCTGAAGGCGCCGGCGAGCGGGAACACGCAACTTACCGGTAGCCGACCGACTTCACCCGATATGGTCCCCGGAATTGCCAAAATTCGCCGCCGCGGCGCTCTAATTTCGCCGCGGCGCTTTCGTTCAAATGCGCGCGGTCGATGGGACCGATCGGGGAAGCAAAGGGGGACGTTGGTCAGGGTGTCCGGTAGCGGGCTGCCGCGCGGGCTCACGCGTGAAGGCATTGGCCGGGCTGCCGGGAACTTAATCGGCGTTTAACGAAAATTCGTCTTAATGGTTGCCGCGGGTCTGCGGGGTCCTTCGCGCAATCTTTCGCCGGGGGCGCGCCTGCGCGCTTGTCCGCTTCGATGGCCAAGGCCGTCGAAGGCTCTCATGAACAAGCAATCTTCATTCTGGGTCGAGGGGAATGGCATTCAGCACCGAGTGGCATGATAATTTCTGCGAAGGCTACGATCTGGGGCGTCTGTCGGGGAATGCGCGCCCGCAGCGGATGTTCGGCGGCGCCGCGCTCATTTGTGTCGCCTTCGCCTGCGCCTTCACGCTGTGGACCAACTTGACCCGGACCGGGACCGATTCATTCATCGACGCGCAGCCGCGGGCAGCGACCGCTTCCAACACCGATGCGAGTCTCGCGCTCGCTTCGAGCGCCTACGCCAAGCTCGCGGCGGCGTTGAACAGCTACGCGCGGAAGGCGGCGCTGTCGACCAGCTATGCCCGCCTGTTCGATTCGCGCTATTTGGGTGCTCCGCCGGAACCGTTTGACAGGATCGCAGCGCTACCAGCCGCCGGCGATCCGGCCATCGAGCAGACGCCAAATGTCGCCGTCACCGGCTCGATCGATCGTCAAGCCGTGCAGCACGACGCCGCGGTGGCGCAGCCCCCTCGATTGCCGCCGCGGCGGACCGCGGCGCTCCGCGAGACCGCGCCTGCGAGCCGAACCGCCGCGACCCCGCCGGCCGAGAAGCCGAGCATTTTCGAGAGGCTGTTCGGCAAGCCTGCGCCGCTGACGCTTGCCTACGCCGCGCCCGATGACGGCGATCTGGGCGGCGGCCAGAGCCTCATCCCGGGCCGCTTCGATCGCTGGACCGCCGTCTATGACATTTCCGCGCACAGGGTCTACATGCCGGACGGCACCGCGCTGGAAGCGCATTCGGGCTACGGCAACCGGCTCGACGATCCGCGCCACGTCGACGAAAGAATGCGCGGTGCCACGCCGCCCACCGTCTATGATCTGAAACTGCGCGAGAGCCTGTTCCACGGCGTGCAGGCCATTCGCCTGATCCCCGAGGACGAAGACCAAGTCTTCGGCCGCAGCGGCCTGCTCGCCCATACCTACATGCTCGGCCCCAACGGCGATTCGAACGGCTGCGTGTCTTTCAGGGACTACAACGCGTTCCTGCAGGCCTATTTGAATCACCGCATCAAGCGGCTCGCCGTGGTCACGCGGTTGGATTGACCTATCGTTCCGCGCCGAACACCCATTGGCCTCCAACAAAAAGCTCGTATTCTGGAGCATCCATTAAATGGTGCTGCGCGCCGGGGATCGCCGTCATGATTTTAAGAGCGTTCGATACCGCGATTGTTGACGATGGCGAAGCGCTGGTCGGACCGTGGCGCACGCCGCAGCAGATGCTGGCCACGCAAGTGTATGATGGCCACGTCTCGATCCACGACGACGCGATGGCGCAGAAAGTCGGATTCAAGGCCGCGACCATCGAAGGACCGACGCATTTCAGCCAGTTCGATCCGCTGTGCGAACGCCTGTGGGGCGACGTGTGGTTCGAGACCGGGTGCACTTCCGCGCACTATCGCAACGCGGTCTTTGCCGGCGAGGAAGTCCAGGCCATCGTCACGAAGCCGAAGGAAGCGCAAAGCCAAATCGACGTTCGCATGGTCAAGCGCGACGGCACGGAAGTCTTACAAGGCACCGCGTCGGTCGGCCGCGACCAGTCAGCGACGGCGCTCGATAAGCGGCTGCGCGACGAGCTAAAGCCGCTGACCGACCCGGTCATCCTCCGCGACGTCAAGGTCGGCATGAAGACGCCGCGGCAGAGCGTGCGCATGGATTTCGATCAGAACATGGGCGAGCTCTATCCGTTCTCGCTGCGCGACAAGCTCAAAGTGATCACCGAGCCGTCCCCGCTTTACCAGCCGGACCGCGCCGCGGACAACAAATGGGGACGCGCCATCATCCCGTTCGAGATGCTGAGCGTGCTCTTTCAATATCGCTCGCGCGACGATCGGCTGCCGATCAAGGGACCGGCGGTCGGCTTGTTCGCCGATCAGGAAATCCGGCTGCTCGGCGGGCCGCTGTTTGTCGGCGAAAGCTACGAGCTCGAGCGCGAAGTGGTGGCGTTGAGCGGCAGCCGACGCACCGAGAGCCTGTGGGTGCGTACCCGCGTCTTTGCCCCGCCAAGCGGCCGCCCGGTGGCGACCATGCTGCTCAATCTCGCCAGCATCAAGGAGTCGCTGCCAGGCTATGCGAAAGAATACGCGGCGTTGTATGCGTGATGGCAAGACAGCCAACTGCATGCAAATGTCTGGCCGCGCCGAATTAATGAATCAAGCGTTAACGAACGACATTGCGAAGACCGCCGGCTGCCAGGCTTAATCCGTTGTTTAATCGAGGCGGTTCACAATTACTCCCGCGAGGTGGGCCGTATGCGAATAGTGCTGGTCGATCCAAGCCGCGCCATCCAGCGGGCAATGACCGATCTTATTGTACCAGACGAGCATGAGGTGTTTGCTTGCTGCCACGGACAAGAGGCGCTTGACCGCATTGCCGCGGATGATGAGATTGGCACCCTCATCACCAGTGTCCAGCTCGCGGATATTTCAGGAATTCAGCTTTGCGCGGCAGCCCGTAAGCTCGCCGGCTCGCGCCGTGCGCTCTTTATCATCGTGATGTCGTCGACAGACGATTACGGGCAGGTCATTCAGGCGCTTGACAATGGCGCAGATGACTTCATTCGCAAGCCGCCGTTCCCGGAAGAGCTGCGAGCGCGGCTGCGGGCAGCGAGCCGTTTCACGTCAATCCAGCGTGACTTGATAAGATACGCCACAACAGATTGCCTCACGGGTTTTCTGAATCGACGCGCCTTTTTCGCCGACGCGGTAGAGGCCTGCACGGCAGCGGACTCAAGAAACCCACTTTCGGTTATTTTATTTGATGTGGACCGGTTCAAACGCATCAATGACATGCATGGGCACCAGGCCGGAGATGTTGTGCTGGCCAAACTCGGCGCGGCGGTAAAAACGGTATCGGGGAGCCCTGTCGGCAGACTTGGCGGCGAAGAGTTTTGTCTGCTTTTGTCCGGCGACCTCGCCGAGGCAGTTGAGGTGGCCGAGGATCTGCGGCAGTCCATTAAGGCGCTGGATTTCCCGGAAATGGAATCCCTTGGCGTGACATGCAGCTTTGGCGTCGCTGAATGGGAAAACGGCGATACAATAGATCGCATTTTGCGCCGCGCCGACCTCGCTATGTACGAGGCCAAACGCACTGGCCGGGACCGGGTAATTGCCGCGGATAGTTTCGTGGTTACCGATCGCCACGAGAAATGGCGAGGCGTTGCCCGGGCAACAACTTCGCGCAACCAGTAAAGCTCTGCACCGCCGACGGCGACTGCGCCATCGCTTCGCTTTGGAGCAAAATGCGGCCTTGGCTTGGTTCCTCGCTGCGGGCGCCTTCGCGGCGGGCCGTTCCCATTGTATTGTCATTCATAGCGGGGAAATGGAAAATGGCCATCGTACTACGACCATGAAAATCAACTCAGACGATTTTCGCGTGCCGGAAGGCAAGCATGTCGACCTGAAAAAGTGGCCGACCAAGGTCGCGCCCGTGTACGGCTCGAAAGAGCAATACAAAAGGCTTCTGGAAGACCATGTCGCGCAACTGAGCACGCAACAGGAGCTGCTCTACGCGTCAAACCGCCATGCCGTCCTGCTGATCTTTCAGGCCATGGATGCGGCGGGAAAGGACGGCGCCATCCAGCATGTCATGTCCGGCGTCAATCCGCAGGGCTGCCAGGTGTTCAGCTTCAAGCATCCGAGCGCAAACGAGCTGCAGCATGATTTTCTCTGGCGCACCACGCGCGACCTGCCGGAGCGTGGGAAGATCGGCATTTTCAACCGCTCCTATTACGAGGAGGTGCTGATCGTCCGCGTCCATCCCGAGCTTCTACGAAGCGAAGCGATCCCGGGGATGCCGCATCACGACAGGAAGGTCTGGTACGACCGCTATCGTTCGATCACGAATCTGGAGCGCCATCTGCACAGCAACGGCACCTGCATCATCAAGTTCTTCCTGCACCTCTCCAAGGAAGAACAGCGCCAGCGTTTTCTGGCGCGCATCGACGACCTGGAAAAGAACTGGAAATTCAGCCTCGGGGACATCGAGGAGAGGAAATACTGGAAGCAGTACATGAAGGCTTACGAAAAATGTCTCAGCGCGACCAGCACCGCGGATTCGCCCTGGTATATCGTGCCCGCCGACGACAAGGAGAACGCCCGGCTGATCGTCTCGCAGATTGTCCTCGATACGTTGCAAGGACTAAAAATGAGCTACCCGAAAACCAGCGCCGCGCGCCGGCGGGAATTGCTGGCGATCCGCCGGCAGCTCGCGAAGCGAGACGGCGAGCGCGACGCGAAAAGCCGCGATGAAGCCAAAGACCGCGATGAACGTAAGCGCGCATCAGATCGTTAGGAATATCGGCACAATCGCCTTGCCAGCAAGGCGAGCGACCCTATAATGCGGCGCTTCCTTCGCGCA
>JBAPYW010000103.1:0-33585 GCA_049284935.1 Xanthobacteraceae bacterium
GGCTCGAACATTGAGATCAAACTGTTCCAGAAATTCACCGACTATCTGTTGTGGCTCGGGCTGACGACCGAGGCGCCGGCCGCGAAGACCGTGCCTTTTGATCAACCAACCAATGTCAACATTCGATATGTCGGCGCACCTGGCAAACCGGACAATAATAATATTCCGACTGCCGAGGTGGTGGCGCCGCCGGGCGGCGCGGCGTCAGGCGAAGCATCGGCGGCGCCGAAAGCCTATAAGCTTTGTTTCGCGCCGCGATTTGCGCGTTCGATAAAAATGCCGCGATCCCGAGAACACTGGCCCCTAGTCGAGTCATCATCGTTGTGCGGTCACGGCGCGGTTGAAGAACAGGCGCTCGCAAAGCGATTGAGTGAGCTTCAGAAATTGGACAAACGGAAATTGCGCGAGCAACAACTGAGCGAACAATTGGGCCAATTGAAATTGCGCCAACAGCAACTGAGTGAACAGCCGGACCAACGTGGCGCGGCAGCAGGGCTGTTGCGCGAGCTGCAATCACGCATACGGCAATCAACTGAACAGCTATCGCGTGAACAGTTGCTTATACAGCGTTTAACCGACCGGCTATCGCGTGAACAATCGTCTGAACAATCGCATCAAGCCATCGTAGACAGTGGCGCCGACACGGCCAAAAGCACCATAACAACGTCCGGTCTTGCGACTGTGAGCGCCTTCGCGAATGAAGACTTCATCAAAAAGTTAAAAGAGATCGCCAGGCGTTACGACGGTTGCCCCAATATGGCAGGGCAGCGCGAACTCGCCGCGCGCGACCATTGTCGAGATGTCGGAGGCCAGCTTGAAGATTATTTTAACAATGGGACGGACATGGAGCTCACGATTTACATGAGAAATACGGAAGGAATGATCTATTATCTCGGCGAGGTGGTACGGCGCGGGCTGAATCCCGATCTGGAAAGGAACGATCCGAGACCCACTTTCGTCAAGCGAGGTAGTCCCTATGATGAGTATCCGTGGGAAAAGGATTGCGAGCAGCCCGGCGTGCTGATCGTCGGCACCTCGACGACCTGTAACTATGTGTTCCGTCTAATTGAGGGTGAGGCGCCAGCGTCGGGCGACATGGTGTCGATCCAGTATGGCGGCCACTGGTACTCAGTTATTGGGCGCTACGATCCCGAAAAGCCCGACCTCAGCACCTTGACGCTCGAATTCGTGAAGCAGCAGATCGCGCTCAATAGCTCGGCGAAGTCGCTGCCGCAATCCAGTGTGATTACGACAGTCGGGCAGTAACGGGTCTTGCCGGGTTCCTTTGCGGGCCATAGGCGACCGGCCATCGGCCGTCGCTGCGGCCGCGGCAGGTCGCTCGTGCGGGGAAGCAATCGGCGGAAATTTTAATGCGGCGCCCAAGCGCCGCCCCAATTGCGGGTGACGTTGTCGGCGTGCGAGTATTGCCGCACGATTGGGGGTAGGGTGCGTCCGTGAGGGCAGGGGTCTTAGCGGCCACGGCGTTTTCTCTGTGTGTCGCGTTGTTGGCCGTTGTGCCAGGCCAGGCGCAGACGCCGCCACTGGCGCCGCAAGCGCCGCCGCCGCTGCCGGGCTTCATGCCGGCATTTGAGATCACCAGGATCGTGCGCGCGTCCGGCTTCGATCCGCTGGCGCCGCCGCTGCGTGAAGGCACCACCTACGTGGTGCGTGCCACCGACTTCCGCGGCATCCTCATGCGCGTCGTGGTCGATGCGCGAAGCGGCGCCATCCGCGCCGTCAATCGGATCGTCCCCGGTCCAGGTCCCTATGGTCAGTTTGGAATGGTCACGCCGCCCTATGGCGTGGCGCCGGCCTATCCGCCGCCGGACATCGCCGCCCCGGACCTGATGCCCGACGCGGAAACCACGGCCGCGCCGGCGCTGCGACCGCCGTCGGCAGCTTTGACGCCGCCGCTGCCGGCGGCCATCCTTCGTCCCGGCGCACCTCCGCTTGCATCCGGTCCGCCATTGCCGCGACCGCGTCCGGCCGAGCTTGCTTCGCGCAAAGCCGCCGACGCTGCCAAATCTGATGCCAAGCCCGATGCCAAGCCTGACGCGAAGTCCGATGCCAGACCGGGTTTATCGCCTGCCAGCAAACCGGACGTAAAATCCGGCACCGCCGTCAGCGGGCCGGCGGCGGCGCCGGTAGCGCCGAACAAATCACCGCCGGTTGCAGCGCCGATCAACGATTGATTGCCAGATCGGACCAGCGCAGTCAGCGCGCGTTGTGCCAAGGATCGTATGGTTTGTCCGGCAAGCCCTTGAGCGCGTTCTTGTAGGCTTTGTCGTCAGCCTTCGGTTTTTGCTCGGCAGGCTTGTCCGATTTTTGTTCATGCTTACGGCCGCCGAAACCGCCGCCGCCCGGAGCTTGCGCATGGGCGCTCCCCATAAACATCGCGACGGCGAATGCTGCAAACAGGAATCGTGCGATTGCGAATCTCATGGGCTTACCCTGTAGAGACCTAGCTAACGCGTATTGAATGTCAGTAGCCTTATTTGGCCTTAAGGGTAGGTGAACGCGCAGCCAGATGTTACACAAGCCCCATCCGCCGCGCCATTCTCTACTTCACCCGGCGCCGGCGCAATGCCGCGCCCGCCTTCGGTCACCGCCGTAGCTAGTTGCCGTCAATCGGCCGCGCGGTTCATTCAGCCACGCGGCCGAGCCGTCATTTGCCGCGGCTTTCCACCATCTTCCGGCAGTCGTCGCTGAGCTTGTCTTTCTGACCGGCAAGACAATTCAGGATGCGGCCGCCGCCGTGTTCGACGCCGGCGCAGAGTCGTTCGGCGTCGGCGCGGCAGGCGCCGCGGTGACGGCCTTCTTCCTGGGCGAGCGCCAAGGAGGAGAAAGCTGTGACCGTGATGATGACAGTCAAGGCGATGGGGCGGATCATTGATTGGCTTCCTGCTGAATGCATCGCCCCCTCCCTTTCTTGATTCGGTTTGTGTCGAGCGTAGGGCGAGACAAAAACCTCGCGCCGCGGCGCACACCAGCTTCGCTCTAGGCGAAAGCGACTCCTCCAGGCGACGGCTTGAAGCCGCATCGCTCCCGACGTTGCCGGGGACGCCACGACCGCAATCGCTTGGCGGCGTTTGACAAGGGCAGCGGTCCCCATAGATTGAGCCGCTCATAGGCTTGTCACGTCGTTCCCAACGGTCAAGGGCGGACAGCGGCCGGAGTCGGTCGCGAAAAAAACGCGCCAAGAACACGACCCCAAGGAGAGGAAATCATTATGCCTGTGGCTGAGGCGGTCACGGTGGCGGCGCGGCTCGATCGCCTGCCGCCCTCGCGTTATACGCGCAAGCTGATCACGCTTCTTTCGCTCGGCGGCTGGTTCGAGTTCTACGATCTGTTCTTCACCGCCTATGTGGCAATCGGGTTGTTCAAGGAAGGCCTGTTTAAGCCGACCACGGAAGGTTTGTTCGACCTGCACGGCTTCGCCAGTTTCGTCGGCGCGCTGTTCGCCGGGATGTTTATCGGCACGCTCGTCTTCAGCTGGGTGTCCGATCGCTTCGGCCGCCGCTCCATCCTCGCCTTTTCGCTGCTTTGGTACTCGATCGGGGTGCTGATCATGTCGTTTCAGCATTCGCCGGAGGCGATCGATCTGTGGCGGTTCATCGCCAGCATCGGGCTCGGCGTCGAGCTGGTGAACATCGACGCCTATTTGTCGGAGCTCGTGCCGAAGGAGCAGCGCGGGCCTGCCTTCGCCTATAACCAGTGCATCATGTACACCTCCGTGCCGGTGGTGGCATTCCTCGCCTGGCAGTTGGTGCCGCGGACGGTCTTGGGCCTCGACGGCTGGCGTGTGGTGGTGATCATCGGCTCGATCGGCGCGGTCTTGATCTGGTGGATCCGCCGCAACCTGCCGGAATCGCCGCGCTGGCTGGCCCAGCACGGCCGCGTCGCCGAAGCCGAAAGCATCGTCGCCGACATGGAACGCCACATCCGCGCCGAAACCGGGCGCGAGCTGGCGCCGCCGGAAACCGTAACTGGCGAGACCGACAGCAAGCCGGGCGCCTGGACGGAGATGTGGAATGCGACCTATCGCGGCCGCACCATCATGCTGGTGATCTTCAATCTGTTCCAGACGATCGGCTTCTACGGGTTCTCCAGCTGGGTGCCGGCGCTCTTGATCTCGCAGGGCGTCGGCGTCACCAAGTCGCTTGCCTACACTTTCATTATCGCGGTGGCGGCGCCCGTCGGCCCGCTGATCGGCGTCTACGTCGCCGACCGTTTCGAGCGCAAATGGCAGATCGCCTGGGCCGCCATCGGTATCGCCGCGTTTGGCCTTTTGTTCGCGCAACAGACCACCGCAATTGGCGTGATCGTGTGCGGTCTCTTGATCACGCTGTGCGCCAACTGGCTGTCGTTTTCGTTCCACGCCTATCAGGCCGAGCTTTATCCAACCCGTATCCGCGCCCAGGCCGTCGGTTTCGTTTATGCGTGGAGCCGGTTCAGCGCGATCTTCTCCGGCTTCATCATCGCCTTCTTCCTCGGCCGTTACGGCACTACCGGCGTGTTCAGCTTCATCGCCGGCGCGATGGTCATGGTCTTCATCGTCATCGGCGGGTTCGGGCCGCGGGTGACCAAGCGGCGGCTCGAAGCCATCGCGGCCTAGAGCATGATCCGGAAAAGTGGAAGCCGGTTTTCCGAAAAGATCATGCTCCACTAAGATATTAGAGCGCCAATCGATTCAGTCTGCAGCGATTGCGCTCTAGGGCGACGCCTTATCCGGCTCGTATCGAGCCGCTTTCGCTGGTGATGCGCGAGCAGACAAAAAAGCGCCCCGGAAAACCGGGGCGCCGACTCAACACCACTCACTGACAGATTGCACGCACTGCTTACGCAGCTTGTTTCTGACTCTCGACGGCCTTGCCGTTGCCGATCGGGATGGTGCGCGGCTTTTTTGCCTCGGGAATCTCGCGCACCAGGTCGACATGCAGGAGGCCGTTCTCGAGCTTGGCACCCTTGACCTGGACGAAGTCGGCGAGCTGGAAGACGCGCTCGAACGCGCGCGCCGCAATGCCCTGATAGAGCACGTCGCCGCGCTTCTCTTCCTCCTTGGCGTTTTTCTCGCCCCGGATGGTCAGCGTGTTTTCCTTCGCCACGATCGAGAGGTCGGGCTCGCTGAAGCCGGCCACGGCGACCGTCACGCGGTATTCGTTATCCCCGGTCCGCTCGATGTTATAGGGCGGATAACCGGGAGCGGCGCCCTCGAGGCCCTGGTCGAGCAACGAGAACAGCCGGTCAAAACCGACGGTCGAACGATAAAGCGGGGAAAGATCGAAAGTTCGCATGGCATATCCTCCTTCTGAAGCGACATGCGGGGGCCTGCCTTTTTGGGACCAGGCCTATGGATGATGCACAGCCGTCTCGGCCTGCGCATCGCTCAGATGGGAATGCCCAACGGCCGCCGCAAGGGGGCGGAAGTCACTGTTAATAAATGATTTTCGCCTACGTGCGGTCAGGCCCGCTCGACCCGTGCCGCATAGCAACCCGGCGCCGCGAAATGGATGTGCAGATAAGCGGCATCGGGCAGAACCAACATCCGCTCGATCGCGCGTTCCACCTCCCCTCCGGCGGTTAATTCGCAGGCGAGCATCATGGCGTTTCGGTCGAACGCCCGCACGGCGAGCGTGCGCAGGCGAAGCTGCTCCGGAATCTCATCTACTTTGTCGTAGGTTTCTTCCCCCTCGCGCACATAGACCGCAAAGCGCATACGATAAGGCGAGTCGACCGGATGATGTTCGTAGTTCACGAGAACGAGCGTGTCGCCCGGCGTTGAGTCGATCAGGCTGACGCGGCACGGGTAGCCGGGGCTGCGCGCATCGGCGACCCGGCGCACGGCGCCGTGCGCTGCCAGTTCGTTATCCGAGAGCGCGAACAGGTGGGCGAAGTGTTGCGCCGGCAGGCCCAAAATTCGGAAGCTCATGATGTTGGTTCTCTATGGTGGTCTAGGCTACGTATTGCCGCAGAGGACTGCTTTAGCGCGACGGCGCGTACAAGCGCTCGATGTCGCGCTCGACGCTATCAGTGAATCTTCCTCCCCGAACGTTCAGGTAGGCCGCAACCTCGCGATCGATGGCGCGCTGGTGCGATTGATCGAGCGCATCTGCCAGACGACGCCACAGACCGCGCCAGTTTCCCGGCTTGCGGCGACCGGCAAGAAATCCTCGCGGAGATATCCCAGGGGCCGCGAAATGCAGGCTGAAGCTTAGGAAAGTCATGATGATTGTCTTTATGGTCTTGGCTACGTATTGCCGCATAGGACCGCTTTCGGCCGCGGCCTGCCACCCGTTTCCTGGCCATCGCAGCCGGCGCGATTGAGCGACCGACCTGCTATAAGCGGTGCCTCATATCGCGCCGAACGCCCCATGAAACTCGTCTCCATCCCTGCGAATCCGGTTCCGGACAACGTGGTCACGGGCATGCTCAAAACGCCGGACGGCGTCGGGCTGCGCTTCGCGCGCTGGGGGCCTCCGGCCGGCCGCCGCGGCACCGTATGCATCTTTCCCGGCCGCACCGAATGGATCGAAAAGTATTTCGAGACCGTTCGCGACTTGCGCGCGCGCGGATTTGCGGTTGCCGCGCTTGATTGGCGTTGCCAGGGCTTGTCCGATCGTTGGTTCGGCGACCGTCACAAGGGCTATGTGCGGAGCTTTTCCGAATACGACGTCGATCTCGAGACCTTCATGCGCGAGATCGTGTTGCCGGATTGTCCGCCGCCGTTCTTTGCGCTGGGCCATTCCATGGGCGCGACCGTGCTGATCCGTGCGATCGCCCGCGGCCACCGCTGGTTCGATCGCATGGTGCTGAGCGCGCCGATGATTGCGGTGGCGGTGGTGAAATCGATGGCGATCGCCGGAACGGCGGTGCGTGTGATGCGGCTGGGCGGCCTCGGCGGCATGTATGTGCCAGGACGCTATCCCGGCGTGCTCGATCTGCGCCCCTTCGCCGGCAACATCTTGACGACGGACCCGGTGCGCTATGCCCGCAACGCGGCCATCCTCGAGGCGGAGCCGGCGCTCGCGCTCGGCGGACCGACGGTGGCGTGGTGCGACGCCGCGTTCCGCGCCATGCGCGTGCTGCGCGAGCCCAGCTTCCCGGCGCGCATCCGCCAGCCGATCCTTATCGTCGCCGCCGGAAGCGACGCCATCGTCTCGAATACGGCGATCGAAGATTTCGCCACGCTCTTGCGCACCGGTTCGCATCTGGTCGTGGTCGGCGCCCAGCACGAGCTGCTCATGGAGCAGGACCGGTTCCGTTCGCAGTTCTGGGCGGCGTTCGATGCGTTCGTTCCGGGGACGCCGCTGTATTGATCAGCCCTTCAGCAATTCCATCGCCTGCGCATGCAGGCGGCGGTCGCCGGCGGCGATGACGCGTCCGCCGCCATGCGGCCGGCCGTTTTCCCAGCTGGTGATGATGCCGCCGGCGCCTTCGATGATGGGGATCAGCGGCAGCACGTCGTACGGTTTGAGCTCGGTCTCGATCACTAGGTCGACCTGGCCGGCGGCCAGCATGCAATAGGCGTAGCAGTCGCCGCCGTAGCGCGACAGCCGCACCGCCCCTTCGACGCGGCCGAAACATTGCCGATCGGGCTCGCGCATGAGCAGCGGGCTGGTCGTCAGCAGCACCGCCTCCTTCAGCTCGGCGCAGGCGCGGGTGCGCAGCGCCCGATCGCCAGCCGGGCCGCGATAACTCGCGGCGCTGCCGTCGCCGGTGAAATGCTCGCGGGTGAACGGCTGGTGCATCATGCCGTAGATCGGCTCGCCGCGCCGCGTCAGCGCAATGAGCGTGCCCCAGGCCGGCAAGCCGCAGATGAAGGATTTGGTTCCGTCGATCGGATCGAGCACCCAGACATATTCCGCGTCCGGCCGCTCGGCGTCGAATTCCTCGCCCAGAATGCCGTGTTCGGGGAATGTTTGCTTGATGAGCGCGCGCATGGCGGCTTCCGCGGTGCGATCGGCGGCCGTGACCGGGTCGAAGCCGCCCGATCGGCTCTTGTTCTCGACGCCGAGGGCGGTGCGAAAGAACGGCCGGATGGTCTCTCCCGAGACGGCGGCCAGCTGGTCCACGAACGCTGCAAAATCGATCGCCGTCATGTGTGAGCCTCTCGACAGCCTCTGGCCGCTGCAAGTAGCCGTGATGAGGGACGACGGCAATTGCTGTGTTGCCGTAGAGCCACGCTCAGCCCTAAACGACGTCCCAAGTTCGCCGGCCCGGATCCGCAAAGGCGTTATTGCCTCTATTTTACGCAGGTGGGCACAGGCTTCTGTGGCCAATGCTAAGTCGTTGGGAAGAATGATTTTTCCTCATCCGAGCGGGGGCATGTCGGGGCTGGTTCTCCTAGCGAAGACCTGCTCTGCACAATTTGCAGGAGCTTTTGGGGGAAAACGACGGGACAGGTGGTTTAACGGACTTGTATTTTGTGCGCCGCGGTGTATGTTGTTGCAGTGCGGTAGCGGAGATTCTGTCCCGCTACCGTCGCCCTCCTTGGGCGTTTCCTCCCTAGACTTGGGCCGCTTGCAATCGCGAGCGGCCCTTTTTCTTATTTACCCCGCCCGGCGCTTTCCCGCCGCGGCGCTAGCGCGGCTTACTCAGCGGCTGCGGCCCGATAGGGCCGCAATTCTTCGATCGGGATCGCGGCCAGGCGGTCGGCCAGAACCTCGAATTCGCCGGCCAGCTTGGCGAACGAGGGGGCACGGTGATAGCGCCGCTCGTCCATGTAGAGCGCGCGATTGATCTCCAGCTGGATCGCGTGCAGGCCGGCGGTCGGATTGCCGTAGTGCTCGGTGATGAAGCCGCCCGCATAGGGCTTGTTGCGGCTGACCACATAACCGAAGCCGTGCATCGTCATTTCGATCGTCTCGGCGACGACAGGGACGCAGCTCGTGCCATAACGGTCGCCCAATACCAGATCGGCGCGCGGACGCTCGTCCTTGGCGCCGCTGGCCGAGGGCATAGAGTGGCAGTCGATCAGTATGGCGGCGCCGAAATCGCGGTGCAGCCGCATGAACACGCGGCGCAGCGTCCGATGGTAGGGCTTGTAGAGGCCGTCGATACGTTGCAGCGCATGGGCGACCGAGATGCGCTGATCGTAGATTTCCTGAGCGTCGCCGACCACGCGCGCCACCGTGCCGAGGCCGCCGGCGACCCGCATCGAGCGGGTATTGGCGAACGAGGGCAGTCGGCCGTCGAACATCCGCGGGTCGAGTTCGTAGGGCTCGCGATTGACGTCGACATAGCAGCGCGGGAAGTGCGCCCGCACCAGCGGGTGGCCGCGCGCGACCACGCCGGCGATCAGCTCGTCGACGAAGGAATCCTCGGAACGCCGCAGCGTGGCCAGATCGAGCCGCGACGCCAACAGGAATTCACGGGGATAAACCCGGCCGCTATGGGGCGAATTGAATAGGAGCGGGCCGCGGCATTGCGCCGGCTCAAGGGCCTCGAACGGGGGATCGAATTCGTCCTGGATTTCCAACATGACCCCTAGCGGCCTTCCGGGACTTAACGATCCGGCAATGACATCGATCCCTGGCGTGCGGCTGATGGCTATTATCCAGGGCGTCGGGCGGGTTGCCAAGCGCAACCTTCACCTCATGTTTACCCGGCACCCGGCTTATGGAATGAAGGGGGACCGGCGTAGAGCCGGGTTCGAGTTGCCATGCCGAAAATCCTACTTGCGGAAGACGATGTCGACATGCGGCGATTCCTGGTCAAGGCGCTGCAGAATGCCGGCTTTGAGGTCATGTCCTACGACAACGGCTTGTCGGCCTATCAGCGGCTGCGCGAAGAGCCGTTCGAACTGCTGCTGACCGACATCGTCATGCCGGAGATGGACGGCATCGAGCTGGCGCGCCGCGCCGCCGAGCTCGATCCCGATATCAAGATCATGTTCATCACCGGGTTTGCCGCGGTCGCGCTCAATTCCGATTCCAGCGCGCCCAAGCACGCCAAGGTGCTCTCCAAGCCGATCCATCTGCGCGAACTGGTCAACGAAGTGCAGAAACTGCTCGCGGCCTAACTCACCGTCGCCTTCACGCCATTACCGCCACATCTGATTAGCAATGGTGCAGCGCTATTTGTTGCTGCGCGACTCTGCGTTTCTCATGCAGAGGGCGCCGCGGCGTCAAGCGACGCCGCAAGTTTTACGCGACTTGCGCAGCGCCCGCGGAAGACGGATATTAGTTACGTTCGATACCAATTGCCCGGCGCGTTGCGCCAGCGCGGCCGCCTTTTCGGAGGTCCCATGGTCCCAGTCGCGAAAGCCCAAATCGCGAAGCCACCAGTCGCCAAAGCCCAAAGCGCTAAAAACCGCGTGGCCAAACACGCGGCAAAAGTCGACACCGAGGTCGGTAAAGCGGAACGCAGGCTCGCCGAGCAGCGGACGCCGGTCCAATACCAGCCCGGCTTCGGCAATTATTTCGTCACCGAGGCGGTTGCCGGCGCGCTGCCGGTCGGCCGCAATTCGCCGCAGCGCCCGCCGCTCGGTCTTTATGCCGAGCAGATCTCGGGCACCTCTTTCACGACCGCGCGCGCCGAAAACCGGCGCACCTGGACATACCGCATCCAGCCCTCGGTGGTGCACCGGCCCTATGCCCGCATCGGCAACGGCATGCTGCGCAGCGCCCCCTTCAACGAAGCCGAGGCGACGCCGACGCAATTGCGCTGGTCGCCGTTTCCGATTCCGAAGAAGCCGACCGATTTCGTCGAGGGCATCGTCACGCTCGGCGGCAACGGCGACGTCGCCACGCAGGTCGGCATGGCGGTCCATATCTATGCCGCCAACCGCTCGATGACTAACCGCTGCTTCTACAATGCCGACGGCGAAATGCTGATCGTGCCGCAGCAGGGACGCGCCCGTTTCGTCACCGAGCTCGGCGTTATCGAAGCGATTTGCGGCGAGATCGTCGTGGTGCCGCGCGGCTTGCGTTTCCGGGTTGAACTGCCGGACGGACCATCGCGCGGCTATATCTGCGAGAATTACGGCGCCATGCTGCGGCTGCCGGAGCTCGGCCCGCTCGGCGCCAACGGTCTCGCCAATCCGCGTGATTTTCTGGCGCCGGTCGCGGCCTACGAGGACACCACGGCGCGGTGCAGTCTGGTCGCCAAGTTCCAGGGCAATTTGTGGGTGGCGGAGATGGACCATTCGCCGCTCGACGTTGTCGCCTGGCACGGCAATTTCGCGCCGTACAAATACGACCTCGCGCGCTTCAACGTCATGGGGACGATCAGTTTCGATCATCCCGATCCGTCGATCTTTTCCGTGCTGACCGCGCCCTCCGACCTGCCCGGCGCGGCCAATATCGATTTCGTCATCTTCCCGCCGCGCTGGCTCGTCGGCGAGGATACGTTCCGCCCGCCCTGGTATCACCGCAACGTCATGACCGAGTTCATGGGGCTGTTGCACGGCGCCTATGACGCCAAGACCGAAGGCTTTCTGCCGGGCGGCGCCAGCCTGCACAATTGCATGACCGCGCACGGTCCCGACGCCGAAACTTGGCAGCGGGCGACGCAGGCGGAACTAAAACCGCACAAGATCAAAGACACCATGGCGTTCATGTTCGAGAGCCGCTTCGCCATGCGGCTCACGCGCCATGCCGTGGAATCTTCCAAGCTGCAGCACGACTACTTCGAGGGCTGGCAGGGATTGGAGAAACATTTCACGCGGCGCTAGCCGGCAAACGCGGCCGCGACCCGGCGCGCGCATCGTCACCCGCCGTCGCGCTGCGGCGCTTCAGGCTTGCCTCACCTCGTGGCGAATCTGAAACGGCATCAGCGCCGCGCGCAATTTGGCGATCGCCTGTTCATCGCTGCCCGCAACGGTGATGGTGGCGAACGTGCCGTGCTCCGGATGCGATCCGACCTTGACGATGACGCCGTCGGTCCGGCCGACCACCGATTGCGCCAGCCGCTCGAACACGAGGCGCGCCGCATCATAGCGCAACTGCGGTTTGAAAATCTTGCCGACGCCGGTCAACGGCATTGCCGCAACCACGATCACCTCGTCGGGGACGGCGGCGCGCTCCGCAATGCGCTCGCGCACGAAGTCACGGAGCTCCTCGGGCTCGACCCGCGCGCCGGGCTTGAGCTGGACGAAGGCAATCGGATACTCGCCGGCGTAAGCATCGGGACGCCCTACCGCGGCGGCGATCTCGACGGCCGGGTGCTGGTGCAAGGCCTCTTCGATGACCAGCGGATCGATGTTGTGGCCGCTGCGAATGATCACGTCCTTGGCGCGGCCGGTCAGCCACAAGTAGCCGTCGGCGTCGAAGCGTCCGAGATCGCCGGTGTCGAGCCAGCGGCCGCCCGCGCTCCAGGACGGCACCGCCTCGTCGGGCAGCGGCTGGACCCACGCGTCGCGGTTATGCGCCGGATTGACGTAGCCGCCGAACACCTGCGGTCCGCGCACCAACACCTTGCCGATCTCGCCCGGCGGGCAAAGTCCGGCGATGCGGCCGTCGGCGACCCGCGCGGTGACGACCTCGGTGAACGGCGTGCGATAGCCGACCGAACCGATACGGCATTCTCCGCCGGCCGGATTCATCGAGGCGTAGCCGTGCAGTTCGGTCATGCCCCAGCCTTCGACCACCGGCAGCTTGAGCTTGGCCTGCACCGCCTTGGCGACTTCCACCGGCATCGCCGAGCCGCCGCTGTTGCATAGCTTGATGCTGCTGACGTCGAACGCCTCGCGCGGCGCGTTGAGCGCGGCGCCCCAACTGGTCGGCACCATCCCGAGCACAGTCGGCCGGAAGCGTTCGACCAGCGCCCAGATGTTGTTCATGATTTGCGGATGCCGATAGCCGGCGGCGGTCAGCATGACGACGGTGGCGCCGTTCGAGAACGGCGCCAGGCCGGCGCAGGTGGCGCCGCCGACATGGAACGGCGGCAGGCCGTTGAAATAGATCTCATCGGCGCCCGGGCGCAGCACCACCGTGTTGCTCCAACTCTGCACGATCAGGCCGCGATGGGTATGGCGCGCCAGCTTCGGCAGACTGGTGGTGCCGCCGGTGTGAAACAGCCCCGCGACATCGTCGCCGCGGATCATGCGGGTAAACTGCAGCCGGTCATCGCGTTGACCGTCGAGTTCGCTCTCGAAGTGCAGCGCGTCGGTATCGGGTCGCTGCGGCGGCCCGCCCACTCTGATCACCGCGGTCAGCGTCGGTACCGCCTTGCGGATCGCCTCGACTTTTTGCCAGACACCCGGAAAGACGTTCGGATCCGGACCGAGCAACACCCGACAGCGGGCTTCGCGCAACAGCTCGGCGATGGCGCCCGCGTCGAGCAGAAAATTGATCGGATTGGCGACCCCGGCAGCTTGGGCGCCGAACATAGCGTAGAAGGTTTCGGGCAGGATCGGCAGCAGCATCGAAACCGCGTCATTCGGCCCGACGCCGAGCCCATGGAAGAGGTTGGCAGCCTGCACGAGGCGGCGCCCGAACTCGCGGTAGGCGATGTCGCGCGCCGGCGCTTCCGGCGCCGGCATTGCGAGATAGCGCATCGCCAGCTTGTCGGCATGCAATGCCGCGATCCGCATCAATAGCTCGAACACTGAATGATCCGGCCGGTAATGCTCCGGCGGGTTGCGCTCCAACGCTTCGATATCGGCTAAAGTCGCGATCGACATGAATGCTCCCGGTGCCGCTCAGCGGGCGATGCGGTTTTGCGGCGCATACTAGCGCACTGAACGGGGTCGCTCACAACTGGAGGAGTGCGGGGGAGGGCGTTGCACCGCGGGATATTCGGGCGCAACAATCAATTCCTCGGTCATGCGGGATGCCGGATCGGTCATGCTGACACATCGGCGGGCTTTGCTGATCGGCGGCGGAGCCGCCGTCGGGCTGGTGTGTGCAGGCTCGGTCTATCGCGCCTGGGACCGCGGCGTCTGGTCATCAGGCCAAGGCATCGCCTACGCGCCCTGGCAAGACTGGCAGGGGCAAGCAGCCGATGGCTTCAAACGGCCGCTGCGGGCGGCGATCCTCGCCGCCAATCCTCACGACACCCAACCCTGGTTATTCGGCATAGCCGGCAGCGCCATCACCGTGTTTGCCGATCGTAGCCGCCATCTGGGGTCGTTTGATCCCTTCCGCCGCGAAATGCATCTCGGCCTCGGCGCGGCGGTTGAGAACCTTGTGCTGGCGGCCGGCGCTTTCGGATGGGCGACAGACGTCGTACCGGCGGATGGCACATTGGGTCTTTCGCCGGATGACACGCCGGTGGCCGCTGTCCAAATCAGCCTCACGTCGATGCCGCCGGCGCACAGCGCGCTGTTCGATGCCATTCCCAACCGCCACACCCATCGCGGCCCGTATCGTGCCGATCAATCTGTCGGCGGCGAACGTCTGCAGCGTCTCGCCGCGCTCGCCGCGAGCGATGCCGTGCGTGTTGTCTTTGTAGAAGACGCGAGCGCCCGCGGCGAGCTGGCCGCGCTGATCGTCGCGGCAACCGAGCGCATTATCGGCGATCCGCAAATGTCGGCCGACAGCGCCCGCTGGTACCGAACCGGCCGCCGCGAGATCGCGGCGCATTGCGACGGCGTCACCATCGACACCGCCGGACTATCGCCGCTGGTGACCGCAACCGCGAAGTTCATGCCCGATTTGGACGCGCAATCAGCCGACAGGTACTGGCTCGCCGCAACCAAGGATACGGAACTGGCCACTGCACCGGTTCTCGGCGTCATTCTTGTTCGAGATCGGCTGGAGATGCGCAGCGCGATCGCGGCCGGACGCGCCTGGCAAAGGCTGCATCTCGGGGCAACCGCGGAGGGACTCGCCGCTCAACCGCTCAATCAGCCGGTCGAGTGCACCGACCGCAGCGCCATGATCGGAAAGAGTGACAGTTTCGGGCCGGCCATCGGCAAGCTCACCGCCGCGCCGGGATGGGAGCCGACCTTCGTGTTCCGCTTAGGCGTCGCAGAACGGCCGGCGAACCGGAGCCCGCGGCGGGCATTGAGCGAAGTGTTGCGGTCGTGAAGGCGTCGGTACCGAAGTTCGCAAGGACGCAATAGGCGCCCGCGATATGCCCGGGCAGTGCCCGGAGCGGTTAACCCTCCGTTAACCGAACATACGCAAGTTGTTAACCATCAGAATCGCCGAGCCCTGGAGAGGCAAGTGTCGAGCCTCGTTCGCCAACGTCATTCGCTGATGTTTCGGCCGCGCTCCTACATGGCGTTCGCCATCGCGCCGCAACCGCCCATCGTGGACTGGCTGTCGGACCTCGACGCCAGCCTGGAGCGCTCCGAGGCTTTTTTCGCCGGTCAGCACGTGGCGCTCGATCTATCCGCCGTCAACCTCAGCCCGACCGCCATCGGCCAGCTCGTCGCCAACCTCGAGGAGCGCAACATCCGCGTGCTCGGCATCGAAGGGGTTGACCCGGCCAAATGGCAAGCCGGGCTTCCTCCAGTGCTTCGCGGCGGTCGCGCCACGCGAACCGCCGAGTCGCCCGCGTCCATGCCCGCCGCCGGCCCGGCGCCCGCGGCAGTCCGCCCGCCTCCGCAGAGCGCGCCGCCGGCATCGCTGATGATCGAAGATCCGGTGCGTTCGGGACAATCGGTGATCTTCATCGAGGGTGATGTGACCGTTCTCGGTTCGGTCGGATCTGGTGCCGAAATCGTCGCCGGCGGATCGATTCACGTCTATGGCACGCTGCGCGGCCGCGCGCTGGCTGGCGCCACCGGCAATGCCCGCGCGCGCATCTTTTGCCATCGCGTCGAGGCCGAACTTCTGGCGATCAATTCCTACTATCGAACGGCCGACGACATCGAGGATAGCCTGCGCCACCGACCGGCTCAGGCTTGGCTCGACGAGGGCAATACGTTGCAAATTTCAGCGATGAACTAGGACAAGGAAAGGCAGTCAAATATGGCGCAGGTCTTGGTCGTGACATCAGGCAAAGGCGGGGTTGGCAAGACGACGTCGACGGCCGCGCTGGGTGCCGCACTCGCCCATGATGGCACAAAAGTCGTCGTGATCGATTTCGATGTCGGGTTACGCAACCTCGACCTGGTGATGGGCGCCGAGCGGCGGGTGGTCTTCGATCTGGTCAACGTCATCAACGGCGTGGCCAAGCTGCCGCAAGCGCTCATCCGCGACAAGCGGCTGGAAAGCCTGCACCTGCTTCCGGCGTCGCAGACCCGCGACAAGGACGCGCTGACCGAAGACGGCGTCGCCAAAGTCATCGACGAGCTGCGGGAGAAATTCGACTGGATCATCTGCGACAGTCCGGCTGGGATCGAGCGCGGCGCCACGCTGGCGATGCGCTACGCCGATGCCGCGATCATCGTCACCAATCCCGAAGTGTCATCGGTGCGCGATTCCGACCGCATCATCGGGCTGCTCGATTCCAAGACGGTAAAGGCGGAGCGCGGCGAGCGCATCGACAAGCACCTCTTGATCACGCGCTACAGTTCGTCACGGGCCGCCCGCGGCGAGATGCTGTCGATCGACGACGTGCTGGAAATCCTGTCGACGCCGTTGCTCGGCATCATTCCGGAAAGCCAGGAAGTGCTGCGCGCATCCAATGTCGGATCGCCGGTCACCCTCAGTAACCCGTTGAGCGCGCCGGCCCGCGCCTACTTCGATGCCGCACGCCGCCTCAAGGGCGAGCAGGTTTCCATGAGCGTCCCAAGCGAAAACAGAGGCATTTTCAACAGGCTATTCGCACGGAAGGCAGCATGAGCTTGTTCAACTTCTTTCGACGCGGCTCCGCGCCGATAGCGCGCGAGCGCCTCCAAATCCTCCTCGCGCACGAGCGCAACGCGGGCAGCCACCCCGATTTGCTGGGCGTTCTGCGCGAGGAGATCATTGCCGTCATCGGTCGGCATGTCGCGATTGACCCTGACAGGGTGCAGATCAAAATGGATCGCGGCAAATCGGTCTCGACGCTCGCGGTCGACATCGAGATCCCGAACCGAGACCAACTGTCGGGCGGGGCGGCTCGCTATAGCAAGCTAAACTTTGACGAAGGACGCGACGTGTTAGGAATGAGAGGCTCGGGAATTTGATGCACACCATTGCACTCCTAACGCAAAAGGGCGGCGCGGGAAGAACCACGCTTGCGGCATCGCTCGCCGTGGCCGCGGCGCAGGCCGGCGAAAGGGTGATTGCGCTCGATCTCGATCCTCAGGCATCGCTGACCCGGTGGGGCAAGCGGCGCGAGGCGGCGAACACGCCCAACAAGGTCATGATCGAACCGCTCGAAGGCGAACGGCTGCCGCGGCTGCGCGACATTATAGAGGGGCTCGCCGGGGTCGGGTTTACGATCGCGATCTTTGACACCTCCGGCGCCGCCAGCGCGGCGGCCCGCTTCGTGACGGAGGCCGCAGATCTTTGCCTGCTGCCGACGCGCCCAACCTGCTTGGATGTGGACGCGACGGCGGCGACCTTTCGCGCCGTCTTTCTGGCGAAGCGTAAAGCTGCGTTCGTGCTCAACCAATGCCCGCCGACCTTCCGGAGTTCGCGAACGAGGGAATCGGCGGAAGGCTTGACACGCCTCGGGGTTCTGGCAGAGCCGCTGCTTTACGCGCGCATGGATTTTCAGGATGCGATCGCGGCTGGTCTCGGGGTCACCGAGTACGCTTGCAGCGGCCGGGCGGCCCAGGAAGTCGGGGCACTCTGGAATTGGGTTCGCGCTCAGTTTGACAGCACCCGGAGTGAAACGTCCGTCGGTGATCTACCGTGCCGACAGGTGGCCGCTTAAGCCGCGTCGGAGCGCGACAACCGCCTTCGGTCGACAGCGAACGCCGCATTTCCAACGGTCCAGACCGCGGCTACACATCGAATGCGTCGCTGCGGCCGGTGCCGAGGCCCTTCATGAAGGCGGCGCGGATCAGCACCGGGTCGCGCAGCGGCCGGCCTTGGCCCGGCTGACCGTCGATCTTCGCCGCCAATAGTCGCGGGCCGCCGTCCTCGAAGCGGCGGTCGAGCAGCGCGTCGAAGTGTGCCTCGTCGCGCACCCATTCGCTGTGCGCGATGCCGGCGCCGCGCGCGACCGCCACGATATCGGTCACCCGGGCGGTCGCCGTCGCCTGCTTACCGGTGATCTGATAGATGCCGTTGTCCCAGATGATGACGGTCAGGTTCCGCGGCTTGACGTTGGCGATGGTGGTGAGACAACCGAGCGTCATGAGGATCGAGCCGTCGCCTTCCAGCGCAATCACCCCGCGGCTGGGCTGCGCCAGCGCCACGCCGAGCGCGATCGGGCAGGCCAGCCCCATACTGCCGAGCATGTAGAAATTCTGCGGGCGATGGCCGGCGGCGATGAGGTCGAAATTGGTATTGCCGATGCCGGCGACCACCGCCTCCTCGTGGCTGAGCCGCTGCACCAGGCGCCGGGTCAGCGCCGCGCGGTTGAGCGTCTTTGCCGAAGACCTGTGGTCGCTCACGCGTGCGGACCTTCTGGTGAAATCAGCTGGGCGCTCGCTGCCGGATTGCCGCCGGTCAGGAGCGGGGAGAGGATCAAGGCCACCGGCGCCTGCGTCGTGAATGCCTGTTTGATTGACCGATCGAGGATGAAGCGCAGCGTCGCCAGATCGGCGAGCGTGTGGTGCATGATGCCGAGCGCGTCGAGCGTCGGCCGCATGGTGCGCGCCACCAGCGTCTGGCCGATATTGAATTCGCCCATCGTGCCGCGCTCGGAGATGATCAGGATCGCCGGCAGCTGATAGGGCACGACCAGCGAAGCGAGCGCATTGCCGATCAGCGCAAAGCCGCTGGTCTGCATCATCGCCGCGCCGCGCAGGCCCGCCATGTAGGCGCCGGCCACCGTGCCGACCGCTTCGTCCTCCCGTGCGGCGCCGACCGTGACGAAGTCATCGTCCTCGGCGGCGGCCTTGACCAGCGGGGTGAGGATATTGTCGGGCACGTAGGCGACTAGGCGGACCTCGTTGTCCTTCAAGGTCGCAAGGATGATTTCGGACCAGGTCATGGGACGTCCGTAGCGTCGCCGATTGATGATCGAGGTGCGGCGCGCTTGGCCAATCGGCCGCTCGAAATATCAGCCGGGCGCGATGGACCCTGCAATAGAAAAGTGCGGCAACGGCACCGCGCCCGGTGCCGCAAGACCGACATCTGGCACCGAGCATCATGATTGGCGCCGCCGTCCGTAGGTTACGCCGGCGGGGTGGCGTCCCGGTCCAAAGCCCGGTATTGAATGCGGGATATTTCGGCAACACGGTCACCGAATGCTCGGACTGCACATGAACTCGCGCAGAGTTCTCATCGTCGCGCACGATCTTTTCATGACCGCGGCGGCCATTGTCGCGAGCTTCTACATCCGGTTCGAGGCGGCTGGCCTTTCCGAGCGGCAACACGGACTGCTTCTCCTCCTGCCCGGCTTCGTCGTCTATGCCGGGGTCGTTTATTTCCTGTTTCACCTCTATGAAGCGAAGTGGCGCTTTGCCTCGCTTCCCGACCTCATGAACATCGTTCGCGCGTCAACGGTGCTGGCCGTCTCGCTGTTGGTGCTCGATTACGTGCTGTTGGCGCCCAACGTGCTCGGGCAGTTCTTCTTCGGCAAAATCACCATCCTGCTCTACTGGATCCTGCAGATGGTGTTTCTGGGGGCGGGACGGATCGGCTATCGCTATTTCCGCTATACCCGCGCCCGGCATCATGCCCGCGCCGACGCGGCAAATCCGACGCTGTTGCTCGGCCGCGCCGCCGACGCCGAGGTGCTGCTGCGCGCCATCGAAAGCGGTGCGGTCAGGAAAACCTGGCCGGTCGGCATTCTATCGCCGTCAGCGGCGGATCAAGGCCAGGGCATCCGCGGCATTCCCGTGCTCGGCGGTTTCGACGCGCTCGATCGCGTCGTCAACGACCTGGCGCAGCGCGGCACGCCGATTGCCCGGGTGATCTTTACGCCTTCCGCGTTCGAGCCGGACGCCAAGCCGGAATCAGCCTTGATGCATGCGCGCCGTCTTGGATTGATGGTCAGCCGACTGCCGTCGCTCGACGATGCCGGTGAGCCGCCGCGGCTGGCGCCGGTCAACGTCGAGGATCTGCTGCTGCGGCCGACTGTCAAGATCGACTATATGCGGCTGGAAAGCTTCTTGAAGGGCCGATCGATCGTAGTGACCGGCGGCGGCGGCTCCATCGGCGCCGAAATTTGCGACCGCGTGATCACTTTCGGCGCGGCGCGGCTGCTCATTATCGAGAATTCCGAGCCGGCGCTGCACGCCGTGCTCGAAACGCTTGCCACCAAGCTTTCGCGGGCCGCCATCTCCGGCCGGCTCGCCGATGTGCGCGATCGCAGCCGGCTGTTTCGGCTGATGGCCGACTTCAAGCCGGATATCGTCTTCCACGCCGCGGCGCTCAAGCACGTGCCGCTGCTCGAGCTGAATTGGGAAGAGGGGATCAAGACCAACGTCTTCGGCTCGGTCAATGTCGCCGATGCGGCCGCCGCGGCCGGGACATCGGCCATGGTGATGATCTCGACCGACAAGGCCATCGAACCGGTCTCGGTTCTGGGCGCGACCAAGCGCTTTGCCGAAATGTATTGCCAGGCGCTCGATGCCGAACTGACGCGCCGCGCCCAGGCCGGACGGCGCGCGATGCGGCTGATCGCCGTGCGGTTTGGCAATGTGCTCGCCTCCAACGGCTCGGTGGTCCCGAAGTTCAAGGCGCAGATCGACGCCGGCGGCCCGGTGACCGTGACGCATCCCGACATGGTCCGCTATTTCATGACCATTCGCGAAGCCTGCGATCTGGTCGTCACCGCCGCCAGTCATGCGCTCGGACCGGAGCGCTCGGACCTCTCGGTCTATGTGCTCAATATGGGCCAGCCGGTGAAAATCGTTGACCTTGCCGAGCGCATGATCCGGCTTGCCGGGCTCGAACCCGGCCGCGACCTCGACATCGTCTTCACCGGCACGCGGCCGGGCGAGCGCATGCAAGAAGTGCTGTTTGCGCGCGGCGAGCCGACGGTGGAAATCGGATTCATGGGCGTCGTCGCGGCCCGCCCGGCCCAACCCTCGATCGAAGCAATGCGCGGCTGGCTTGCCATGCTCGATCAGGGACTCGCACGGGAGGAGCGCGAAGCGATCTTCCGCGTGCTGCGCGAAGCCGTACCGGATTTCCGGGGCGCGGCCGCTTGAGGAACTTGCCGCGATGCGCCGGCGGCGATGCCGCGCGCAATACAGCCATATTTGTGTATATTAAACACTTGTCAGCTACACTGGTGCGGCTGTAGGAGGTCGCTGCCAATGTCGGGGATCACGGGACATACAGCATCGGGCCATCTCCTCCGCCTGGCCGTTGTGTTCGCTGTCGGGATGCTGACGGCTGCTTGTTTCCAGCCGCTGTATGGCACGCAGTCGGCGTCGCCCGACGACTCGGTCGGCGCCAAGCTCAGTGCCATTGACGTTGTCGATATTCCCGCGCCGAAGGGTTCGGCCAACGCGCGTCTGGCAGTCGATCTCCGCAATGCGCTGTTGTACAACTTCAACGGCGGCGGCAATCCGATCGCGCCGACCTACCAGCTCAAGGTAACTATCGGTACGACGACGACCTCAGTCATTACAGATTTGACGAGTGGCCGACCGGAGACGCAGTTCGAAGGCCTCAATGCCTCCTTCAGTCTGGTCGAAATTGCGACTCAGAAGACCGTGGTGAGCGCCTCCACCTTTGCTCGTGCGTCGTACGATATTCCCGGTACGGAACAGCGCTTTGCGCGGCAGCGGGCCTGGCGCGACGCCGAGGACCGCGCCGTGCAGGTCGTTGCGCAAAACATCCGCAATCGGCTGGCATCGTATTTTGTGGCCGGCACGTGAGCGACGCCTGACCTTCTCGGCTTGGTTGCTCAAGATCCTCGGGGTGAACGAAAGCGTTAACCCTGTCTTCGAATTTTTATCCAACTTCCACGATCGCTGCGGCCGGCGTCCTGCCGATTGATTGTGGTTCGGCGCGTGCCTCGCTGGCTGGAACTCCGACGGTTTCTCATTCGTTTTCAAGGGCCTCCGCCTTGGCAAAGCCACTTTTTTCGCCCATGAAACGGGCCGTGGGGATAGCAGCTTTGCCGATCGCGGGGTCTCTGTTCGGCCGCTCGATCAGCTGTCAGCGGGGAGAGGAGTTCATGCCGTCCATTGCTCGTCGTGCCGTTGGCACCACGCTGGTGCGATAGCGCCCTTTCCGCACGCGCAACCC
The DNA here is from genome assembly GCA_049284935.1 of Xanthobacteraceae bacterium. Classification (GTDB taxonomy): domain Bacteria; phylum Pseudomonadota; class Alphaproteobacteria; order Rhizobiales; family Xanthobacteraceae; genus BOG-931. Next base: position 22,140 of record JBAPYW010000103.1, read on the forward strand.
AGCCATCGTCGCGCGAGCGAAATTCGATTTTGAGCAACGGGGCATGTCGCACAATGCAAGCACTGTGTTCTGGTGAGTACTGGGAGCGCGGAATTCGTGGTGCGAATGCGCCGCTCCCAACGCAGTGGCGCTGTCGCCCTGAAAGTGCGTCGACGCGTTCGGTGATTGCTGCCCGCTCGCACACGATATGGCGACTGTCATGCGAACGGCGGCGGCCATGCACTTCCATCAGAGCGACCTGATTCTGTTGCTGGTGCGGGAGCACAGTTTGTGGCGCATCTGATCGGCAGTCTTCATCTCAGGTTGCGACGGCCGCGCGCGCTGGCTGTGCGCCTCGTTTTCGCTGCCGTGATCGTCGGGCTCGGTGTCGGCGGCCGCTCGGCGTTCAGCCAGGTCGGCAATCCGAATGAACTGACCTTTCCGATCCGCCCGAAGCAAAACGTGCCGCCGCAGCCGCCCGGCAATGCGCCGATGCTCGTCGAAGCGACGGAGGTCCAATACGATTACCCGAACAGCATCGTCGCTGCCGTCGGCAATGTGCAGATCTACTACAAGGGCGCGACCCTCGAGGCCGACAAAGTCGTCTACGACCAGAAAGCAAAGCGCCTGCGTGCCGAAGGCAATGCCCGGCTCACCCAGCCCGATGGCAATATCACCTACGGCCAAGTTATCGATCTGACCGACGACTATCGGGATGGGTTCGTTGATTCACTGCGACTGGAAATGGCGGACGATACCCGCATGGCGGCGGCGCGCGCCGACCGCGGCAAGGGCAATTACACGGTCCTGAACAACGGCGTCTACACCGCCTGCGAGCCCTGCGCGGACGATCCAAAAAAGCCGCCGCTGTGGCAAGTGCGGGCCGCTCGGATCATTCATGATCAGGGCGAGAAGATGCTCTATTTCGAGGATGCGAATATCGATTTCTTCGGCCTGCCGCTGGCCTATTTTCCGTTCATGTCGACACCCGATCCGACAGTCAAACGCAAGAGCGGTTTTCTTTTTCCGACGTTCTCGTCCATGGCCACGTATGGGGTGGGCGTCACGGTCCCCTATGAGCTGGCGCTGGCTCCAAACTATGACCTGACCCTGTATCCCACGTTCACATCGCAACAAGGTGCGCTGATGGAGGCCGACTGGGCGCACCGGCTGACCGACGGCTCCTACACAATTAGGGCCGCCGGCATTTACCAACTGGATCCCGGTTACTTTGCAGCCCGCGACGGAGTAGGAGCACCTACCACGCAACCTTTCCGCGGCACGGTAATATCCGCCGGCCAATTCGATCTCGCCGACAAATGGGTATGGGGCTGGACCGGAGTCTTGATTACCGACCCGACGTTCATATTCGACTACAATCTGGGTCGGTTCAACGGATACAATCTCGATCCGTTTAGAACCGGAGCTGTCGATTCGCTGATCGGCAACAACCTGCCGAGTACCGAAGGTGTTTCGCAGCTTTACCTGGTCGGGCGGGGCGATCGCAGTTATTTCGATCTGCGCTCGATTTATTACACCGGCTTCTCGCTGGTGGATCAGCAAGGCCAAATTCCGGTTATTCTCCCGGTGCTGGATTATAACGGCGTGTTTGGTCAGCCGGTGGTGGGCGGCGAACTGAGCTACAAGGTCAATCTCACCAGCCTGAGCAGACAGGACGCCAGTTTCGATGCGATCAGCCAGCTGGCTAGTGCCAGCGGCATTTGCGCCAATCCCACCAGCGCCGACGCGGCCGCGCTGACTAGGACCAATTGTCTGTTGCGCGGCATGCCGGGCGACTATACGCGCGCCTCCGCAGAGGTCGACTGGCGACGCACCTTCACCACCGACAGCGGCATGCAGATCACGCCGTTCGTTCAGCTGCGCGGCGACGTCGCCTCGCTGGACGTTCAGAATCAGCCGGGCGTCGCCAACTACCTGCCAATCGGGCAAAGCGAGCTTGCCCGTGCCATGCCGGCGGCCGGGGTCGAGTACCGTTACCCGTTTATCGATGTCGAATCGTGGGGCACGCAGACGATCGAGCCGATCGCCCAATTGATCTTGCGCCCGAATGAGACCGAGATCGGCAAATGGCCCAACGAGGATGCCCAAAGTCTGGTGTTTGACGATACCAATTTGTTCAGGATCGATAAGTTCTCCGGCTGGGATCGTGTCGAAGGCGGTGGTCGTGCCAATGCCGGCTTCGAGTACACCGCCCAGGTCAACAAGGCCGGTACCTTCAACGTGCTGTTCGGGCAATCGTATCAACTCTTTGGCTTAAACTCGTACACCGTCGCCGACATCACCAACACCGGGCTTGGCAGCGGTCTCGATAAAACGTTCTCGGATTACGTCTATCGCATCGCCTATCAGCCGAACTCCACATACATGTTCGATATCAAGGGCCGCTTAGACGAATCGACTCTTGCCTCGGAACGATTCGAAGTGGAGGCACGGTCCAATTTCGGCCGTTGGGGAGCGTATATTCTCTACGGTGATTATGCGCCGCAGCCGGCGCTGGGGTTCTTGACGCAACGCGAAGGTTTCACGGCAGGCGCGACGTTCAAGCTCACCACCAATTGGGTATTGACGGGGGCGGCGAGTTACGACCTCTTTGCTCATGAGTTTTCTTATTCGAGGTTCAGCCTCGGCTATGTCGACGATTGCTTCATGTTGTCTCTGAATGTCACCACCGGCTACGTCTACAACGGTACGGCGAACCCCATTCCCGAGAATGCGTTTGGCGTGGAGTTCAGCATGAGGACGTTGGGACCGAACGTGCTGGCAACGGGCACGTACTGAGTAGGACGTTGAGCGGGCTTGGTTTACTTGAGCACAATAGAGCCCTGCAGACTGTGGCACCGTCGTTTCCCCGCAATTCCAACTTTATCAGCTGTACAGCGTCTCATAGCGCACGACGCAAAGTTATTTCGCTATCTGGCCGACGCGCCGCGATGACCGCATCACGGTATCGGCGATAAATGCATCGACATCGCGCATGACCGGGACCAGAAAGTGCAGCAGCGGCGCCAGCGCGGCGATGATGAGGTAGTGCCCCACCCGCCGATAGGTCAGCACCGTGGCGGCGTTACCGGCGGCGCGAAGCCGCGCGGCAAGCCGCGTGGAATTGCCGGGCTCGACAATCCGGTCGCGGCTGCCCGTCATCAACAGCGCCGGCGGCGCGCCGGGCGAAACATGGAAGATCGGCTGCGTCTCCGGCCGTTCGGAGCCGCCAAAAATTACCTGCAGGATTTCGTCCCGCAGCGGCATGAAATCGTACGGCCCGGCGATGCCGATCAGGCCGACAATATCGCGACCGGGCGCCAGGCCCACCTTGTGCAGCCAGCGCCCATCGATCGCCAGCATCGCGGCGATGTGGGCGCCGGCCGAGTGGCCCTGCAAAAAGATTTTTTCCGGATCGCCGCCGAAACGCGCCGCGTTGTCCTTGACCCAGCGCACGGCAAGCGCCGCATCCTCGATGAAGTCGGGATAACGGGCCTCCGGATAGATGCGATAGTCGGGCACGACCGCGACATAGCCGTGGCGGGCCAGCGCCTTGGCCACGTAGCGATAGAGCCGCTTGTTGCCGCGGCGCCAGCCGCCGCCATAGAAGAACACGACAACGGGCGCGGCGACGGCGTCAACGGGCCGACAAATGTCCAGCGTGTGCCGCGGACGCCCGGCGTAGGCGACGGAACGCGTGATCTTGATGGCATGCCTCATGCCGGCGGCAATAGGAATTCAATCGGACCAAATGAGGGCGAGACCGAGGAGGTCATTCATCGCGACGAAGAGATCTTCCGCCAGATTGATCCTGCGTACCCACTTCGGCAACATTGCTGCGAAGCATGGCTTGCGCCCGCGCTCAGAGTCGGACGAGTGTTCGATGATGAGCTAAACCCTGGGCAACCGCCCACGGTAGATCGGTAACAGGCCGTGTTCAGCCGACTCTAAGGTAGCCATGACGAGCGATACTTCAGGACAACCAGATCGGAGCGGGACTGACGAAGGGCTCTGGTGCGAAATCACCGCCCGGGATGTCGCGCACCGCCCGGCGCTGTTTCTCGACCGCGACGGCGTCCTGGTCGAGGACACGCATTATCTCGGCCGTGCGGAAGACGTGCGCATGCTCGAAGGCGCGTCGGCTGCCGTCGCGCGATGCAACTGCCTGGGAATTCCCGTCGTGCTGGTCACCAATCAGTCGGGCATCGCGCGCCGGCTCTACGATTGGCAGGGTTTTCATGCCGTGCAGGCCGCGCTGTCGCGCGCGCTGGCGACGGCCGGAGCCCATCTCGACGCTACGCTCGCCTGCGCCCATCACGCCGACGGCAGCGCGCCTTTCAATATCGCCGATCACCCCTGGCGCAAGCCGAGCCCGGGCATGATCCTTGCGGCGGGCAGCCGGATGAAGCTCGATTTGGCGCATTCTTGGATCGTCGGCGATCGCGTCGCGGACATCGCCACGGGGCGCGCCGCGCATCTTGCCGGCGGCATCCTGATTTCGCCGCGGGCGGACGACCCGGATCGCCCAGCGGCGCGGGCGCTCGCGGCGCCGGATTTCATTGTTGAAATATCTGCTTCGCTCGATGCCGCCGTCTCGCTTCTGCTCGCGCAGGGCCGCCTGCGCGCCGAGGCCCGCAGGGCAGGGTAGCGTCACGGCGCAAAGCCCGGTATTGGAACCGCGCCGGGACATCCCTCGATAAGAGCGGCCGGACCGGATGCGATCTGCGCTGCCACGGAGAGCTTTATGCGCGTGACCATGATCGGCTCCGGCTATGTCGGCCTGGTTTCCGGCGCCTGTTTTGCCGATTTCGGTCACCATGTGACCTGCGTCGACAAGGACAACGGGCGGATTGCCGCGCTCAACCGCGGGGAGATGCCGATTTTCGAGCCGGGCCTGGCCGAGCTCGTCGACACCAATGTCCGCCAGGGCCGCCTCGGATTCGCCGGCGACGCGGCGTCGGTCGGCGATGCCGAAGTGGTGCTCATTGCGGTCGGCACGCCGTCGCGCCGCGGCGACGGTCACGCCGATCTGAGCTTCGTCTACAATGCCGTACGCGAGGTGGCGCCGCTGTTGCCCGAGACGGCCGTGGTGGTGACCAAATCGACGGTTCCCGTCGGCACTTGCGACGAGATCGAACATATTCTGCGCGAAACACGCCCCGGGGCCGATCTGCAGGTGGTGTCCAATCCGGAATTCCTGCGGGAGGGCGCCGCCATCCAGGACTTCAAGCATCCCGACCGCATCATCGTCGGCACCGAGGACGAGCGGGCGCGCGCCGTGCTCGCCGAGCTCTATCGGCCGCTCTATCTGAACGCCCCGCCGCTCGTCTATGTCAGCCGGCGCACCGCGGAACTCATCAAATACGCGTCCAACGCCTTTCTCGCCACCAAGATCACCTTCATCAACGAAATCGCCGACCTCTGCGAATGCGTCGGCGCCGACGTGCAGGACGTGGCGCGCGGCATGGGTCTCGACAACCGCATCGGCAGAAAATTCCTTCACGCCGGTCCCGGTTTTGGCGGTTCGTGCTTTCCCAAGGACGCGACGGCGCTGATCAAGACCGCCCACGATCATGGCGCCCAGTTGCGCATCGTGGAGACCGTTGCCGCCGTGAACGAGCAGCGCAAACGCGCCATGGCGCGCAAGGTGCTGGCTGCGGTTGACGGCTCGATCCGCGGCAAGACAATTGCCGTGCTGGGCCTCACCTTCAAACCGAACACCGACGACACGCGCGACTCCCCGGCGATCCCGCTGATTACGGCGTTGCAAGACATGGGCGGCAATGTGCGCTGCTACGACCCGGCCGGCATGGAGCAGGCGAAGCCGCAACTGGCCGACGTGACGTACTGCCAGAACGCCTACGAAGCCGCCGCGGGAGCCGTTGCGCTGGTGATCGTGACCGAATGGGAGCAGTTCCGCGCGCTCGATCTCGGCCGGCTCAGGCAGGTCATGGCGCAGTCGACGATCGTCGATCTGCGCAATGTCTATCGCACCGACGAAATGCAGCGGGCAAACTTCCGCTACGTCGGCATCGGGGTCCCCGGAATTGCCGCGCTGCCGCAACAGCGCTGTATCGGCGAGCGCTAGCGCAAGCCGCCGTGCCCGTTGCGACAGATTTCGCAGCGCAAGCAAATGTCGGCTTCAGGACGACTGGGGAACTCGCTGGCGCGCACTCAAAGCGATACGCTGGACTAAAGGTGGACCCGGGATAATTGGGCCTCAGTGGTCCTGAGCGAGGCGCTCGTATTCCGTCCGTACAAGGCTCTTGTCGTTGACTCATTCGAGTCGCCCATGCAGAGCCGCGGCAATGAGCAAGAGCTAAGATGAAGATACATTCACATTGCGCTTCGGCGGGGCATATCCACACTCCAGTATGTAAACCCACGCTAAAGACCGAGTTCATCTTACGTACAGGATAGAGTCGTTATGGCTGTAAATGGGCCTTAATGCCCAATCTTGAGGCGCGAGAGTTACACGCGCTAAAGGGAGATAAAATGACCAGGAACGGACAGAGCAGAGCACGCAAATTCTTGACGAGCCTCCTAGCAACAGGCGCCCTGTTTGCAGTTTATTGTCTCGCCACCGTAGGCGTATCCAGTCTGATGATGACCGCGACTGATACGTCGGCACAGGCAAGGGGCCACGGTGGCGGCGGTCACCACGGCGGCGGTCACCACGGCGGCGGTCACCACGGTGGCGGTCACCATGGTGGCGGTCACCATGGCGGTGGTCACCACGGCGGCGGCCACCACGGCGGTCACCACGGTCACTTCTTCCATGGCCACGCCGGTTGGGCTCACGGGCATCGCTACTGGTGGGGTGGCGGATGGTACTGCTGGTACGCCGACGGCTGGAACGGCCCGGGTTGGTACGTCTGCGGCGCCAATTGGTAAGCACCACGGTTGCGCGAGCGGCGTATTGTCGCTTGCGCAACTTTGATCGATAGTGGGCGCGGCCGGCGATTGTCGTCCGCAAAGAGATGGTGCCGTAGGAACGCTCAAGGAACAAGCACTGCGGCATCTTTAAATTGGCCTGTGCGCAAGTCGGCCAGACCGGAGTTTGCCTGCGCCAATCGATAGCGCGTGATTTTTATCGTGATGTCGGCCTGCTCGGTGCACGCTCGAAGCGACGCAATTGACTTGTTGCACACTTTTCTTTCGCCGAAAAAGCTGCGGCGGGTACGATAACGCCTCGGAACGCTTAGAGACGTCAGGGCCCGGTCATCCGTGCAGCTTCGGCCGGCGCCGCCGGTCACGGCACGTCCGGCACCGCCGAGGCGAGCGCCGTCACGGCCTTCGTGAAGCAATCGAGCGGCGCCCGCGTAATGCCGGCACCGATCTGGCCGATGCCCGCCTGGCGATGGGCAATCCCGGTATTGACGATCGGGAGAATGCCGGTATCGGCAACCTTGCGCGCGTCGATCCCCGCCGGGGTCCCAACAAAATCCATCGTCGGCAGCGCGAAGCCGCCATTGCGGCCGATGGTAATGTGCCCCATTGCCGCGGTGTTGGCGATGGCTTCATTAAACGTGCCGCCGACGAAGCTTACGATTGCCGGTGCGGCAGCCATCGCGAAGCCACCCAATCCCGCCGTTTCGGTGATGGCGCTGTCGCCAAGATCGGGGGCCGCGTCCGCGATCGAATAGCCGGGGAAAAACAAGCCGTCGACCACCGGCGCTGCTGTCGTGAACCAGCGATCCCCGGTGCCGCTCGTCTGGATGCCGAACTCGACGCCGTTGCGCGCCATCACGGTGACCATGCTGCTTCCGGCGACGCCGCGGGCGGCATCGAGCATCGTCTTGCAGGCAGCCATCGAGAGATTGAGGAAGAAATGGCCGTTGCCGGCAATGAATTCGACCACGGCCGCGACGTCGGCCCGGTTCGCCTTGGAGCGTACCATCGCCGGCACGAGGCGCTTGAGCAGCAGCGAGGTCGCCGCCGCATTGCGGTTGTGCAGCTCGTCGCCCATGTTGAGCGCGAGCGCGATCAGCGGTTTGAGCTCGATCTCGCCGGAAACCTTGAGCGCCGCTTCGAGCACTTTTGTCAGCTTGCTCGCCATCCATTTGAGCCGCGCGATCACCTCCGGCCCAGCGGCGCCGAAGCGCAGCACCTTCCCGATCCCCTCGTTGAGATTGCTGAAGCTGCGGCGGCCGGATTTGGCGTCGCGCACGATCCACACCGGCATCGATGGGCTGATAATGCCGGCCATCGGGCCGACCGCGGAATGATGGTGACACGGCGCGAACGCGATCTTGCCGCTAGCGGCGAGCTCAGCCGCGCCGTCGGGATCTCGCGCCCAACCTTCCAGCAGTACGGCGCCGAGGATCGCGCCCCGCATGGGGCCGCACATTTTGTCCCAAGCGACCGGCGGCCCGGCGTGCAGGATCATGCGCCGCTCCATTTTTGGGATGACGTCGCGCGCGACGGAAACCCCTTCGATCACCGGCTGGCTGGAGAGATAGGCGTCGAACGCCTGGCGGTTGGCGGCCTCGACGCGCGGATGATTGACAAGACGCGCCAGCGCACGACCGACCTCGCGGTCACCGCGCGCCGGCGGCACCCACTCGATCTGCAAAACTTTGCCGCCCGCATTCGAAATCGCGTCGGCGAACGAGGCCAGGCCGACGTTGAGCACCTGCAGATCCTGAGCAAGCAGATCCATCGTCATTTTGCTTTCGCGGAAACAGCGGCGGTTTCCGGCGCCGCGATCCGTGCCGCGAGCCGCACCGCCTGAGCATTGGTCTTTGTAACGATCATGCCGACCTCGGTGAGCGTTGCCTGTTGTCGCTTGAGGTCCTGCGGATCGGCTTCGGTGCCGCAGACGAAGCCGATGACAACGAGTCTGCGTCCGGCGTCTGCCGCCTGCGCGATCGCCGCCGCGATCGCTGGCGCCATTGCGGCGGCCGGGTCCGGATGCGAACCGTAGCCGAGAACGACGTCGAGCAGGAGGACGGCGGTCTGCGGATCCCGCGCCTCGATCGCGATGCGCTCGTTGCGCAGCCGATGGTCGATCATCGGGTGCGGACGGCCGCGCGTGAATACGTCGTCGCCGAGATCGATAAGCGTGTGGGCCCGGCTGTGCCATACATCGGCCAGGGGCTCGGCGCCGCCGATCGGTGTGTTGGAATAGACCGGCGCCACATGCTCGCTGAGCAGCATCGCGGCCTCGCTGCAGAACGTGCCGCCGCTGTACAGTCCTCGCACATAAAGCTGGGCGGGCCCGGGGCGCGGCACGTCAACCGACAAGGCAGCAAATCCGAGATCGTTCGGCTGCCGACCGGCCGAAAGCGCGACTGCGGCAACCGCCGCATCCTCGAGCGTCTTTGCGGCATGAATATTCGACGCTGCCGGCACCTTCGGGTCGGTGCCGAGAAAATTGACTATCACTGGTTTCCCGGCCTTGCGCGCACTTTCGAGCACGTGGACCGCGACTTCGGGTGCCGGCGCCTTCGAGATCAGGACAATGACACGCGTGCCCGCATCGCCGGCAAGTGCATCCAGGCCCCGATGCATGGTGAGGCCTCCGACCTCCGCACGGAGGTCACGCCCGCCGGTGCCGATGGCTTGGCTCACGCCATGGCCCAGCTGGTCGATCAGGCACGTCACCTGCTGCAACCCGGTGCCCGACGCAGACACCAACCCAATGTCGCCGCGGCGGACCACGTTGGCGAAACCAAGCGGGATGCCACCGAGTATCGCCGTGCCGCAATCCGGGCCCATGACCATAAGGCCGTGCGCTCCGGCGTAGCGCTTGAGCGCGATCTCGTCCTCGAGCGCGACATTATTGCTGAACAGCATGACATTGAGGCCGAGATGCAGCGCCTTCGTGGCTTCGGCGGCCGCGTAGTCTCCCGGCGTCGAGATCAGCGCCAAGTTGACCGCAGGCATCGCCTCTAATCCCATTTCGAGGCTGCGCGGGGGTTCGTGCCGTGCTGGGCTGGCGAGACTGCCGGATTTCACATCAAATGCGTCGGAAGCTTCCGCCATAGCGGCTTCGAGCGCCGCTTCGCTGTCCGCCTCGATGGCGATCAAGAGATCGTTGGGCCCCGCCTCGACCTCATGCGTCGTCAGGCCCGCCTCGTGCAGCAGGGCCCGATTGGCCTCGGATGCCATGATGGCGGTAGCCCTACGGATGCCCGGCAGCTGACCGAGCCGCGCCGACAGCTGCATCAGCGCCACAGAATCCCGGTAGAAGTTGCGAATGACGCTGGCCGCGGTCGGCACCTGCAATGTCCCCCTAGCGATCGGTCCTTGGTAGCCGCTATTCAACCGATTGGCCAGGGGACGCGGTCGGCCTTCTGGAAGATAGAGGAGAGCGCGAAGCAATGGCCGAGCGTATCGCCTTCTATGTCGCCGTGCGTGGGGCCTTTCTGGCCTTTTCGATGTTCGCCGCGGCGCAGCCGTTCGTCTGCAATTGGGGGTAACGCGGACTCGTCATCGACCGGTGCGATCGGTCGAAGATGTCCCGTTGCAGACTACGACAGCTACTTTGCCGTGGTGCAGCACCGAAAAACCTTGCTCCTATAGCAGCCCTGATCGTTTGTTTTCTCCATTCCTAAATCGTTCGTCGAACCGATGCAGTCCAAATGGCGGACGATACTTATGGAGGGTATTGATTCCTTCGAACGGCTGACACACGGTGACCAGCCGGGTCATATGAAAGGGCAGGGATGGGCGAACTATCCGCGCAATTCCCCGCAGCCGGCGACGCCACTTACGCGAAGTCATAGGTGTCTGCGAAACGACCCGGAAATAATTTGCTTCCAGCATCTGGGCAAGAACTTGCACCGTCGGCGTAAAGTTCGAGTCCGAAAGCAGATCGTACCGCATTAGGTCTGCGCGCAAACTGAAAGTTGCATCGCCTTCAAAAATGACCTTCGTCTCGGGATGGCAACAGTGCCGAATTTGGCTGAAGGCGTAGAATGGATCAACAAGGTGATAATAAATGCCGAGACATAATATAACGTCGAATGTTTCGCCAATTTTGGCGGCGTCGTAGACGGAAAGGTTAAGGTTCGTTTCGATTGAGGACTTAAACAACTCCTTCGCCAACAGAACTCCAGCGCTGCCGGCCCAATTCTGTGATCGATCATCAGTCGCGAGGAAGCGGCTGGCACCGCGACGCTCTGCATAGAAACTCCAATAGCCGTCCCAGCACCCCAGATCGAGCACAGTTTTGCCCTGAAATTCCATGCGATCAAGCTGTGCCCCGACGAAGGCCCATATCTTGCGATGGGACCTAATGTCGGTAGCCCCTGAACGCGCTTTCAGTCCGTTAGGAAAATTAAACTCATGATACCAAGGTATCTCATTAATACGTCGCTGCTGTTCAACAAGATCATCCATCACACTCATCCATCAGACGGTCACGCGCATTGTCATAGCATCCTCATTGACTACCAACCCGTTGAGCTGATTATCCACCGGCGTTGGCGTATAGGCTACAAGTCACCACCTGCGTAAATAG
>JBAPYW010000104.1:0-18781 GCA_049284935.1 Xanthobacteraceae bacterium
GGCGCTTATACAGTCCGCGTTCCGGCCCTGCAAGCGCCGGCCGGTTCCGCTCTCTAGTGCCCGTCCGGCAGACAAGGAATCCATGACGGCTCCGCTGGTCACCCACGTAGCGAAAGCCGATGCCGCAGCGGTCGCCGACGCCGCGCGCGTGCTGGCCGCCGGCGGCTTGGTTGCCTTTCCGACCGAGACCGTCTACGGCCTCGGCGCCGACGCGACCGACGGGCGCGCCGTCGCGCGCGTCTACCAGGCCAAAGGCCGTCCGGCCTTCAACCCGCTCATCGCCCACGTCGCCGATCTGAACGCGGCGCAAGCGCTCGGCCGTTTTGATGCCGATGCCATGGAGCTTGCCGCCGCGTTCTGGCCGGGACCGCTCACGCTCGTTCTTGCCAAGACAGCGCACTGTCAGGTCGCCGACCTGGCGACGGCCGGGCTCGACACCGTCGCCGTGCGGATGCCCGACCACCACGTGGCGCGCGATATTCTGCGGGCCCTCGGCAAGCCCGTGGTCGCGCCCTCGGCCAACCGCTCCGGCCACTTGTCGCCGACCACGGCTGACCACGTGCTGGCCGATCTCGGCGGCCGCATCGATCTCATCGTCGATGGCGGCGCGACGCCGGTCGGCATCGAATCGACCATCGTCGCCTGCCTCGGCGAGCCGGTCCTGCTACGGCCGGGCGGCCTGCCGCGCGCGGCGATCGAGCGCACGCTCGGGCGCAAGCTTGCCGATACGCCCGCCGCCGGCGCCGATGACGCTCCTCTCGCGCCCGGTATGCTCGCCTCGCATTACGCGCCGCGGACGCCGCTGCGGCTGAACGCCCGCCGCGTCGAGGCCGGCGAGGCTCTGCTCGCCTTCGGACCAACGCCGGCCGAAGGCGCCGGGCGCGCCAAAAGCGTGCTCAACCTGTCCGAACGCGGCGATCTGATCGAGGCGGCGGCCAATTTGTTCTCGCAGCTGCGCGCACTCGATGCCGCCGGTGCCGGCGTGATCGCCGTCATGCCGATCCCCGCCAACGGCCTCGGCGAAGCGATCAACGACCGGCTGGCCCGCGCCGCGGCGCCGCGATGATCTGCATGCTTGCGAAGAAATAAGGCGGCTGTCATTTATCTGATGTACCAGGGCCCGATAGGCGGCCCTGATGGACGCGTCGTGATGCTCGATAAGCCGCCCGAAGCCATCGATCCCGCGCTGCTGGCGCGGTTTGCCGCCATCGTCGGTGAGAAATACGCCATCACCGATCGGCAGGCGCAGGCGCCTTATCTGGTCGAGATGCGCGACATGTTCCAGGGCCGCTCGCCGATGGTGCTGCGACCGGCTTCCGTCGCCGAGGTGTCGCAGATTTTGCAGCTCGCCAATGAGACGGCAACCCCGCTGGTGCCGCAAGGCGGTAATACCGGCCTGGTCGGCGGGCAGATTCCTTTCAACGACGAGATCGTGCTGTCGCTGACGCGGCTTAATCGCATCCGCGAGGTCGACCCGACCTCGAACACCATCACCTGCGAGGCCGGCGTCACCTTGCAGCATGCCCGCGAAGCCGCCGCTGCGGTCGATCGGCTCTATCCGCAATTGCTGCCATCGGAGGGCACTTGCACCATCGGCGGCAATCTTGCCACCAATGCGGGGGGCACCGCGGCGCTGGCCTACGGCATCGCGCGTTCGCACGTGCTCGGCATTGAGGTGGTGCTCGCCGACGGCCGCGTCCTCAACGACCTCAACAAGCTGAAGAAGGACAATACCGGCTACGATCTGAAGAACCTGTTCATCGGTGCCGAAGGCACGCTCGGCGTCATCACCGCGGCCGTGCTGCGCCTGGTACCGCGGCCGCGCGCGGTCGAGACCGCGTTTGCCGGCGTGGCTTCGCCGCAAGCTGCGTTGGCTCTCCTTGACATCGCCACGCAGAGTTCGGCCGGCGGCGTCACCAGTTTCGAGCTGATGCCGCGCTCCGGTGTCGAGCTCGTGGTGCGCCACGCCGCCGGCTGCCGCGATCCGCTCGGCGCACCGCATGCCTGGTACGTGCTCATTGAGCTTTCCTCGCAGCGCCGGACCGGTTTGCGCGAGGTGATGGACGATATCCTGACGCAGGGGCTGCAACGCGGCTTCGTCACCGACGCGACTATCGCCGACAGCCTCGAACAGGCGAAGGCGTTCTGGCGCATCCGCGAAATGTTCGGCGAGGCGCAGCGTCATGCCGGCGGCTCGATCAAGCACGACGTCTCCGTGCCGGTCGCGGCGGTGCCGGCCTTCCTTGAGGAGGCGGCGGCGGCGGTCGCCGCGGTTATTCCCGGGGCGCGGCCGATGCCGTTCGGCCATCTCGGCGACGGCAACATCCATTTCAACGTCACACAGCCGGTCGGCGCCGACAAGGCGGACTATCTGAAGCGCTGGCACGAGGTGAACGCCGCGGTGTTCGCGGTGGTGAAGAAATACGGCGGCTCGATCTCCGCCGAACACGGCGTCGGCGTGCTCAAGCGCGATCTGTTGCCGTCGGTGAAGGATCCGGTCGCGCTCGACCTCATGCGCAGCCTCAAGCGCCTGCTCGATCCCAACGGCATCCTCAATCCCGGCAAAGTGCTTTAGCGCCTTGGCGCCGCTGGGGCCCGTTCTCGACATCGCACGTGCCCGCGGCTAACAATATTTCCCAGGGGATGGAAATGCGTTTCGGAGTTTTCTACGAGCTGCAGCTGCCGCGGCCCTGGAATCAGGGCGACGAGCGCAATCTCTTTCATCAGGCGCTGCAGCAAGTCGAGCTGGCCGATCGGCTGGGATACGACTACGCGTGGGAGGTGGAACACCACTTTCTCGAGGAGTATTCGCATTCCTCGGCGCCGGAGGTTTTCCTGGCCGCAGCCGCCGCGCGCACGAAGACCATCCGCTTGGGCCATGGCATCCGGCAGGTGATCCCGAACTACAATCACCCGGCGCGCACCGCCGAGGGTCTCGCCACCCTCGACATCATGTCTGACGGCCGGCTCGATTTCGGTATCGGCGAGGGCGCCACGCGGCTCGAGCTTGGCGGCTTCCGCATTCCAGCCAAGGAGAAGCGCGCCATGGCGCTGGAGGCCGCGGAGCAGATCGCCAACATGATGGTGCTGGAGCCCTATCCGGGCTTCGAGGGCAAGTATTTTTCCATGCCGTGCCGCAATATCGTGCCGAAGCCGGTGCAATCGCCGCACCCGCCGATGTGGATGGCCTGCACCAATCGCGACACCATCAAGGTCGCGGCGCAGAACGGCGTCGGCGCGCTGGCCTTCTCCTTCCTCAACCCCGAGGAAGCACGTCTTTGGGCCGATATCTATTACGGCATCATCAAATCCGACGCCTGCGTGCCGCTTGGCCACTCCGTCAACGCCAACCTTGCCATGGTGTCGAGCTTCTCGGTGCATCAGAACCGCGCCGAGGCCATCCGCCGCGGCCTCGAAGGTTTCGAGTTTTTCGGCTACGCGATCAACGCACTGGTTGCGCACGACGCCCGGCCCGGCCGCAGCAGTCTCTGGAGCGACTTTATGAGAGACCGCGGCGATCGTACCGAAGCGGTCATCGCCTCAACCGAGCGGGTCGGCGCCTACTCTTCCGGCATCGGCACCCCGGCCGACATGCGCAATCATCTTGCGGAGTTCGAGGCAAGCGGCGTCGACCAGGTCATCTTCCTGCAGCAGGCCGGACGCAATCGTCACGACCACATTTGTCAGTCACTCGAGCTGTTCGCCGCCGAGGTGATGCCCGAGTTCAGGGCCAAAGCGGCGGTGCGGGAAGCGCGCAAGGCGGAAGAACTGGCCCCTTATGTTGCCGCGGCGCTGAAACGGAAGTCGTGGATGAAGCCGCTCGCCGACCATGAGATTCCCGTGGTCAAGGCCTCAGCCGAAAAGGCGCAGTTTGCGCGTGGTGCGAGCTAGAGCCTGATCCGGAAAAAGCCTGCCCCCGGACGCGATCCGGGGGTGGAAACCGGCTTTCCGAAAGGATCATGTTTCACTGATGTTGGTGCGGCGCGCGGCTAAAACAGCGACGGTTGATCATTCGGCTTCTTCGCTTTCGCCGGCGCGGCCGGTGAAGCCGCCGCAGGCTGCACAGCGCCGCTGGCTGCAGCCGGGGCGATGAGTTCGGCGAAATCATTCGCCACGCGGTTCACCGCCGGCGAAATCTCGTAGCATTCGAGCAAAGACTCCGGCGCCGGCGCGATCAGCGCGGCGGCAGTCATGGCGTCAACTTTGGCGCAGTCGAGCCAAAGATCGAACGCCTCCGGCGCCACGATGACCGGCATGCGGTCGTGGATCGCGGCGAGCGTGCGGTTCGCCCGGGTGGTGACGATGGCGGCGGTGTCGACTTCTTCGCCGTTCGGGCCGGTCCAGGTCTCCCATAGTCCGGCAAAAGCGATCGGTCCGCCGGATTTTGGTCGCGCAAAATAGGGACGCTTCGGCACACCGGCCCCCCATTCGTAGAAGCCGTCGGCGGGAACGAGGCAACGCCGCCGCCGCATGGCGTTGCGGAAGGCAGGCTTCTCAAGGACCGATTCGCCGCGCGCATTGACCAGGAGCGAGAACGTCTTCGGATCCTTCACCCAGCCCGGCAGCAATCCCCAGCGCACCAGCGCAAATGAGCGCTTGCCGTCAATGAGCCGCACCAGCGGAATCGGCTGGGTCGGCGCCACGTTGTAACGGGGCGGGAAATTGGGCTGCTCGGGATAGCCGAACAGCGCCCTGACCGCAGCCGGCGGCGAGGTGATGACATAACGCCCGCACATTGGGATAAACCGATCCGGTAAGCGATGACGGCCCTACGCAGTTTCCGATCATAGCCACATGGGATCGGCCTTTGACCAGCGCCAGCAGCGAATCCCGAACTTATCCGGCGCGCCCATATCTGGCGGTCAGCGCCGCCATATTCCGCGACGGCCGCGTGCTGATCGTGCGCCGCGCGCGGCCGCCCTCCCACGGGTTGCATACCCTGCCTGGCGGCGTGGTCGAGCTTGGCGAGACCCTCGCGCAGGCCGTAATTCGCGAGGTCCGTGAGGAAACCAGCCTCGACATCGAGCCGCTGGCGCTCGCCGGCTACCGCGAGGCCATCGCGCGCGACGCCGGCGGACGCATCGAGCGGCATTTTGTGATTCTGCCGTTCGCGGCGCGCTGGATCGCCGGCGAGATTGCGCTCAACGAAGAATTGGCCGAAGCGCGCTGGCTGCTGCCGTCCGAGCTTGGCGGGCTTATGACCACCGAGGGGCTTGCCGACATCGTCGCCGCGGCTTGGCAGCGGGTCGCCGCGCTTCGCTGAAACGCGCCTCAACCCTGCCGCGTTGTCGCGCTTGCTGTGCGGTGCTCTCGGCCCCTATGCTCGCGCCAACCCCGATGCTGCGAACCCTCCTCGTTCTTTCGCTTATGCTTTGTCTCGGCGCGCCGGCTGCCCGCGCGCAGTTTTTCTGGCAGCAGCCGCCCCCGCCCCAACCGCAGTCTCCCGCACGGCCGCAAATTCAGCCCAGAGCTCTGCCGCCAGTTCAGCCCCAGCCTCATCCTCAGGCGCCGCCGCAACCGGCCTCAGCCCCCTACGACCACGACCTCCAGCGGCTCGCCGAAATCCTCGGAGCGCTGCACTTTCTGCGCGGCATTTGCGGCTCGAACGAAGGCCAGAAGTGGCGCAATGAGGCGCAAGCGCTGATCGAGGCCGAAGCGCCGGCCGGCGAGCGCCATGATCAGATGGTCGCGAGCTTCAACCGCGGCTATCGCGCCTTCCAGCAGAGCTATCGCACCTGTACGCCGGCGGCCGATTTCGCCGTTCGCCGCTATCTCGACGAGGGCGCCAGAATCGCCCGCGAGATCACCGCCCGCTACGCCAACTGACCTTGTCCCGGCCGGGACGCAGATGGAGGGGTGTATCTAGCGGAACAAGCTCGCGAATTAACCCTTCCTCAAGGTTCGACTTAGGGTCCGCCGCGGCCATGCTAACTTGGGCGTGGGTCAGGGACGCTGCGGGCTGCAGCGACAACGTGATTGCAATGGACACGGCGAGACAAAATCCGGCGGCCCGCGACGCCGTATCGGACCACGAACAGAAGCGCCTGGCGCTGATATGTCTGCAGGAGGCCTGGGCGGAGGCGCATCACGACGGCATCGATGGCGATTGCCTGGCGCAAACCGCCCTTTTCCTGGCGCTCGCCGAGCTGATTTCCACCTACGGCGAGGAAGCCGCCGCCCGTTACGCGGAAAACCTCGCCCCCCGCATTCGCAACGGCGAATTTTCGGTGGAGCTGTCGCGGCAATAACCGCGAAATTCCAGTCGTAATCGCTGGTTTCCGCGCCTCCCGGCGATGGCGGCACGACTTGCCCAGCCACTTGAGCGGACGCGGCCGGCACCTTAGGTTTGGTGTCTGATGCTAGTGTGGCGGTTCAGAAGTCCGCATCATTCTTGCCGCGAACTCGTCATGCGGACTTCTGAACCAAAGCCATACTGGATCAATACGCTGCTAGTGTCCTTCGATTCCGAAGTTCGCAAACGAGGGTACCGCATAATGATGCGAACTTCGGAATCGGGACACTAGGAAGTCTGCTCGTATGAAGGCCGCCCTTCTTCCGGACCGCGGCGTGCTCAAGGTTGCCGGCGACGACGCGCGCAGCTTTCTGCATGGGCTCGTCAGCGCCGATATCCTCAAGCTCGGTGCCGGTGAGGCGCGCTTCTGCGCGCTCTTGTCTCCGCAAGGCAAGATCATCGCCGACTTCATCGCCGTCGAAGCACCGGCGCAGGATGGCGGCGGCTTCTTCCTCGACGTGCCGCGCGCTGTCGCCAAGCCGCTCCTTGATAAGCTCAACCTCTACAAGCTCCGCTCGCGCCTCACTGTCGGCGACTCCTCCGGCACGCTCGGTGTGCTCGCGGCTTGGGATGGGGAGGGGGTCGCGATGCCGGCATTTGGCCGCTGCTATGCCGATCCGCGCCTGCCGGCGCTTGGCCTGCGCGCGATCCTGCCGCCGCAGCGTGCGGCTGGCGCCGCCGCGGCCTTCGGCGCCGTGCTCGTCGACGCGAGCGCGTACGAGGGGCACCGCATCGCGTTGGGCATTCCGCAGGGCGGCGTCGATTTTCAATACGGCGACGCCTTCCCGCACGAGGCCGACATGGATCAGCTTGGCGGCGTCGATTTCACCAAAGGCTGCTATGTCGGCCAGGAGGTGGTTTCGCGCATGGAGCATCGCGCCAGTGCGCGCACGCGCACCGTACCGGTTCGCTACGACGGCGCGGTGCAGCCGCCGGCCGGGACCGCGATTACGGCCGGCGGGCGGCAAATCGGCGCGATGGGTTCCGCCGCCGCCGGCCGCGGGCTCGCGCTGTTGCGCCTCGACCGGGTGGCAGAGGCGATGTCGCGCGGCGAAGCGCTTCTCGCCGGCGGCGTCCCGATCCGGCCGATCAAGCCGGATTGGGCCCGCTTTGCCTTTCCGGATGGGACCAAGGCCGCCGAATGACTGCCGCGAGCGCCGACGCTTCCAACGCCGACGTGCTTGGGCGCTGTCCCTGGCCGAAAGACGATCAGCTCTACCTCGCCTATCACGACCAGGAATGGGGCGTGCCCGAATTCGACGACCGCGCGCTCTACGAAAAGCTCGTGCTCGATGGCTTTCAGGCCGGCCTGTCCTGGATCACGATTCTGCGCAAACGCGACAATTTCCGTCGCGCATTCGACGGTTTTGTTCCGGGAAAAATCGCGCGTTACAGCCCGAAAAAAATCGAGCGCCTGATGCAGGATGCCAGCATCGTGCGCAACCGCGCCAAGATCGAAGGCGCGGTGCTCTCGGCCCGCGCCTGGATCGAGACGATGGAGAACGGCGCCGGCTTCGCGAAACTATTGTGGGACTTCGTCGACGGCGAGCCCAAGGTCAACCGCTTTCGCACCATGCGGCAGGTGCCGGCGGAAACCGCGACATCGCGCGTGATGTCGAAGGAGCTGGCCCGGCGCGGCTTCAAGTTCTGCGGGCCGACCATCGTCTACGCCTTCATGCAGGCCGTCGGCATGGTCAACGATCACCTGATTACGTGCCACCGCCACGAGGCCGTGCAGAAGCTCGGGAAGAAATAGCCTTAAACCACATGCCAAGGCTTCCACTACCGTCCTCCCTCACTTCCACGTCGCACAAGTCCGATGCGGTGCTTCCGCGCGACCCGGCCGCAGCCAAGCCGCGCGCGGTGTCGCCGCGCGCCTGGCAGCGGATGCTGTCGGGGCGGCGGCTCGATCTGCTCGATCCCTCGGCGCTCGACATCGAGATCGAGGATATCGCGCACGGCCTCGCCCGGGTGGCGCGCTGGAACGGGCAGACCAGCGGCGCGCACATTTTTTCCGTGGCTCAGCACTCGCTCTTGGTCGAAGCGCTGGCGCGCGCGCGCGTGCCGCGACTCGATCGCAGCCGGCGTCTGGCGGTGCTGCTGCACGATGCCCCCGAATACGTGATCGGCGACATGATCTCCCCGTTCAAGGGGGTGATCGGCGATGCCTATAAGGCGGTGGAGCGGCGGCTCCTTGCGGCCATTCATCGTCGCTTCGGGCTGCCGGTACACTCGGCGCCGGAACTCGAGAGGCTGATCAAGATCGCCGACCGCGAGGCGGCCTATCTCGAAGCGACCCGGCTTGCGGGTTTCGGCGCCGCCGAGGCGCGGCGGTTCTTCGGCCGGCCGCCCGTCATCTCTGCCGCGATCGAGCGCGATTACCTCAAACCGTGGCCGGCCGAGACGGCGCAGGCGCGTTATCTCGAGCGATTCCGCAAACTGGCCGAAGAATCGGCGAGCCCGTCGCGGCGGGACCATAGGCCGCTATGAGCGGCCCGCTTGTGCAAGCCGGCCATACCTATATGAGCTTGACCAAGCGCCTTTTAATCGCGATCCACGTCGTTCCATGATTCACGTCTGTTCCCTCGCGCGGCTGCACGAAACGGTCGAGGACACCGGCGCCCGCCACGTCGTGTCCCTGATCGGCGACGAAGCGCGCATCGAGCGACCGAGCGCCATCGAGGCGGAAAATCACCTCTGGCTGCGGCTGCACGACATCAGCGCGCCGCTCGACGGCTATATCGTGCCGGCAGAGGAACACGTCGCCGATCTTTTGAATTTCGTCCGCCGCTGGGACCGCCGCGCGCCGCTGGTGGTGCATTGCTACATGGGGATCAGCCGCTCGACGGCGAGCGCCTTCGTCAGCGTCTGCGCGCTCAATCCGCATCGCGACGAGCAAACAATCGCGCAGACCTTGCGCAACGCCTCGCCGACGGCGACGCCGAATATCCGGATCGTATCGCTGGCCGACCGCCTGCTCGGCCGCGGCGGCCGCATGGTCGCCGCGATCGAAACGATCGGCCGCGGGGTGCTTGCTGCGGAGGCGGCACCGTTCCGGCTCGATCTGGAGTGATGACTAGCTAAGAGGAAGAATCACTCCTCGATCGCCGGCCGCAACGTCGCCATGGGCGTCGGCCGCGCCGGCGCCGGCGCGCGGCGGCTTATCAGCTGCGCACGCGGGTTATGCTGGTAGAAGTCGCAATAGGCAAAGCCCAGGCCCGCGATCGACCCGCGGAAGCTCCGATAATCGATTTTCTGCACCCGGAAGCATGGCTCAATCGGCAAGCCGGACAGGTGGGCGCACATGGACGTGCCTTCGACTCTAAGGGTGCCGGCCGGCAGGCTGGCGAAGCGCATGGCGCCGCGGCCGCCCGGCCGGATGGTGCCGACCACCGAGCCGTCGGAAAAAACGCGGCCCATGCCGACAGTACCGTCGAAACAAGAATAGGCAAACAGTTTGCCGACGACGAACGCCCTGGCCTGGTCCGGCCCGAGCTCCTCGGCGACGGCCGAGGCGACCGAGGCGGCTCCCAACACGCACGCACAGACGACAGCCACGCGCAGCAACATTGTCGACTCCACATTGACCTGCAGAGGATTAACGAAATTTCTTAATCGTCCCCTTACCATAAGGTCGCGCATGCTGGACAAGATTCCTGGCGAAATTCTGATCCGCTTACCGAATTTTTACCACAATGCGCCCGCGCACCTGTCCGGCTAGGATACGCGCCCCCGCGTCGATGACATCGGCGAGCCCGATTGCGCTGGTCATCGCCGCGATCTTCGTACGGTCGAGATCGCCCTCCAAGCGGCGCCAAGCCTGCTGCCGCAGCGGCAGCGGGCACATGACCGAATCGACGCCGAGCAGCGACACGCCGCGCAGGATGAAAGGCGCGACCGTGGTCGGCAAATCCATGCCGCCGGCGAGGCCACAGGCCGCCACCGCACCGCCATAGCGCGTCATCGACAGCACATTGGCGAGCGTCGTCGAGCCGACGGCGTCAATGCCGCCGGCCCAGCGTTCCTTGCCGAGCGCACGCGGCGGACCGGCCAGCTCCTTGCGCTCGATCACCTCGGCGACGCCGAGTTCCTTAAGGTAGGCCGCTTCGGCCGGCCGCCCGGTCGAGCCGATGACGGCGTAGCCGAGCTTGGCCAAGAGCGCGATCGCAACCGAGCCGACGCCGCCGGCGGCGCCGGTGACGATGACCGGCCCGCGCGCGGGCGTGATCCCGGCCCGCTCCAGCGCCATCACCGACAGCATGGCGGTATAGCCGGCGGTGCCGATGGCCATGGCTTCGCGGGCGCTCATGCTGTCCGGCAACCGCACCAGCCAGTCGCCCTTGACGCGCGCCTTCTCCGCATAACCGCCGAGGTGGGTCTCGCCGCAGCCCCAGCCGTTGAGGATCACCTTATCGCCGGGTTTCCAGCCGGGATGCGAAGAGGCCTCGACCGTGCCGGCGAAATCGATGCCGGCGATCATCGGGAAGCGGCGCACCACCGGCGATTTGCCGGTGACCGCGAGCCCGTCCTTGTAATTCACCGTCGACCAATCCACGGCGACGGTGACGTCCCCGTCCATCAGATCCTTCTCGTCGAAATCCGTGAGCCGGACCGTCTGTCCGGCCTCGCTCTTATCGACGACGATCGCCTTGAAAGTGCTCACGCTCCGACTCCGGTTTCCTGTTCGCCATTGGCCGGTCGTATGCCGGACATAGGCGTTTTCGAGCGCCGAGTGTGGAAGACGACGATGCGCGGCACAAGCGCTTTACGCGTGGGTCCACCCCCGCACCGGGCTACGTCGTTTAGAGTTTTGCGGTGCGCGCGGTCTTGCTGCCGGCCAGGTCGGCAGGCGACGCGGCGGCTTCGGGGATCTTCGCCGCTGCATCCGGGCTTTTCATGCCGGCCGCGGGACCCTTCGCCGCTGCGGGAATTGGCGCGGCGGCGCCAACCGGCTTGTCAGCGACCGGCGCCCAGTTCGGCGCGTCCGACCCGTCGCCCCAGGCGCGCGGCCGATAGAAGGTGTGTACGCCGAGCTTGTACATCTTCTTCATTTCGTGAACCCAGCTCGGGTGCACCCAATAGGCGTGATAGTGCGTGGCGTGACCGACGTCGGCGAGCCAGATCTTGCCGTCGAGCGTGTCCTTGGCGATGCGCTTGGCCTGCGTCCACATGTCGGGCTCGTCGATGCGGCTCAAATCCTTGCCTTCGCAGGCGAAGGTGAACTGGCAGGCGAGATGCCGGTTGGCGTTCTGATAGACCACGCCGCAGACATTGTCGGGGTAAAAGCCGGAGAACACCCGGTTCATCACCACCTGCGCGACCGCCATCTGGCCGCGCAACGGCTCGCCGCGCGCCTCGAAATAGACGGCGTCGGCAAGACATTTCTCCGCCCTTGCGCGCGGCTTGCCGGCAAGGCCGAGACGATCCGCCGGGCTTCTCAGCAGGCTGACATTGTTCTTGCCCGCGACGGTTTCACCATTGGTGCCGGCATCGCGCGGCGCCTGCAAGGCGGACAGCTTGATGTCGGGATCGACGGACGGCGACACCAGGACCGGCTCCGCCCCCTGCTGCCAGCGCTCCAGTCCGCCGCGCGACCCCATGGCGGCGACGCCGAAATAGAGCTGCGTGCTGCGCTGGGCCGGATCCTCGTCAAGGACGGAGAGCGAGGCGAACGGCGACTGCGCCTCGGGCGGATCGCCCTCACCGGCCGCGGGTATTTCCGGCGGCTTGTCGGCCAAGGCGAGGTCGTCCTCGGCTTCCGCATCGCGGACGGCCGCCGGCAACGCGCCGGTCACATCGGCCGCTGCTTCCGGCTGGGCCGCGGCAGATGTCGGGTCGCTCCGGTCGACCTCCTTCGGCCGCGGTGCCACAGCGGGCGCCGGCGCCCGCGCGGGCTGCGGCGTATCGATCGGCTGCGCCTGCGGCTGGCTCTCGGATTGGTTCGAACTGGGAGCAGGCTCCGGCAACGGCATGCGATCGCCCTTGAGCCGGCGATTGACGGTCGGATATTCGATTTGCAGCGCGGCGCGCGCCATCGGCGGCGCATCGACCGACCACGTTTTCACGTTGAGCGAGCGCGGATCGAAATTGACCGGCTGGGCGCCGTACGGTTCCGGCATGGCCGTGCCGATCGGGCGCACAAAGCTGAATGCCGCGACGTGAATGCTGCCGAACGGCGAAGCGATCAGGTGGTCGCGCCAGCGTTCGGAAACGCCCGGCTGCCGCGCGAAGAACGCCGCGAGATCCTGATAGCCGATCGAGGTCGGCGTGAACGCGATGCAGAAAGCGCTGAGCCAGAACGGCCCAGACAACGCGCCCGTCGACCGGGTACGCAACGCAACCATCACCCCTCACGCGCACGCTCGTTAAGCGACGCATCCCCAATCCAGCAAACATCGCCGTAGTGGCGCGAATGCGACACATCCAACTATTGTCGGGTTAACCTTGCGAAGGCGTTAATTCGTTTCGACAGCAGACAAGCCGAAAACGCGGCGCGGTCATGCGCGGACGCGCGGCGTTGTCTTTTCATTAACCAGAGGAATTACGCTGTCGAACTGGCGCCGCGGCCCAACGCAGCTTGAGCGGCCGCCAATCGCGCGATCGGAACGCGGAACGGCGAGCAGGACACGTAGTCGAGCCCGGTCTCGTGGCAGAACGCGACCGAGGCGGGATCGCCGCCGTGCTCGCCGCAGATGCCGAGCTTGAGTTTCGGCCGCACCTTGCGGCCGCGCTCGGCGGCGATGCGGATGAGTTCGCCGACGCCCTCGCGGTCGATCGACACGAAAGGGTCGGTCGCCAGAATGCCCTTCGACGTGTAGATGCCCAAAAAGCTCGCCGCATCGTCGCGGCTGATGCCGAAAGTGGTCTGCGTCAGATCGTTGGTGCCGAAAGAAAAGAACTCGGCGGTCTCGGCGATCTCGCCCGCCCTTAATGCCGCGCGCGGCAGCTCGATCATGGTGCCGACCTGGTATTTGATCTTGCTCTTGGTCTCGGCGGCGACGGTTTCGGCCATGGCGTCGATGCGTTCCTTGACCAAATCGAGTTCGGCCTTGCCGGCGATGAGCGGCACCATGATCTCCGGCACCACCGCGACGCCGGTCGCGCGGCCGGCCTCGACCGCGGCCTCGAAAATGGCGCGCGCCTGCATTTCCGCGATCTCCGGATAGGCGATCGCCAGCCGGCAGCCGCGGAAGCCGAGCATCGGATTGAATTCGTGCAGCTCGCGGGCGCGGTCGGCGAGTTTTCGCGGGTCCGCGCCCATAGCCTGCGCCACCGCCGCGATCTCATCTTCGGTGTGCGGCAGGAATTCGTGCAGCGGCGGATCGAGCAGGCGGATGGTCACCGGCAGGCCGCCCATGATCTTGAACAGCTCGACGAAATCGGCCCGCTGCATCGGCAGGAGTTTGGCGAGCGCGGCGCGGCGCGCCGTCTCGTCCCCGGCCAAGATCATCTCGCGCACGGCGCGGATGCGGTCCTCGTCAAAGAACATATGCTCGGTGCGGCAGAGCCCAATGCCCTCGGCGCCGAACTTGATGGCGGCCCGCGCATCGGCCGGCGTATCGGCGTTGGCGCGCACCTTGAGTTTGCGCGCCGCGTCGGCCCATTTCATCAGCGTGGCAAATTCGCCGGCCAGCGCCGGCTCGCGCATCGCCACCCTGCCGGCGAGCACTTGGCCGGTCGAGCCGTCGATGGTCAGAATGTCGCCCTTCTTCAGCGTCGTGCCGCCGGCGGTCAGCGTCTGCGCGCGATAGTCGACGCGCAGCGCCCCGGCGCCGGAGACGCACGGCTTGCCCATGCCGCGCGCCACCACGGCGGCGTGCGAGGTCATGCCGCCGCGCGTGGTCAGAATTCCCTCGGCGGCATGCATGCCGTGGATGTCCTCGGGCGACGTTTCGATGCGGACCAGGATCACCTTGTGGCCCTGGGTCTTGAGGAGTTCGGCCTCCTCCGAGGAGAACACGATCTCGCCGCAGGCGGCGCCCGGCGACGCCGGCAGGCCGGTGGCGATCACCTTGCGCTCGGCCTCAGGATCGATGGTCGGGTGCAGGAGCTGGTCGAGCGCGGCCGGATCGACGCGCGTCACCGCCTCGTCCTTGCTGATCAGCTTCTCCTGCGCTAGCTCGACGGCGATGCGCAAGGCGGCCTTGGCGGTGCGTTTGCCGCTGCGCGTCTGCAGCATCCACAACTTGCCCTGCTCCACCGTGAATTCGAGATCCTGCATGTCGCGGTAATGCCGTTCCAGCGCGGCGTAGATACGCTTGAGCTCGGCGAAGGCGTGCGGCAGCGCGGTTTCCATCGAGGGTTTGTCCGAGCCGGCCTCCTGGCGCGCTGCCTCGGTGATCTCCTGCGGCGTGCGGATGCCGGCGACCACGTCCTCGCCCTGCGCATTGATGAGGAATTCGCCGTAGAGCTTTTTCTCGCCGGTCGACGGATTGCGCGTGAACGCGACACCGGTCGCCGAGGTCTCGCCCAGATTGCCGAACACCATGGCCTGGACGTTGACCGCGGTGCCCCAGCTTTCCGGGAGGCCATTCAGGCGCCGATAGGTGATGGCGCGCTGGTTCATCCACGAGCCGAACACGGCGCCGATGGCGCCCCACAATTGCGCGTGCGGGTCCTGCGGAAACGGCTCGCCCCGCTCCTTCTCGACGCGCTCCTTGTAGCGGACGACCAGTTGCTCCCAGTCGTCGGCCTCCAGCTCGGTGTCGAGCGTGTAGCCGTTGCGGTCCTTGTGCTCGTCGAGGATTTCCTCGAAGTGATGGTGGGCGATGCCGAGCACCACGTCCGAATACATGGTGATAAAGCGCCGGTAGCTGTCATAGGCGAAGCGCCGGTCGCCGGATTTTTCCGCGAGCGCCACCACGGTCGCGTCGTTGAGGCCGAGATTGAGTACGGTGTCGAGCATGCCCGGCATCGACGCGCGGGCACCCGAGCGCACCGAGACCAGCAACGGATTCTTGCCGTCGCCGAAAGTCTTGCCGGTGATGCGGCCGATCTCGGCGAGCGCCGCTTCGACCTGCGGCTGCAAATTCTTCGGGTAGGTTTTGCCGTTCTGGTAGAAATACGTGCACACCTCGGTGCTGATGGTGAAGCCGGGCGGCACCGGCAGCCCGAGATGCGCCATCTCGGCGAGGCCGGCACCCTTGCCGCCAAGCAGATTACGCATGCCGGCGCGGCCGGCGGCTTTGCCGCCGCCGAAACTGTAGACCCATTTGCCCCTAGCGGTCGTCTTGGCAGCCGTCTTCGCCGGCGCGGACTTACGCGCAGCCGGTTTCTTCAATTTCTTCACCGGCTGGCGGGAGATTTTTGAGCGCGATTTCGCCATGGGATGTCGTTTGCTTGAACCCGATGCATCCTTAATGCAGATGCCGGCGGCCAATGCAACGCCCGGCGCGCCTGCTCAGTTGCTGGGTGTCAATGAAAATTCACCCAGTGATGTACCGCGTTGAGCTCAACGAACCCGGTAAAAATCAGATAGATGGCAACGATATAGTTGAGGAGCCGCGGTATGATCAAAATCAGTATTCCGGCAAGGATGGCGACTAGCGGTGTGATATGCGCAGCGGTGATGACCATGGATTTTTCCTTCGGTTTGTCGGGGAGATCGGACGGGGCTTAATGGTGCGGCAGCGTGAAACCTACAACGCCCGGCGAGACTACTAACGCGCTACCGCGGGTTCGGTTCTAGGCGACCAGCGAAGACAAGGAAAGCCCGACTCCGTCACTGCAATAGAATTTCGTTCTCGCGGCGCGTCAGCGTCCGAGCCTTGCTGCAAGCGTCACCAAAGGCCTCCGCAAAAGGAGGGATGGAGCGCCGGGAGGCGCCAGGGTCGTGGGCCGCGCCACGCGGACGGATGTTACCACCCGCTCGCGCTTCGGGCGCGGCGCGCGCCACAGAACGATCCGCTTGCGCGGACCGCCTGCTTCGGGCGCGCGGCGCCTCCCGGCGCTCCACCGCGGTCCTCGCCGGGGCGGCCGACCGCCGCGGCGCAAAACCGCATCCGCCCTGCCGATCAGTGGTCGCCGGCGACCGCCATCGGCGAGGGTGATTCGCATTCTTGTAACCGAATTGATGATAAGTGTCAATGAAAATGTGACGCGCTCTCTCTCGTCATGGCTGGGCTTGTCCCGGCCATCCACGTCTTTCGCTCGTTCAGGTGTATGAAAGTCGTGGATGCCTGGCACATAGGCGAGCGAAGCGACGCCGTTCTTCGAACGGCTATTGCCGGGCATGACGAAGGACGTCGAATTTCAGCCTTCGATCCTGGAAAAATCCGCCACGGCGCGGGTGGCGGCGCGGATTTCGTTGAGGAGCTTGAGCCGGTTTTCGCGCAGTGCCTTATCGTCGACGTTGACCGTCACCTTGTCGAAGAAGGCATCGACATGCGGTCGCAACCTCGCCATGGCGCGCATGGCGGCTTCGAAGTCCTCCGCGACGACGGCGCGCGTGGCCTCGGCCTTGGCGGTATCGATCGCCTGCGCCAGCGCCTTTTCCTCGGGCAGCGTGTAGAGCTTCGGCTCGGGCGCGCTGGTATATTCGCGATTGTCCCTTTTCTCCTCGATGCGGATGATGTTGGTCGCGCGTTTGTAGCCGGCGAGCAGGTGATTGCCGTCCTCGGTGTCGAGGAATTTTCCCAGCGCCTCGACGCGGCGGACGATCAGCAAAAGATCGTCCTGGCCTTCGAGCGCAAACACCGCATCGACCAGATCGTGCCGTGCGCCTTGCTCGCGCAGTTGGACTTTCAGACGGTCGGCGAAGAAGTTAAGAAGGTCGATGATTTGCGTTGAAACTTGTCGGCCGCCAAAGTCCTTAAGAACCCTGCCTGTTGCAGACGCAATCACTGCGCCTATTCCTAGTGCTCGCGCTGCTTCTTGCTTCCTCAGCCGGTCCCTTTCGACGGCCTGTTTTACAATTTCCTCAGAATGCACCGTATTAAGTGGAATTAGAGGCAATCGAAGCTGATTATCTATCACAATCCGAATTATTCCTAGCGCCGCCCTTCGCAACGCATAGGGGTCCTTGCTCCCAGTCGGCTTTTCGTCGATCGCCCAAAAACCGACCAGCGTGTCGATCTTGTCGGCGAGAGCGACGGCGACCGAGACTGGATCGGTCGGTACGAGATCGTCTGGACCCTTCGGCTTGTAGTGATCCTCGATCGCATGGGCGACAGCCTCGTCCTCGCCCCGCGCCTGCGCGTAGTATTTCCCCATAATGCCTTGCAGCTCGGGGAATTCGCCGACCATTTCGCTAAGTAAATCGGCCTTGCATAGCCGCGCCGCGCGCTTCGCCTTCTCCACGTCGGCGCCGACCAGCGGCGCCAACTCCGCTGCCAGCCGCTCGATGCGCTCAATGCGTTCCCATTGTGTGCCGAGCTTTTCATGGAAGACGATTTCCTTGAACTTCGGCAGCCGATCTTCAAGCTTCGTCTTTAGATCGGTGTCATAGAAAAACTTCGCGTCCGACAGCCGCGCGCGGATGACGCGCTCGTTGCCGGCGATGATCGCCTCGCCGCCGTCTTCCGCCTCGATATTGGCGACCAGGATGAACTTGTCGACCAGCATGGCGTGCGCCGCGTCGCGCAGCACGAAGCATTTCTGGTTGTTGCGGATGGTGGCGCGGATCACCTCAGGCGGAATATCCAAAAACCTGCGATCGAACGCGCCCAACAGCACCACCGGCCATTCGACCAGGCCGGCGACTTCGGCGAGAAGGCCGTCGTCCTCGATCAGTTCGAGCCCTTGCGCGAAGGCGAGATGTTTCGCCTCGGCGAGGATGATGTCGCGCCGCCGCTCGGCATCGAGCACCACCTTGGCCTTGTCGAGCTTGTGCTGGTAATCGGCGAAGCGGCGCACGGTGAACGGCTCCGGCGCCAGGAAGCGATGACCGCGCGTCTGGTTGCTCGCCGCGATGCCATCGACCGCAAACGGCACGACATCCGGCTCCTCGGTCTCCGGCCCGAACGTCGCCACGATGGAATGCAGCGGCCGCACCCAATTCAGCGCGCCAGGCTCTTTCGAGCGGGCGCCCCAGCGCATGGATTTCGGCCAGGGAAAGCCCTTGATGACGTCGGGCAGAATATCGCCGATCACCTCGATCGCCGCCCGCCCCGGCTTCTCGATCACGGCGACATAGAAGTCGCCCTTCTTGTCGGGCTGCACCTTGGCTTCGCCGATCGATTTCAATCCCGCGGCTTTGACAAAGCCGGCGATGGCGTTCTCCGGCGCGCCGACGCGCGGGCCCTTCTTCTCTTCGCGCACGTCGGGTTGCCGCGCCGGCACGCCGTGCACCGCCAGCGCCAGCCGCCGCGGCGTCACGAACGCTTTGGCGCCGTCGTAGACAAGCCCGGCATCGACCAGCCGGTCGGTGACGGCTTTGCGCAAATCCTCCGCCGCGCGCGCCTGCATGCGCGCGGGGATTTCTTCAGAGAAAAGCTCGAGCAGAAGGTCGGGCATTGTTTGTGCCGCTTACTCCATTACCCTCCCCTGGAG
>JBAPYW010000105.1:0-24880 GCA_049284935.1 Xanthobacteraceae bacterium
CGTCTTTGCATGATCTCTCCTGATTCGCAGGCAACAGCGTGCCCGCCGTCAGGCAGAAACTCCACCTATCGTCCTGTGCAAATTTCCGAGACCAGCTCTGAGTTTCGTAGCTCGGATGGAGCCAAATGTGCGAAAAACTCTGGACACTACCCCACGCCCAGAGCCGATAGTGCCTAATCTTCGTCTCGCAACTGAGCTTCGAGAAGGCGGGCTAGGTAAGCTTCTAAGTCCGAAAAGTCCAAATTACCGGCGTCCCAGGCGCGGTCAGCTGCGATGAGCCCTGCGACATAGCCATCGCGATCATCTCTTATTCGCTCCGGCACGATCCGCCGTCCTGGAAGCAAACTCCCCGACTTGACACATAGAAGATAGTAACAAGTAGCTCGGGCTGTCCTGCCGTTACCCTCAATGAAAGGATGAATCCAATTAAGCCGCCAAAGACCGTAGGCGGCCAACTGCGTCGCGGTCCAATTAAACCAGTTCTCGTGAATGGTGGAAATGAACCTGTCCATTAGTTCAGGCACCTCCTTAAAGTGAGGAGGTATATGGTTCCCGACGTAGATTGGCTCTTCCCGGAACCGTCCGCCAAATTGGGAAATATTGGCTACGGCAACGTGGTTCAGGGCCCAAAGGGTATATTTATCGAAAGCTGTGTGACCCTGGATAAGGCCGATTTCTATGCAGTTGGTCAGGAAATCGTATTGCCGTACTAAGTTCTGTTCCTGTACCCAATCGTATAATTGGCGATCATCACCTTCCGAGACGATCATGGTCAAAAAGAAGCCCAGACTGCGTCAGGCTCCTTCCTTTTATTCGCGCATTAGATCCGAGCAAGACGCAGGCTACGCGCTGCCGTGCGCGCGGATTCCTTCGTGATTCTGGAGTTCTCGGGAGCATTGCCATAGGCAAAACTCGCCCGTTGCTCTTGCAGTTGTTCGTCAGTCACACCTGCCGCCCGAGCCGCTTCCAGTAGCCGGTCAAGGTCGGGTCGGGGCGGTGGCGACCTGAGCACAGATTTTCGGATGGCCATGGTAGTTCTCCCACTAGGCGTCAAGCATAGCTTGCCGATTTCTTATTAAGATATAACGACGCTCAGCCCGACGTCACCCCCTCGGTCCGACTGATTTTGCGCTGCGCGGATACGTCGATTCGCATATCCTTAGCGCAAAGAAGGACGACTGCGAAGAGGCCCTCACGGCAAAAAACACCCCGCCGAATGAACGCGCGCGCCGAGTAGCCAAGCACGCCACTCAGAGGGGGAAATGCCGCAGTCGCGGCCCTTGGGTCGCTTTTGGCAACAGGCAGTCGCGCTTCTATTGACATCCGTCCCCGTTTCGGCTACCTCCTTGCGAATCTCGCTCATTTCGAGGGACGCCTTTCCGGAAGGCATGCCTGAAGGGTGGAGCGGGACGCGGTGCCCGCGGGCGGAATTGCCAATCCGCACCCGGGCGGCTTCGGGACACCACTCGGCCGGCAAAAGGACCGGTCTGCGGGGAGCCCGCTGGACTGGACAAGCGTGAGGCAGGCAAAACTCCTGCTTCTGCCCCGTCCCAGGAAACGTGGTTCTGGAGCTGAGTCAGCCGGCTACGGCCGGTTTGGCGAGTGCCGCGGCGAAGCGCCGGAAGGCGAGCGCGCCCCGGTTTGGCGCGCTTCCGCGCAGCAGATAGGTTTGCGCAGACTGCGTAGACTTGTCTGCGGTGCACATTCAGACGGCGACGTTTGGATGTGTGGCGCGGACAGTGGACGGCATGCGCCTTTCGGCGCTCCGCCTCCCTCTTTGTTGCGCATGATCTTGTCCGAAAACCGGACACCACTTTTCGGGATCATGCGTGAGCCGGAGGCGAATCAAAGGGGCTTTGTTGTCGTGGTGGTAGGCAAAACTCGGACGCGCTGGCGTCGCGAGAACGAATTTTTATGTCCACCTCTCCGAACTCGGGTGTTCCCGAGTTCGGCAATATTTAGTGGCCGAAGTCGGAAACATCCGACTTCGGGTGCGGGGAGAGGTCGAGTGAGCGCAGCGAACGAGGGTGAGGGGGGTCAGATGGCGCAGATTTGTAAGGTCAGTTCCCCCTCACCCGCCTCGCACCTTCGGTGCTCGGCGCCCTCTCCCCACTGGGGAGAGGGAGCGCGCCCAGGGCGCCATGAGGAAAGGAGACCCCGATGCGACGAAAAGTCAGTGCCGCGAATTGGCGCTATCCGCTGCGCATGAGCCGGACGCAATGGGCGCGCCTGCCCTACCGCAACAGGCACGCGTTCATCGCGCAGGCGATGTGCACGCTGCTCGGCCATTGGCGCGATTGCGACAAGCTGCGCTGCCGGCGGGCGCGGCACTGCCTGTTCCCGCATCCCTGCTACTGGACCCGCAAGCAGCAAATGTCGGAGGCGGAGCAGGCGCAGTCGAGGAAGCTTTGCGAGCCGCTGTTGAAGCTTATGGCTATCGGTTCGAGCCAGGGTTCCGACGGGCTGTGGCTGTTTTGAGGGGGCGGGGCGTCGCGAGAAGGAACTTTTATTTTCACCTCTCCCCACCGAACTCGGGTGTTCCCGAGTTCGGCAAATATTAGTGACCGAAGTCGGAAACATCCGACTTCGGGTGGGGAGAGGGGAAGTAAAAAGAGCCCGGCGCGGGGTAGCGCGCGCGAGACGGCACGCGCTCAATCGAGCGCGTGTCAGTCAAGTATATGGCTGACCATGCCGTCGGCGAGCTTGGGCTCGAACCAGGTCGATTTCGGCGGCATGACCGCGCCGGCGTCGGCCACCGCCATCAGGTCGCGCATCTGCGTCGGATAGAGCGCGAACGCGACCGCCATGGTGCCGGAGGAGACCAGCCGCTCGAGTTCGCCGAGGCCGCGGCCGCCGCCGACGAAATCGATGCGCTTGTCGCGGCGCTGATCGGTGATGCCGAAGATGGGCTCGATGATCTGGCGCGTCAGCAGCGTCACCGGCAGCCGCGCCACCGGATCGGCGGTGTCTTCGGCAGGCGCCGGCGGCAGCGTGACCCGGTACCAGCGGCCGGCGAGAAACATGCCGATCTCGTTGGCGGCCGCCGGCCGCACCGGGCGGTCGCTCGGCTCGACCCTGGCGCGGCGGCGCAGTTCCGCCAGCAGCTCTTCGGCGCTGCGGCCGTTCAAGTCGCGCAGCACGCGGTTGTAGTCGAGGATGGTCATCTCGGCCTGCGGAAACAGCACGGCGAGGAAATAGCCGTGCGCGCCGTCGCCGCCGCGTATTTTTTCCACCCGTTCCGCGGCGGCGGAGCGATGATGGCCGTCGGCGATATAGAGCGCCGGCAACGCCTCGACCGCGCCGGTCAGCGCCGCGATGGTTTGTTCGTCGCCGATCACCCAGAGCTGATGGCGCACGCCGTCATCGGCGGTGACGTCGACGAGCGGCGCGCCGGCGGCGGCGCCCTGCAGCAAGGCGTCGATCGCCGGCGCCGTCGGATAGGCGAGCATGACCGGGCCGGTCTGCGCGTTGACCGCCTCGATCTGGCGCACGCGGTCGTCTTCCTTGGCCGGCGCCGTGTGCTCGTGCTTGCGGATGCGATTCTCGGCGTAAGCGGCGATCGAGGCGACCGCCGCGAAGCCGGTCTCGACGTGGCCGCGCCAAGTCAGCCGGTAGACGTAGTAGCAGGGCTTGTCGTCGCGAATGAGCACGCCGGCGGCGATCATGTGGCGCAAATTTTCCGCCGCCTTGGCGTAGACCGCGCCGGCATAGGGATCGGCCGCCGGCGGCAGGTCGATCTCCGCCTTGGAGACGTGGAGAAAGCTCCACGGCTTGCCGGCGGCGCGCTCGCGCGCCTCGGCGCTGGAGAGCACGTCATAGGGCGGCGCCAAAACCTCGGCGGCGCGTCCCGGCGCCGGCCGCAGCGCGCGAAAGGGTTTTATCAGGGACACGTGAATTCACTCCACCCGCTGGACGCGGTCGCGGGCGGGATTTTAATTCGCGCAAATCCGCATTACGTCAACCCCGTGAGCACGCCCGCCATCATCCTCGTTGCCGGCCCGACCGCGGGCGGCAAATCGGCGCTGGCGCTGGCGCTGGCCGAAAAGCATGGCGCCGTCGTCATCAATGCCGATTCCATGCAGGTCTACCGCGATCTCTCCATCATCACGGCGCGGCCGACGCCGGCGGAGGAGGCCCGCGCGCCGCACGCGCTCTACGGCCACGTCGACGCGGCGGAGGATTATTCGGTGGGACGCTGGTGCGCGGATGCCGCAGCGGCGCTCATGGCGGCGCAGCGCCAATCGCGCGCGGCCATCCTCGTCGGCGGCACCGGGCTTTATTTCAATGCGCTGACGCGCGGGCTAGCCGCCGTGCCGCCGATTCCGCGCGAGATTCGCGATACCGTGCGCGCGCGGCTCGCGACCGACGGCGTCGCCGCGTTGCATGCCGAGCTGCAAAGCCGCGATCCGGCCGCGGCGGCGCGGCTGATGCCCGGCGACCGCGCCCGCGTCACCCGCGCGCTGGAAGTGGTGTTGGCCACCGGCCGTTCGCTGTTGGAATGGCATGAGGCGGGCAACCCGGCGCGCCTCGACCCGGCGCGCGCGGCCAAGATCTTTCTCATGCCGGACCGCGACGAGCTGTTGCGGCGGATCGATGCGCGTTTCGATGCCATGATCGCGGCCGGCGCGCTCGACGAAGTGAGGGCATTGGCGGCGCGCCGCCTCAATCCGCATCTGCCGGCGATGAAGGCGCACGGCGTGCCCTGGCTTATCCGTCATCTCCACGGCGAGATCACGCTTAAGGAAGCCGTCGAGCACGCCAAGCTCGAGACGCGCCAATACACCAAGCGGCAGGCGACCTGGTTCCGCAATCAGCTTCCCGACTTCGCCTGGGTCGAGCCGCAAGGCGCGCTTGCCGCCGTCGAGGCGCAGTTGCGATCGCTGGCCGGATGATACCGGCGGCGCAGCATTGGAGCGGATGAAACATGGCAGAATCTTCTAGTCGCGATCTCGGCACCGTGTCGCATCTCGATGCGCTCCTGGCGACGGTCGGGCCCGTTGCCGGGCTCACCATCATCGATATCGGCTGCGGCGAGGGACGCCTGACGCGCGCGCTGGCGGCGCTCGGCGCGCGGGTCACCGGCTGCGATCCGTTCATCGCGGCGACCGCGTGGACGCCACACGGCACGGGCACCTATCGCCTGGTGAAGGCGGCGGCCGACGCTATCCCCGAGCCCGACCACCAGGCCGATCTCGTGCTGTTCGTGTTCTCGCTGCACCACGTGCCCGGCGAAAAGCTGGGGGCCGCGCTCGCCGAGACGCGCCGGGTGCTGCGGCCGTCGGGCCGGCTTTATGTGGCGGAGCCGCTGGCGCAAGGCCCGCATCACTATGTCGTTGCGCCGTTCCATGACGAGACGGCGGTGCGCACAGCCGCAGCCGCGGCGCTCGCGCGTTTTGCCCGGCCGCATTTCGCGGCCGCCGAGGTCCTGAGCTACGCCGATCAGCGAAGCTATGCCGATTTCGACAGCTTTGCCGGCCGCATGATCGCCAATATGCGGTTCAACGGCTACACCAGGGAAGCCGTGCTGGCGCCGGAAGTGCGTCGCCGCTTCGCCGAGACGAGCGCGGCGCATGGCGGCCGCTTCGATCAGCCGGTTCGCATCGATTGCTTCACGTTGCCGCGCTAGCGCTGCGGCTATTTTATTGGAGCATGATCTTTTCGAAAAACCGGCTGCCACTTTTCCGGATCATGCTCAGTGAGCGATGTACTGCATTCCCGCGGAGTAGGCCGCGCCGCCAACCACGCAGGGGATGCCGAGCTCGATCTGCCCGGTGGCGGCGGCGACGACGCAGCCCATCGCCAGGGCGCCCAGCCCCACCTGGCCCCAGCCGGTCAGCTCGCGCTTGGAATCCGGGCCCCTCTGCTTGAGCTCGTCGATCGCGGCGAGCGATTCCTTGCGCATGCGCGCGGTGTCGACGGTCTCCGCGGTCTCGATCACCTCGTTGAGCACCGCGACGACCGCTTCGGGCTCAGTCTTGACCTCGCGCTTGAGGATCGCGAGCAGCCGCAGGTCGCGCACCGCGTTGCTGGCGAGCGTGAACTTGGCGGCGCTGCCGGTGGTGAGGATGTCGACGCTGTCCTTGTCCTTGGCCAGCGGCAGAAGCTTGATGATGCGGACGATCGGCTGATCGGAACCGGTGGCGAGATAAATGCCCCACAACACGTCGATCAGCTCCGGGCTTGGTGCGATCGCCGCCGCCTTCTTGCGGTCGTTGCCGATCTTCAGCACGCTTTTGACCTTGTCGAGCATGCCGGGCTTGGCGGGCTGATAGTCGATCTGATCGAGCGTCGGCAGCTTGCCGTCGAGATATTTGTCGATCATGGCGCGCCGCGTCGGCATGCGGTCGACAAAGGTGGCGAGCAGTTCCTTCCAGTTGGGCAGGCCGGAATAGGCAATGGCGCGCACCAGCACCCAATGATCGGCCGGCGCGATCGGCAGCATCCTGGCAACGAGCGCGGCGGCGCGGTCCGGATTGGCGCCGAGCACGCCGGCGATGAAGCCGAGATAGGCGCCGGATGTCTCCGCATCCTTGAAGGCTTGCCGCTCGCTCAGCGCGCGCACCAGGACGGCAAGAGCCTCCGGCTCCGGCTTGGCGCGATACGCGTTGATCCATTTGAGGATCGCATCGGTCGAATTGAGCGCTGCGCTCGGCCGCGGCACCGCGACAGCCGGCGCGGCGAGAACAATCGCGACAGCCAACACGGCGACAACAGCGGCGGTGGCGCGACGCAAAGCTCCGGCCCAATCGCCTGCGGCCAAGTCGCCCGCGCCCAAGTCGGCCGGACCGCCGTCTTCCGTCATCAGTGCTGCCGCAGCCATGTGCGCCTCCAGTGGAGAATGGCGGCGGCGCCGTCAGTGCGCCGGGCCGGCCAGCCGCAGCCGAACAGAGCAGGCGGCGGCGGCGATTTGCTGACCGCTCCCGCGCGAAATCACGGCTGCGCTGTGGCACCGAGCAATAGTTGACAGCAGCTGTTTTGCGCGCCGCGTCGATTTCAAACGCACGTTTGAAGCGCAGCGCAGGCTGCGGCGTCAAATTCCAGCCGCATTTGCCTTGACCGGCGTTGCCACAATGCTTATAAAGCCACCTGAGAAGCGAGGGCACGTCCGTGCGCACTTTCGTTGTCAGTTCAATGGTTCTCGTAGCGAGGCGCACCGCCGCGGGTGGATGATCCACCCGCGAGACGCGGCGGTGCGCAGTTCAGGGGCTCTTGAGCCCCTTTTTTATTTTCTGAACCTGAACATGCAAAGGTGGGCTTGAGAGAGTGGAGCTGGCCATGACGGAGATGACAGGGGCGGAAATGGTGATAGCAGCGCTCGCCGATCAGGGCGTCGAGCACATATTCGGCTATCCCGGCGGCGCGGTGCTGCCGATCTACGACGCGCTGTTTCAGCAGGACAAAGTGCAGCACATCCTGGTGCGGCACGAACAGGGCGCCGTGCATGCGGCCGAGGGCTATGCGCGCTCGACCGGCAAGGTCGGCACCGTGCTGGTCACCTCCGGACCCGGCGCCACCAACGCGGTCACCGGGT
Organism: Xanthobacteraceae bacterium; assembly: GCA_049284935.1. Taxonomy (GTDB): domain Bacteria; phylum Pseudomonadota; class Alphaproteobacteria; order Rhizobiales; family Xanthobacteraceae; genus BOG-931. The sequence goes on from JBAPYW010000105.1 coordinate 7,532, forward strand.
TGACCGACGCCTTGTGCGATTCGATTCCGCTGGTCGTCATCACCGGGCAGGTGCCGACCCATCTGATCGGCAACGACGCCTTTCAGGAATGCGACACCGTCGGCATTACCCGGCCGTGCACCAAATACAATTATCTGGTCAAGACCATCGCCGATCTGCCGCGCACGCTGCACGAGGCTTTCCACATCGCCGCCAGCGGGCGGCCGGGCCCGGTCGTGGTCGATATTCCCAAGGACATCCAGTTCGCCAAGGGCGCCTATTCCAGGCCCAAGGAATTCCCGCATCGCGGCTATCGGCCGAAGCTCAAAGGCGACCTCGACAAGATCAAGGAGGCCGTCGACATGATGGCGGCCGCCAAGCGCCCGCTGTTCTACACCGGCGGCGGCGTGGTCAATTCCGGCCGCGCGGCGAGCGATCTGTTGCGCGAACTGGTCAAGCTCACCGGCTTTCCCATCACCTCGACGCTGATGGGGCTCGGCGCTTTTCCGGCCGCCGACCGGCAATGGCTGGGCATGCTCGGGATGCACGGCACCTGGGAGGCCAATTGGGCGATGCACGATTGCGATCTGATGATCGCCGTCGGCGCGCGCTTCGACGACCGCATCACCGGCCGGCTCGACGCCTTCTCGCCGGGCTCGAAGAAGATCCACATCGACATCGACCCGTCCTCGATCAACAAGAACGTCAAGGCCGATCTGGCGATCGTCGGCGACTGCGCGCACGTGCTCGAGGACATGGTGCGGTTGTGGCGCCAGAGCGCGGTGGTTCCGGATAAGAAGGCACTGCAAGCCTGGTGGGAGCAGATCGGGCAATGGCGGGCGAAAAACTCGCTCGCCTTCCGCAATTCCAACGAGATCATCAAGCCGCAATACGCCATCCAGCGGCTCTACCAGCAGACCAAGGATCGTGACACTTACATCACCACCGAAGTCGGCCAGCATCAGATGTGGGCGGCGCAGTTCTATCCGTTCCAGGAGCCGAACCGCTTGATGACCTCGGGCGGCCTCGGCACCATGGGCTACGGCCTGCCGGCCGCGGTCGGCGTGCAGCTCGCACATCCGAATTCGCTCGTCGTCGACATCGCCGGCGAGGCCTCGGTGCTGATGACCATGCAGGAACTGTCGACGGCGGTGCAGTACGACCTGCCGATCAAGATCTTCATCATCAACAACCGCTATATGGGCATGGTGCGGCAGTGGCAGGAGTTGCTGCACGGCAAGCGCTATTCCCACTCCTATACCGAGGCACTGCCCGATTTCGTCAAGCTCGCCGAGGCCTATCACGCGCACGGCATCCGCTGCGAACATCCGGGCGAGCTCGACGAGAAGATCCGCGAAATGATCGAGGTGAAGAAGCCGGTGCTGTTCGACTGCGTGGTCGATCCGACGGAAAACTGCTTCCCGATGATTCCGTCCGGCCGCGCGCATAACGAGATGCTGCTCGGCGACGCGGCGGTGCGGGTCGAGGACGCCGTCACCGAGCAAGGCAAGGTGATGGTGTAGACGCGGGCGCAACCAACACAGCAAAGAGGATCGCGCAATGAGACTCGCCATCATCGGTGCCGGCAGTGTCGGCGGCACGCTCGGTACCGCCTGGACGCAGAAGGCCGGGCACGACATCTTCTTCGGCGTCAACAATCCGAAATCCGAGAAGACGCAAGCGCTGCTGGCGAAGCTCGGCGGCAAGGCGCGCGCCGGCACCGCGGCGGACGCGGCGGCCTTCGGCGAACTCATCGTCTTGGCGACGCCGTGGAATGCCGCGGAAGCGGCGATCCGCGCCATGGGCGACTTGAGCGGCCGGATCGTGCTTGACGCCACCAATCCGCTGGCGATGGGACCGGATGGTCTGGGCCTCGAGATCGGGCACAGCATTTCCGCCGGCGAGAAGGTGCAGGGCTGGGCCAAAGGCGCCTCGGTATTCAAGACGCTTAACACCACGGGCTACGCCAATATGGCCGATCCGGTGTTCCACGGCGTCAGGTCGGTGATGTTCGTCGCCGGCGACGACGCGGCGGCGAAACCCAAGGTCATCGAACTTGTCGCTGCGCTCGGCTTCGAGGTGGTCGATGCCGGGCCGTTGCGCAACGCCCGCCTGCTCGAAGCGCACGCCATGCTGTGGATAGAGCTTGCGCTCAAGCGCGGTCTCGGCCGCGACTGGGCCTTTGCAATCGTCAGGCGCTGAGGATGGATGCCGTGAACACCAACGCTGCAACGACTCACTACCCGGCCGCGCCGGCCAGCCAAGGCGTCGAGACGCGCACGCTCTGTGTGCTCGTCGACAACGAGCCGGGCGTGCTGGCGCGCGTGATCGGGCTGTTCTCCGGCCGCGGCTACAACATCGACTCGCTCACCGTCTCCGAGACCGAGCACGAGAAACACCTGTCGCGCATCACCGTCGTCACCCGCGGCACGCCGATGGTGATCGAGCAGATCAAGAATCAGCTCGACCGGCTGGTGCCGGTACATCGCGTCGTCGATATCACCAGCGCCGGTCCGGCGCTGCAGCGCGAGCTCGCCATGGTCAAGGTGCGCGGCAAAGGCGAGCACCGCATGGAGATGTTGCGATTAGCCGACGCTTTCCGCGCCCGCGTCATCGACGCCACCAACGAAAGCTTCGTGTTCGAGATCACCGGGGCTTCCGACAAGATCGAAAGCTTCGTCAGCCTGATGCTGCCGCTCGGCCTGGTCGAGGTCTCGCGCACCGGCATCGTCGCCATCTCCCGCGGGGCGGAGGGGATGTAGGGCATTATGGCGTCACCTCAGGTGACGGACCAGCTTTCCTACGCCGCCGCAGAGCGCTTTGCCGCCGGCGCCAGGCGCTCGACCAGCGTGGCGAAGCGATCGACGAAGCCTTGCAGGAATTTCTGCGTGCTCTCGTCGGCGATATTGCCATGCTCGTCGATCAAGTTCGGCTTGAACGTCACGTAGGCTTCGCCACCCATGAGGATCACGCCCAAGCTGACCATCACCGACCGCAGGTGCTGTTGGGCGATTGCACTGCCGATCGCGCCGGGCGAGGTGCCGGTGATGAAGGCAGGTTTGCCGGCCCAGGAATTCTGTCCGTAGGGCCGCGCACCCCAATCGATGGCGCTCTTCAGCACCGCCGGAATGGATCGATCGTGTTCGGGCGTGACGATCAGGATACCGTCGGCTTGTGCCAGCTCATTTTTGTAGCGCACGACTTCAGGCGGCAAGCTGCCCTCGAGGTCTTGATTGAACATCGGCAAATGGTCGATGCGGACAAAGTTCGCGTCGAACTTGTCAGCGCCGAGCTTGGCAAGCGCCAGTGCGAGTTTGCGGTTGATCGAGTCGCGGCGGTTGCTGCCGACGACGACGGCAAGGTGCAGCTTTGCCATGAATACTGTCCTCTAGTTAAAATGCATAACTGACGCTAAATAGGTGCCTGGGCTCCCTAGGTGCAAGAAGGCACATTCATGAAACCAAGCCACATGCATTTGCCTGCCGATTGCCGCGCCATCAGCGACGTACTGGCCCGGATCGGCGACAAATGGTCGGTCCTGGTGGTCAGCCGGCTCGGTGCGGGGCCGTTGCGGTTCAACGAGCTGCGGCGGCAAATCGGCGGCATTTCACAGCGCATGCTGACGCTGACGCTGCGCGGTCTCGAACGCGACGGCCTGATCACCCGTACCGTGTTCCCGACCATTCCGCCGCGGGTCGATTACGCGCTGACCGCGCTCGGCCGCGATCTGTTGGACCCGGTTTCGGCGCTCGGCGCCTGGGCGATCCGCAACCAGGAAAAAATCGCCCGCGCGCGCGCGCAGTTCGACGGCGCGGCGACGCCGCCGGCCGCAGCGCGCGGAGCGAACGGCAGGGTACAGATGACGAGCCGCTAGTCGGCCCGGCGCAGCACAGCTCTGCCGTCGGCACACGGCCGAAAGGTGGCAAAGTGCTTGACCTCGGCGGCGCTTTTGGCCACGAAACATCCCGGTTTCTTCGCCGCCGCCCGCCGCGGCGGTGCCGCAAAAAAGGATAAAGATTATGCGCGTTTATTATGACCGTGACGCCGACCTGAACCTGATCAAGGGCAAGAAGGTCGTCGTCATCGGCTACGGCAGCCAAGGCCACGCTCATGCGCTCAACCTGCGCGATTCCGGCGTCAAGGACGTCGCCGTGGCGCTGCGCAAGGGCTCGCAGGGCGTCAAGAAGGCGGAGGCCGAGAAGCTCAAAGTCATGGACGTGACCGAGGCCGCCAAGTGGGCCGACGTGATGATGATGTTGACGCCCGACGAGCTGCAGGGCGACATCTATAACGGTCATTTGCACGCCAACATGAAACAAGGCGCGGCGCTGATGTTCGCGCACGGGCTCAACATCCATTTCAACCTGATCGAGCCGCGGCCGGACCTCGACGTGATGATGATTGCGCCGAAAGGCCCCGGCCACACCGTGCGCTCCGAGTACCAGCGCGGCGCCGGCGTGCCGGTGCTGATGGCGGTGCATCGCGACGCCTCCGGCAACGCGCATGACCTCTGCATATCGTACGGCGCCGCCATCGGCGGCGGCCGCGCCGGCATCATCGAGACCACGTTCCGCGAGGAATGCGAAACCGACCTGTTCGGGGAGCAATCCGTGCTCTGCGGCGGCGTCGTCGAGCTGATGAAGGCCGGATATGAAACGCTTGTTGGCGCCGGTTACGCGCCCGAAATGGCCTATTTCGAGTGCATCCACGAAATGAAGCTGATCGTCGACCTGATTTACGAGGGCGGCATCGCCAATATGAACTATTCGGTCTCCAACACGGCCGAGTACGGCGAATATGTCTCCGGTCCGCGCGTGATCAGCGCCGCGACCCGCGCCGAAATGAAGAACATTCTCGCCGATATCCAATCGGGCAAGTTCGTCAAAGACTGGATGCTGGAGAATAAAGTCAACCAGACTTCGTTCAAGGCGATGCGCAGCAAACTCGCAGCGCATCCGGCGGAGGCCATCGGCGCCAAGCTGCGCGAGATGATGCCGTGGATCAAGGAGCGGGCGCTGGTCGATCGGTCGCGAAATTGATCCACTGCATTTTGCGTCAAGACGGGCTCGCGGGGGCGAGCCCTTTCGGATCAAGGAGCGGGCGCTGGTCGATCGCAGCAGAAATTAGGCGCGCCGTTCGCCTGTCGCGCTTCGCCGCGAGCCGCCGCTACGGGCGTCGCGCTTGTAATGACGCAGTGATTACTGTCTTATGACAATGGCGCCGTGCGCCGGGAGCTGAGGTGGTGCGGGATCATGGCCGGGCACGTGCGCGCCCGGTATGCGTGCCACTCTCTCGTCCTTCGCTCAACGTTCTGGCGGCGCGTTATTTTCTGCCGCTCGTTGTGCAGGAAGCGGCCGGCCTGCCGCTCGATTCCTCGTTCGTTGAACAGAAGAAAATCTTCGCGCGCTGCAAGGGTCTGTTCTACGCCTGCGCGGGGGGCGCGGAGGCACGCCATTTCAATCGCATGCTCATCGACGCGGGTCTCATCAGGAATCTCTAGTCGCCGGGCAGAAATTCGAGCCGAAAGCCGCAGTCCTGCTTGACGCCGTAGGGAAACCTCGGCGTAATATGGAGTGGCGTCCGTGCGCGGACCGTTCCGTCAGCGCGCGGACGAAGCTGCACTGTCTAAAACTGAACCGAAGCAACAACGACACGTCTCGCCCCGCGATGGCGGTGGTGAAAGGACGTGCGCTCCCAGGGAGGATCTCCAATGAAGACCACATTGTGGGCTGTCGGATTGGCGTTGTTATTTGCGCCGACTGCGATGGCACAAACGGCCGACGAGCTGGCGAAGGGATCAACCGACACCAGCAACGTGCTCAATTACGGGATGGGTTACGACCTGCAGCGCTTCAGCGCGCTCAAGCAGATCAACAAGGACAACGTCAGGCGCCTGGTGCCGGTGTGGAATTACAGCTTCGACGACAACCGGAGCGAGGAATCCCAGCCGCTGGTCTACAAGGGCGTGCTCTACGTCACCAGCAACAGCGCCACGATGGCAATCGACGCCAAGACTGGCAAGCAAATCTGGAAAACCAAGGTCGAGTACCCGCCGGCGACGCCGCGCATCGTCTGTTGCGGAATCATCAATCGCGGCGCCGCGATCTATGACGGCAAGCTGTTCCGTACCACGCTCGACGCCAATGTCATCGCGCTCGATGCCAAGACCGGCAAGGAGCTATGGCGCAAGAACGCGATCGACTTCAAGACTGGATATTCGATGACGGTTGCGCCGCTCGTCGCCGACGGCGTGGTGATCACTGGCATTTCCGGCGCCGAATTCGGCACGCGCGACTTCATCGACGGCTGGGATCCGCAGACCGGCGAGCACCTCTGGCGCACCTATACGGTCCCGGGACCCGGTGAACCCGGCAACGATACCTGGCCGGGAGATACCTGGAAGCTCGGCGGCGGATCGACCTGGATCACCGGCTCGTTCGATCCGGAGCTGCACACCGTCTACTGGGGCATCGGCAACCCGGGTCCGTTCAACGCCGCCGGCAGGCCGGGCGACAACCTCTACACCTGCTCGGTGCTGGCGCTTGATCCCAAGACCGGAAAGATCAAGTGGCACTACCAATTCTCGCCGAACAATCCGTTCGACTACGATGCGGTCGCCGAGATGGTGCTGGCCACGATGGACATCAACGGCAAGCCGACCAAGGTGCTGATGGACGCCAACCGCAACGGCTTCTTCTACGTGCTCGATCGCACCAACGGCAAACTCCTTGCCGCCAACCCCTACGTCAAAGTGAACTGGGCTTCCGCCATCGACATGAAGACCGGCCGCCCGGTCGAGACCGAAGTCAGCACCAAGGCGCGCGCCGGCGAGAAGGTGACGGTATGGCCGTCGATCCTCGGCGGCAAGAACTGGGAGCCGATTTCGTACAATCCGCAGAACCACACTGCCTACGCCAACACGCTGAATTTCGGCGGCCACTACAAGGCGGTCCAGGCGGACTACAAGGCCGGAGAATGGTACGTCGGCATGGATCTGAGCGATCTCTGGGAGTGGCCCCAGGGACCGCGCGGTTATCTTAAGGCGATCGATCCGCTGACCGGCAAGACCAAGTGGGAAAACGGCAGCGACATTCCGCGGTTTTCCGGAGTGTTGTCGACCGGCGGCGGCGTGGTGTTCTCCGGGCAGCTGACGGGTGAGTTCGAAGCCTTCGACGCCGACACCGGCAAGAAACTCTGGCAGTTCCAAACCGGCTCGGGCATCGAAGGCCAGCCGATCACCTGGGAGCAGGACGGCGTGCAGTACGTCGCGGTGGCCAGCGGTATCGGCGGCGTCTACTCGCTGTTCTCCGGCGACACGCGACTGGCTTCGGTTCCCGCCGGCGGATCGCTCTGGGTGTTCGCTCTGGCTCCACAGTGAGACAACGGACGAGGTCGCTTGGCGCGACCTCGTCCAATTGTCGCGACACGCAATGAAGGTGAAAATTGGTTTCGGGGTCGTCGCGATCGCGTTGATCGCGACGATGTCGTCATACCGGTGCGCAGCCGCCGAGGAGGCGACGCGGACTGCGGTGGTCGCGCAATCCGAGCAGGCCGACGCCGGCCAAGTTGCCAAAGGCAAGGCGCTGTATGCGCACAACTGCTCGCATTGCCACGGGTTCAACATGGTCAATCCCGGCACTGTCGCCTACGATTTGCGGCAGTTCCCGCATGATGACAAAGCGCGCTTCGCGCATTCGGTGGCCGAGGGCAAGAACGGACGCATGCCGCCGTGGGGAGACTTGTTGAGCCGCGAAGACATCGACGACCTGTGGGCTTATGTGAAAACGGGAGGCAAGGAGTGAGAGCGCTCAGGTTACCGGCGCTGGCGTCGGCCGCCTTTGTGGGTATTGGCTGTGTCCTCCACAGTGCGCCTGTGGTACGCGCCGAGGCGAACGAAGGCACGCTGCGAGTATGCCTGAACGAAGATTTGCCGCCCTATTCCGTTCGCCACGGCAACAACGGCGCCGGATTCGATTACCTGATTGCCGAAGCCCTCGCGAAGCGACTCGGACAGCGCCTCGTGGTGCAGTGGTTCGAAAGCAAGCTCGATGAGGACTCGAGCACGAGGATTGAAGCGAATGCGCTGCTTTCCGACGGCCGCTGTGATCTGCTCGGCGGCTATCCGCTGGTCAAGGATGAGCTCGGCAAGCCCGGCCTGGAAACCGCGCGGCTACCCGGCTTCGCCGGCGCCGGGGCAGCGGACCGTCGACGCCGGGTGACGCTCGGCACTTTAGCTGCAACCAGGCCCTATCACTTTGCGGCGCTGACAGTCGTGCTCGGCGGCAAGGCAGCCGCCAAGCCTATCAGCGGCCTCGCCGACCTCGATGGCGTGAACATCGGAACCGAAGCCGGCACCTTCGCCGACGCCATTCTGATGAGCTTTGACCATGGCCGCTTGATCTCCCGCATCACGCATCTCGTCCCGGGACGCGGCGAACTCCTGCCCAAGTTAGAGAAGGGCGAATACGCCGCCACGCTCATTCCGCTGCATCGCTTCGATGCCTACCGGATCGAGCATCCGGACACCGGGATTAAGCCCTCCGGCTACTATTTCCGGATCGGTTTCAACATGGGGTTCGTCGGGCTGGCGACTGCGGCACCCCTGATCGAGCGGGTGAACGACGCGCTCGACGAGATGCTGAAGTCCGATGAACCGGCCTCGTTCGCATCGGCCGCCCACATGACGTATCTGCCGCCGCGCCAACCCTACATCCTCGATGACATCTCGGTGAGCGACCTCACAAAATAGCGCCGCATCGCTCCGACGCCGATCGAGCACAATAATGCTCGAACAACGCGGGCAGAATCCCACTGCGGTGTTCACTAAATCTTGCGAAGAAATACACGGTTAGCCGACAGCTAGTTTGGAATTTGTCTTGCTAAGATTTGCCGAGTTGCTAGCATGTCGGGGAGCGCTGCATTCTTTTTGCAGTGCAATAAATTGCCAGGCTGGGCTGACCACACATGGCGGTACAAACCAGCCGGCCGCCGAATCCGGCGACGTCACGGAGCTGAAAGGCGGCAGTCCGTGGCCGAAAAAAATCCGCCGATGGAGGGAGAATGACCACCCTGAACATCAATGGGCATGATCATTCGGTGGACGTACCGAGTGACACGCCGCTGTTGTGGGTCATCCGCGAGCATCTGCAGATGACTGGCACGAAATTCGGATGCGGCGCCGGCTTGTGTGGCGCTTGCACTGTCCATCTCAACGGCGAGGCAGTGCGCTCCTGCCAGACCGCCGTGTCACAGGCCGCTGGCCATAAGATCACGACGATCGAAGGTCTCGACCCCAAAGGCGAACACCCCTTGCAGCGGGCCTGGATCGCCGAGCAAGTTCCGCAGTGCGGCTACTGCCAATCCGGGCAGATCATGCAGGCCGCATCGCTGCTCGCCAAGAACAGCGATCCGAGCAAGGAAGAAATCGTCGCGCACATGGACGGCAATCTGTGCCGTTGCATGACATACGCGCGCATCCAGCGCGCGATTCTGCGCGCCGCCGCCGACATGCGGGGAGTCTAAGCCATGACAAAGCATCAGAAGATTGACGGTCTGCCGCACCTCGACCGCCGCAGCTTCCTCGTCGGAACCGCTGCGACCGGCCTGGTATTCGGTTACGTCGCCCTGCCACAGATCAAGGACGCATTGGCAGCGCCTGCCGCCAATTTCGAGCCGACTGCATGGTACGCAATCGGCCACGACGGCAAAGTGACGGTCACCGTCGGCAAGGCCGACATGGGCCAGCATATCGCCAGCACCATGGCGCAACTCGTCGCCGAGGAGCTGGAAGCGTCGTGGAAGGATATGGGCGTCGTGCTCGCCTCCAACGATCCGAAGTTCAACGATCCGGTCCTCGGCGTGCAGATCACCGGCGGCAGCTGGAGCACGGGAATGAACTTTGACGCGATGTGTCGCGCCGGCGCCGCTGGCCGGATTACGCTCATCAAAGCTGCGGCGGAGATGCTCGGCGTTCCGGAGAGCGAGTTGTACGCGAGAGATTCGCATGTCCACCATGCGAAATCGAAGAAGAGCCTGAGCTACGCCCAGATCGTCGCCGGCGGAAAGGCCAACAAAACCTGGACGGCCGACGAACTCAAGGCGATCAAGCTGAAGACACGGGACCAATACACAAAGATCGGGCAGTCGTTACGGCAACTCGACATCCCGTCGAAGACGAACGGTACCTGCAAATACGGTATCGACGCCTTCATGCCGGGCATGCTCTACGGCAAGCTCGCACTGCCGCCCGTGCGCTATGGCGCGACGGTGAAATCGGTCGACGATAGCGAGGCCAAGAAGGTTCCAGGCTTCGTCAAGGCCGTGGTGGTCGAGGACAAGACCGCCACGACGACCGGCTGGGTGGTCGCGGTCGCGAGCACCTACGAAGGGGCGAAGAAGGCTGCGGCGGCGCTGAAGATCGATTGGGATAGGGGCCCGTACGCCAACGTGTCCGATCAGTCGATCATCGACGAGTCGCGCCGGCTGCAGAAGGAAGGGACGGAAGGCATCCTCTTCGTCAAGGATGGCGACGCCGCCGCGGCGATGGCAAAGGCGGCAAAGGTCATCGATGTCGAATACCTGACCAGCATCAACATCCATGCTCCCATGGAGCCGATGAACACGCTGGCTCTCGAAAAGGACGGGGTCTGGCACATCTATACCGGCAACCAGTTCAATACCCGTACCACGGGGATTGCGGCTGCGATCGCCGGTACGGATCCCAAGAATGTCCTGATCCATCAGCACTTCCTCGGCGGCGGCTTCGGACGCCGGCTGGAGTCGGACATGGTTGTTCCGGCGGTCGCCGCGGCCAAGGCGGTCGGCAAGCCGGTCAAGCTCATCTATGCCCGCGAAGACGATATGCAGATGGATTTCACCCGTCCCCTGACCTATCAGAAGGTCAAAGTGGGCCTCGACGCCGATGGCAAGGCGATCGCCATGGAGCACGACGTGATCGGCGCGTGGCCGACCTTGAAGTGGGGCATCCCCGCTTTCATGGTCCCAGCGATCGACAAGAAAGGCAGCCATGACGGCTTCACCGTCAACGGTGCCGACTACTGGTACACGATCTCCAACCACACGGTGCGCAACTTCGAGAACAAGCTGGCGCAGGGCGCGACGCCTTCCGGCCAATTTCGCTCGGTCGCGCCCGCCTGGACGTTCTGGGCGGTCGAAAGCACCATGGACGAAATCGCCCATGCCAGCGGTCAGGACCCCGTGGACATGCGACTGAAAATGCTCGACGGCGCCGGCGCCAATGCCGGTGGCGACAAGCCGACGACATTGGGCGGCGCCAAACGTCTCGCCAACGCGCTCCGCGCCGCCGTCGGCCGTTCCGGCTATGGAGCGATGAAGCTTGGACCGGACGAAGGCCTCGGGGTCGCCTGCGTCAGCTCGCAGGAACGCGGAAGTCCGACGTGGACGGCTTGCGTCGCTCACGTCAAGGTCGCACGCAGCACCGGCGAAGTAACCTTGAAGAAGGTCACCATCGCCATGGACGTCGGCACGATCGTCAACCCTGACGGCGTGCGTGCCCAGATCGAGGGCTCGGTGTTCTGGGGCGCCTCGCTGGCGTTGCTGGAGAAGGGCTCGATGAAGAACGGTGGCATCGAGCAGCGGAACTTTGACAGCTATACGCCCATGCGGATGAGCCAGATTCCGGAAATCGATGTCAGCATCATCGGTAATGGCGAGCCGGCGGTGGGCTGTGGCGAGCCGGCGGTGACGGTGATTGCTCCGGCGGTGGCCAACGCCATCTTCAATGCGGTCGGCGCGCGGGTGCGCTCGCTGCCGATCACTGCGGAAGCGGTCAAGGCGGCGATGAAGGCCTGATGGGACGCAACTGATCGTCCAGTCAAGAAAGCGCGGGAGCGGCACTTAAGGGTGCCGCTCCCTTTTTTTGCGCCTGCTGCGAACAGCATGTCGGCGGGCTCCTTGCGGCCGCGATAATGACAGCAAAACGAGTTCGTGCTGAATAACGACCCATGTCGTTCAGCATGCCGAAACCCGAAATCATCGAGCTTGACCGCGTCGAGATCGCGGTCGAGGCTTGGTCGTGGGAGTTCGCGAGCGCGCGGCGTGCGGCGATCGACCGGCATTTCGCGTCGCGTCAGCGCGAGCGGCCGGCGCTGTGGAACGGACGCGTGCTGCTCGTTCATCGCTACGAAATCGATCACGGCGTGCTGCGCGGCGCCTGCTTTGAGACGGATTACGCCAGCTTTCTCGCCTGGCGCGATTGGGGCCTACCCGACCCCGGCGTCTTCAATGTCTTTGCCGCGGCGGCGCTGCGGGCCGCCGACGGCGCCTATCTCCTCGGCGAGATGGCGCCATCCACGGCGGCAGCCGGACAGCTCTATTTTCCCTGCGGGACACCGGACCCCGAGGACATTACCGCCGGCGGCACGCTCGATCTCGCCGGCAGTCTCGCCCGCGAGCTTTTGGAGGAAACCGGCATCGACATCGCCACACTCGATGCCGCGCCGGGATGGTGCCTGGTGCGCGACCGCGGTTACTTCGCCTTGATGAAACGGCTCACGGCACGGCAAAGCGCCGAGGAGCTTCGTTTCCGCATCATGCGCCATCTCGCCAGCGGGCCGCAGCCGGAACTATCCCACGTCCGCATCGTGCGCGGGCGGGCGGAGTTCGATCCGCGGATGCCGCCGTTCATCGTCGCGTTCCTGGAGCAAGCCTGGCGGCAATGACTGGACACGCTGGTCTGGCGAGACCAGTCGCGGGGAACCCAGCCGCACGGGAGCTTGCGCAGACGAACCTTCTTCCGCTACAAGGGAGCCGGTCCCATATCAGTTAACGCGGCCTTTACCGCGCTCAGCAACGTTGGGACCCGAGGGCAGATGATGGCGACCCGCCACCATATCCGCGCGATGAACCGGACGGCCGATGTGGCCGCCTCGGGCGCCGCCCTCATTCTCGGCAGGCTCCTGCTCCTTATCGCCCCCTGAGGGCCGGCCGGGCGTCTGCGCCTGGGCACTCAGGGGTTGAATCGAGCCACGGAAGCCACGAGCGCCCAAAAGCCCAATACAGTACCGGGCGGGTGCAGACGAAAAGGACTTAAGTCATCATGACCGCTCCAGCCCAGTCCGAGAAGGACCGCGTCGTTATTTTCGACACCACCTTGCGCGACGGTGAGCAATGTCCCGGCGCCACCATGACCCACGAAGAGAAGCTCGAAGTCGCCGAGCTGCTCGACCAGATGGGTGTCGACATCATCGAGGCCGGCTTTCCGATCGCCTCGGAAGGCGACTTCGCCGCCGTCAACGAGATCGCCAAGCGCACCAAGAATGCCGTCGTCTGCGGCCTTGCCCGCGCCGGATTAAACGACATCGACCGCGCCGGCGAAGCCATCAAGCCGGCCCAGCGCTCGCGCATCCACACTTTCCTCTCCACCTCGCCGGTCCATATGAAGTGGAAGCTGCAATTGGAGCCGGAGCAGGTCTACGAGATGGTGATCGCTTCGGTGACGCGCGCGCGCCGCTATACCGACGACGTCGAATGGTCGAGCGAAGACGGTACCCGCACCGAGCACGACTTCCTCTGCCGTTGCGTCGAGGCCGCGATCAAGGCCGGCGCCACGACCATCAACATTCCCGACACCGTCGGCTATTCGGTGCCCGAGGAATATTTCGCGCTCATCAAGATGGTGCGCGAGCGCGTGCCGAATTCCGACCAGGCGCGCTTTTCCGTGCATTGCCATGACGATCTCGGCATGGCGGTGGCGAATTCGCTCGCCGGTGTACGCGCCGGCGCCCGCCAGATCGAGTGCACCATCAACGGCATCGGCGAGCGCGCCGGCAACGCCGCGCTCGAGGAGGTGGTGATGGCGATGCGGGTGCGCAACGACGTGATGCCGTTCTGGACCGGCGTCGACGCCAAGATGCTGACGCGGGCGTCGAAGCTGGTCGCAGCCGTTACCTCATTTCCGGTGCAGTACAACAAGGCGATCGTCGGCCGTAACGCCTTCGCCCACGAAAGCGGCATTCACCAGGACGGCATGCTCAAGCACACGCAGACCTACGAGATCATGGTGCCCGAGGACGTCGGCGTGAAGCAGAGCTCGCTGGTCATGGGCAAGCATTCCGGGCGGCATGCCTTCGTGCACAAGCTCGAGGAATTGGGCTACCGGCTCGCCGGCAATCAGCTCGAAGACGCCTTCGTGCGCTTCAAGGCGCTGGCCGATCGGAAGAAGCACGTCTACGACGAGGATATCGAGGCGCTGGTCGACGAGGAGATCGCGACCGCCCAGGACCACATCAAGCTGGTCTCGCTCTCGGTCATCGCCGGCACCCACGGGCCGCAGCGCGCCACCATGAAGCTCGACGTCGACGGCAAGTCGCTGATCGAGGAGCGCGACGGCAACGGCCCGGTCGACGCCACCTTCAATTGCATCAAGGCGATGGTGCCGCACGAGGCGGTGCTGGAGCTTTATCAGGTGCACGCGGTGACCGAGGGCACCGACGCGCAGGCGGAAGTCTCGGTGCGGCTGTCGGAAACCGGCCGCACGGTGACCGCCAAGGGCGCCGATCCCGACACGCTGGTCGCCTCGGCCAAGGCCTATCTCGCGGCGCTCAACAAGCTGATGGTGCGGCGCCAACGCGGCAAGCTCGAACCGATCGCCGTCGTCGAGCGTCGCATTCATTCGACGGATGTGGTGTAGGGACCTCTTTGGTCACTCCGGGGCACGGGCAAACGGCCCGTGAACCCGGAGTCCATAATCACCGGCAACCGCGATTAGCGCCGCACCAGCGGGCAACCGCCATCTTCCAACGAGCGGAATGCGCTAACACCAGGGACGGTGCCGAGAATGTTGTAATAGTCCCAAGGCTCCCTCGATTCCGAGGGTTTCTTCACCTGAGCGAAATACATGTCGTGGACCAGGCGGCCGTCTTCCCGAAGGCGGCCGTTCTTGGCATAAAAATCGTTGACTGGGATCTCCCGCATCTTGGCCATGACCGCCTTGGCTTCGTCCGTGCCGGCGGCAGTGATGGCCCGGAGATAATGACGGATAGCTGAATAGACGCTGGCTTGAGCCATGGTCGGCATGGCTCCGTGCCGCGCAAAGAAGCGTCTCGACCAAAACCGGCTCTCCTGGTCGCGATCCCAGTAGAAGCCGGTCACGAATTTCAGCCCTTGCGCATTCTTAAGTCCAATGCTGTGAACATCGGAAATGAACACCAGCAGCGCGACAACGCTCTGGCCGCCGCGCGCCAGCCCGAACTCGTTGGCTTGTTTGAGGGCGTTGATCATGTCGCCGCCGCCATTGGCGAACGCCACAACCTTCGCGCCAGACGCCTGCGCTTGCACCAGGTAGGAACTGAAGTCGGAGGTGTTCAGCGGATGGCGGACGCTACCGAGTACCTTTCCGCCGGCGGCGAGCACCGCGTTCGTAGCATCGGCTTCGAGTGAATGGCCGAACGCGTAATCGACAGTCAGGAAGAACCAGGTGTCGCGGCCCTCCGCTACCACCGATCGGGCCAAGCTCGTCGTCAGCGCGTAGCTGTCATAGATCCAGGACGCTTCGGTTGGCGTGCACGCCTTACCCGTGAAGGCTGTGCTGCCTACTGCCCCGGCAATGGCGATCCGATTGTGCTCGGCCGCAAGTTGTTCGACGGCAAGCGCGACGGCCGAATTGTCGAAGCCGATGGCCATGTCCACTTTTTCAGCATCGAACCAGTGACGGGCAATGGCCGCCCCGATATCGGCCTTATTCTGGTGATCGGCGAATACGACCTCGACCGGCTTGCCGAGCACGGCGCCGCCAGCGTCCTCGATTGCCATTCGCGCGGCGACGACCGAACCTGGGCCGCCCAGGTCAACGTAGAGGCCGGACTGGTCGTTGAGCACACCAATTCTGACGATATCATCGGATACCTGACCGCTTGCCCTAGCGGCGCCAAAGGTCGCGGTTGCAAGGGCCACAATTAGCGCGATTGGAAATCGCACGACACCGCCCCTATTTTGCACTGGCGAGCTGAATCAGCTCGCTCTTTATTCCGCTTTGCTGACCGTGAAGCTGCGCTCGGCCAGCAAACGATTCTTGTACCAGATCTGCTCGGTCCACACGCCGGGCACGATCTCCCAGGCGTTGTCGAAGCCGTAGCCGACAAGGCAGCGCGCGCCGATTTTCATGTTCGGAAAGGCCACTTTTGCGGTGTGCATCATGTCGCCGGTATTCGGATTGCGAATTCCCTGCGGCGGAAACGTGAATGCGGCATGCAGCGTCACGCCGTCGCCCGCGGGCGTGCCCTCGAGCCGGAATTCGATGCCGAACTGCGTTCCGGCCTTGCCGGCGACATCGGGCGAATCCAACACGAAATGCCAATTGACGTCGGTGCCGACGGTCCCGGTCGGCGTATCTTGCCCGGGCCTGGCCGGTGCGCTCTTGGTCTGCGCCGTATAGCTCCCGACATTGGTGATAGTGATGCCGGTGATGGTCGGGGTCGGTTCGGCGACCGTCGGCGTCTGCGCCGCGGCACCGCTTACCGCCGCCGCCAGCCAACAGACGACGAGAAACGGCAGACGCATGAGCGAGTTCCCCGGGCGGACCAGCGGCGATTCTGTCCGGCTTTGCCGATTCCAGCAAGCCCGCAGCGCCGCGGTCCGCAATTGCTGCGCTGCCGGACGCCTTCGTCCCGGACCGCCTCGCGGATCGGTGCCGAGGGCCGACGCGGCGGGCCAAAGCGAGCTCTATCTCGCATCGCAATCCCCGCTTGGAATTCCACCGGCAATGTCCTAGATGTGCTCGCGCGGAGGCGTCGTTGTTTCGCCCGTGCGGCTTCTCGCAGCACGGTGGAAACGCGAGCGTCCGGCGGCGCGCAAGCGGCGCCCCGTCAATGGTGGTACGGCCTCGGCCGGGTCTTCCTCGGTTCGGGCGCATAGCTCAGTTGGTAGAGCAGCTGACTCTTAATCAGCGGGTCCAAGGTTCGAGTCCTTGTGCGCCCACCAATAAAATCAATGCCTTAGAGACAGCGGACCTCGCCTTAAAAAGGCCGTGTCCGCACTGTGTCCGCATTAACATTGCCGGTGGCGCCCGCTTCAATGCGGCGGCACCAAACTACGAATCTGGGGGTCAGGAGTTCGAATCTCTTCGGGCGCGCCACTATCTGACATTTTCCGTGTCATTCACTCGGCATTCACACGGCACAGACGCTTGTAACCCACTGCGATCTATTGCTCTTCAGAGCAATGACGGTTGGAGCGATTCCATATACGTGCCATCGCGAGCCGAGAAGACAAGGTTCACGTTCAATCCCCATCTGTCAGGAAATTGTGGCAACGGAGCTGGGCGCCAGTTCGGGCGGTACCTTTGCTTAATGCGTGTTCGTTTGGCGATCCCGACGATGTCAGGGTGTGCGA
>JBAPYW010000106.1:0-26174 GCA_049284935.1 Xanthobacteraceae bacterium
AAGCGGCGTCGATGATCTGTTGGCTTGCCAGCGCCGAGAATTCCTTCACCACCGGGGCGGCCTTCGATCTGTCCGGCGGCCGGGCGACTTATTGAGCGGTACAAAGGGAACAAACCGCGCGTCACATTGGCGCGGTTCGACCGGGGAGGCGACAAGTCGAATGAGCGTCATGAAACTTTATTATGCGCCGGGAGCATGCTCGCTGGCGCCTCACATTGTATTGGAGGAGGTCGGCGGTCGCTTTGAACTGTCGCGGGTCGATCTCGCCGCCAATCAGCAAAACAGCCCGGATTACCTTCGCGTAAACCCCAAGGCGCGGGTGCCGGCGCTTACCGACGGCGATTGGACCCTCACCGAAGCGCCCGCGATCCTGCGCTATATCGCGGCCCGCCATCCTGCCGCCGGGCTTTGGCCGTGGGACCCCCGCGAAGAAGCGCGCTGCGCTGAATGGCTCAATTGGCTGTCGTCGACCATTCACGTTGCCTTTGTTCACGTCCGCCGCGCGGCTCGGTACGCGTCGGATCCCCGCGCCGTAGAGGACCTCGCCGCCACCGCCAAGAAGACCTGCCGCGATCTCTGGCACGCGGTCGACGAGAAGATCGGGGAGGGCCCGTGGGCCCTTGGCGCTCGCTACAGTGTCGCCGATCCGCTTCTTCTTGTTTACTGGACTTGGGGACGCGGGCCGGCGCTGGGCTTCAACATGGCGAACGACTTCCCGCGCTGGACGGCGCACGCGCGCCGGCTGGCCGCCCGCCCCGCGGTGCAACGGGCCTTCACCACAGAAGGACTCACGCTGCCGGCATAGGACTAACCGAGAGCGGCGATGACCTCGCTGACCTTGGTTACCGCGGCGACGTTCTGCATCGCGTATTGGACGGAGGCGCGGTGCCAGTCCGCATTCATGGTGGAGCAGCAATCCTCCGGCACGATGACGAAATAGCCTTTATCGGCCGCCGTGCGGGCGGTGTGCTCGATCGACATGTTGGTCCAGGCGCCGGTGTCGATGATCGTATCGCGGCCGCCTGACCTGAGGACGGTTTCAAGCTTGCTGCCCTCAAAGGCGCTCATCCGCATCTTTTCGACGATGTGATCGCCGGGCTGCGGTTCCAAGCCGGCAACCGGGGCTGCGCCCCAGGTTCCGCGCACCATCGCGTTAGAATCCACCACTCCCTCGAACAGCGGCGCGTTGAGCGTGAAGCCGGGGGCGCCCGGTTCGACAACGAACCAAACGTGGATGACCATCGCGCCACGGGCTCGACACACTTCAGCCAGGCGCCGGATGTTCTCGACGACATTCTGCTCGCGGGCGTGTTGCGGCGCGCCCGAGGCGGCAAAGGCCCCACCTTCGGTGACCACGTCGTTCTGCATGTCCTGGATAATGAGCGCGCAGCGTGACGGGTCGAGGGCGAGGCCGCTTTTCGTGCTGGCACGCTCCGCTGCCGTCGGCGCCGCACCGGTCGCCGATGTCGTCGCGCCTGCGGGCGCGCTCGACCGCATGAACGGCTCCACCCGCGGGCCGATCTTCGTGCGCACGGCATAGAGCGAATGCGTGGCGCATATAAAGAGCGTGCGCCAATCGGCCTTGCCCCAGTGCAGATTAGCGACAAGTTCGGGAACCCGCACTTTGCCAAGTAGCGCCCCCGAGCGCGAGTAAATCCATATACCGCCGGGTGCCGTCACCCAGATATTGCCAGCGCTGTCGCACTTCATGCCGTCGGGCACCCCCGGCTCCAGTTCTGAGCGGATGCCGGAGGCAAAAATCCGGTCCGGGCCAAGCGAGCCGTCGGCGTTGACATCAAAGACTCGGATTAGTGCACGCACGGTGTCGTTGACGTAGAGCAGTCGCTCGTCGGGCGAAAAGCAAAGCCCGTTCGGCTGCTCGAATAAGTTTCGATCGACGACGAGCTGCGGTTCACCGCCGCCGGGCGGCACACGGTAAACGCCCTGGAAGCCAAGCTGGCGCGGCCGCTCGACCCCATAGATCGGCATTCGCCCGTACCAGGGATCGGAGAAATAGACCGAGCCGTCGGAGCGCACGCAGACATCGTTCGGGCTGTTGAGCTCCTTGCCTTCAAAATGCGACGCCAGCACCTCGCGCCTGCCATCTCGCTCGCGGACGAGGCTTGAAGTTGCGTGTTCGCACACCACGAGTCCCAGATTCGCGTCATAGGTCATGCCGTTGCATTTGTTGGACGGTTTCATCACTTCACGCACGCCGCCGCGCTCGTCGTAGCGGCGCCGTACGTCGGCCGGCATGTCGGAGAATAGCAAGTATTGATCGCGCGGATGCCAGATCGGCCCCTCGGTGAAGGTGAAGCCGCCGCCCAGCCGTTCGACCGGCGCGTCGAGATCGATGAGCTCCGAAAACTCGCGACGCAACGCGGAGTGGTTCATGAACGCCTCCGCGCCTTACGCCGGGAACCATTGCCGTCGCGGCAACGATTGCACCACCGCCCCGGGCACCGAGTCCTGGAGACGTCCAGTGACCATTCCTGCCTCAATCAGCGCCGGTCGGTCGTGCACCGGGAGCACGAAGCGCGAGCTGGCGACGACCTTCTTGATCGCGGCCTTCTCCTGCCGCTTGGTCGTGCCGTGGTTGCCGGTGACGCGCGGCTCCATATCGCTGATTTCACGGAAAGGTTCGACCAGCTGATCGTTGATGTCATAAAGCACGTCGCCGCAGATCGTTGCGACCCCCTCATTGGTCTTGACGATGACATTCATCGATCCTTCGGTATGGCCCCCCGCCGCCTCGCAGATCACCCCGGGCATGAGTTCAGTCGGCCCCGATATTTCGAGATCGAGAAAGCGCAGTGCTCCCTTGGTATGGAGCCGATCAATCAGATGCTTGATGTCGACCGCCGGATACTGCGGATGCATCAGCCCCGACACCGAATATTCGAGCTCGCGCCGGTTGAGGACGACCGTCGTATTCATCGGAAAGAGATCGTCTTTGCCGGCATGATCGATATGCAGGTGGGTATGCAGAACGTAGCGCACGTCGCCGAGCTTGAGCCCGTGTTTCTTCAGCTGGTTCTCAATCATGGTTTCATGGGACTGCAGTCCGCGCATCCCAAGAGTCTCCATGATCTGATTGGAGCGATAGCCGGTGTCGACGACCACTGGCCAGGTTCCCCCGAGAATGAGAAAGCCCGTCGTTGGCACGCGGCGGGTGCGGCCGCAATCGCGGCCGAGCACCAGGAAGCTCGATTCGAGTTCGATGTCGCCGTAGTCGAGAATTTTGATTTCAAGTGCCATCTATTCCTCCCCCGAGTGAGTTGAGTTGATAAACCTTTGCCGCCGTGTCGTGGAGCGCCGCGCGGGCTGTCTCTTCTCCGAGCCGCTTCAGCGCGTGGCGGTACGCCGCCACTAGATCCGAATACCGTGTCCACAATTTCTCGACCGGAAAATTCGAGCCGAACAGGCAGCGTGTCGCGCCGAACAGATCGACGGTTTCGTGCACCACCGCCGCGATATGATCGGGGTCGTTTTTGTGGATGAACGTGCCGAGTCCGGAGAGTTTCGACACCACGTTCGGACAGGCGGCGAGACGGCGCATCCCGGCGCGCCATTGCTCCCATCCGGCCGCGGAAGTGTCTTCCAGCATTCCGGCATGTTGCAGGATGAAAATAACCTTGGGAGCGCTGGCAGCGAGTTCGGCCGCGCCCTCCATCTGGCCGGCGAAAACCTGAAGGTCGAAAGTCCAGCCGTAATCGGCGAGCCGGGCGACGTTGCGCTGAAGCGTTGCGTTGCGGGCGAGGTCGGGCTCTCCCGCGAAACGGAATTGCGGATTGGCGTGCCAATGCAGCTGCATCCGCAATCCGCGCATGCCGCGATATTTGGTCAGACGGTCGCATTGCGGGCGTACGTCATCGACCAGAAAGTCGGCATAGCCGACGATGGCCTGCGGAAAACCTGTCTCGTCGGCGGCGCGCTGCACGTACGCGACTTCGTCCTCGAAGACATCCTTCGCCCAATTGGCCTGCACGTAAACCGATGCGGTGACGCCGCAGTCGGCAATGTCGGAGAGATATTCGCTGATCGGGTAGTCGCGCCGGATCGGCTCGTAAGGACCGAAGATACGCGGCTGCATCGGCCCGTCGAGCCACGGCAAATCGGCCCGCCGCCAGATGTGGTGATGGGCGTCGATGATCGCCGTCATGCCGCCGCCCTCTCGCTCGCCAAATTCAGAACCTGAGTGCAAATGCTTTCGATCGATCCCCCCTCTCCCAGCGTGTCGAGATAGGGTCGCGCGGCAAGGAGCCCCGCCGTGCGGGGCTCGAAGGCGGGACCGGCGGCGAGCGGTGTCAGCCAGATGATCCGCCACGCCATGCGAGCGAAGCGCGCGACCGCGTCGGCCATCGCCGTTGGATCGCCGCGCTCAAGCCCGTCCGACAGCACGACGAGCGCCGCCCCGCGCGCCAATGCGGCAAAGCGTGGGACAGCGAGAAAAGCACCAAGTGCTTCGCCGATGCGGGTGCCGCCGTCCCAGTCCGCGACGACGAGCGATGCCGTGGCGAGCGCCTGCTCGCGGTTGCGCAGGCGCAGCGCCCGGGTAATGCGGGTAAGCCGCGTGCCGATGGTGAAAACCTCGACCGTATCGGCGGCACGCACCAAGGCATGCGCGAAAGCAAGATGGGCTTGGGTGCGCTCTTTCATCGAGCCGGAGACATCGACGAGGAGGATGATGCGGCGCTGCCGCAGGCGGCGCTTGCGCCGGCGCAGCCGGATGAACTCGCCGGCGTGGCGCATGGCATCGCGAAACATGCGCCGCGCATCGGTGCCGGGTCCGCCGCGTGCCGAACGCCATCGATAGCCGCGCCGCCGCGGGACGCGGCCGGGAAGCGCGCGCGTGAACCGGCGCAGCGTTTCGCCGTCGTCTCCAGGCGCAAAACGCCGCGCCGAAAGTCGCTCGGCGGCGGTCGCTTTGGCGCCTGATTCACGCGTCTCATCGCCGAATATCGGCTCGGGTCCCACCGACGAGTCTTCCGCGGCGCGCAGCGGCTCGTCCTCGCTCGGCTCCGATTCCAGGCCCGCGCTCACCGCGCCGAGGAAATGCGCATCGAACAGCGCGTCGAATTCGGCGAAGCGCTCCGGCGGCGGCGCCAGAGTCGCGTGGCCGGCGCGGCGGATGTCGCCGATTTCGGTGGGTCCCAAGAGTTCGATCGCGGCGAGCCAGGCCATCGTCTGCTCGGGCGCGACGGCAAAGCCGGCGCGCCGCAGCAGGCCGGCGAAGCCGACGAAACGACCGATGGGACCTGCTGCGTCGATCACGCCTGCGCCTCCACCAGGATGGCGTCGATCCGCGGCGCCACATGGACGAGGTCGTCCTCGTCCTTGAGGACGACGCCGAGCGAGCGGCGGAACGCTTCGGGCCAACGGGCTCCCTGCTCGTTGAGCAGCGTCGCGGCCTCCGCCCATTCGACCGCTTCCGCGATGCCGGGGAGCTTGGCGAGCGGCTCGCGGCGCAGTCGCCCGACCGCGGCGACGACGGCCCGCGCGGTCCGCTCGCCGACGCCGGACGCGCGCATCATGATGATGCGCATTTCGCGCTCCGGCGTCGGATAATCGATCCAGTGATAGACGCAGCGGCGACGGAGCGCTTCGTGCAATTCCCGCGTCCGGTTGGAGGTGAGGATCACGACCGGGCGCTCGTAAGCGCGAATCGAACCTCGCTCAGGAATCGAAATCTGAAAGTCCGACAGAAATTCCAGTAAAAACGCCTCGAACTCGTGGTCGGAACGGTCGATCTCGTCGATCAGCAATACCGTTTCCTCGGGGCGCCGCAGACAGGCCAGCATCGGCCGCTCGATCAGGAATTCGTCCCGATAGATATCGACCTGGCCGGCGCCTTCGCTTTGCTGGCGCAACGCCAGCATCTGGCGCGGAAAATTCCATTCGTAAAGCGCCGCCGCCGCGTCGATGCCTTCGTAGCATTGCAGTCGCAGAAGGGCGCGGCCGAGCACCCCGGCAATTGCTTTCGCTGCTTCGGTCTTGCCGACCCCCGGCGCACCTTCGAGCAGCAGTGGCTTGCCGAGCGCCAACGCAAGATAGGCGGCGGTCGAGAGTTCGGCGTCGGCCAAATAATAGGCGGCGCGCAGCGCCTCCTCGAGATCGCGCGGGCTGCTGATGCCGACGATGGTACGGCGAACCGCCATGACCGCTTATCGCGCGCGCGCGTGGGCGGCGCCCCCGCCTTGGACCTTCAGCGCCCGGAGAATCTTCTCAGGCGTGATCGGCAGTTCGTTGACGCGCACGCCGACCGCGGCAAACACCGCGTTGGCGATCGCCGGCAGCACCGGATTGGCGCACATCTCGCCCGGGCCCTTGGCGCCGAACGGGCCATCGGCGGCCGGCCGTTCGAGCACCGTGATGTCGTGGGGACAGATGTCGCCGGGGCCCGGCATCAGGTATTCGCCGAAATCCCGCGGTCCATCCCGCGTATCCGGGTAATAAGGCTCCGGAGTCTCATAAAGCGCGTGGCTCATTCCCATCCATGAGCCGCCGACGAGTTGTTGTTCGACCAGCTTGGGATTGATCGCGCGCCCGATTTCGTAGGCGCTAGTCATTTTGAGCACGGTGACTTCGCCGGTCTCGTCATCGACTTCGACTTCAACAATCAGACAGGCATGGGCGTAGCACGTCGCCGGCGTCATCTCGCCGGTTTCCGGATCGACGTCGGAAAGCGGCACCAGGAAAATGCCGCGCCCGGAAATCGTCTTGCCTTGGCGAAACTGGGCGGCAATGGCGACGTCACGGACGGAGATCGAGCGGTGCGGGGCGCCCTTCACCCGGATAGAGCCGAGACCGTCGGTCTCGAGGTCCCCCGGGTCGACTTCGAGCTCTTCGGCCGCCGCCTCCATCATGACTGCGCGCGCCTCGCGCGCCGCCGCCATCACTGCGTTGCCGACGCGATGCGTTCCGCGCGAGGCGAACGAGCCCATGCAATGCGGGCCGGTGTCCGAGTCGGCAGTGTCGACATAGACGTCCTCGACCGGCACCCCCAGGGTCTCCGCGCAAATTTGCCGCGTCACCGATTTCATTCCCTGTCCGAGGTCGATCGAGGACAGTGCCACGGTGAATTTTCCGCTCGGATTGGAATGAACCAGCGCCTGGCTCGGATCGCCGCCGAGATTCATGCCGATGGGATAGTTGATGGTCGCCACGCCGCGCCCGCGATGCTTCGCCATGATCAGCGCCTCCTGGTACCGAAGACTGAAGAAAAGCGCGGAGCGCCGTGCGTCGATCCGGCAGGCGCCGGTGCAGGAGGTGGCGGCGCGCTGCGCGGCGGCGGCGGCGGTGGCGGGGTGTGTGCCGGCCCGGTGGCGATACTGCGATCGTAAGGCACACGCTGCGGAGCCGCCTGCCGCACCGCCGCGGCAGCCGGAGCCGACGCGACGGTTCGCGTAGCGCCCGCATGCCCTGCACCGCCGCCGGTCCGCGACGACATCCGGCGGAATTCATCGCGAAGCGGCCAATTGGCCTTCCCGGCTGCGACCTGCGCGCATTCGATCAGCGCGCAATTCTTTGCCTCACGTCGGTGCGCTTTCATATCGCCGTCGCGGTAGGCATTGAGCATGCGGAACTCAAGCGGATCCATGCCGATGGCGACGGCAAGCTTGTCCATTTGGCATTCCAGCGCGAAGTCCAATGCAGTCACGCCGAAGCCGCGCATGGCGGTCGCCGGCGTGCGGTTGGTATAGACGCAGAACACGTCGGCGTGGACGTTGGGAATGGTGTAGGGCCCGGGGATATGGGCCACGCATTTGACCACCGCGTAGCTCGATAGCCGCGTGTAGGCGCCGCTGTCGAAATAAGCGCGCACCTGGCGAGCTATGATCCGCCCGTCCTTCATGACGCCGTCCTTGACGTAGATGCGCTCGCCGCCACGCGGCGATCCGAACTGCATCTCCTCATGCCGACTCAATCGATAGCGCACTGGCGCGCCGGTCAAGCGCGCGGCAAGGATGGCGAGCGGCTCGGTCAGCGTATCGACCTTGCCGCCGAAGCCGCCGCCGACGGTGCCGCCGATGAAATGCAGTTGGTTCGACGGCATCGCGTTGATCTTGGCCGCGGTGTCGAGCGAGAAGAACAACGCCTGAGTCGAGGTGTAGACGATGAAGCGACCGTTGGTGTCGGGTACGGCGATGGAGCCGTTGGTCTCGGTCGGGGCGTGTTCGATCGGCGACATCTGGTAGCGGTCTTCGAGGACCACATCGGCTTGCGCAAAGGCTGCGTCGACGTCGCCGAAGCGTAGCTTCTGGTGGTCGTACTTGCCGTGGTATTCAAACGTGTTCTTCGGATAGGTGGGATTGACCGACGGCGCGCCGGGCTTCAGTGCCTCTTCGACATCGAAGACCGCCGGTAATTGGTCATACGAGACCCGCACCAAGGCCAGCGCTTGCCGCGCGGCGCGCTCGCTGGTCGCGACAATTCCGAGAATCGGCTCGCCTTTGTAACGCACAACGTCGGTCGCCAGCGAAGGCTCGTCGTCCTTGCCAAATTGGATGAGACTCAGCAGCGTATTGAGATTAACCGGCACGTCCGCGGCCCGAATGATCCGCTTCACGCCCGGGGCGCGCGACGCCGCGGCGTCATCGATCGAGCGAATGCGCGCATGAGCATGCGGACTGCGCAGAATTTTCAAGTGTAGCAGATTGGCGAAGCGGTGATCGTCGTAGAAGGCCGAGGTTCCGGTGACATGCCCGAGGATGTCCTGGCGCTGTGTCGGCTGGCCGACCTCCTTCAGGTTGTCGTCACGTTCGTCGGCGAAAATATCTTTGCGGAATTCCAGCATGACGTTGTCCTTCAGGCGCGGCGGCGGCTGTCGCCACCCGCGGCGTCGAGCACCGCCGCGATGATCGGTTCATAACCGGTACAGCGGCAGATATTTCCGGCGAGCGCCTCGACGACATCCTGCCGCGTTGGATTGGGGTTGCGGTCCAGCAGGGCTTTCGCCGCCATCAACATGCCGGGGGTGCAATAGCCGCACTGGGCAGCAAATCGCTCCATGAATGTGTTTTGCAATGGATGCAAGTCCGGGCCGCGGCGCAGGCCGGCGACCGTCTCGATTGACTTGCCGGCGCAGCTCTCCGCCAGCGTCAAGCAGGACAGGCGTGGCGCGCCGTCGATCACCACCGTGCAGGTGCCGCAAGTGCCCTGCCAGCAGCCTCCCTTCACCGACAGATCGCCGACCGACTCGCGCAGCACGTCGAGAAGGTTGGCGCCGCCGTCGGCGAAAGTGGCGACATCCTCGCCGTTGAGACGAAATTGAATGGGAGTTTTCATCGGCTGCTCACGCTTGGTTCGCGCCGAGCAACAGTCGGCGCAAATGGATGGGTAGGATTTCGCGCCGCCACCAGGCGCTGGCGATCGCATCGTCGGCGGGCGATGTTCCCTCGGCGGCCACCGCCAGCGCCGGAGCGATGCCCGCGGCGTCGAGGGTGCGGCCTTCGAGCGCCCGCTCCGCGGCTTTTGCCCTCAGTGGCATCGGGGCCATGCCGGCATAGGCGATCCGCGCGCCGGTGACGCGGCCGCTCGTCAGCGGCAATTGCGCCGCGATCGAAAGTACCGACATGCCCTCGGGGTGGACCCGGGTCACCTTCGCGAACCGCAGCGCCGCGGCCGGCGGGCGCTTGAAGGCCACGGCGGAAACCAGCGACGCTCCGCGCTCGCGACGACTCATGAATTCATCGAGTTGCAGCTCGCGCTGGCCGAAGCCGCCGGCAAGCGTCACGGTCGCGTCGAGCGCGAGCAGCGCCGTCGCCAGGTCGCCTCTCATGGCGAACAGGTTACCGCCCACGGTCGCCGCTTCACGCAGCGCCGGACTGCCGACCGCGCGCGCTACCGGGTGCAGAAACGCCAGTTCGCGCTCGGCGAGGATCGCGGCCATGGTCACGCCGCTGCCGAGCTCCACCCGACCCGACGAGACCGCAATGTTGAGGAAGCTCGGGTCGGTCGAGCGCACGATCGTCTCGATCGCCGGATCGGCTTCATTGACCGCGCGCATCACCAGAGTTCCGCCGGCCAGGAAGCATGCGCCGCGTTCGCTCGCGAGCGCAGCCGCGGCGTCGACCAATCGGGCGAAGGTTTTTACGGTGACAGTCATGCGCGACCCTCTGTCGCCGATGATGCGGCGAGATGGGCGCGCACGGCGGCGAAACCCGCGTCATAGATGTCTTCGCCTACCATGCGGGTCATCTCCGCCTCCTCGCCTTTCCTTGTTAAGAACGAGCAACGCCAATCCCAGAATGTCCGGTCGCCGTCGGTTACCGGCGCGAGGCGGACATGGGCGACGTAGTTGAAAAGCGGAACCGGCGTGTCAATCAGACAATAGCTGAACGTCTGCTCGAGATCGGACAAAGTCAGTAGACGCTCGCGCAGCTCGGAGCCGTCGCGCAGCACGAAGCGCCGCACACAACCCAGCTTGTCGGCGCTCTGGCCGCGCTCGATCGCGCTCTTGGCGACCGCCGGGTGCCAGCGATCGTGCCCGTTGAAATCGCGCAGGAACGCCCACACGCGGTCGCTCGGCGCGTCGATGATCGTCGAACGGACGATGCGGATCACCGGTTCATCCTCCGAATTGGCGCTTCAAAGCGTCAAAACCGCCTTGAAAGACACCGCCTCCAATGCTCGAGACGAGTTCGGCCTCGCGCTCCGGCGGGCAGTCGAATTCCGCCGTCCATTCAACAAAGGTCCGATCGCCGTCGGTAATCGGCGTCAGGCGCAACGTCGCCACATAATTCTCGACGCCCAGGGGCGATTCGAGAATCGAGTAGGTGCAGAACAGATCGAAGTCCGAGAGGCCGAGAAGCTTCTCGCGAATACGATCGCCGTTGCGCAGGCGGAAATCGCGCACGCAGCCGATTTTGTCCGCCGGTTCGCCGTTCTCGATGCGGCTTTCGGCAATGCCCGGATGCCACGCGGGCAAACCGTTGAAGTCCCGCACCCGCGCCCATACGCGGTCGGAGCGGCCATTGATGACGCTGGAGACATAGACGCGGGCCATCGGCTTTTTCCTTTTTCCCGGCTCGCGGTCAGCTTTGCCCGGACGATCCGCCGGCGCCGCCACCACCGCCTTCAGGCGGCTTCTTCGGCGCCGTTTCCTTGCGGATGCCTTGCATATCGCGCGCCTCGCGAATAAGGCCCGGCATACGCGACAGGCTGCCGCCTTCGATGCCGATCTCGGCGAGGATCTGATCGATCATCGGCGCCTGCACGCGGTAGCGCAGCGCCGAATCGATCACCTCGTCGGTAGGGCTGCGTCCGTCGCCACGACCGCCGCCGCCGTTGAGGCCGTCGACTTGCAGGATACGGATACCCTCGATCTTCTCCATCGGCTTGACACTCTCGCGCACGATGCCCTCGATGCGCTCGAGCAGTCTGCGGCGGAACAGCGATGCGCGCGCCGCATCGGAGAGCACGTTCTCCGCTTCGTTGAGCAGGCGCTGCGCTTCGGCTTCGACCGCGGCGCGTACCGATTCGGCGGCGGCCGCTATCCGCACCTCGTCGGCTTCCTTTTCGGCGATCAACACTTCGACCGCGCGCCGGCGGCGCGCCGCCTCGCTTTCGCGAACCGTCTTGACGCGCTCTTCGGCTTCGACGGCCTGCGCCCGGGCAATTTCGGCATCGGCCTGTGCCGCCGACTGTTCGCGCGACTTGTGGTGGATTTCGATCGCGCTTTCCATGCGCGCGGTCTCGACCGCCGTTTCCCGGCCGATTTCGAGTTGACGCAATTCGCGGTCGCGCAGGATGCGCGCCTCGTCGATGCCGCGCTCCGAGGAGATGCGCGCCCGCTCGACTTCCTCGCGGGCCGCAATCTCGGCTTCCTGCAGCGACTGGGTGCGGGCGACCTCGAATTGCTCCACCGCGCGGCGGCGTTCGAGCCGCGCAAGGTCGATAGTCTGCTCGCGCACGACGTCGGTGCGCGCCACTTGCTGCGCCGCGACAATGTCGGCTTCCTTGACCCGGCGGTCGGCGTCGGCTCGTTGGGCGAGCTTGGCCGCGAGTTCAATCGAGCGATCCTGGTCGGCAATCTCCACGACCTTCCGGCGCTCGACCTCGAGGATGTCGCGCGTCTTCGAAGATTCGATGCGCTCGCGCTCGAGCGCAAGCTCGGTCGCGATCCGCGCCGCCTCGATGGCCTCGCGGCGCCTGATCTCGGCGTCTTCGATGACCTCCTCACGAGCGATATCGCGCGCCTTGGTCTCCTGTTCGGCGGCGATGCGCTCAGCTGCCAGCCGCTTCTCTTGGGCTATTCGAGCGGCTTCAACGGCTTCGCGCGCGGTGATTTCGGCGGTGTCGACCACGCGATTACGGGCGATCTCCAACGATCGGACTTCTTCATCGCTCGATATTCGTTCCGCCGTGATCTTGCGGTCCTCGAGAATACGGACCGACTCGACGAGTTGGCGCGAGGCGATCTCGGCCGACTCGATGGCTTCGTTGCGGGCGATCTCCAAGCCGCGGGTTTCCTGTTCGGCGCTGATGCGGTCTGCCGCGATCTTCTTGTCGAGGGCGATGCGCGCGGTCTCGGTCGACTCGCGGGCGTCGATTTCGGCGACCTCGATAGCCTTGATCCTCGCGATCTCCCGGCTCTTTGTCTGCTCCTCGGCGACGATGCGTTCGACCGCGATCTTCCTTTCCTGGGCGATGCGCGACGCCTCGACCGCTTCGCGCGCCGCGATCTCGGCTTCGTCGATCGAGCGCGTTCGTGCGATCTCCAGGGCTCGGATGCGCTCCTCCTGCTGGATGCGCGCCGCGGCCATCAGTTCGCGCGCCGCGATGTCGCTTTCCTCCAGCGACCGCGTGCGTTCAATTTCGAGCGTCCTGGTGGCGAGCTCGGAGGCGATACGCTCGGCGGCAAGCGCCTTTTCGCGGGCGATGCGGGCAGCTTCGGTGACCTTCGCGGCGGCGATCTCTTCCTCGTCGATCGCGCGATTGCGCCCGATCTCACGGCGCCGGATGTCCTCTTCGAGGGCGATGCGCTCGTCGGTGACAGTGCGCTCCTGCGCGATGCGCGCCCGCTCGGTCGTTTCGCGGGCAGCGATCTCGGCCTGCTCCAGGTTGCGAGCGCGCTCGATTTCGAGGCGCCGGGTCTCCTCTTCCTGGGCGATGCGCGCACCAGTGACCGCGACCTCCTGCGCGATACGCGCTTTCTCGGTTTCTTCGCGCGCAACGATTTCGGCTTGCTCGACGTTGCGCGTGCGTTCGATCTCCCGCCGCTGGTCGTCTTCCTCACGCGTGATCCGCGCCTCGGTGAGAACTCGCTCCTGGGCGATACGGGCGCGTTCGACCCGTTCGCGCGCGGCGATTTCCGCCTCGTCTATCTGGCGCGCCCGATCGATCTCGCGCTCGCGAACGTCGCGCTCGGAAGCGATGCGCGCCTCCGCAAGCGCGCGCTCGTGGGCGATGCGCGTCTTCTCGACCTCTTCGCGGCCGGAGATCTGGGCCTGTTCGGCCTCGGTGTCGCGCAGCGAACGCTCGCGGGCGAGTTCGGCGCGCTGCACCGCGCGTCTGATCTCGATGTCGCGTTCCTGGTTGAGCCGCGCGGTCTCGCTCTCGCGATCGATCTCGAGCGCCTGCTTCTCGGCTTCGAGATTGCGAGTGCGAATGAGGATCATCGAATCCTGCTCGATGTCGTTGCGCAGCTTGCGCCGCGCTTCGATGTCCTCGATCAGCTTGGTCAGACCTTCGGCGTCGAAGCGGTTTGACGGATTGAAGAACTCAAGGTCGGTCTGGTCGAGATCGGTGATCGCCACCGATTCGAGTTCGAGGCCGTTCTGCTTAAGGCTATCCAGCGCGGAATCCTTGACCCGGGCGACGTATTCGCCGCGCCGCTCGTGCATCTCCACCATCGTCATCTCGGAAGCGACCGACCGCAGCGCGGAGACCAATTTGCCAGACAACAGCGCGTCAAGCTCGGCAATGTTCATGGTGCGCCGGCCCAGCGTCGCGGCGGCGATGGTGACCGCCTCCCGAGTCGGCGGCACCCGGACGTAAAATTCCGACTCGATGTCGACCCGCATGCGGTCCTTAGTGATGAGCGCGTTTTCACGGTTGCGAACGACCTGCATGCGCAGGACATTCATGTTGACCGGAGTGATCTCGTGAATGAACGGGAGTACGAAAGCTCCGGCGTTGATCACCACCTTTTCGCCGAACAGGCCGGTGCGCACGAAGGAGACTTCCTTCGATGACCGATAATAGAGCCAGTTGACGAAATAGACGCCAATCGCGATGACGATGACTGCGACGATCAGCCAAATGATCAGGCTACCGAGGATGGCGACTGACATCTCACTTCCTCCCCGCCCACCGACCCTTTGGTCTGACGCGGGCTTGTTCTTTGCTCCGTCTAAGCTCTCTTGATGGCCTTAAATTTTTCAACCTGCGCGCAAAGTGCGCGTTCGACCGGAAGGCGCTCGATCGACGACGCTCCGTAGAAGCCGTGGCAATGGCGGGCGCGCGTCAGGACGTATTCGGCGTCGGCCGGTTCGGCGATCGGCCCGCCGTGGACGAGGATGATCGCGTCGCGGTTCACAGCGAGCGCCGCCGCGGCCATCGCGTCGGTCAGCGCCGGACAGTCTTCTAATCGCGTCGAGGTCGACGCGCCGATCGAGCCGCCGACGGTCAAGCCGAAGTGGCAGACCAGGATATCCGCGCCGGCGTGCGCCATCGCCGCCGCCTCGGTCGGGTCGAAGACGTAGGGTGTGGTGAGAAGGTCGCGTTGGCGCGCTTTGGCGATCATCTCGACCTCGCGGGCATAGCCCATGCCGGTCTCCTCGAGCCCGGCGCGAAAGCGGCCGTCGATCAGCCCCACGGTGGGGAAGTTCTGCACGCCGCTGAAACCAAGCCGGAGGATTTCATCCAAGAAGACATCCATCTGACGCGACGGGTCGGTGCCGCACACCCCGGCAAGCACGGGGGTGCGAGCGACGATGGGCAACACGTCGCGGGCCATTTCAAGCACTACGCCGTTGGCGTCGCCATAGGGCATCATGCCGGCGAGTGATCCCCGGCCGGCCATTCGGAACCGCCCCGAATTGTAGATGACGATCAGATCGACGCCGCCCGCTTCCTCGGCTTTCGCCGACAGCCCAGTTCCGGCGCCGGCGCCAATGATCGGCTCACCCCGCGCTTTCATTGCGTGGAAACGAGTGAGGATGTCGGAGCGCGTGATGCGGGGCATCCGATTATCCCCTTGCCCGGCGACGGACTGACCGACCGCCTAACAGACGGCGAAATTCGGCGACGATTTCCGCTGAAAAGCGGGGGTCGTTGATATGTATCGGCAGCCGAATGAGCCGCCGCGAAGCGGTTTGCCGAACGGTGGTCTCGAGCGATCGGAAAAGCTCTTCATCGGCATTCGGATCCGAGAACGGCAGCCCCGGAGCATCGAGCGCCGAAACCCCGCCTCCCGGCAGGAAGAAGCGCACCGGCCCGTCCATGCGGTTGAGCCGCTCGCCGATCCAACGCCCGATCCGCACGTTCTCTTCAGGGGTCGTGCGCATCAGCGTTACAGTAGGATTGTGCACATGGAGCGTGCGGCCGCGGTAGCGTTCGGGCACGCTGTCCATCGAACCGAAGTTCACCATGTCGAGCGCCCCACACGATCCGATATAGGGGACTCGGGTGCGCGCGATCGCTCCGAAACGATCCTCCGTCGCCGGCAGCACGCCGCCGCACAGAAGATCGCAGACCTCGGTCGTGGTGATGTCGATGACGCCGGTCAGCGCGCCGGAATCGACGAGCTTCTCCATCGATTGACCGCCGACGCCGGTGGCATGGAAAACCAGGCATTCGAAATCCCCTTCGAGTGCGTCGACGATGGCGTCGACGCAAGGGGTCGTAACCCCGAACATGGTCAGGCCAATCGCCAACTTCTTTTCACCACGCCGCGCCGGCGCTCGATCGCGGTCCTCGCCGGCGCCGCGCGCCTTGACCATTCCGACCATCGCCGCGGCACCGTTGGCGAGAACCTGGCGCGTTATCGAATTGAGGCCGGCGACGTCAGCCACCGAGTAAAGCATCATGATGTCGGAGGGGCCCACGTAAGGAGCGACATTGCCTGAAGCAACCGACGAGATGAGGACCTTTGGTACGCCGATCGGGAGCGCTCGCATCGCCGGCGCGACCAGCGAACTGCCGCCCGATCCGCCGGCTGAGATGAGCCCGCCGACCGGTTCCTGCCGGCGAATCCAGGCCTCGAAGGCCTCGGCCATCGCGGTAATCGCGCCACCGCGTTCGCCGCTGAAGACGGCGTTTGGGCCGCCGCGAAAATACGCCGCAATATGGTGCGGTGGGACGTCCGCCGGAGAGGGCTCGCCGGAGGTGGAAAGATCGACCAGGATCACCCGCACGCCGGCCGCGGCAATGTGGTCGCGGATGAACCGGAGTTCGGCGCCTTTGGTATCGAGCGTTCCTGCGACAATCACGGGCGCCGCGCCGGCGCGGTGGATCGGTCGCAGCTCGACCGCCGGCGCTGCACCGCTGGTCGCAGGCTCGGGTGCAGCCGTGTGCGTGCGTGCAGCGGTTTCGATCTGGGCAGCGGGGACCGGCTGCGACCATCGCGTCGGTACGATCGGGTTAGAAACGTAGACGCGGACCGGCCCACGCGGCTTTGTCGGCCGGCGCTCCCCTTGCGTGACCGGCGCCTCCGTCGGCTCTTCGGGAGGTTCGGCTTGGCCGTGTTGCCCGACGCCGAGCAGCCTTTGTTGCAATTCGCGATCCGCCTGAAGACGCGCCGCGTCCATGATCCGGTTGACGCGGCCGTTGATCATGATCGCGACTTTCTCGGCCACCGCGGTCGCCACGCCGATATTCTGCTCGACGACAAGGATGCCGATGTCGCCTTGTTCGCCGAGCCCGACCAGAATTTCTTCGACTTGCTCGACGATGATCGGAGCCAAGCCCTCGGTCGGTTCGTCCATGATGAGAAGGCGCGGGTTGAGAAGGAGCGCACGCGAGACCGCGAGCATCTGTTGCTCGCCGCCGGACAGCTGATTGCCGCGATTGGTGCGCCGCTCTGCTAGCCGCGGGAAGGTTTCGTAGATGCGGGGGATGGTCCACTGCGAACGGCCGTCGCCGGCAGCGAGCTGGAGGTGCTCATCAACCGTGAGCGAGGGCCACAGGCGCCGCCCCTGCGGCACATAGCCAAGGCCGACCCGCGCGATCTCCGCCGGCGTGCGGCCGACGAGTTCCTCTCCCATGAAACGGATCGAGCCGCTGGCGATCGGGAGCAGACCGACTATCGCGTTGCACAGCGTCGTCTTTCCCATCCCGTTGCGTCCGACCAGCGAAAGCACGCCGTGCTCGAGCGTCAAATCCACGCCCTGAAGGGCATGGCTGCGGCCGTAGAAGACGTTGAGCCCCTTGATCTCCAAAAGGTGGGGAGAGCGACGTTCAGCCATGGCCGCCCCCCAAATACAGTTCCTGTACCTCGGGGTCCGCCTCGATCTCGCTCGGGGAGCCCTCCTTGAAGATGCGCCCATTGTGCATCATCGTGACGCTTTCCACGACGCGCAGAGCAACGTCCATGTCATGCTCGATAATGATGTAGCCGATGTGGGCGGGAAGCGCGGTGAGGATTGCGACCAGATCGCCCCGCTCATTTGGCGACAGCCCCGCTGCCGGTTCGTCGAACAGAATGAAGCGCGGCGCACCGGCTAGCGCTAGCGCGATCTCAAGCTGGCGCTGCTGGCCGTGCGCAAGTTCCCCAACCAGACGATCGATCACTCTCTCCAGGTGGACAAGGGAAACAAGGTCTGCGACCGACTGCATGATCGCGTCGCGTGCGCGCGTACGGATGAAGGAAAAGCGGCCGCGCGAGACGCCGCGACAAGCCAGATAGACGTTCTCACGCACCGTGAGACGCGAAAATAGCAATGAAATCTGGTAGGTGCGACGCAGCCCGCGGCGGATGCGCTCGTGCGGCGGCAGCGTCGTCACGTCCTCGCCGAAAAAGCGCACCGTCCCCGACGTCGGCGGAAAATCACCGGTTACGCAATTGAGCAATGTTGTCTTGCCCGCCCCGTTCGACCCGAGCACGGCGCGCCGCTCGCCCGGTCGCACACTCAGCGTGATATCGGTTAAGGCCGAAAGTGCGCCGAACTTCCGGCTAACGCCGCGCAACTCAATCGCGTTGCCGGTGCCGGTGGCGGCTAATCGTTCGGCGATCGTGCTCAAGAGGTACTCCTGCCGCCGCGCGTGCGCGCCACCCAGCGCCGCCACAGCCCGATGACGCCGTCTGGGGAAAACAAGACAATGGCGAGGAAACAAAGACCGATCAGGGTCTGGAAACGGCGACCGTCGAGACCGATTGCAACCAGGGAGTCTAGCGCGAAGGTGCGCAAAATCACGTAGATAATTGCGCCGACAAACGCCCCGATGGGGTGACCGAGCCCGCCGACGACGGCAATAATCAGAAGATCGATGGAGGCCTCGATTCCGGTCGAGCCGGGCGAGATCTGATTATTGAGCCATACCATCAGGATGCCACCGATCGCGGCGAACAGCGCAGCGAAAGCGTAGGCGGCGACACGATGGGCGGTGACGTTGTAGCCGATTGCCTCCATGCGGCGCGGATTATCGCGCACGCCTTGTAGCGCGAGCCCAAATGGCGCCCGCGAGATGTAAAGGACCACTACGTAACTGAGCGCGGCGAAGAACAGGATCAGGTAATAGAGCGGCAGTGGATGCTTCCAGTTGATTCCGAAGGCGACCGGCGCCGGTATCGTCGTGAAGCCGGCGAAACCATTAAAAATCGGCCAGTTCTGCAGGGTCAGGTAGAAAAAAGCTGCAGCGATCGCAAGCGTGATCATGATCGTGTAGATGCCTTCAGTGCGCGCGGAGAGTGCGCCCGTCAGCGTGCCGAACGCGACCGCAATCGCGATCGCGATTGGCACCGCCACCCACCAGGGCCAGAACAAGCTAATGTAGGGAAGCGAGCTAGTGCCAAAGACGGCGACCATATAGCCAGAAACGCCGGCTACCGTCATTTGCGCGAGGCTGACCATGCCGCCGTAACCGGCGAGAAACATCAGCGACAGCGCGATAATGCCGAGGATCATCGCCCAGCCGAACACCTGAACGAAGATGAAATCGCTCGCCACCGCCGGCAGGATCAGCAAGACAAGACCAAGCAGCAAAATTGCCGCGTGCTGCGAGGCCCACCGCGACAGCGTGCTGCTGCGCTGTAGCTCGCCCAGCGAGGGGGAATCCGTGATTTGCGCCAGTGCCATCAGCGTCTTCCCAGCAATCCTTGCGGACGCAAGGCAAGCACGATGACCATGATTACGAAGGTCAGAACGGTCGCGTAATTCTGGAAGTAAGTTTGGCCGAGTTGTTCGGCGCAGCCGATAATGATGGCGCCGATCGCCGCACCAGGGATCGAACCCATGCCGCCGACGATGACCACCTGCAGCGAGGCCAACAGAAAATGCGAGTCCTCGCCCAGCGAGATCGATTGAAAAGTGCCGCCCACAATGCCGGCTATTCCCGCCAGGCCCGCGCCGAACGCGAAGACGAGGATGAAGAGAAGCTGGACCCGGTAGCCGAGGACCGACAGCATGTCGCGATCATCAACGCCGGCGCGGATCATCACGCCGATACGGGTGCGGTGAAGCGCCAGCCACATTCCGATGCCGATCACGACCGCGGCGACGAAAATCACGAGTCGCACGCGCGGGTATTGCAGGAAGACCACGTCGCCGCTTGATTTGACCGCCACGACAATTGGCGTCGGCGTCGGTCCCATCAGATAGTCCGGCGTGTCGATTTGGATGGCATTGCCGCCCCAGACCCAGACCATCAGATCGGAAAACACGATCGACAGCCCGAGCGTCACCAGCGTCTGGCGCAGATCCTGCCCCTCCATGCGGCGAAAGATGAAGAACTGCATGGCCATGCCGACAATGGCGCAACTAATAAACGCAATGACAAAACCAAAGAGCCACGAGCCGGTCCATTCGCCCGCCTCGTAACCCATATAGCCGCCGAACAAATAAAGTGAGCCATGAGCGAGGTTGACGTACCGCATGAGG
The DNA here is from genome assembly GCA_049284935.1 of Xanthobacteraceae bacterium. GTDB lineage: Bacteria > Pseudomonadota > Alphaproteobacteria > Rhizobiales > Xanthobacteraceae > BOG-931. The sequence continues at coordinate 20,043 of JBAPYW010000106.1, forward strand.
CCGAAAATCAACGTGAAGCCGGTGGCAACGAGAAAATAAAGGGCTCCTAGCGTGATGCCGTTGAAGATCGCGTTGATGAACAGCCGCTTGCGGCCGAATACGTCCTCAAATCCCTCCGGCCACGGTGCCAGGAGCAGCCAGAGCGCGAGAATGATGGCAACGGCGATGGCAAGCGCGGCAATAGGATGATGTCCGACCCAACGGCCAAGCGCATCGTGGCGCCCTGGCACCCGGGCTCCGCTGTCGCCGCCAAACGGTGTGGCCACCTTGCGCCCTCCGACTTTGCCCGAAAGCTACCCGAGCGCAGGGACGACGGCATGCTTGGCAGTCTGATTTTTACGCGCGCCTAATCGCTCACAACCCGCGCGATCGCCCGATATTGCGTGGGTGCAATCCCGACATGAGCGGAAAAGAAATGTGTGAAATGACTTTGTGACGAAAAGCCGAGTTCGTAGCCGATGTCGGTGACCGAGGTCTGTGAGCGCGTCAATCGATCCAGCGCTCGTTCGATGCGCATTGTGTTGGCGTAGAGCGCGGGGGTTATCCCGGTATTCTCGCGGAACAGCTTGAAGAAGTGCGGGCGCGACATTCCGGCGTCGCGAGCCACAGTGTCGAGTTCGATACCCTCGGCGAGAGCATCGTCCAAAATGCGCAGCGATTTGCGAACGCGAAAGTCTATTGGCGCCTGCGGTTGCGACTTTAGATTGGGTCGATCTACGGTCTTCCAGGACTCCTCGAAACTCGCGTCAAATAACTGATTCAAATAGCGATTCACTATCCGGAAGCCGGCATTCGACACCAGCGCGTGAGCGAGGCTGGCGCAGATGGAGCAGAGGGTCGTTCCCACTCGAAGATCGTTGGCTCCGAAGCGAAGGCTCCCGCGGCCCTCGTGATCGCGGTCAAGCCATTGGTCGCAGATATAAGCGACTAGAAAAACCGACGGCTTGTCCTCACAACACGGTTGAAAGGAATGCGGCTGCCAAGGATTGATCGCAACTCCGGCGGCTTGATCAACCAAATGGGGAACGTCAGCAATCGTGACGATGGCCGGCGGCCCACTTAGAAGAAAGGTCAAATGGCCTTCGCGGTGGGCGTGTGTGCGCATGGGCTTGTCCAGCCGGTAGACTGTCACTCGGCCAAATGAGCCATGGCAGACCGCCAAAGCGCTACTCATACGCTGCCTCCCTAGGGGCATACATTGTTGTTTTGTTTGGCAGATTAAACGACGTCTCGTCGTAATTGACAAGTGGGGGATCAATTCACCCCGGCGGGTTGATCCGCAACCCCTACTCTTGGAAGCGTCAAGAATCAGACTGGTAGACACGTCTGCACGGCCCGCTTTAGCCATTGACGGCTTGTCGCTTCGATCGGGACGCTGCTACGATTTGTTTTTCGGTCGGGGACGGGGGCGACGCTCACATCCCCGCAAGAACGCGCAAGCGCCATTCGACCGTCAAAAAAAGCGCCGTCTCACGGCGCTCTGACATCAGGAGGGAACCCCATGCACAAGGGCTTACTATTGGCGACCACGGCCGGCCTTATTGCGCTCGTCGGCACCGGGTCGGTTAACGCCGCCGACAAACTGAAAGTCGGCGTCACCGCGACACTTGAAGGCACCTATACCGTTCTCGGCGAGGACGGCATGCGCGGCTACGAGCTCGCGGTTGAAGCACATGGCGGGAAGGTCGCCGGCAAGGAGATCGAAACCATCGTCGGCGCGACGGACGCCAGTCCGGATTCAGCGGTTCGCGCTGCCAAGAAGCTTGTCGAACAGGATAAGGTCGACATCTTGATTTCACCGCTTTCGGGTTCCGAAGGCATCGCGATCCGGGATTACTCGAAGACCCAGCCGCAGATAACGGTCATGAATGCCGGATCCGGCGCGCTGGAGACGACGTATGGCGACCCATCCGCCGGTGTTACTCCATCGCCGACGTTCTATCGTACCAACCTGGACGGCGCGCAGTGGCAAGCAGGCCTCGGCGACTACGCATACAACGTCAAACATTACAAGAAGATCGCGACAGTCGGCGAAGACTACTCGTTTGTTTACACGCAAGTGATGGGATTGACGGTCGAGTACTGCAAGGCCGGCGGCGAGATCACCAAGCGCTTCTGGGTGCCGCTCGGCACCAAGGACTTTGCTTCGGTCATTTCGTCACTGCCCGATGACGTCGACGCCATCTATCTAGGCCTCGGCGGGGCCGACGCGGTAAACTTCCTCAACCAATACCAGCAGGCCGGCGGGCATGCCCATCTGCTGGGTGGCTCAATCATGGTCGATCAGACCGTGCTGTCGTCAAAGGGCAAGGCGAAGGAAGCGCTGATCGGCACGATCGCCGCCAGCGGCATGGCCGACAACGACCCGAACCCGAAATGGCAGGCGTTCGTCAAGGCCTATCAGCAGCACGCGAAGACCGGGTACTTCAAGAACGCCTTCTCCGGCCCCTCGCTGCTTGCCATCAACTACTACAACTCGGCCGACGCGATGTTTAAGGCACTTGACCAAGTCAAGGGCGATCTTTCGGACGGCAACAAGAAGTTCCGCGAAGTTCTGAACAAGATCGAGCTCGACGCGCCCAACGGGAAGATCACGCTTGACGAGAACCGCCAGGCGATCGGCACGAACTTCGTCACCGAAGTCGTGAAGGACGCAAAAGGCGATCTCATCAGCAAGGTCGTCAAGGTGATACCGAACGTGCAAGAGCGGCTCGGGTTCTCCAAGGCAGCCTTCGACAAGTTCGTTCCTCCGGGACGCGACAATCCGCCTTGCAAAAAGTCGTACGAGTAATTTGTCAGGACCCAAAGAAGCTTTCGGCCGCGCACCGCGCGGCCGAAATGTCTGCGCTCTCCTGTCTTGGTTAGCGCACCTTGCGCTTACCGAAAGTTGGTTGCACTTCCGGAATGGGCGGCATCTGCCAGGTGCCGATGACGGGCATGGTCGTGTCGCGGTTGATGACCACGTCGATGACGGTCGGAATGTCGGAGCGGATCGCTTCGCGATAGGCGTCGCCGAATTGATCGGGGTGTTCGACGCGGATGCCGCGGCCGCCCATGGCTTCCGCCATCTTGGCGAAATCCGGATTCCACAGCTTGCCGGTGCGTTCATTGACGAAGCTCGTGCCGATCTCGCGCCCATCGTGATAGAAGCGCTGCAGGTCGCGGATGCAGCCGATGGCGTAGTTGTTCTGCAGCACCCACACGGCGGGGAGATTGTATTCGACGGAGGTTGCGATGACATGCGACATCATCATGAAGCCGCCGTCGCCGCACAGCGTCACGCAGGGCGAATCGGGCCGGGCCAGCCTGGCGCCCATGACGCCGGCCACACCGAAGCCCATGGCGGCGAAGCCACCGGCCGTCAAGTGCAAGCCGGGAGTCTTCGGCTTCCAGTATTGTTCGGACCAGACCTGGCAGTTGCCGACGTCGTCGACCATCACCGTGTCGGGCGGGGAGATTTTGTTCATGTCCGCCATCATGCGGCGCGGCTCTATGGGAACTTCACTCGAGCGTTCGAAGGGCTCGCAGAAATTGCGCCAGTCCGCACGCCAGCCTTCGATTTCCTTGAGCCAGGGGCTGCCATAGCCGAGACGGTTGCCCTTGGCGCGGGCGATCCTCGCCGCCTGGGCGAGGAAGGCTTTGGCATCGCCGACGATGCCGATCTCGACCGGATAGTTGCGCCCAATTTCGTCCGGGTCGATGTCGACCTGGATGAGGCGTGTCGGCGGGATGTTGTAGACATAGCCCGGAATCCACGAGCCGGTATGCAGGTCGTTGAAGCGGGCGCCGATCGCAAGGATCACATCGGCACTGCGGGCGGCTTCGGTGGCCGGATACTCGCCCCAGACGCCGGCGACGCCGAGATTGAGCCGGTGATCGGAAGGCAGCGCGCTCTTGCCCATGAAAGACGTATAGACAGGAATTTCGAGTTGTTCGGCGAGCGCCTTTAATTCCTCGTAGGCGCGGGCGACGCGCACGCCGCCGCCGGCGAGAATCAACGGCCGCTGGGAGCTGGTGAGAAGGTTGAGCGCCTTCTCGACGGTCTCGTCGGCAACCGTGGTGCGCCAGTTGAGCGGGTGCACATTCGGGTCGGGGGCCGAGACCGGCGCGGTTCGCATATAGAGGTCGTAAGGCATGTCGAAGTGCACGGGCCCCGGCCTGCCGCTGCGCATCATCGAGAAGGCGTCGGGCAGCGCTTTGACCAGATCCTCGACCTTGCGAATGCGCCAGGATTTTTTGACGATGGGCGCGAACATCGAGGACATGTCGCCGTGGTAACGGTAGTCGTCCTGCAGGGCGCCGGTGTTGAACTGGGTCGTCGGCACCTGCCCGGTGATGAGGAAAAACGCTGAGCAGTCATAGAAGGCGTTGGCCACCGAGATCATCATGTTCATGGGGCCCGGACCGGTGGAGGTATAGACCGCGAGCGGCTGCCCGGTGAGGCGATAGTAAACGTCGGCCATGAAACCGCCGGCCTGCTCTATACGCGGCGAGATATGGCGGATGCGGTCGGTCTGCTTGTACAGCCCGTCGAGCAGGCCGATGGCGCCATGTCCGGCATAACCGAGGATGTAGGGGACTTTCTCCTTGATCAGATACTCGGCGATAATGTCGGTGCCGCGCATCTCGTTGGAACCGGTGGCGTAGACTGAACTTCGCGCCTGCGGCTCATTGGGCGAATAACCAGACGATGTCGTGCCGCGCATCTCGGCGGATCCGGCTGGATAGGTTGAACCTCGTGCCTGCGACCCATAGGGCGAGTAACTCGACGGTGTGGACTGGGATCTAAAGCCTTGATACGATTTGGGCCGGTCCTGCATGTAGTCCTCCTGTTGTTTCCCCGGGTCGATTTGTTGGTTCAGTCAGCCGTGGTCGGGAATGGTCGGCGCCGTTCCCGAGAGGCAAACCCAGTGTCTCCACCCCAGTCGTATTTTTTGGATAACGCGGTTCATTCGCGGCGATTAAAGCTTAAATTCTCAGCAGCGCGCCCGCAGCTCATTGATGTAGATCAACCGAACTATGCAACCGCGAGTTTGCCCGTCAAAAGTGCGGAAGCTATTACGCTTCAAAACCGAGTTCTGACCTAACCCTGGTTGCTACGAAGCGTTCGGCAATGTCGCCTCCTGGCCCCAAGCGGAAGTTCGCTGCGGTGCAGAAAAATGTCTGCTATCGGGTGCAGAGCGACCGTTGCGCAGTCAGCCGCGCGCGGCAGAGAGCCTGATGACGTTGATAGCGGGCAGGCAAAACCATCACAGCGGTCGCCACCTACATGACAGCGGCGCAAGTAACGATCTGCGATTGCGGTAGGATGGGGGTCTTTGAAAAGGCGCCTGTATACGAAATGTGTCCGCCGGCAATCAACACTGCCGCCGACGCCTGGGCGTCGTCGCTCAATCCTTTCGAGCCGGTTCACCGACACCGGCCAGGGCGCTGGCTCTTGCCTTCTTGTCTTCAAGCCGCCCGGACCCCGCCGGCCCCTTATCGCGAACGAGCATACGCGCGGGGTCCCGGATTCTGCTGTGTGTGCGGGCAACCGGTTTATCGCTTCGGCTGGCATGTCGATCTGTGGGGAGCCGGCGCCAACAAGAGCGCGGTCTGGCACTGCGCGTGCGTGGTCGCAGGGCAATTCTGGAATGCGCCGGGTGGCGAGGCGCCGCTCCTGCGGCACTTGCAGGTCCGCCGCTGCGGCGAAACCGGCGGGCGGTTACGGAAGAACGCCGAGGTGGACCACCACGTCCCGCTATTTCGGGTGTGGAGCGAATACCGAGACGCGCCATGGCCGCAGTTGCTCGACTATGGGGGTTTGCCCAACCTTCAGGCGATCAACCGCGATATCCACGCCACAAAATGTGCGGCCGAGGCGCACGACCGATACGCCGCCCGCCATCTCGCGCCTTAAGTCGCCTGAGCCACGCATCAAGTAGGCCAATATCCGTCTGCGGGCCTTGATCGCCCCTGTCTTTCCACATAGTCCGGGCTGCACCGCGCACGAATCCGCATTGTACACAGCCTTCTGTAATGGGCTCGACGAGGTCAAGTCCCCCAAGCAGTCGTCACGCCGCCGAGCTCACGCTTCTGTCCGTGGTCGGCGCTGGGGCCGCCACACTATGCTGTTAGAGGGGATCGGTGAGC
>JBAPYW010000107.1:0-6096 GCA_049284935.1 Xanthobacteraceae bacterium
CGCGCGGCCCCGCGAGCAAGCGGTGCCGGCAGCTGCGCACGGGCCGGGCAGGCCGGCCGGGCCGGCAGGCATTCCCGGCGTTGGTGCGATCATCGCCGTCGCCTCCGGCAAGGGCGGCGTCGGCAAATCGACAGTGGCGGTCAATCTCGCGCTCGGGCTACGCGATCTCGGGCTCAAGGTCGGCATCCTCGATGCCGATATTTACGGGCCGTCGATGCCGAAACTGCTTGCCATCCGCGAGCGCCCGCAGACTGTCGACGGGCGGCTAAAACCGATCGTGCGCCACGGCATGCCGGTGATGTCGATCGGCTTCCTGGTCGAGGAGGAGACGCCGATGATCTGGCGCGGGCCGATGGTCATGTCGGCGCTGACGCAGATGCTGCGCGAGGTAGAATGGGGCACGCTCGACGTCATGGTGGTCGACATGCCGCCGGGAACCGGCGATGCCCAACTGACCATGGCGCAACAGGTGCCGCTCAAGGGCGCCGTCATCGTCTCGACGCCGCAGGACTTGGCGCTGATCGACGCGCGGCGCGGCATCGCCATGTTCCGCCGCGTCAACGTTCCGGTGCTCGGTGTCGTCGAAAACATGTCGATGTTCATCTGCCCGCATTGCGGCACGCGCTCGGATATTTTCGGCCACGGTGGGGCGCGGCATGAGGCCGAGCGGCTTGGCGTGCCGTTCCTGGGCGAAGTGCCGCTGGCGATGGACATCCGGGAAAAATCCGACGCCGGCGCGCCGGTGGTCGCGACCGAACCGGACGGTCCGCACGCGAAAATCTTCCGCGAGATCGCCGCGCGCGTGCGCGACGGCTTTATGGCCGCAGGCCGCCCGGCGCCGAAGATCGTCATCGAGGCGTAACCGCCGTCGACCTCCCCCTGGAGGGGGGAGGTCGCGACGCGCAGCGTCGCGGGAGGGGGTGAAACGTTCACGCGCCAGTTCGTTTGTCACCCCACCCCGCTCGCCTGCGCTCGCTGCGCGCTTCGGCGAGCGACCCTCCCCCTCCAGGGGAGGGTGGAGCAGCGGTTCGCAGCACGGGTGCAGGCGAGCGAGGCCGTCTGTTGCGCCGGCCTAACCCGCATAGTTCTTGGCGAGATAGGTCACCGCGGCGTCGCTGAGCACCTTTTTGTCGCGCTCGCCGCGTTGCGCCATCTCGATAATGCGTTTGGCCAGGATTTCGCGTGCGCCGCGCTCGTAAGCCGGCCGTGCAAAGGTGGAGCCGGATTGTTTGATCTGTTCCCACGCGTCATCGAAGGCCGCGCTCAGGGTTTCGACCGTTTCCGGGTCGAACGACGCATTGGCTAGCAGCGGAACAATGGACATGACGCTACTCATCGATGGAGGTGGCCGCGCGGGTGCACGCCGCCTTATGCCTCATCGCTGTTGATGATAATCAAGCGTACGCTGAATTTGCCACCGGGCGATTGGAAATTTTTTGACCCGACCGCATGACGGGCAGGGAACTTCGCAAGATCAATACCTTGCGCAAGTGCGCCTTGTCCTCGGCCGCTGGAAATCGCGAGCGCGACCAAGCGCGGGTTGATCGGGGCCCGTGAGCCGGAACTGCGGGGGACGCGTTTGCGCGATCCCATCGAGTCAAAAATCCTATTGTAACATCAATGCGTTATAATATCTGATGCGAACATATTGCGAACCGGGAACAAATCGTGTACACTATTTCAATCGCCATGCCGCAAAGGGGGATTCGCGGCGTCCGTTGTGGGGTCTCCGAATCCCGGCCATAAGGAGCACGACAACATGAGTGCAGCGCTGCGCGTCGTCGAAGGATCGTCCATGGACAAATCGAAGGCTCTTGACGCCGCGCTCTCGCAGATCGAGCGCAACTTCGGCAAGGGCTCGATCATGCGGCTCGGCAAGAACAACCGGTCGATGGACGTGGACACCGTCTCCACCGGTTCGCTCGGCCTCGATATCGCGCTCGGCATCGGCGGCCTGCCGCGCGGCCGGGTGGTCGAAATCTACGGCCCGGAATCATCGGGCAAGACCACGCTCGCTTTGCACTGCCTTGCCGAGGCGCAAAAAAGTGGTGGCATCTGCGCCTTCATCGATGCCGAGCACGCGCTCGATCCGATCTACGCGCGAAAGCTCGGCGTCAATGTCGACGATCTTCTGATCTCGCAGCCCGACGCCGGCGAGCAGGCGCTGGAAATCGCCGATACGCTGGTGCGCTCGGGCGCGATCGACGTTCTGGTCATCGATTCGGTCGCGGCTTTGGTGCCGCGTGCCGAGCTCGAAGGCGAGATGGGCGACAGCCAACCCGGCCTGCAGGCGCGACTGATGAGCCAGGCGTTGCGCAAGCTCACCGCCTCGATCAACCGCTCCAATACGATGGTGATTTTCATCAACCAGATCCGCATGAAGATCGGCGTCATGTACGGCTCGCCGGAAACCACCACCGGCGGCCATGCGCTGAAATTCTACGCCTCGGTCCGCCTCGACATCCGCCGCATCGGCGCCATCAAGGAGCGCGACGAGGTGGTCGGCAACCAGACCCGCGTCAAAGTGGTCAAGAACAAGCTGGCGCCGCCGTTCAAGCAGGTCGAATTCGACATCATGTACGGCGAGGGCGTGTCCAAGACCGGCGAATTGATCGATCTTGGCGTCAAGGCCGGCGTCGTGGAAAAGTCCGGCGCGTGGTTCTCCTACGACAGCCAGCGCATCGGCCAGGGCCGCGAAAACGCCAAAACCTTCCTCAAGGCCAATCCCGAAATCGCCGGAAAAATCGAGGCGGCGATCCGGCAGAACTCCGGTCTGATCGCTGAAAAAATTCTCGCCGGAGAACAAGGCGAGAGCGCCGGCGAGGATGATGCCGCCGAGGGGTGAGCATTGTCATTCCGGGGCCGCGCCAACGGGTTCGGCCCAAGTGGCCGACCCGATGACAGGCTCCGCGCGGAGCCCGGAATCTATAGCCCCAGCGCGGTGGATCGCTTCGCGGCAATCCGGAATGACTGCCCTACGAGCTACGCCGCTCCGCCGTCCATGAGCCCGAGCAGGAAGCGCCGCGCCAGGAGCCGCTGCCGGCATTGGCGGCGAGGCGGCCGGAGCCGATTGCGCTGGTCGTGCCGCTGCTCACCTTGACGATAACGGCGCCGCTCGGAGCGACCTTGCCGGAGACCGTCAGGGCGATGGCGCCGCCATTGGCGAGAAAGCCGTTGGCGATGCGCATGGGATAGCGGTAGCTGGCGACGCAATCGCCCTTCTTGGTGACGATCGACACGCTCCAAAGACCGTCGTAGCGCGGCACGGCGAAGCTTGGCGTTGCAGTGAGGGCGGCCGACGCGGCGAGCAACGCGACCGCAGTCCACCGGATGAGGTCTCGCAAAAATATCATGATCGATGCCTCCGCGTTTCGGTGCGAGCCGAATTCGCTCGTGGATGGGTTTGGCACCCAGGAGAGGCGCTCTGCCGGCGCCCTATCGGGGTATTGCTAGCTGGGAAAAGCTAAAACCGAGTTGATAGCCGTCACAAAATTGCTGCTAGGGGAGCGAGCCGGCCTCATTCGCGGTCGTCGTGGGCCTGGAACGGGTCGTCGTAGCCGTGGCGGTTGGAGTAGAACAAGAGCGCCATCAGCCCGCAGCCGACGATCAGCGAAAAAACGACACCGAGAGCCATCGCCAGGTAGCCGATCGCCGGCATCGGTGGGCCTTCGACCGAGACCCAGGCGCTGGCGGCGAACCAGCCCGCGGCCGCCAAAATGGCCAGGAGCGGTACGACGAGAGCAAGGGTTCCTAAAATGCTTCGCGTTTGCATGGCCGTGAGATAGGTCGGCGTTCCGTCCTTCGCCAGCCGATTGCAGCGGATTGCGGGCGCGCACAGCGATCGCAGGCCGCGCCGGTGCCGATGGCGTCAGCCGCCTGGGCGCAAGAAAACATAATCCGCGGAGTAGGGGACGCTACGCAGATCGCCGGCCTGATCGCACGCGCCGGCGAGCACGCCGCCGTTGGTGTTGATCCGCTGTACGGTCGTGACGTCGGCGAGCGTTCCGTTGCCGCGCCGGCCGACCACGTCAAGCTTGAGCCAGGGAACATCATTGGCGGTCGCGGCGGGCGCGGTAGCGGCCACTTTGCCGGTCACCGCGCTGCCGTCGGCGTGTTCCCAGGTCGGCCCCGCGTAATGGCGCCCGACCGTTTTGCCGTCGAGGATAAGGGTGGCGACCGGCTCGCGGAAAACCCAGGCGAGTTTGCCATCCTTGCCGGCTTTGCACTCGTAGACCTGGGCGCCGGTCGCGTGCAGCGCAACCATTAGCGACTGCCCGGGCGCGGCGATGGCCGGCGGCATCTGCGCCAGCGCGCCATCGGCACCAAGCACAAGCGTGGCGATCGAGACCGCGCATAGACCTCCGACACGGTGCCGGGCCATCGCCTATCCCGCCGTTGTTGCCAGCGCCTTCTGCAAATTCTCGGCAACCTTGTCGAGGAAGCCGATGGTGCTGAGCCACTTCTGGTCCGGACCAATCAGGAGCGCAAGGTCCTTGGTCATGAAGCCCGCCTCGACGGTGGCCACCGTGATCTTCTCCAGCGTGGTCGCAAAGCGCGCCAGCGCGGCGTTGTTATCGAGCTTGGCGCGATGCCCGAGCCCGCGCGTCCAGGCATAGATCGAGGCGATGGAGTTGGTCGAGGTCTCGCGCCCCTTCTGATGCTCGCGGTAATGCCGCGTCACCGTGCCGTGGGCGGCCTCGGCTTCGACGATCTTGCCGTCCGGCGAGGTCAGGACCGAGGTCATCAGCCCGAGCGAGCCGTAGCCCTGCGCCACCGTATCCGACTGCACGTCGCCGTCGTAGTTCTTGCAAGCCCAGACGTAACCGCCCGACCATTTGAGCGCCGCGGCCACCATGTCGTCGATCAGCCGGTGCTCGTAGGTGAGTTTCTTCGCCGCGAATTTATCCTTGAACTCGGCGTCGAAAATCTCCTGAAAAATATCCTTGAAACGCCCGTCGTAGACTTTGATGATCGTGTTCTTGGTCGAGAGATACAGCGGATAGCCGCGGTCGAGCGCGTAATTCATCGAGGCGCGCGCGAAGTCGCGGATCGAGGCGTCGAGGTTATACATCGACATGGCGATGCCTGCGCCGGGGAATTCGAATACCTCGCGCTCGATCTTGCTGCCGTCGTTGCCGATGAAGGTGAGAAAAAGCTTGCCCTTGCCGGGGACCTTGAAATCGGTGGCGCGGTACTGATCGCCATAGGCGTGGCGGCCGATAATGATCGGCTTGGTCCAGCCGGGAACGAGCCGCGGCACGTTCTTGCAGATGATCGGCTCGCGGAAGATGACGCCGCCCAGGATGTTGCGCACGGTGCCGTTCGGCGAGCGGTACATCTCATGCAGGTTGAATTCCTTCACCCGCGCCTCGTCCGGCGTGATGGTCGCGCATTTGACCGCGACACCCACCTTCTTGGTCGCCTCCGCCGCGTCGATCGTGATCTGGTCGCGGGTCTCGTCGCGCTTCTGGATGCCGAGATCGAAGTAGAGGAGCTCGATGTCGAGATAGGGATAGATCAGCTTGTCCTTGATGTACTGCCAGATGATCCGGGTCATCTCGTCGCCGTCCATCTCGACGACCGGATTGGTGACTTTGATTTTAGCCATTGAGTTTTCGACCTTTGCATCCCGGGTTGAAAGAATGAGGCGGGCGGCGGCGCCGACCAGACGTCCGCGGGGGCGCCGTCGCTATAGCACTGGCCAGCCAGCCGAGAAAGCCGACATTGCGGCATGACGCCTGCCTTTTTCCGCGGCCGTTCGCTATACCGTCCGCGCGGAGCGGCCATGCCCGGAGCAGGAACAGACAAGACCAAGCGATGGATCGAGCGGCCGGCGCCCATTGTGGTGCTGGTCGAGCCGCAGCTTGGCGAAAATATCGGCGCCGCCGCGCGCGCGATGGCCAATTTTGGCCTGTCGCGGCTGCGCCTGGTGGCGCCGCGGCAGGCCTGGCCCAATACCAAGGCGCGCATCATGGCCGCGGGCGCCGACCGCATTCTCGACGGCGCCGAGCTTTATGACAGCCTCGAAGCCGCCATTGCCGATTGCACGTTCGTCGTCGCCGCGACGGCGCGCGCCCACGACCAGGCCAAGCCGGT